>NZ_JACHZL010000006.1:0-476213 GCF_014193555.1 Rhizobium sp. BK275
AACCAGCTACCCGCCAATCCGCTTGATTTCTTCAGAACGAGGAACTTCGTCGCCAGCAGCGCCGCCGCCCTCGTCAGTGACTGGGCTTATAATCCCACCCCACCAAAACAGTCAACAGGCGTTTTCAGAAAAAATCATCTTTCTTGTATCCAATTGTTTTTTCAGAGAAATTTACATGGGTCCTCAAACCTCGCTTGTTTTCCGGATTCCGATCGCCGCGGAGAGCCCAGGGAAACGTGACTGTCGTTCAGTTTTCTTGTGGAAGATACGATTTTGATCATATTCGCCCCGACATCATCACATTCTGCTGGTCATGAGGAAACACGCACGATTCACGCAGGCATGCGCACGTAAGGTGCCCATTCCGGTGTGATTTGACTTCAGTGCCCAAAATATGCACATCTTTCGCCCCAGCCAGGATGGCCCGCGGATGCTCAGAACGACATCGAATGTAAGGATGCGAACTCCACTGCCATGATGACGGAGAAAATGATGATCCGCTCGCTCGGCAGCGAGCCTCCGCTTCTGGCAGACGGGCGACGCGCACCCGACCGGCGCGAGGTTTCGCTGCGCTGGCTTTCGGGCACGTTCCTCACTGGCATTACTTCTTCGATCCTTATGGGTGTTGCGCTTTTTGCCGCCCTGGACGGCCGTCAGCAGCTGGCAATCCCCGCGGAAGCCTATGCGAGCGCCTCCGCCGACGCGCATCAGGATACGTCTGTTACCCGCGGCGGCCGTCTGATCGCCCCCGTCATCGCAGCCAAACCATCCGACCGCGCCGTCATGGAAGTCTCGACCGTCGTGCATGACGGCGAGAAGGAAGTCGTACGCCGCCAGCCCTTCTCCCATGTGAAGATGATGTTGGCTGCCAATCACGTCGCGACCGAGGATTATCCAGACTTCGATCCGCTGGCGATCTTCTCGGCCGACGAACCCCAGCCGGCACCGCAAAGCCGCACCGGCGCAATTTACGGCTCCGATGTCGAATCCGAAGTGGCGCTGAAGACCGTTCCCTTCCCGACCAACAAATCCGACCTGAACATGGCCCCCGGCCTGTCGCTTGACGAAGTCGAGGAAAATGTCCGCTCCAACGGCTCCGTTCTGACGGACGGAAATGCTCAGCTTGCCGCTCTCTATTATGTCGATCCGCGCCGCTTCTCCACCGAGGACAACGACGTCGATCTGACCGCCGGCCTCGCGGCGCGCGTGCTTGAGCAGAATATGACGGTCTCGGCGCCTGAATCCATCACGCCACAGACCGAGGAATTCGCCGACGACATTCTGCCGGTGCGCCAGGATACGACGATCGCCAAGGCACTCGCCGATTCCGGCTATCCGCAGCCGCAGGCAGACGGCATGTCCGGTTACATCGCCCCGCTGCTCGGAACCGATACGCTTTCGAAGGGTGACGTCCTGCGTATCGGCATCATTCAGAAGGGCGAACAGGCGAAGATCATCCGCGCCAGCGTCTATCGCAGCACCCGCCATCTCATCACCGTCGCGCTCGACGACAGGGGCCGTTTCGTTGCCGGCAGCGAGCCGCCGATGCTGGATGCGATAGCCACCGCCTTCGAAGATAATTCCTTCGCTCCTCCTGCCGGCCAAAATCTGCCGCGCGTCTATGACGGCATTTACCGCGCATCTCTTTCCTATGGCATGACCAAGGACATGACAGCGCTGATCATCAAGCTGCTCGCCAGCAATGTCGACTTCCAGGCGCAATTGAAACCGTCGGATTACCTCGAAGCCTTCTTCTCCGTCGCCGACAGCAACGGCCAGGCGACCGAGGATTCCGAGCTTCTTTACGTCAACGCCCGCTTCGGCGATACGCTGACCCGTTTCTATCGCTTCCAGGACCCGGAAGACGGCACGATCGATTACTTCGACCAGGACGGAAAGAGCATCCGTCAGTTCCTGCTGCGCAACCCTGTTCCGAACGGCATCTTCAAGTCCGGCTTCGGCATGCGCCGTCACCCGATCCTCGGCTTCGCGCGCATGCACACCGGCGTCGATTGGGCAGCCCCGCGCGGCACGGCGATCATCGCCGCCGGTAATGGTACGGTCGAAAAGGCCGGCTGGGATTCCGGCGGTTACGGCAACCAGACGATCATCCGCCATGCCAACGGCTATGAATCCTCCTACAACCACCAGAGCGCCATCGCTAAGGGCATCGTGCCAGGCGCCAAGGTACGACAGGGCCAGGTCATCGGCTGGGTAGGAACGACAGGCGAATCCACAGGCCCGCACCTTCACTACGAACTGATCGTCAACGGCACCAAGGTCGACCCGCTGCGTATCCGGCTGCCCGGTGGCAAATCGCTGCAGGGTGATGCGCTCGCCAAGTTCGAGGACGAACGCAAGCGCATCGACACGCTGCTGAACAACCAGCCGGCCTCAGACCAGGTCGCAAGCAAATAATTCTCGCATACCGCGGAAACAAAAACGGCGGCCCGAGAGCCGCCATTTTCAATTCTCGTCTGTGCAGCCTTACGCTGCTTCACTGACCGGCTGTTTCGTCCGGAACAGCAACCGGTCCGAACCACTGGCGATCTTCACCAGTGATCCATCCGGCACCTGCCCCGACAGGATCTGTTCGGCAAGCGGATCCTGGACGAATTTCTGGATAACCCGCTTCAGCGGACGGGCACCATAGACTGGATCATAGCCCTTGTTGGCCAGCCAGTCGCGGGCTTCCTCGTCGAGATCGAGCGTGATCTTGCGTTCGGACAGCAGCGACAACAGCCGCTTGAGCTGGATATCGACGATCGCCCCCATTTCCTCGCGCTTCAGGCGGTGGAAGAGGATGATCTCGTCGATACGGTTCAGGAATTCCGGCCGGAAGTGACCGCGAACCACATCCATCACCTGCTCTCGAACCATCTCGCTGTCGTCGCCCTCACGCAATTGCGTAAGGTATTCGGCACCAAGGTTCGACGTCATGATGATCATCGTGTTGCGGAAGTCGACCGTCCTGCCCTGGCCGTCGGTCAGGCGACCGTCGTCCAGCACCTGCAACAGGATGTTGAAGACATCGGGATGCGCCTTCTCAATCTCGTCGAACAGCACGACCTGATAGGGCCGGCGGCGAACGGCTTCCGTCAACGCGCCACCTTCATCATAACCGACATAGCCCGGAGGGGCACCGATCATCCGGGCCACGGAGTGCTTCTCCATGTACTCCGACATGTCCATGCGCACCATCGCCGACTCGTCGTCGAAGAGGAAGCGGGCGAGCGCCTTGGTGAGCTCCGTCTTGCCGACGCCGGTCGGGCCGAGGAAGATGAACGAGCCGATCGGCCGGTTCGGATCCTGAAGACCGGCACGCGCACGGCGCACGGCGCGGGATACGGCCTGAACCGCATCGCCCTGGCCGATCACCGACTTCGCCAGCTCGTCTTCCATCCGGAGCAGCTTGTCACGTTCGCCTTCCAGCATCTTATCGACGGGAATGCCGGTCCAGCGGGAGACGACGTGGGCGATATTGTCGGGAGTCACGACCTCCTGCACCATCGCGTTTCGGCTGTTGTCCTCCTTGTTTTCGGCGTCGGCCAGCTGCTTTTCGAGACCCGGGATCACGCCATAGGCGAGCTCGCCGGCGCGCTGAAATTCGCCTTTGCGCTGGGCGATCGCCAGTTCGTTGCGGGCGTCGTCAAGCTGCTTCTTGAGGTCAGCAGCAAGGCCGAGTTTCTGCTTTTCCGCCTGCCAGCGGGCCGTCAGCGCATCAGCCTCTTCCTCGAAAGAAGCAAGCTCACCTTCCAACCGCTTTAGCCGGTCGGCGGATGCCACGTCGGTTTCCTTCTTTAGTGCCTCGCGTTCGATCTTCAGCTGGATGATGCGGCGGTCGAGTTCGTCGAGCTCTTCCGGCTTCGAGTCCACCTGCATGCGCAGGCGGGCAGCGGCCTCATCCATCAGGTCGATTGCCTTATCCGGCAGGAAGCGGTCGGTGATGTAACGGTTCGAAAGCGTTGCAGCGGCAACCAGCGCGGCATCGGCGATGCGCACCTTGTGATGCTGCTCGTACTTTTCCTTCAGACCGCGCAGGATCGAAATCGTATCCTCCACCGTCGGTTCCTCGACCATGACCGGCTGGAAACGGCGGGCAAGGGCTGGATCCTTTTCGACATGTTTGCGGTACTCATCGAGCGTGGTCGCGCCGACACAGTGCAGCTCGCCACGGGCAAGGGCAGGCTTCAGCAGGTTGGAGGCGTCCATCGCTCCATCCGCCTTGCCGGCGCCGACCAGCGTATGCATTTCGTCAATGAAGAGGATGATTTCGCCGTTCTCGGACTGAACTTCGTTCAGCACGGCCTTCAAGCGCTCTTCGAATTCGCCGCGAAATTTTGCACCGGCAATCAAGGCACCCATGTCGAGCGCCATCAACTTCTTGTCCTTCAGGCTTTCCGGCACGTCGCCATTGACGATGCGTAGCGCAAGACCCTCAACGATCGCCGTCTTGCCCACACCCGGCTCACCGATCAGAACAGGATTGTTCTTGGTGCGGCGTGAGAGAACCTGGATCGTCCGGCGAATTTCGTCGTCGCGACCGATGACCGGATCGAGCTTGCCTTCGCGGGCATCACTCGTCAGGTCGCGCGCATATTTCTTCAGGCTGTCAAAGCCCTGCTCGGCGCTCGCCGTGTCGGCAGTGCGGCCCTTGCGGATGTCGTTGATGACCTGATTGAGCGCCTGCGCGGTCACGCCGGCATTCTTCAACGACTGATAGGTCGAGGCAGAGGTTTCGATCGCCAGCGCCTGCAACAGACGCTCGACCGTCACGAAACTATCGCCAGCCTTCTTTGCAGCCTCTTCGGCAGTGGAGAAGACCTTGGCGAGCGGCTGGGCGAGATAGATGTTGCCGTTACCGCCGGAAATCTTCGGCAGCTTGGCAAGAGCGGCGTCATTGGCAAGCCGCGCGGCTTTGGCGTCACCGCCGGCGCGCTCGATCAGCGACGCAGCCATGCCCTGATCGTCGTCGAGCAGGACCTTGAGAACATGTTCTGCGGTGAACTGCTGGTGTCCCTGCGCCAACGCATAGGTCTGGGCAGACTGAACGAAACCGCGCACCCGCTCGGAGTATTTTTCGATATTCATACGTTACCTCCATGAATCGCCCCGCCCTTCATAAGGCACAGACCGATGATTGAGATTGAGCTCCCTCAATAGGCAAGCCCCGTTTGTCGCCATTGAGATTTGCAGCAAACCAAACTGTGCAGGATATGGTGGAGAATCCCAGGAGTTTAAAGGGGTGAGACACGCGAAAACTGTCGCCCGCGCCTCATCCTTCGCAGCCGCTATTTGCCCATCAACACAACGTCCGGCAACACCCGCTTCTTGTCGAAAAATCCTTGGTCGGGCCGTTGGCACGAAACATTAGCTCGAACTGCCGCTTGGGGTCCGTCGGCAGCCAGTTGGCTTCCTCGCCCCTGGGGGCTTTCGGTCCGAAAGAAAGGTCGATGGAGCCGCCGCAGTCGGCCGACGGGGCTTCACAAATGGAAAAGGCCGCCTGGTGAGGGCGGCCTTTCGAAGACGTGGTTATTCGGAAGCGGCTTCTGCCAGAACCGGCGCCTCAGCGGAAGCACCGTCCTCACCGGCTGCCTCGCCTTCAGCGCCGCGACGCGGACGGCGCGGGCGACTGCCGGCGTTGCGGCGGCGGGGCTGACGCTCGCGCTGCGGTGCAGCTGAGCCTTCCTCTTCCATCACAACTTCAGCCGGAATGCCTTCGATTTCCGGCTGCGGGCCGGTTCCGTCAATTGCTTCCGCCTGCTGCACGGGCGCTGCCGGAGCGGCCTGCTGCTGTTCGCGCTGCTGCTGGCGAGGCGGCTGAACGATGACGACGTCGTCATTATCTGCCGTATCCAGTTCGTCACCATCGCGGTCCGCATTGTCACGATCATTGTAATCGCTGCGGTCATCGCGCTGGAAGCGTTCCTGCATCTGCGCCTGTGCGGCCGCAATGATGCGGTTGTAGTGTTCGGCGTGCTGCAGATAATTCTCAGCTATGACGCGGTCACCGGAACTCTGTGCGTCACGGGCGAGCTGCGCATATTTTTCAGCTATGTGCTGAGCAGTACCGCGGATTTTCACATCGGGGCCGGAACTGTCGTAGGTCCGGGTCAGCGGGTTTCCACCCTTGCGGTTGAAATTGTTGTTATTGTTGTTTCCACCGCCGCCATTGTTATTGCCACGCCCTCGACCGCGCTTGTTCTGCTGTCCTGGCCTCATCGATCGTTCACCTGAATTCTTCTGTTTGTGATTGGATACATGGCACCAATCGCCAAGACCGGTTCATCCGGATCAGGGCCTTCGTGCCGCAAGCATAGTGCGCCTTCGCGCCGACCTGCCGCTTGTCTTCAAGTCAGTTTGACTGATTCACGCATTGGGTCGTGTTCAACCTTTGAAACTCTCGTCTAAAAGAGCAGACCCCCGAGGCTGAGCAAGTACCGAACGAATCTCGTTCATTCCTATGCGCCCAACGCGTAAGGGCAACCTATATTGCTTCCTCAGGAAATCCAAGCCTTTTCTTCGCAATAGCAACAATGTCCAGTTCGATGCTGCAATTTGTCGCCGGTCATGCCGGCGAGAACACGAGCACTCTGTCATTCTGACCATAATCTCTCACGGATTTGAGGCACTTGAAGCCTTGCGCTTCAAAGATCGCCGTCACATCGTTTCGCTGATCGTAGCCGATTTCTAGTCCGACGACTCCATTTGGCCGTACGAACCTCGCCGCATCCTTTGCTATGGCTTTGTAAGCGTCAAGCCCATCCGAGCCACCGTCCAGAGCTGCAGCCGGATCAAATTTCGTCACTTCGGGAGCGAGATCGTGAATGATACTGGAAGCAATATAGGGCGGATTTGAGACAATCGCATGAAACGTCCCGCGGATGTTCTCGAACCAGCTCGATCGAATGGTCGTGAATCGATCCTGCAATCCGTTTCTTTCTGCGTTTGATCTTGCCGTCTCAAGTGCATCGGTCGAAATGTCGCTGCCGATGCCTGATGCTTCCGGACATTCGCTGAGGAGCGCAAGGCAAATCGCTCCGGTCCCAGTTCCTACATCGAGGATATGGAGATTGCCCTCCGTCTTTGCAAGATCGCGCAAATAAGGAATGATCGTATCGACGAGAATTTCCGTATCTGGCCGCGGCTCAAGCGTGCCGGCGGAAAGCCAAAGCGGCAGGCCGTAGAACTCCCGCTCTCCAAGAATGCGGTGTACCGGTTCGTGATTCAATCGCCTTTCGATGGCCCGACCGATACTGCCTGCCTGCTCTTCCGACACCGGCTCGTGTCCGGCTGTCAGGACCTCGGTCGGCGAAAGCTTCAGAAGTCCCGAAATCAGCAGCCGCGCATCGGTCTGCGGATCGTCGATGCCCGCTTCCGTGAAGCGACGCCGGGCCTCGGCAAAGATCTCTGAAACCGTCGGCCCGGATAGGATCATTGCTGTTCGCCAAGCTGCGCAAGCTGGCTCGCCTGATAGTCGGCAAGCAGTGCATCCACCACTTCGTCGATCTCGCCGACCATCATTCGGTCGAGCTTGTAGAGTGTCAGGTTGATGCGGTGGTCGGTTACGCGCCCCTGCGGAAAGTTATAGGTGCGGATGCGCTCGGAGCGGTCGCCCGAGCCGACCTGGCTCTTGCGGTCGGCAGAACGTTCGCTATCGGCCCTCTGCCGCTCGGCATCGTAAAGTCGCGAACGCAGCACCTGCATGGCCTTGGCGCGGTTCTGGTGCTGCGACTTTTCCGAACTGGTCACGACGATACCCGTCGGCAGGTGGGTGATGCGCACCGCCGAGTCCGTCGTATTGACGTGCTGGCCGCCCGCACCCGAGGAGCGCATCGTATCGATGCGGATATCCTCTGGCCGTATTTCGATATCGATCTCCTCGGCTTCCGGCAGAACGGCAACGGTCGCCGCCGAGGTATGGATACGCCCGCCGGCTTCCGTCTCCGGCACACGCTGCACGCGATGCACGCCGGATTCGAACTTCAACTTGGCGAAAACGCCCTTGCCGGTGATCGTCGCGATGATTTCCTTGTAGCCTCCAGCTTCCCCATCGCTCGCCGACAACACTTCGACTTTCCAGCCATGTGCGGCCGCATAACGCTCATACATGCGGAAGAGGTCGCCGGCGAAAAGGGCCGCCTCATTGCCGCCGGTGCCGGCGCGGATTTCCAGGATCGCGCTTTTCTCGTCGGCTGCATCCTTCGGCAGCAGCAGGACCTGGATTTCATTCTCCAGCGCCTCGATCCGTTCTTTCACGTCAGGCAGTTCGAGCTCGGCAAGGTCGCGCATTTCGCGGTCGACGGATTTGTCCTCAAGCAGGATCTCCAGATCGGCAAGCTCGTCCACAGCCTTTTGATAGGCGCGGATCTTGGTCACCACCAGCTGCAGTTCGGAATATTCGGATGCGAGCTTTACATAGACATCGGCCGACGGGCCGGCCGACATGCGCGCCTCGATCTCGCCGAAGCGGCGCTCAAGCTCGCGCATCTTTTCAATGGGAAGCTTCGCCACCCCTTGCTCCTGTTCTTCTAATATACGTCTAAAGGGGAATATTGTGGCTCTCGGCGAAGCGGGCAAGCACTTCGCGCATCGGCGTCGTTGCATGCCGGTCGTCCAGCGCCTCATTGACCGCCGCCGCCAGCGCCCCGACATCAAGCCCAAGAAGCATCGCCTTGACCGGTCCGATCGAGGCCGGCGACATGGAGATGGAGCGGAAGCCGACGCCGAGCAACGCCATAGCCGAGAGCGGCTTGCCGGCCAGCTCACCGCATAGCGTCACCGGCGTCTTGTTGCGGTCCGCACCACGCACAATGTCACGCAGGATGCGCAGGAACGGCCGCTCCAGCGGATCGAAGCGCTCGGAAACCCGCGCATTGCCGCGGTCGACCGCCATCGCGAACTGAAAAAGGTCGTTGGATCCGACAGAGACGAAGTCGACCGCATCCATCAGCTCGTCGAGCTGCCAAAGCAGGGCCGGCACTTCCAGCATCGCGCCGAACTGCAACTTGCGCGGAAGGCCATGGCCGAAGCGCGACAAATGCTGCACTTCCTTTTGCAGCAGTTCACGCACTTGCCGGAGTTCCGAAACCTCAGTCACCATCGGTACCATCAGCTTCAACTCGGCGCCGGCAGCAGCCTTCAGCAAAGCGCGCAACTGCGTGCGCAAGAGCCCCGGCCGGTCGAGCGAAAGGCGGATCGCCCGCCAGCCGAGCGCCGGGTTTTCCTCCTCGTGACCGCGGAAATAAGGCACCACCTTGTCGCCGCCGATATCGAGCGTGCGGAAGGTTACGACGCGACCGCCCGCCTGCTTCAGCACATTGCGGTAGAACATCTCCTGCTCTTCCGCTTTCGGCATGGTGGAGGCGATCATGAATTGCAGCTCGGTGCGGAAAAGCCCGATGCCCTCGGCTCCCGATTCTGCCAGCTGCGGCAGGTCGACCAGCAGCCCTGCATTCATCTGAAGCTGTATGCGCTGCCCATCCCGGGTAACCGGTTCGACGGACCGCAAAGCCCGGAACTGCTCCTGCCGCCTTGCACGGAAACGAACCTTTTCTTCGTAGGAGCGCTGGTGCTCCGGCATCGGCCGGATATGCACATGACCCTCGTCACCATCGATGATGACGGCATCGCCGTTTTCCGCCAGCGCCACGACACCCGCTGCCTGGCCGATGACCGGAATGCCCATGGCGCGCGCGACGATCACCACATGGCTCGTCACCGCCCCCTCTTCCAGCACCAGACCGCGAACATTGGCACGCGGATAGTCGAGGAGCTCCGCCGCGCCCATGGCGCGCGCCAGGATGATTGCATCGTTCGGAAAGCCCTCCGCGGTCGTGCGGCCGGTATAGCCGGTCAACACGCGCAGCAGCCGGTTCGCCAGATCCTCGAAATCATGCATCCGCTCGCGCAGATAAGGGTCTGTCAGGCGCATCATGCGCGCCTTGGTGTCGCTCTGGACCTTCTCGACCGCCGCTTCCGCCGTCAGGCCGTTGCGGATCGCCTCCTCCAGCTTGCGCACCCAGCCCTGATCGTGGGCGAACATGCGGTAGGTTTCCAGCACCTCGCGATGCTCGCCTTCCATGGAAACGTCACGCCGCGACAGCATGTCGTCGATGGAGATCCTGAGCGAACCCATGGCTTCCGCCAGCCGCCGGATTTCCTTCTCCGCATCCTCGTTCAGCAGATTGGTAACAACGATACGCGGCTCGTGCAGCACGACGTAGCCGAGGCCGATCCCGTCATTATACGTATCGCCGTCGACCGTGACCGAGCGGGTGAGGTCGAGTTCGAGGCCCGGCTTGGCGATCTTCTTGAGTTCGCCGGTGGCGATCATCTCGGCGAGAACCATCGCCGTCGTCTCGAGCGCTTCCAGCTCCTCTTCGCGATAATTGCGGCTCGCCTTGTTCTGCACGACAAGAACGCCTAGCGAGCGGCCCGTGCGCAGGATCGGCACGCCGAGGAAGGAATGATAGATTTCTTCGCCCGTTTCCGGCAGGTAACGGAAAGCCGGATGCGACTGTGCGTCGGAAAGATTGAGCGGCTGAGCCGATGCGGCGATCGTGCCGACGAGGCCCTGTCCCATCTTCAGCTGCGAGAGGTGGACGGCTTCCTTTTTGAGACCTTCGGTAGCATAGAGCTCAAGAACGCCATCGGCGCGCAGCACATAGACGGAGCAGACCTCCGCCACCATGTTGCTGGCGATCTGGCGCACGATCCGGTCGAGTCGCTCCTGCGGCTCCAGCGGCTCCGCCATCAATTCGCGCAGCCGCTTGAGCAGCACGCGCGGACCGCCGGAAAGGTCTCTCATTGCGTCTCAAGCTCCCCGAAATAAACGCTTAGTGCGGCCAGAAGGACCGGCCGCATCTTCAACCTGAAGGGGCAGACCGCCCGCTGGGAATCAATTCTTATCCAGACCGTAGCAGGAATGCAAAGTTCTGACAGCGAGTTCTGCATAAGGACCATCGATCAAGATCGAAATCTTGATCTCTGAGGTTGTAATTGCCTTGATGTTGATGCCTTTTTCGGCAAGTGCCCGGAAGGCAGTCGCTGCAACGCCCGCATGACTGCGCATGCCGATGCCGATGACCGAGACCTTCACCAGACCCGATTCGCTCTGTGCGACGTCGTAGCCGATCTTCTCCTTATTATCGGAAAGGACCTTGATGGCCTTCTCGACATCACCAGAGGGAACGGTAAAGGTCATGTCCGTCTTCGAACCATCCTCAGAGATGTTCTGAACGATCATGTCGACGTTGATGTGGCTTTCAGCGAGCGGCCCGAAGATCGCGGCGGAAACGCCTGGCCGGTCGGCAAGACGGCGAAGCGAGATCTGAGCCTCATCCTTGGCATAGGCGATGCCGGTGACTACTTCCTGTTCCACGATTTCATCCTCGTCACAAATCAGCGTTCCGGGCGGATTCAAGAGGTCGCCCATGCCCGGAGCATCGGGATCCTCGAAAGACGAACGCACGAAGGTGCGTACCTTGTGCACCATGGCAAGCTCGACGGAGCGTACCTGAAGAACCTTGGCGCCGAGCGACGCCATTTCCAGCATTTCTTCGAAAGCGATCTTCTTCAGGCGCCGTGCCTTGGGTTCGATGCGCGGATCGGTCGTATAGACGCCGTCGACATCGGTATAGATATCGCAGCGATCAGCCTTCACAGCAGCCGCAATCGCCACGGCAGACGTATCGGACCCGCCGCGTCCGAGCGTCGAGATGCGGTTGTCAGGGCCAAGACCCTGGAAGCCGGCAACGACCGCGACCTGTCCCTCGCCCATGCGCTTGATGATATCGGTCCCTTCGATTTCCATGATGCGCGCCGCGCCATGGGCGTTGTCGGTGCGGATCGGGATCTGCCAGCCCTGCCAGGAACGGGCGTTGATGCCCATGCTCTGCAGCGCGATCGCCAGAAGGCCTGACGTGACCTGCTCGCCGGAGGCGACAATAGCGTCATATTCGCGCGCATCGTAGAAAGGAGAGTTCGCGCCGATCACCTTCGGCGTGTTCTGAACCCAGCCAACCAGCTCGTTGGTCTTGCCGGACATGGCGGAAACGACGACCGCCACTTCATGGCCGGCATCGACTTCGCGTTTTACGTGGCGGGCAACGTTCTTGATGCGGTCCAGATCAGCGACGGAGGTTCCGCCGAATTTCATAACGATGCGTGCCATAAGCCTCTACCACGACCCGCGCGAGATTGCCGGAAACGGGATTTGCTTCTCCGGTACGCCACGCGCCATTCACAAACCGCCGGGAGACGCATTGCCCTCCCGGGCATCAGAAAACCCCGACTGTCGAATGGCCGAAGAGCCCGGAAATACTGGTTTCTGGAACGCTTCTAAAGCCCCGCCAACCAAGGACGAAAGTTGGCGCGTCTCTTAGCGAGTTTGACAGGGGGTGGCAAGGGCGGGGACAGGGCGAAGTGGAGGCGGCGGGATTTCGTCAGAAACGGTCCCTGCGACTGCTGTAAAAGCGCCTACTTACCATGTCGGTAAATCAGGGGCATGGAGGCGGTTGAACTTAACGGCCCCAAATGCGTTTAAATCGCAATAGATGCGTCACAAGAAAGCTGGTGAGTAGAATGAGAAAATTAGCGATAATTGCACTGTCGATAGCAACCGCATTCTCAGGAATGCCTGCTTGGGCAGGACCGGCTTACACGGCGAACCCGGCCCAAGGGGCGGTGCAGACCGAAGGCAGCCAAACCGACCTTTTGCAGGTAGGCTGCAACAATTTCACGAACTGCCCTCGTTATGACCGAGGCTGGGGCGGCTATAATTATCGTTATTCGGATCGTTATCGCTATAATCGCGGATGGGACCGCCGCTATTATGGCGACCGCTACTACCGCGACCGCTATTATCGCCGCTATGACAATACCGGCGCCATTATCGGGGGTCTGGCTGTCGGGGCGATCATCGGTGGCATCATAGCCTCGCAGCCGCGTGTGCGTACAGGCAGTTCGCATGCCGATTACTGCTACAGCCGTTATCGCTCGTACCGCGCGTATGATAACACGTACCAACCCACATACGGCCCGCGCCGTCAGTGCCGCTGAATCGACATCCCCTTTGATACAAACCCCGCGAAGACGCGGGGTTTTTTAGTGTCTTCAGGCTCACTCGATTTTTTACGGTCCTTGCCAAGCCTCCAGTGCGACCTGAGCACCCTTGACTTATCGCCTCGATCGTCCGACTTCACTGACAGGACATGAAGGAGCGGCAGATGAACGAAGCGGCAAAGACCACCATCGACCAGGCTGAAGTCGATCGCTTTTCCGCCATGGCAGCGGAGTGGTGGAGCCCAACCGGCAAGTTCAAGCCGCTGCATAAGTTCAATCCTGTTCGCCTGGCCTATATCCGCGATAAGGCAGCCGAGAATTTTTCGCGCAGTCCGAAGACTGCCAAGCCGCTTGAAGGTCTGCGTGTGCTCGATATCGGCTGCGGCGGCGGCCTCTTGTCGGAGCCGGTCGCCCGTATGGGCGCTGAAGTCGTCGGCGCCGATCCCTCGGAAAAGAACATCGGCATCGCCTCCACCCACGCCAAGGCATCGGGTGTTGCGGTCGACTATCGCGCCGTCACCGCCGAGCAGCTCGCCGAGGCAGGCGAGACCTTCGATATCGTGCTCAACATGGAAGTGGTGGAGCATGTGGCCGATGTCGAGCTTTTCATGAATACCTGCGCCAGCATGGTCCGGCCGGGCGGCCTGATGTTCGTCGCCACGATCAACCGCACCATGAAGGCGGCCGCACTTGCCATTTTCGCTGCCGAAAACGTCCTGCGTTGGCTGCCGCGCGGCACGCATCAGTATGAGAAGCTGGTACGCCCGGAAGAACTGGAAAAGCCGCTTACGGCAAGCGGTCTCGAGATTGTCGACCGCACGGGCGTCTTCTTCAATCCGCTGGCAAACCAGTGGAACCTGTCGAAGGATATGGATGTGAATTACATGCTGCTGGCAAAACGGCCAGCCTGATCACGCCGCATGCAGGCCAAAATTATAAAAGACCAGCCGCCCGCATATCAGTTCACGTCTTCGGGCAAGACCGGCAGGGCAGCGATCTCGATGCCCTCATCCACCAGCGACTGCGCTTCATCGGGTGTCGCCTGGCCGATAATGCCGCGGGCATCCGCTTCGCCGTAATGGATCTTGCGAGCCTCCTCGGGAAAGCGGGTTCCGACATCTTCGGAATTCGCCTTGATCGCGGCAACGGCTTCCTTCAGCTTCACAAAGGCTTCGCGGCGGGCCGTATCCATGGCGACGACCTGCATCTCATCCTTCTTGCGTGCGGTCGAAACGGAAGGCGCCATGAGCGACTTGGAGATGGAGCCGGAATTGCAGACAGGACAGGTCAGAAAACCGCTCGCGACCTGGCGATCGAAATCGGCACTTTCGGAAAACCAGCCTTCGAACTCGTGGGCATTCTCGCAAATAAGGGAATAGCGGATCAAGCTGCTACGCCTCCTGAAATTTCCCCCGCAATCCTCTCGATGGAAAACTCCCGACCGTTCTTAAGGTTCGGAATCTTGTCATGCGCAGCCTTCACGGCGGCCGGATCGATCTCCGCCAGTATGACCGCCTCGCCGGCCAGGCCGGCCGAAGCGAGCACCTTGCCCCAGGGATCGACGATCATCGAATTGCCGAATGTCTCACGGCCATCCTCATGCAGGCCGGCCTGCGCGGCGGCGATGATGAAGACGCCGTTTTCGATGGCGCGCGCCCGCAGCAGAATTTCCCAATGCGCCTCGCCGGTCTGCTTCGTGAAAGCGGCCGGAACCGTCATCACCTCTGCGCCGGCAACCGCCTGCGCACGGAAAAGCTGCGGAAAACGCACATCATAGCAGATGGCGAAACCCATCTCGGCGAAAGGCAGCGACAGCACGCGTGCCTCAGACCCCGGCCGGTAGGCGGCGCTTTCGCGCCAGCTTTCGCCATTGTCGAGATCGACATCGAACATGTGGATCTTGTCGTAGCGGTTCAGGATCTTGCCGTCAGGTCCGAAGAGGAATCCGCGATTGGCCATCTTGCCGTCATCGAGTGCAATCGCCGTCGAGCCGACATGCATGTAAATGCCGAGTTCGGCAGCGAGCGCCGAGCCGGTCTTGACGATGATGTCATTGCTCTCGTCGCGCAGCACTTCCTTTGCCGCTGCGCGGTTGCGCTGCAGCATACCGGTCATTTCGGGCGTCTGCACATAAGTCGCGCCCTTTGCGGCGGCTTCCCGAACGAGGCGCACCATCGAAGCAGCATTCCGCTCCGGATCGACACCGGAGCACATCTGGATGGCGGCGGCCGTGAAACTCATCGCTTTTCCTCAGGCAGCCAGCAGCGGATCGAGCTTGCCGGCACGATCGAGCGCGTAGAGATCGTCGCAACCGCCGACATGCGTGCCGCCGACGAAAATCTGCGGAAAGGTGGTGCGGCCGTTCGACTTGCCGAGCATTTCCTGACGAAGCTCAGGCGAGAAGGTCGCGTCATGCTCGACATAGTCCACGCCCTTCTCTTCAAGCAGAGATTTGGCGCGTGCACAAAAGCCGCAGAATTGCCGTGTATAGATGGTAACGGGTACCATGAATGGTCTCCAGACGGTGCTGTTTTCTTACTGTCATATAGTTTCTGCAAAGGCCCTTGCAAAGGTCAAAACCGTTATATCGGCGGCACCTGCCTTGCGCAGCACCCGCGTTGCCGCATCGACTGTTGCACCTGTCGTATAGACATCGTCGACGAGGACGATGCGCTTGCCGAGGACATCATTTTCTTTGCCCCTGGCAATCGCAAAGGCGCCTCGAACATTGTCTTCTCGCGCCCGCACACCAAGACCGACCTGCTGGTTGGTGCGCTTGACGCGCAGAAGGGTCGCCGGCAGTAGCGGCTTGTCCGCAAGCCGCGCGAGATGCCGGGCAAGTTCCGCCGCCTGGTTGAACTTGCGCGAGACCATACGCGTGCGATGCAAAGGGATCGGAACGATGGCGTCACAGCACTCGACCATGCCGTCCGAGGCACGCAGCATCCAGCCCGCCATCATCGGCGCGAGATCCGTGCGATCCCGGTATTTGAGGCCATGCACGAGACTGCGCACGGCAGTGTCATGGACGGCTGCCGAACGCAGCCGGTCGAAGGGCGGCGGATTGGCGATCGCCTCGGCGCTCAGGATGCCGGCGCCGAGATCATGAGAAAAGGGAAGGCCGAGCACCTCGCAATAAGGCCGCTCGATGAACCGGACTCCGGCCCAGCATTTGGGACAAAGCCCGCGATGGCCACCCGTCGAAACACCACAGGCCGCACAGGCCGGCGGATAGACGAGATCGGCAAGCACGGAGAGCGGCCGCAGCAGCTGCGCCCACACGCGTCCTTTCTCTCTTTCCGTCTCGATCATCCCCATATGACGCAGACTAGCGCGTCACGAGCCAAAGGAAAATCGCCTTGCCGCCTGCCGGACAGGGGAATATGGACATCGCCATGGATATCATCTTCGACAAGGCGCAGATCGCCGCAAATCGTCACCGCGCGCTCGCAAATAATGATCTGAAGGCAGGTTTCCTGCTCGATATCGCCGCCGAGGAACTGGCAGACCGCCTGGCCGTCGTCGAGCGCACCTTCGAACATGCGGTGGAACTACATGGCGCAACGGGTGCAGCTGCCCGTGCGGCGATGGCGACCGGCAAGATAGGCAGCCTCACCCGCGTGGAAAGTGACATCAGCTATGTCACTTCGGGCGAACTCTTTCTCGAAGCGCCGCTCGAAGACGTGCCGCTCGCCCCCCAATCCGCCAATCTGGTAATTGCGCCGCTCAACCTGCACCTGACCAACGACACACCCGGCGTGTTCATCCAGATCCGCCGCGCGTTGAAGCCGGACGGCCTGTTCCTGGCTGCCATTCCGGGCGCCGGCACGCTGCAGGAACTGCGCGACGTGCTGCTGGCGACTGAGATCGAGATGACTGGTGGCGCAAGCCCACGCGTGATCCCCTTCGCCGATGTCCGCGATGTCGGCGGCTTGCTTCAGCGCGCGGGCTTTGCCCTGCCCGTCATCGACGCAGAGAATTATACTGTCCGCTATGATTCAATTTTTCCGCTGATGCGCGATCTGAGAGCGATGGGCATGGCTAATCCACTGGTAGCCCGCAGCCGCAAGCCGCTGACGCGCGCCTTCTTCCTGCGCGCAGCTGAAATCTATGCCGAGCGCTATTCGGACCCCGACGGCCGTATCCGCGCGACATTCTCGTTGATCTACGTGTCGGGCTGGGCGCCGCACGAAAGCCAGCAGCAGCCGCTGAAGCCGGGATCGGCCAAGGCACGACTTGCTGACGCTCTCAAAGTGGAAGAGCAGAAGCTCAAGCAGTGAACCCAGTGGATAGGCTCAATTAATCGTCAGGTTATTCTCGACGGTGTTGAATACGCCTAACAGGCCATTGGTGAACACACCCAGGCCCCCAATGAGGGCAGCCGCCATAAGCGCTGCGATCAATCCATATTCGATCGCCGTTGCACCACGTCCGTCTGCCAGAAATTTCTTCAGCAAATTCATCAACCCAACCCTTTGCGCAAGACGGCAATGAAATTCACGGCTCTCCGTGACGGGAGCTTCATTTCCTCAGCAGCCGGCGCCGACGCCGTAGCCCTGGACGACACAGATCGACCCAGGCGTATCCTGGAGGACGCTGCGGCGGATCGTATAGCGCTTGCCGTTCTCGCTTTTCGGGCCATTCTCGGTCTTCGGGATGGAGCCGGTGGTGATCGTGTCGAAATCAGCCGGCGCGCTGGCGAGCACGCTCTTCTTGGAAGAATCCGCCAGCATAGGCGTCAGGATGAGGGTGAGCGCCACCACGGCCGTGCCGAACAGAAGGGCAATATTGAGCGCCCCCGTCCTGCGCGAAGCAGACGAAGAAGCGCGTTCCTTCTCGCGCACAGCTTTCCAGAAATCGTCGTCCATGACGTCAAGCCCTTAAATACACACACGCCAGTTGCTTGAGTGAGGCCGATCATTGCCAGAAGGTGCTAAATGATCGATTAATATCCACAGGCGAAATCGACGTTTCGCATTAATAATCAGAAAAGCTAAAGTAAATCCTGCAGCACCGGGATGAGCGGCTCGTCGGCCGGCGGCATCGGGTAATCGCGCAGCGCCTGCGGGCGCACCCATTTGATCGCCTGTCCCTCACGACCGTGTGGAATGCCTTGATAACGGCGGCAGACGTAAAGCGGCATCAGCAGATGGAATGTATCGTAGCTGTGACTGGCGAAGGTCAGCGGCGCAAGACATGGTACCTTGGTCGTGATGCCGAGTTCTTCGTTCAACTCGCGTACCAGCGTCTCCTCCGGTGTCTCGCCGGATTCCACCTTGCCGCCGGGAAACTCCCACAGGCCGGCAAGCGACTTGCCCTCCGGCCGCTGCGCCAGAAGGATACGCCCGTCCGTGTCGATCAGCGCGCAGGCGGCGACCAGAAGCAGCCTCTTTCCGGCTTCGCTCATTCGCAGCGCTCCTGCCAGTAGCAGTAGTGATAGGCATCACGGAAACCAAGACGCTCATAAAGCGCAATCGCCGGCGCGTTGGAAAGCTTCACCTGCAGCCAGGCGGTGCGGGCGCTACGCATCCGCGCCCAGCGTAAGGCCGAGGTCAGGATTTCTACGCCGAGACCCCTGCGGCGATGCCCATCGGCAACCGAAAGCGACATGATGCCGGCAAGATCGTTGTCCTGCACGCAGAGAACCGTTGCCAGCGAGCCAAGGATGGCATCCTCGATCATGAAAAGGCCTGATGGCGGCTTGATTGCCGAGATGATCTCGGCAAGCGCCGGCTTCAGCGATACTGGCGCCTGATCGACTGCAAGGTTGGCATCGACGAACCGGCCGACATCGTGGGTCGGAAGATGATCGAGCGTATCGGGCAGATCGGCCTGCGAGAGATCGCAGACCATGACCGCCGTTTCATCGAAACGCTCCCATCCCTGCTCCTTGAGCAGGCCGATCAGAACAGGCGAGGCAAGAGGCGTCTCACGCACGATAGCGGGACGGCCATAGGCCTCGAACTTGCGGCTTGCCTTCTCCAGCCTGATTTCGACATCACGATGGTCGGAAGGATCGAGCGGCACGATGGAGTTCAGGCGGTTGGAAGGATGGCCCGCGGTCAGGCGGACCTGCCAGCTTCCGTCATATTGCACGGACGCAGCCGGCCAGGCACGAAAGCCCACGGCCTCCAGCCGCCGGACCAACGGCAGGTTCTGCTTCGGAAGAGATGCCTGCATCAACGAACGGTCAGCTCCGGTAGTCGCCATTGATCGCAACATATTCCTTGGTGAGGTCGCAGGTCCAGACCGTAGCCTTGCCCGAGCCAAGACCAATGTCGACTTTGACAGGAATATCCTGCTTCTTCATCACGGCGGATGCGGCATCCTCGGAATAGGCTGGATCGCGCTCGCCGTTGACGGCGACGCGCACGTCACCGAACCAGATGGCGAGCCGATCGCGGTCGGCCATTTCGCCGGCCTTGCCGACGGCCATGACGATACGGCCCCAATTGGCATCTTCGCCGGCAGCCGCAGTCTTGACCAGCGGCGAATTGGCGATGGAGAGAGCGATCGTCTTGGCGGCGGCATCGCTCTCCGCACCGGTCACGGTGATCTCGAGCATCTTCGTGGCGCCCTCGCCGTCGCGGGCGACCTGGATCGCCAGATCCTTGAGGAGTTCGTTGAGGGCTGCGCGGAATGCGCCGAGCTGCGGATCGTCCGCGCTCACGATGCGCGCCTGTCCGTCAGCTGCCGCTGCACCCGTCGCAAAAAGCATCAGCGTGTCCGAGGTCGAAGTGTCGCTGTCGACGGTCATCGAGTTGAAGCTCGGCTCGACGCCGGCAGACAGCAGCGACTGCAGGGCAGAAGAAGCGATATCGGCATCCGTGACGACGAAAGAAAGCATGGTCGCCATGTCGGGCGCGATCATGCCGGCACCCTTGGCAATACCGTTGATCGTCACCTTGACGCCGCCGATTTCGGCAGTGCGGGTTGCAACCTTCGGATACGTGTCGGTGGTCATGATGGCCTTGGCGGCCTCGAACCAGAAATCACCGGTGGCATCGGCATGCATCTTGTCGAGCACGCCGGAAAATTTGGTGGCGTCGAGCGGTTCGCCGATGACGCCGGTCGATGCAAGAAAGATCTCATTTTCGCTGCAGCCGACTGCTGCAGCGGCCGACTTTGCCGTCAGCTCGGTCGCAGCGCGGCCCTTCATGCCGGTAAAGGCATTGGCATTGCCTGAATTAACGACGACGGCGCGCGCCGTGCCATGCGGCAGGTTGGTCCGGCAGAAATCGACCGGTGCGGAGGGGCACTTCGACTTCGTGAAGACGCCGGCAACGGCAGCCGGAGCGTCGAAGACCATCATCAGCACGTCCGTCCGGCTCTTATACTTGATGCCGGCTGAAGCGGTTGCCATGCGCACACCGCGAAGTGCTGGCAGCGAGGCAAAGGTTTTCGGGGCAAGCGGAGAAACGGTAGCGGACATGGAATGTGACCTGCCAATGAGCATTTCCAGGCGAAATGAAAACCGGTGCGCCATCCGGAAATGCGACAACAACAATGATAGTGAAAGGTCCGGAAGAACCGGACCCAAATCTAATGATTACTGCTGCGGTGCGGGTGCCGGCGCGGGTTCGGCACCCGGCTCAGGCTGCTTGTTCGCGTCTTCGTAACCCTTGCGGAGCGTTTCGTCCATGATATCGACCTTGGCCGAAGCCTTCGCCTGGTTCAGGAGCGCAAGATACTTGTCGCGCATGACGAGCTGACGAACCTGATCCTTGACCTGGTCGAACGGCGGCGGCGGAGCGTCACGCTTATCTTCTACCTTGATGACATGGTAGCCGAAATCGGTCTTCACAGGGGTCTTGGAATAGGTGCCCTTCTCAAGCGCGAAGGCTGCGTCCTCGAATTCCTTGACCATGCGGCCGCGGCTGAAATAGCCGAGGTCGCCGCCATCATCCTTATTCGGATCGGTGGACTTTTCCTTGGCGAGTTCGGCAAAATCCTTGCCGGCGTCGAGCTGCTTGATGACGTCCTTGGCCTCGTCCTCGGTCTTGACGAGGATATGGCGGGCGTGAACTTCTTCCTGCTTCGGCAGCGCGGCGACTTCCTTGTCGTAGCGTGCCTTCACATCGGCATCGGTCACGGTGTCGACGACATGCTTCTTGAAGTAGGCGTTGTGAAGTTCGCGGTCGGTCAGATACTGCATGCGCTTCTTGAAATCATCAGTCTGGTCGAGCTTCTCGGCAGTAGCGTCGGCAGCAAGCAGCTTCACGTCGATGGCGGCAGAGAGTGCCGCGACCTTCTTCTGGTCGTCGGGGAGTTGCGCGAGCTGCGGATCGAGATTGGCCACAGCCAGATCGAGCTCCGACTGGTGGATTTCCAGATTGCCGACTTTGGCGACGACGGCGTCATCGGCATAGGCCGGAGCCTGGAAGGCGACGAAGGCCGTAAACGCCAGCGCAGCAAGTTTGTTGGTGCTCAACATCAAATAACCCTTCACAATTATACCCGCCGGCTTCAGCTTTCGTGAATCCAGCCCGAAAACAGCCTTCAACACCGGAATGTGGCCTTTCTATATCAGCCAAATCCGTTGACATCATTTGCCCCCCCTCTTATCTGTCACGCAACCTCGCGTCCAGAACAGTTTCCGGGCGTTTTCAAGCGTGCGCCTGTTTTTCGGCTGGGTAGCGAATAAGAAACGTCGGGGAAGAATATTCAGAAAGGACCAGTCATATGGTCAGCTTTGGCGGTATTGCCCGCAAGTTATTTGGCTCTGCCAACGATCGTCGCGTGCGGTCCTTCCAGCCGAACGTCGCCGCAATCAACTCTATTGAAGAGAAGACCAAGGCGCTGACGGATGATCAGCTTGCCGCAAAGACGGTGGAGTTCCGTGCTCTCCTCGCAGAAGGCAAGACGCTGGACGACATCCTGATCCCGGCCTTCGCGGTCGTGCGCGAGGCCTCCCGCCGCGTCCTTGGCCTGCGACCTTTTGACGTACAGCTCGTCGGTGGCATGATCCTGCATTCCAACGCCATTGCCGAAATGAAGACCGGCGAAGGCAAGACGCTGGTCGCCACCCTGCCGGTCTATCTGAACGCGCTTGCCGGCAAGGGCGTGCATGTCGTCACCGTCAACGACTACCTGGCTCAGCGTGACGCGGCGACCATGGGCCGCCTCTACGGCTTCCTCGGCCTGACCACTGGCGTCATCGTCCACGGCCTTTCCGATGAAGAACGCCGCGACGCTTACAACTGCGACATCACCTACGCGACCAACAACGAACTCGGCTTCGATTATCTGCGCGATAATATGAAATACGAGACGAACCAGATGGTCCAGCGCGGCCACAACTTCGCGATCGTCGACGAAGTGGACTCGATCCTCGTCGACGAAGCCCGCACGCCGCTGATCATCTCCGGCCCGCTCGATGACCGCTCCGACCTCTACAACACGATCGACACCTTCATTCCGCTGCTGTCGCCGGAGGATTACGAAATCGATGAAAAGCAGCGCTCGGCGAACTTCTCCGAAGTCGGCACCGAGAAGCTGGAAAACCTGCTGAAGCAGGCCGGCCTCCTGAAGGGCGCTTCGCTCTATGACATCGAGAACGTCGCGATCGTCCATCACGTCAACAATGCGCTGAAGGCCCATAAGCTGTTCCAGCGCGACAAGGATTACATCGTCCGCAACGGCGAAATCGTCATCATCGACGAATTCACCGGCCGCATGATGCCGGGCCGCCGTTATTCGGAAGGCCAGCACCAGGCGCTCGAAGCCAAGGAAAAGGTGCAGATCCAGCCGGAGAACCAGACGCTGGCCTCGATCACCTTCCAGAACTATTTCCGCATGTACGACAAGCTTGCCGGCATGACCGGTACTGCTCAGACGGAAGCGGAAGAATTCGGCAACATCTACAATCTCGATGTTCTCGAGGTGCCGACCAACCTGCCGATCAAGCGTATCGATGAAGACGACGAGGTCTACCGGACCGTCGAGGAAAAATACAAGGCGATCATCGCCGAGATCCTGGACGCTCATAAGCGCGGCCAACCGGTGCTCGTCGGCACGACCTCGATCGAGAAATCGGAGTTTCTGGCGGAGCTGATGCGCAAGCAGGGCTTCTCGAACTTCCAGGTTCTGAACGCCCGCTACCACGAGCAGGAAGCCTATATCGTCGCTCAGGCCGGTGTGCCGGGTGCCGTGACGATCGCCACCAACATGGCCGGCCGCGGTACCGACATCCAGCTCGGCGGCAACCTCGACATGCGTATCGAGCATGAGCTTGGTGAAGTCGAACAGGGTCCCGAGCGCGACGCCAAGGTCGAGGCGATCCGCGAAGAGATCAAGCAGCTTAAGGAAAAGGCGCTTGCCGCCGGCGGTCTTTACGTCATCGCTACCGAGCGTCACGAAAGCCGCCGTATCGACAACCAGTTGCGCGGTCGTTCCGGCCGTCAGGGCGACCCCGGCCGTTCCAAGTTCTACCTGTCGCTTCAGGACGACCTGATGCGCATCTTCGGCTCCGATCGTATGGATAGCATGCTGCAGAAGTTGGGCCTCAAGGAGGGCGAGGCGATCGTCCATCCCTGGATCAACAAGGCTCTGGAACGCGCGCAGAAGAAGGTCGAAGCCCGCAACTTCGATATCCGCAAGAACCTTCTGAAGTACGACGACGTCCTGAACGACCAGCGCAAGGTCATCTTCGAACAGCGTGTCGAGATGATGGAAGCTCCCAATATTTCCGAGACCGTGTCCGACATGCGTCGCGAAGTGGTCGACGATCTGGTCACGACCCATATCCCGGAACGCGCTTACGCCGAACAGTGGGATGCCGTCGGCCTGAAGACGCAGGCCGCCAACATCCTCAACCTCGACCTTCCGATCGAGGACTGGGTGAAGGAAGAAGGCATCGGCGAGGACGACATCCGCGAACGCTTGACGGAAGCCACCAACGCTGCCTTCAACGAGAAGGTCGAGCGCTTCGGCCCCGATATCATGCACTATGTCGAGCGCCAAGTCGTGATGCAGACGCTCGACCATCTGTGGCGCGAGCATATCGTCAATCTCGACCACCTGCGTTCCGTCATCGGTTTCCGCGGCTACGCCCAGCGCGATCCGCTGCAGGAATACAAGTCGGAAGCCTTCGAGCTCTTCACGTCGCTGCTCAACAATCTGCGCCAGGCCGTCACCGCACAACTGATGCGCGTCGAGCTGGTGCAACAGGCTCCGCCGCAGCCGGAGCCGCCCGTCATGCAGGCGCATCATCTGGACCCGACGACCGGCGAGGACGAATTTACGAACACGACCTATCAGGCGCTTGAGGTCACAGTCCCGCCGGAAAACCGCAACCCCGACGATCCCCAGACCTGGGGCAAGGTCGGCCGCAACGAAGCCTGCCCCTGCGGCTCGGGCAAGAAATACAAGCACTGCCACGGTGCTTTCGAACAGGTTTGAGAATGGCGCCTTCGGGCGCCATTTTCTTTTGCCTTTCTCCCATTTTTGGACATCAGCCGCAGGTACTCTGGTATCCCTGACAATACTGTTTCTTAACCCTGGTCTGGCAAGACTCGCCGGTACGAATGCCCTGCCCTTAGAGTTTTGCGTGTTAAAATGGCGGTCATAGAAACAGCGGAAAAGATGCTGCCCGCAGGGTTGCGGCCGATCGCCGGCCGTGCGTTGCGCATGCTTGCCGCGGTGCTGACCGAACGGGGTGACAAGGCGACCGCGCAGCGCATGGCGTTGACCGCCTTCTCGATCCGCATCCTGAGCGCCGCACTCGCCTTCCTGTCACAGATCGTGCTCGCCCGGCTGATGGGTGAATATGAGTACGGCATCTTCGTTTTCGTCTGGGTGCTGGTCGTCCTCTGCGGCGATCTTTCCTGCCTAGGTTTCCACACCGCGATCGTCCGCTTCCTGCCGCAATATCGCGCGGCCGGCGCCTTTGCCGAAATCCGCGGCCTGACGGGTACAGCGCGCATCTTTTCCATGCTCTCGGGCACGACCGTTCTCATCGCCGGCATGCTTGGCCTGCATTTCTTCGGCGATAGGATCGAAAGCTATTATCTGGTGCCGATCTTCCTCGGCCTTATGGCCATGCCGATGATCGCGCTCGGCGATATCCTCGAAGGTACGTCACGGGCCAACCATTGGCCGGTCATGGCGCTCAGCCCGGTCTACATCGTCAGGCCGATCCTCATTATCCTCTTCATGCTGGCTGCCATCCTCTTCGGCGCGCCGCACACGGCGGTTACCGCCATGCAGGCAGCCCTTGCGGCAACCTTCGTCACTGCTCTCGGCCAGTACGCTGCCACGCTCTACCGGATGCGCAAGCACTATGATGCCGGCCCGCGCAAAGTGGATTTTCTGGAATGGCTGGGTGTCGCCTTCCCGATCTTCCTGATCGAAGGCGTGAGCTTTCTGCTGACCAATTCCGACGTCATCGTCGTCGGCATCTTCCTGGAGCCGCATGACGTCGCGATCTATTTCGCAGCCGCCAAGACCATGGCTCTGGTGCATTTCATCAATTTCTCGGTGAAAGCTGCCTCCGGCCCCCGCTTCTCCTCCATCATCGCCGAAGGCAACCAGACCGATCTTGCGGCCGCCGCTGTCGATGCCGCCCGCTGGACGTTCTGGCCGGCTCTCGGCGTCGGTCTCGCGGTCGTGGCGGCCGGGCATCTGCTGCTGTCGCTTTTCGGCGGTGCCTTCACGGCTGGTTACATGCTGATGGCGATCCTGCTTGCCGGCATCCTCGCCAAGGCGCTGGTCGGTCCCGCCGAGACGCTTCTGATGATGGCGGGCAAGCAGAACCTCTGCGTCGCTCTCTATGCCGGAGCGCTCGCCGCCAATGTCGGCCTCAATATCCTGCTGATCCCGCACTACGGTATCGTCGGCACGGCGATCGCCACGGCCTCCGCCATGGCCGTAGAAGCGATCCTGCTGCATGTCTTCGTGCGCCGCGCGCTCGGCTTCACGCTTTTCGCCTTCGCAACCCCTTCCGCCGCAACGCCAGAAATGAGAGCCCGATAGATGGTACGCGTACCACCCATCACCGAGAGCACCGACAGCATCGCGAACCGTATGGTTCACGATCTTGCCGCGCTCAAGTTCGAAGCGCCGCAGGCCGAAGCACGGATCGAAATCGGCCGGCCGGGCCGTGAACTCTGCCTTTACCCCGGCAAGCTCGGCTACGATCTGCAGGAGGAACTGGACTTCCTCTCCAACCGCGCGATGGAGCCGAACGTCTTCTTCAGCGGCCGTTTCCTGGCACCTGCCATGCCTCGGCTGGAAGACCGGCAGGTCAATTTCGCCATTATCAGAGATCAGAACGAACATCGCAGCCGCATGCGCCTGCTCATGCCCTTCTCGGTCGACAAACCCGGTTTCGCCGTCGGCCCGTCGATCATCCGCGGCTGGGCAAACAGCTTTGGTCCGCTCGGCACCCCCTTGGTCGATGCCGAGGACGCGGCCGAGACGCTGGACAACCTCTTCGAGGGCCTGATCACGCCGGACCTCGGCCTGCCGGGCACGCTGGTGCTGCCGGACGTACGGCTGAACGGCATCTTCGTTCGCATGGCAAAGGCGGTGGCGCTCAGCCGCAACCTGCCGTTGACCATCGCCAATCCCTATGAACGGCCGATGCTGCAGAGCGATGACGACGCCGTGGTCTATCTCGGCCGCACCGTATCCTCCTCTCATTTGCGCGAGATGCGCCGCCAGTGGCGGCTGCTCGAAGAGCTCGGCACGGTCGTCCACACCGTTGCCCGCCAGCCTCGCGAGATCCACATGCGCTTCGAGGAATTCCTGGCGCTGGAGGCCGGCGGCTGGAAGGGCAAGCGCCGCAGCGCGCTGGTGACCGACCGCTATCACACCGCCTTCGCCCGCGAGGCCGTCTCCAACCTGGCGGAAGTCGACGCCGTGCGCATCCACACGATCGACCTCAAAGGCAGGGCGATTGCCTCGGTCGTCGTGCTGATGATGGGCGGCGAGGCCTATACCTGGAAGACAGCCTATGACGAAAGCTATTCCCGCTATTCGCCGGGCAAGCTGTTGATGAGCGAACTGACGGAATGGCATCTCGACGACGCCAATGTCATGCGCTCGGATTCATGCGCCGTCTCCGATCACCCGATCATGAGCCGCTTCTGGCAGGAGCGCGAGGAGATGGGCACGCTGGTGATCGGCCTGACGCAAAATGGCGACCGCGACATGCGCCAGGTCGCCGCCCAGCTTCACATGTACCGCAGCACCCGCAACATGGCGAAAATGCTGCGCGAGAAGATCATGTCGCTTGCCGGCCGCGGCTAATCTCTGCCGCAGCCCTTTCCCGCAACAGCCGGCGGATCACCTTGCCCGTGGTCGTCAGCGGCAGGGCATCGACGAATTCGACCTCGCGCGGATATTCGTGCATCGAAAGCCGCGTCTTCACCCAGTCCCGGATTTCCACTGCCAGTTCTGCATTCGGGCTGTAACCTGGCGAAAGCACGATATAGGCCTTGACGATCTCCGTACGCAGCGGATCGGGCTTGCCGATGGCCGCCGCAAGCTGCACGGCCGGATGGCCGATGAGACAGTCCTCGATCTCCGCCGGCCCGATGCGATACCCCGACGACGTGATCACATCGTCGTCGCGGCCGGCGAAGGTGACATAACCTTCCTTGTCCTGCCGGCCGATATCGCCGGTCAGCAACCAACCCTTGGCATATTTCCTCTCCGTCGCGTCAGGATCGTTCCAGTAGCCGAGGAACATCACCGGGTCGGGACTGGCAATGGCGATCTGCCCCTGCTCGCCGATCGGCAGCTCATCACCTTCATCGCTGACAACAGCCACTTTGTGGCCGGGTGAAGCACGCCCGATCGCTCCGGCCTTCGTCACGCCGAAGGCAGCGCTGGAGGACAACACGAAATTACATTCCGTCTGCCCGTAGAATTCGTTGACGATGATACCGAGCGTGCGGCGCGCCCATTCATAGGTTTCACGTCCCAGCGACTCGCCCGCCGAGCCGACGGTGCGCAGCACGAGATCATATTTCGAGCGCGGTTCCTCGACGGATTTCAGGAGGCGCAGCGCCGTCGGCGGAATGAAGGCGTTGCGCACCTTCATCTCGGCCATGATGCGATAGGCCATGTCGGCATCGAACTTCTGAGCCGGTGACGAGACGACAGGCACGCCGAGCAGCAGGCTCGGCAGCAGCGCATTGAGCAACCCGCCGGCCCAGGCCCAGTCGGACGGCGTCCAGACCTTGTCTCCGGCCTGCGGGAAACCTTCATGGGCGAACTGCATGCCGGGAATGTGGCCGGCGAGAACCCGGTGACCGTGCAATGCGCCCTTCGGCGGCCCCGTCGTGCCCGACGTGAAAATCATCAGCGCCGGCTCATCCGGTCCCGATTGCGCGATGTCGAAGACAGGCGGATAGGCCGAAACCAGATCGGCAAAGCCGAGCGTGCCAGCCGAGGCTCCCTCGATGCTGACGACATGTTGAATGTCGGGCAGACGATCGCGGATCTGGTTGATGCGTGCAAGCCCGAAGCCGTTGGTGACGACAACTTTCGCACCCGCAGTCTTCAGCCGGTATTCCAGCGCCTCGACCCCAAAGAGCAGCGCAAGCGGCAACGCGATCGCGCCCATCTTGTAGATCGCCACATGCGAAATGACCGTCTCGAAGGATTGCGGCAGGAGCAGCGCCACACGATCTCGCCTGCCGATACCAAGTGCTGCGAGCGCGTTGGCGAGGGACGAGGAGCGAGCGGCAAGTTCGCCGTAGGTCAACGACAGGTGATGGCCGTCGGGGCTGAAATGCTCGAGGCAGACGCGGTACGGATCACGCACGGCCCAATCGTCGCTGACGGCGCGGC
This sequence comes from Rhizobium sp. BK275, assembly GCF_014193555.1. Lineage (NCBI taxonomy): Bacteria > Pseudomonadati > Pseudomonadota > Alphaproteobacteria > Hyphomicrobiales > Rhizobiaceae > Rhizobium > Rhizobium sp. BK275. Next base: position 28,864 of record NZ_JACHZL010000006.1, read on the forward strand.
CGATATTGAAATCCTCTGATATCTGCCAGGAGAAATCGCGGTAGAGCGTGTCGTATCGATCGCCGGGCGGCAGTTTCATAAGCATGATCCAGTAGAATGCTGCACCAGCTAACACCTCACCGTGCAGATGCGCAAGCGATGTAATCCGCAAGGATGAGACGACATTCCGCCCGCTCATCACGTATTATTGCGCTAACGGCAGAACACATTCTCCGCGTGCTCACTGAGACTTCGACGATTTCTGCACTACATCATGCGCATGCGTCTGGGGAGTCGCTGAAGTTCATTACGGAGCACTTTCATGGAATATGTAAAACTCGGGAAGACCGGTCTCGAAGTCTCGAAGATCTGCCTCGGCTGCATGACTTATGGCGATCCCAACCGCGGAAATCACGCCTGGAGCCTGCCGGAAGAGGAAAGCCGCGCGCTCCTCAAACAGGCGATCGATCTCGGCATCAATTTCCTCGATACAGCCAACACCTATTCCAATGGTTCCTCCGAGGAGATCGTCGGCCGCGCAATCAAGGATTTCACCAAGCGCGAGGATATCGTACTCGCGACCAAGGTGTTCAACCGCATGCGGCCCGGGCCGAACGGCGCCGGCCTGTCGCGCAAGGCGATCTTCGACGAGATCGACAACAGCCTGCGCCGCCTCGGCACCGACTATGTCGACCTCTACCAGATCCACCGCTGGGACTACACGACACCGATCGAGGAAACGCTGGAAGCCCTCCATGATGTCGTAAAGGCCGGTAAGGCGCGTTATATCGGCGCCTCCTCCATGTATTCCTGGCAATTCGCCAAGGCGCTCTACATTTCCCGCCTCAACGGCTGGACAGAATTCGTCAGCATGCAGGACCACCTGAACCTGCTCTACCGCGAGGAAGAACGGGAAATGCTGCCCTTCTGCGAGGATCAGAAGATCGCCGTCATTCCCTGGAGTCCGCTTGCCCGCGGTCGTCTGACCCGTGACTGGGACGAGACGACCAACCGCAGCGAGACCGACGAATTCGGCAAGACGCTTTATAGGCAGGCCGAAGATGCCGACCGCAAGATCGTCGAGAAGGTCGCCGAGATCGCCAAGGCCCATGGCATCTCCCGCGCGCAGGTCGCCACAGCCTGGATCCTACAGAAGAGCGCCGTTACAGCACCGATCATCGGCGCATCCAAGCCGAACCACCTGAGGGATGCCGTCGGTGCGCTGACGGTAAAACTGAGTGCTGAGGATATCGCCGCGCTCGAAGCCCCCTACATTCCGCACGATGTCGCCGGCTTCAAATAAGCCGCCGTCCCGCCGCTTGAAGGGTGGTTGAGGCCCGCAGGCGGCGATCCGATCACGCCCGCCAAACACCGAAGATCATAAGACAAGTAGTTTCAAGTGTGATAGATCGCACACGGTTTAAGGTTGCTGCTCCGGGTCGAGCTTGCGGCGCATCGTGACCAGAAACTGTTCGGCAAGTGCCCGGTCCTCGACCGCCCGGGCAAGGATAACGGCTCCCATCATCGAGGAAAGCGTTGTCGTCGCATTAGCGCGGCGCGCCTCCCTGGTTTCGCCAGGCATAATCTCCTCCAGCACATCGACCAGCGTCGACAGCCCTTCGCTGAAAGTCGCGCGCACTGCGCCTTCGCTGCGGCTGACTTCCTGGATCAGCGAGGCGAACACGCAGCTTCCGCCGGGATCATCGACCGTACGCCAGTGGATGTAGTGATCGAGAAGCGCCTGCAGTGGCCGATCGGGGTGGTCGGCAATCTGCTCACGCCAGCGCTCTTCCACGCGCTCGATCAGCTTGCGGCTGACCTCCAGCGCAAGATCGTCCTTCGATTCGAAATGGCCGTAAAACCCGCCATGCGTCAGACCAGCAGCCTTCATGATGTCGGCAACACCGACGCCGTCGAACCCGTTTTCGCGGAAGAGCACGCTGGCAGCCGTCAGGATCTTCTCGCGGTTTTCTGCAAATTTTTCGCGGCTGACCCGCATTTTTTGTCTCCGGAAATGGTCGCTTGACAATTTATATGATGTCCATCATCAATACGCAACAAATATGATGGCCGTCATCTAAAACACTCTTGTATGGTCCCCACGTCACAAACGGAATTTGCCCATGGTCTCTGCAGTCCTTGCATCATCCCTTGCCCGGCGAAACATTCACTATGGATGGGTCGTCGTCGCTGCCACCTTCCTGACCATGCTGGTAACCGCCGGCGCAATGGGCGCGCCGGGCGTCCTCATCAAGCCGCTGCAGGATGAATTCGGCTGGGAAACCTCGCAGATCTCGTCTGCCCTTGCCATCCGCCTGATCCTCTTCGGCCTGATGGGTCCGTTTGCAGCAGCCTTCATGAACTATTTCGGCGTCCGCAAGGTCATCGTCTTTGCGCTCGCGCTGATCGGTGCAGGCTTCATCGGCTCGTTGTTCATGACCGAGCTTTGGCATCTCTTGGCGCTCTGGGGCATCGTCGTCGGCTTCGGCACCGGGCTGACGGCCATGGTGCTGGCTGCCACGGTTTCCACACGCTGGTTCGTCAAGCATCGCGGCCTCGTCGTCGGTATGCTCTCGGCAAGTTCGGCAACCGGCCAGCTCGTTTTCCTGCCGCTGATGGCGGAATTGACCGAACGCTATGGCTGGCGCGCCACGGTCTTCTTCGTCTGCGCCATGATCATGGTCGCCGCCCTTCTCGTGCTGCTCTTCATGCGTGACCGTCCCTCGGATGTGAATCTGCCCTCGGTCGGCGAAACGCAGGTCGCCCCGGCTCCGACGCGTGGTACCCTCGGCGCAGCACTTGCAACGCCGATCACGATTCTGAGGGATATTTCAACGACATCAACCTTCTGGATCCTATTCGCCACCTTCTTCATCTGCGGTCTCAGCACCAACGGCCTCATCCAGACGCATTTCGTTACACTCTGCGGCGATTTCGGTATCATGCCGGTCGCAGCCGCCAGCGTTCTCGCTGTCATGGGCATTTTCGATTTCTTCGGCACGATCGGCTCCGGCTGGCTCTCTGACCGCTTCGACAATCGCTGGCTGCTCTTCTGGTATTACGGCCTGCGCGGTCTCTCGCTGCTTTTCCTCCCCTTCAGCGATTTCAGCTTCTACGGCCTATCGATCTTCGCCGTCTTCTATGGCCTCGACTGGATCGCTACCGTGCCACCGACAGTCAAGATCGCCGCCGACCGCTTCGGTCGCGAAAAAGCCGGCCTCGTCTTCGGCTGGGTCTTCGCCGGCCACCAGCTCGGCGCTGCAACCGCCGCCTATGGCGCCGGCCTATCACGTACGGCCCTGGAAAGCTACCTGCCCGCCTTCTTCATCGCCGGCGCCTTCTGCCTGCTGGCCTCGATCCTGGCGATCACGCTGAAGAAATCCGGCCTTACCGGACCGGGCGCAACGGTCCCCCACTAAACACAGAATTCGAAACAGCTAAACTTCGCCCGCCGTCTTGCACGCGCGGGCGAACGCATGTTAGACAGCCGCCTCGTATTTCGCTGCCCCATTGGCGGAATTGGTAGACGCGCTCGACTCAAAATCGAGTTTCGAAAGAAGTGCTGGTTCGACCCCGGCATGGGGCACCAAATATCTCTTAAATGGCTTTATGCTTCGCCCGCGCCCCGAAGGGCGAGGGCATAAGCCTTGGTGATCGATGTTGAGATCCTAGCGAAGTGGAATGCCGAGCCCTCAGTTCAGTCTTTAGTCACAACGGCGCACCGTTTTTGTGACAGTGCCTTCATCGGTCTGACGGGTGATGCTACGCGTGTAACAGCGGTCACGGTCCCGTTCGCGCCAGCGATCCCGTTCGCGCACCGCGCCGAACGTAATGCCGCGGTCGCTGATGGTAACGCCGGGGCGAGCCCGGTCACGGTCATAATGGTCATAACGGTCATATCCGTCATAGGAGCGCTCGCGGGTGACGGTCACGCTGTCTGCCATTGCAGGCGCTGCAGCCGAGCCCAGGGCAAGGGCAGCGATTGCGCAGTTGATGATGATCTTTCGCATCTGTCTTCTCCTTGTCTTCCTGTAGAGGCAACGACACGCAAGCTTAGTGGTTCCGCCCCAAAAGCCGGCCATTTAGGCCTAATCTATCCAAATCAGCTCTTTAACTTTGCCGGCGCTTCATCCTAAAGTGCCGGCCGCGAGGCATTTTGAGAGGGCTGATGCATCAGGAAGCGGGACTCATTGCGACGGTAGCCATAAGCTTCGTCTTTGCGGCGGTTCTTGGCTATTGCGCCGATAGGCTGCGACTGCCGCCACTGGTCGGCTATCTCTTCGCCGGCATTCTCATGGGACCATTCACACCGGGCTTTGTGGCCGACACGGAGCTTGCGAGCCAACTCGCCGAAATGGGTGTGATCCTGCTGATGTTCGGCGTCGGCCTGCACTTCTCCGCATCCGATCTTTTGGCCGTGCGCGGTATCGCCGTACCGGGCGCCATCGGCCAGATCCTGCTTGCCACCCTGCTCGGCGTCGGCCTCGGCGAACTCTGGGGCTGGAGCCTCGGCGCCGGCATCGTCTTCGGCCTCAGCCTTTCGGTCGCCAGCACGGTCGTGCTTCTGAAAGCGCTGGAAGAGCGCAACCTCGTCAATACCGCCGGCGGGCGCGTGGCTGTCGGCTGGTTGATCGTCGAGGATCTCGCCATGGTACTGGCGCTCGTGCTGTTGCCGGCGCTCGCGGAACTTCTGGGCGGGCATGCAAGCGACGCCACCTCGCATGGCCTTGATCTGCCGCTTTCTGCCACCATCGCACTCACCTTGCTGAAAGTCGCATCATTTGCCGCCATGGCGATCTTCCTGGGGCCGCGCATCGTGCCCTGGCTTCTGACGCTGATTGCCCGTACCGGCTCGCGTGAACTCTTCACGCTCACCGTGCTCGCCATCGCGCTCGGCATTGCCTTCGGTTCGGCGGCAATCTTCGGCGTTTCCTTTGCGCTCGGTGCTTTCTTCGCCGGCGTGGTCATGAGCGAATCCCATCTCAGTCATCGCGCCGCCGCCGATTCCCTGCCGCTGCAGAATGCCTTCTCTGTGCTGTTTTTCGTTTCTGTCGGCATGCTCTTCGATCCGTCGATCATTGTGCAGCACCCTCTGGCTGTGATCAGTGCTCTGGCACTGATCATCGTCGGCAAGGCAATCATCTCCTTCGGCATTGTAGCCCTGTTGCGCTATCCGATCGGCATGGGCCTGACGGCAGCCGGCGGCCTTGCCCAGATCGGCGAATTCTCCTTCATCCTCGCCGGTCTCGGCGTTTCGCTCGGGCTCCTGCCGCATGAAGGACAGGATCTGATCCTCGCCGCCGCGATTCTCTCCATCACACTGAACCCGATCGTCATCTTCGTAGCGGAGAAGCTGAACCGCAACATCAAGGTGAAGTGGCCACGCCTCTACGAAAGCTACGGCCGAAGGAACCAGGATGCCCTAGCACGGGAACTGGAAAAGATCAGGGCGCTCGGCGAGGAGCGCGCGCGCCAGCATCATCTGCGGATCCAGCAGTTGGTCGAGACCTTCCCGCTCTTTTCCGAAGCCGACGAGGATGCGCTCGAGGAACTGCTCCTGCTGTTCAACCCCAAACTCGCCTCGCCCGGCGAACGCGTCATCCGCCGCGGAGATCGCGGCGACAGCATGTATTTCATCTCCTCCGGCGCGGTCGAAGTACGGCTGGCAAGCGGAGCAGTGCGGCTGGAGCCCGGTGCCTTCTTCGGCGAAATGGCGCTGCTCAGCGGCGGACGCCGCACGGCCGATGTCATCGCCGTCGATTTCTGCCAGTTCGAAGTGCTGGAGCGGCGCGACTTCAACATGTTCATGTCACGCCATCAGCACCTGCGTGCGATCGTCAGCGAAATGGCACAGAAGCGCACCGAGATGAACGTGATGCGCCAGCAGTGGGAAAAATCCATGGATCTGTCATAAAAAACGCCAAGGCACGCAGGCCGCAGCGCTCAGGCAAGTTCCATCAAGGTAGGATCACTTGTTATCCGGGCAAGCGTCGCTCGTCGGGGCACCGCTGTTCCCACACATCTCACGATCAGCAGGCAGACCTGATCACGCTGTCGCGATGTCGTCCATCTTCGGCCAGTAGAGATCCGAAGTGTAATCGGCCGGAATCGGATCGAGCCTGGAAATCGCCTCGGCGGCAAAATCGATCTGCATGGCAAGATATTTGAGCACGGCCGGCATCGGCGCACCGACGGCAAATTCCATGATCCGTGATCGGCTATAGCCGCTGGCACCAAGGCGCCGCGCCGCCTCGCGGCGAACATCCTCACGATCCGGCCTCCGGCTCTCGGCTTCGCTGTCCTGCTGTTCGGCCACGCCGAGCCCGCCCTCTATTACCCTCAATCGCATGGCATGCCACCCAATATTTCGACTCGTATAAAGCTTGCCGCAGATTCGCCGGATTGCCATCTCGCGAAATCTTGGGAGACATGCCCATGACAGATCACAAAAATTTTTCAACGAGAACGCCCGGAAGCCGCAGGCCGAGCATTTACAGCGTCATGATCGCCCCCTAATGCTTTGTGCATCGCAACAAGGAAAGGAAACGGATGCTCCGCAGACTTTACGACTGGACCATGTCTCTGGCCTCGAAAAAATCGGCCGAAGTCTGGCTCGCCGTCATCGCCTTCGTCGAAAGCTCCGTCTTTCTGGTCCCCGCTGACGTGCTCTTCCTGCCGATGGCGCTCGCCAAGCCCGAGCGCTCCTATCGCTATGCGATCGTTGCCACCATCGCCTCGGTACTCGGCGGCATAGCCGGCTGGGCGCTTGGCTACTACGCTTATGAGACCGTCGCGCGCCCGGTTCTGGAGTTCTATGGAAAGCTCGATCAGTTCGAGCAGATGAAATCCTACGTCACCTACGGGACCATCCTGCTGCTGCTCGTCACCTCGGGTCTGGCGCATCTGCCACCAATCAAGATCGTGACGATCCTGTCCGGCGTCATCCATGTCAGCCTGCCGCTCTTCATCGTTTCGGCGATCATCGCCCGCGGCGCCCGCTTCCTGTTCCTTGCATGGCTGCTGCGCCGTTACGGTGAGCCGATCCGCCATTTCATCGAGAAGCGTCTCGGCCAGATCGTCGGCATCGGCGCGGCGGTCGTGATCGTGCTATATCTAGCCTACCGATACATTGCCCACTGAGCCAACTTCGCGGAGTTCCGCCATGAATGCCACCACCTCGCCGCTTGCCCGCCCGGGCTTCGCTCTCTCGCTGCTGCTTGCCATCGGCATGGCCGTGGTGGTCGGAACGGCCCTCGGCTTCCAGTATATCGGCGGTTACATTCCCTGCGCACTCTGCCTGCTGCAGCGTCAGCCCTATTACTACGGCATTCCGATCGCGATCGTCGGCGCGGTGGCCGCCCTCGTCGGTCTGCCCAACTGGATGACGCGCGCCATCATTCTTGCCGTCGGCATCCTGATGCTCGTCGGCGCAGGCATGGGCGTCTATCACGCCGGCGTGGAATGGCATTTCTGGCCCGGCCCCGCCACCTGCTCGACCACGGCCAGCAGCATGACCACCAATGCCGGCGATCTCCTAGGCGAGCTGAACACGATCAAAGGCCCGTCCTGCACGGATGCAGCACTGCGGGTTCTCGGCCTGTCCTTTGCAGGCTGGAATGTGATTGCGAGCCTGATCCTCGCAGCCTTCGCATTCTGGAGCGTGAAGAAGACAGCGTAAGCGCTTAAAGCAGGTCGCGCAAAAGTGCGCAGCGGTTTTGCGATGACGACTGCATAAACCAAGGACTTTGAATCAGGGCTGCAGCTCGGTATCCCAATAGAGGTAGTCGAGCCAGCTGTCATGCAGATAGTTCGGCGGGAAGAGCCGGCCGTTATTGTGCAGGTCCTGCACAGTCGGCTGGTACGGCTTTTGCGCCGGGAACATGCCTGCCTGCTTCGGAAGCTTGCTGCCCTTGCGCAGATTGCAGGGCGAACAGGCCGCCACGACATTCTCCCAGGTCGTCTCGCCGCCATGAGCGCGCGGGGTGACGTGGTCGAAGGTCAGATCGTCATGAGCGCCGCAATACTGGCACTCGAACCTGTCGCGCAGGAAGACGTTGAAGCGGGTGAAGGCGGGATTGCGGGACGGCTGAACATAAGTCTTGAGGCACACGACACTCGGCAGCCGCATCGAGAAGCTCGGTGAGGAAACCTCGTGCTCATATTCCGCGATGATATTCACACGGTCGAGAAATACCGCCTTGATCGCGTCCTGCCAGGACCAGAGCGACAAGGGATAATAACTCAGCGGCCGGTAGTCAGCGTTCAGAACGAGCGCCGGCAGGGCCTGTGGGGAGACTGCAATCGTCAAGGAGCCCTCCTGGATCGATTCGGCATCTGCACCTGTATATTAGGCCGGTTGTTACAGGATTGTGAAGTCCAATAAATTCAGGGAATAAAGGCGAATCGAGGGACAGTGCCGTTCATCCGATCGGCAACACGTCTCGACGCATTTTTGCGGCGTAATAAGCCCAGAAAAGCCGGGCTGCCACAGAGCGCCAGGGCGACCAGATTTCTGCAAGCCCTGCAAGCACTTTGGCCTGCGGGCGCTCCACGAGACCGAATGCCGCAGCAACCGCTGCCTGGAGGGCCACATCACCCGCCGGAAAAACATCCACATGCCCGCCGCAGAACATCAAATAGACCTCTGCGGTCCATGGCCCGATTCCCTTCTGCGCCGTCAGTTCCGCGAGCGCCTCGGCGGGCGGTTTTTGGACCAGGGCTTGCAGATTGATTCGCCCGGAAGCGACGGCTTGCGCAATCCGCGTCAGCGTGTCGGCCTTGGCACGGGAAAGCCCGAATTCGCGCCAGGCTTCGGGATGAAGCAGTATGTAAGTCTCCGCGCTCAGCGATCCGCTCTCGGGCTGCATCCGCCGCCAGATCGCCTCCGCACTGGCACGCGAGACCATCTGCGAAACGATGATATGGGCAAGGCCGGCAAAACCCGGCTCGCGCAGCCTGAGCGGCACAGGCCCCGCTTCTTTGGCAATCGAAACGAGCCGTGGGTCGAGAACAAGAAGAGCGGCGAGCCCCTCCTCGATATCCTTTTCATTGCTGATGACCTGCACCTTGCCTCGCGATCGCTTCAAATCCGTGCCAGAAGAAAGCATGATCACGACACCGCGTCAAAAACCCGTCTTCCGTTTCGCGCCGAGCCCCAATGGACCTTTGCATCTCGGTCACGCGCTGTCGGCTTTCCTCAACGACGACATGGCAAGAGCCATAGAAGGCCGGCTGCTGCTGCGCATTGAAGACATCGATCTGACGCGCTGTACACCCGAATTCGAAGCCGGCATCTACGCCGATCTCCAATGGCTTGAGATCGAATGGGAGCAGCCGGTGCGCCGCCAGTCGGAACATTTTTCCGAATATCAGGCAGCCCTTCATTCGCTGATCGAACGCGGATTGGTCTACCCTTCCTTCCTGACGCGCGGCGAGGTCAAAACCCGCGTTGCGGCTTACGAGCGGGTAAACCGCCCCTGGCCGCGCGATCCCGACGGCACGCCGCATTATCCCGCTGATGACCGCGACCGCAGCGAGGACGAGCGCGGCACAATGCTGGCCTCCGGCCTGAAACATGCTTGGCGTCTGGACATGCACCGGGCAATGGATCTGGTCGGCGAACCGCTGTTCTGGACGGAAACCGGCGACGAAAGAAAAGGTGAAATCCTGGCCGAACCCGCCGCCTGGGGCGATGTCGTTCTCTCGCGCTCGGATGCGCCCTCCAGCTACCATCTGTCGGTGGTCATCGATGATGCGCTGCAGGGCGTGACCCATGTCGTGCGCGGGCTCGACCTTTTCCACGCCACCTCGGTGCACAGGCTGCTGCAGAGGTTGCTCGACCTGCCGCAACCGGCCTATCACCATCATCGCCTCGTCGTGGACGCAGCTGGCCGGAAGCTTTCCAAAAGCCAGGGCGATACCGGCCTTGCGGACCTGCGTGCGAAGGGACTGTCAGTTGCCGGTATTCGCCGCCTTGTCGGACTTTGAATCGGCAGCGCGGTCACGCCCGACCACCGAGAAGGTTCGCGAGAAATTGCGCAGCACCCGGAACTTCATCAGAGCCGCATTGATCTCTGCGCCGACGATGAAGATGACGCCCACCATGTAGAGGAAGATGAGTGCGATCATGACGGACGCCAGACCGGCATAGGTGGCAGTGTAATTGGCGAAGGTCGCCAGATAATAGGCGAAGATCAGCGCGCCGACGAGCCAGGACAGCAAGGTCAGAAACACGCCGGGAATGACATCGAAGACACGGCGCTTGCCGGCGGGCAGCCAGAGATGGACGACGAGCAGGGCAATGGTGAGCATGACGAGCGTGCCATAGATGCGCCAGCCGAAAACGATTTCGAGTGTGTCGACGATGACGGGCAGCCATTGACGGATCGTCGCAGGAAGCCATTCGAGACTGTCGTTGTGCAGCAGCCAATCGCGCGCATAATCGAGGCCGACAGGAACCGCCACGAGCAGAATGCTGATGGCCGCGACAATAATCACTGCGACAAGGACATAGCCGAGGCTGAAAAGGCGTGTCAGGTACCATGGCCTGGTTTCCTGTACTCGATAGGCACGGTTGAGCGAGATGCGCAGCGCCTCAACGCCGTTCGAAGCAAAATAGGCGGCCGCCAGCACAGAGATCGTGAGAAGCCCGCCACGCGGGATTGTCAGAACTTCGACGAGTTGATCCGAAAGCGGTTTGGCGATGGCCGCCGGCCAAGTGTCGAAGATGAAATGGATCGCGTAATTCGAAAACTGGTCCGCACCAAGAAAATTGGCAAGCGCCGTCCCGAAGATCAGAAAGGGGAAAACCGCAAGCAGGCTGGAAAGCGCCACATGACTTGCCATGGCAAAGCCGTCATCGTCGATGAGGTGGCAGATGGCGTCGTAGACCACGTCATAGAGCGTGCGCAGGGCTTTCGGCATTCGGCTTCCCAATTGTATCCTTCCGGCGAATATGGGAAATGAGTCCCATTTTGTACAGGAATCATTGAATGGCCGACCAGCGCACCATCGTCGTGACCGGATGCTCTTCCGGCATCGGCGCCTATTGCGCGCGCGCCCTGAAGGCGGACGGCTGGCGGGTCTTTGCGACCGTGCGCAAGACCGATGACCTGGCAGCGCTGGAAGCCGAGGGCGTCGAAGCTTTTCTGATGGACTACACGCAACCCGACACAATCTCGGCTCTGGTGGGCGCCGTGACTGAACGCACCAACGGCCGGATCGATGCGCTGTTCAACAACGGTGCCTATGGGCAGCCGGGCGCGGTCGAGGATCTCTCGACGCAGGCGCTGCGCGACCAATTCGAAACCAATGTCTTCGGCTGGCACGAACTGGCCAGGCAGGTCATTCCTTTCATGCGCCGGCGCGGCCAGGGCCGTATCGTGCAGTGTTCCTCGATCCTCGGCCTAGTGCCCTATCGCTATCGCGGCGCCTACACAGCCTCGAAATTCGCGCTCGAAGGCCTGAGCATCACCCTGCGCATGGAATTGCAGGGAAGCGGCATTCACCTCAGCCTGATCGAGCCGGGGCCGATCACCAGCCGCTTCACGGCAAACGCGTTGGCGAAGATCAAAGAACATATAGACCTGGAAAACTCGCCCCATGCCGTCGAGTACCGCCGGCAGCTTGCCCGCCTCGAAGGCTCAGGTCCGGTCAACCGCCACAAACTTGGCCCCGAGGCGGTCTATGCAGTATTGACGCGTGCATTGAACTCGAAAAATCCGAAGCCACATTATCCCGTAACGACTCCGGCCAAGCAGGGCATATTGCTGAAGAGGCTGCTTCCGGCCGACCTCTTCTACCGCCTGATGCGCTGGACGGACTGAAGAAGAAAAGAGATTGCCATGTCCACGGTCACCTATGTCATCGCGATCATCGTCATGGGCTTCGTTGCCCTGGTGCTGATCCGCGGCCTGTTCAACATGATGAAGGGTGGCGATGCGAACCTTTCCAACAAGCTGATGCAGCTTCGCGTGCTGCTGCAGGCGATCGCCGTCATCCTGATCATGCTGACGCTCTGGCTGACCGGCGGCGGACGCCCGAGCTGATCCGAGAGCAGGCAATGGTAAAGCTCAACAAGATCTACACCAGAACCGGCGATAACGGCACGACCGCGCTGGTCTCTGGCCCACGCCGCACCAAGCACGATCTGCGTGTCGAAGCCTACGGCACGATAGACGAAACCAATTCGGCGATCGGCGTCGCAAGATTGCATACGACGGAGCTAGCCGAACTCGACGCCATGCTGGCGCTGATCCAGAATGATCTCTTCGATCTCGGCGCAGATCTCGCCACGCCTGAAACCGGTGAGCCGCCAGCCTACGAGCCGCTGCGTATCGTAGAGAGCCAGGTCATCCGCCTGGAGCAGGATATCGACAGGCTGAACGCCGACCTTGAACCGCTGAAATCCTTCGTTCTTCCGGGCGGCAGCGCCGCGGCCGCCCATCTGCACCTTGCCCGCACGATTGCGCGCCGCGCCGAACGGCTGATGGTAGCGCTTACCCGCAGCGATGGAGAAATCGTGAGTGCCGCGGCACTCCAATACGTCAACCGCCTCTCCGATTTCCTGTTCGTAGCCGCCCGCCATGCAAATAATGATGGCAAGGCGGATGTGCTTTGGGTTCCTGGAAAAAACAGGTAGGTTCGCAGCCATCACGATCGCCCGGGGGCAGGCCTTCATGTTCATACCACTACACGATGCCAATACGCTGAAACACATCAGGGTTCAGTGGGTCACACTCGGCCTGATGGCGGCGAACATCGCCGCCTGGATCTTCACGACATTTGAAAGCGAACAGGCCGCGCAGGCCGCAACCGTTGGCCTCGGTTATATTCCAGCCGTCGTCTTCGGCTATCGGGAGCTGGCGCCGGGACTGGAAATCGTGCCGGAAACGGCAACCTACATCACCTACTCCTTCATCCATACGAGCTTCTGGCATCTTGCCGGCAACATGATCTTCCTCTGGGTCTTCGGCGACAATGTCGAGGATGCGATGGGGCACCTGCGCTTCCTCGTCTTCTACTTCGCCTGCGCTGCGGCCGGCGCCCTTTGCCATGGCCTGCTGATGACGACGTCGGAAGCACCGCTCGTCGGCGCATCGGGTGCGATTTCAGGCGTGGTCGCTGCCTATCTCATGCTGCATCCGCGCGTGCGGGTCTGGGTCCTGGTCTTCTTCCGTGTGCCGTTGCCGCTGCCGGCTTTCATTCCGCTCCTGCTCTGGGTCGGCCAGCAGTTCTTCATGCTGCTGATCGATCCCAACGGCAACGTCTCCTGGGGTGCGCATGTCGGCGGCATCATCGCCGGCGCCCTGCTCGTGCTTGTGCTGCGCCGGCCCGGCGTCCCGCTCTTCGACCGTCAGATCGTCACGCCGCGTGCCGTCCGCGACCAGCCGATCCCCGTCCGCGTCACCGCCTCAGGCATGCCCGTGCCGCCGCGCCTGCCCTGGGGGCGGGACAAGCTTTAATATTGACGTGAACGTAAACGTTAATATATTGCCATTCAAATCGACCGGCCGCGTCACGGAAGCGTTGTATTTGGAGGAAAAACGCGTATCCATGTCGCCATTCGACAATCGGAGCGGCGTCCAAGCGCGCATTTTCCCAGACGTCTCTGTTGAAGGCCCATCTCTGTTCGAAGGAAGGACCCCATGAAAATTCTCGTCCCAGTCAAGCGCGTTGTCGATTACAACGTGAAGATCCGCGTCAAGCCGGATGGATCGGGCGTCGACCTTGCCAACGTCAAGATGTCGATGAACCCGTTCGACGAGATTTCCGTCGAGGAAGCCCTTCGCCTGAAGGAAGCCGGCAAGGCCGAGGAAGTGGTCGTCGTCTCGATCGGCCCCGCCAAGGCCGAGGAAACACTTCGCACGGCGCTCGCCATGGGTGCCGACCGCGCCATCCTTGTCGAGACCGATGACTCCGTCGAACCGCTCACTGTGGCAAAGATCCTCAAGGGTGTTGCCGACGCTGAAAAGCCGGGTCTGATCATCGTCGGCAAGCAGGCGATCGACGATGATTCCAACCAGACCGGCCAGATGCTCGCGGCCCTCCTCGGCTCCGCCCAGGCGACTTTCGCATCCAAGGTCGCGATCGAGGGCGACAGCGCCACCGTCACCCGCGAAATCGACGGCGGCCTGCAGACGATCAAGGTCAAGCTTCCGGCGGTCGTGACGACCGACCTGCGTTTGAACGAGCCGCGCTACGCAACGCTGCCGAACATCATGAAGGCGAAGAAGAAGCCGCTTGACAAGAAGAGCCCGGCTGATTTCGGCGTTTCCACCGCGCCGCGCCTCAAGGTGCTGAAGACGGAAGAACCATCCGGCCGCAAGGCGGGCGTGAAGGTGAAGTCGGTCGCCGAGCTTGTCGACAAGCTCAAGAATGAAGCCGGCGTCCTCTAAGGTTCGAGAAAGGAATTACGACCATGGCCATTCTTCTTCTGGCTGACCACGACAACGCAACCCTTTCCGACCAGACTGCCAAGGCCCTGACGGCTGCGTCTCAGATCGGTGGTGACATCCACGTTCTCGTCGCCGGCAAGGGAGCAAAGGCTGCCGCCGACGCGGCTGCCAAGCTTTCCGGCGTCTCCAAGGTGCTGCTCGCCGAAAGCGACGAGCTCGCCAACAATCTCGCCGAGCCGCTTGGCGACCTGATCGTCTCTATGGCCAGCAGCTACGACACGATCGTCGCCGCTGCGACCTCCACCGGCAAGAATGTCATGCCGCGCGTCGCAGCTCTGCTCGACGTCGCCCAGGTCTCCGAAATCATCGAAGTGGTTTCGCCCGACACCTTCAAGCGCCCGATCTATGCCGGCAACGCGATCCAGACGGTGCAGGCGAGCGACGCCAAAAAGGTCATCACCGTGCGCACCGCTTCCTTCGCCTCCGCTTCCGGGGGCGGCTCGGCTGCCGTTGAAGCAATCCCCGCCGTTTCCGGTCCGGGCCTTTCGAATTTCGTGTCCGACGCGCTGTCGGCCTCCGAGCGTCCGGAACTGACCTCCGCCAAGATCATCATTTCCGGCGGCCGCGCGCTCGGCTCCGCCGAGAAGTTCAAGGAGGTCATCCTGCCGGTCGCCGACAAGCTCGGTGCAGCCGTCGGCGCCTCGCGTGCCGCCGTCGATGCCGGTTACGCCCCTAACGACTGGCAGGTCGGCCAGACCGGCAAGGTCGTCGCCCCGCAGCTCTACATCGCCTGCGGCATCTCCGGCGCCATCCAGCATCTCGCCGGCATGAAGGACTCGAAGGTCATCGTCGCCATCAACAAGGACGAGGAAGCTCCGATCTTCCAGATTGCCGACTATGGACTTGTGGCCGATCTCTTCGACGTCCTGCCGGAGCTCGAAAAAGCCCTCTGATCGGGCAGATTGCCTTCTTTTCGCACTTGCGAATGACTGGAAAATTGTCTTCTATCGGTCTACTACTTTTGCCGGGCGATCTTTCGTCCGGCAATTTCATATAAAAATACCGGCAGCGCGGGGGTGGTGCCGGGCGGGGGTTGGAGATGAGTGCGGTGTTGAAGAATATTGGTATCATCGGTGCGGGTCAGATGGGCTGCGGCATCGCGCATGTTTCGGCCGCCGCAGGATATAAGGTTCACATCTACGATCTCTCTCAGGACCGCATTGAATCCGGCCTTGCCACCATCAACGGCAATTTTGCGCGCCAGGTGACGAATGGCAAGATGACTGACGAAGAGCGCAGCGCGGCGCTTTCGCGCATCACCGGCTCCGCGGATGTCAACGACCTCGCCCCTTCCGATCTCGTCATCGAGGCGGCGACCGAGGATGAAAACGTCAAGCGCAAGATCTACACGCAGGTCTGTCCGGTGCTGAAGCCGGAAGCGATCCTTGCCACCAACACATCTTCACTGTCGATCACCCGGCTCGCGGCGGCGACCGATCGCCCCGAGCGCTTCATGGGCATCCATTTCATGAACCCGGTGCCGGTCATGAAGCTGGTGGAACTGGTACGCGGCATTGCAACGGAAGAGACGACCTTTTCCGCCGCCCGGGAATTCGTCGCGTCGCTGGAAAAGACCGTCACGGTCGCCGAGGATTTCCCGGCCTTCATCGTCAACCGCATCCTGCTGCCGATGATCAATGAAGCGATCTATACGCTTTACGAGGGCGTCGGCACTGTCGATGCCATCGATACCGCCATGAAGCTCGGCGCCAACCATCCGATGGGTCCGCTGCAGCTTGCCGATTTCATCGGCCTCGATACCTGCCTCTCGATCATGCAGGTGCTGCATGACGGTCTCGCCGACAGCAAATACCGCCCCTGCCCGCTGCTGGTGAAATATGTCGAGGCTGGCTGGCTTGGCCGCAAATCCGGCCGCGGCTTCTACGACTATCGTGGCGAAACACCTGTTCCGACGCGCTAAGCTGGCCATAGCCTGAACAGGCGAGTGGAACAAATGCCCGCGACGTGCTTTCCTTGCCGTGAACGGAAGGAAAATGCCATGTCGAGCGAATTGCCGATGTTCCTGCTGCAGTGCTGCGTCCTGATCGGACTTGCAGGCGTTTTCCTCATTCGCGGCGCCGGCGACCCCTGAAGGCCGCTCCTACAAACCTACAGCACCCTTGATCAGCGCCTTGGCGTCCTCGCTGTCCCACGCAGCCGGACCGTTCATGGCGGAGATCAGGCAACCCTTGTCATCCAACAGCAGAGTGACCGGAAGGCCGAAGGCAAGGCCTTCCTTCTTCAAACTGTTGAAGACGCCGATCGTGTTGTCGCGATAGAGCTGCAGCGCATCGACACCGATTTCGCTGAGAAACGCTTTCGGCTTCTCGTCGTCGCCGGTGTCGATATTGACCGGCACGACTTGGAATTTGTCGCTGCCCATTTCCTTCTCCAGCGCATTCAGCGCCGGCATCTCCTCGCGACATGGCACGCACCATGTGGCCCACAGATTGAGAAGCACCGTCTTGCCCGAGAAATGATCGAGCGTCATCGGCTTGCCGTCGGGACCGTTGAAGGCCACGGTTTCAAGCTTCTTCGGCGGGTTGGCAGCGACCATCGCGGCGACCTGACCCTTCATGAGCGGCGTCAGACTGGCGGCGCGCTCCTTCGTCAGCGGGCATTCGGCCGAGGCGGCATCACCGACGCCATTGCCAATGCCCGTCTCCTTCACGTATACCGCTGCCGCACCGGCAACAACGCCTGCAACGGCGGCGATTGCGATCAGTTTCACGGACGGCAGGCCGAAGGGTTTTTTCGTCGTCATTACATTCTCCAGGACGGGCATCTTCCATGGCCGAGGACAACACGGACACCAAATCCTCCAACCAGATGTGGGGCGGACGTTTCGCCTCCGGCCCCGATGCGATCATGGAGGAGATAAATGCCTCGATCGGTTTCGACAAGAAGCTGTTTGCCCAGGATATCCGCGGATCGATCGCCCACGCCACGATGCTTGCTCATCAGGGCATCATTTCGGCTGACGATAAGGACAAGATCGTTCACGGGCTAAACACGATCCTGTCAGAGATCGAAAGCGGCAATTTCGAATTCTCCCGCCAACTCGAAGACATTCACATGAACGTCGAGGCCAGGCTTGCGACCCTGATCGGCCCGGCCGCCGGCCGCCTGCACACGGCCCGCTCGCGCAATGATCAGGTAGCGCTCGACTTCCGCCTCTGGGTGAAAGAAGAGCTGCAGAAAACCGAGGCCATGCTCACCGATCTGATCGCAGCCTTCCTCGATCGTGCCGAAGAACATGCCGACAGCGTCATGCCCGGCTTCACGCATCTGCAGACCGCTCAGCCGGTCACCTTCGGCCATCACTGCATGGCCTATGTGGAAATGTTCGGCCGTGATCGTTCACGTGTGCGCCACGCCATCGAACACCTCGACGAAAGCCCGATCGGTGCGGCAGCGCTCGCCGGCACCGGCTACCCGATCGATCGCCACATGACGGCCAAGGCTCTCGGCTTCCGCGAGCCAACCCGCAACTCGATCGACACGGTTTCCGATCGTGACTTCGCCATCGAATTCCTGGCGATTGCCGCGATCTGCGCCGTGCATCTGTCGCGCCTTGCCGAGGAGATCGTCATCTGGTCGACGCCGCAATTCGGCTTCGTGCGCCTTTCCGACGCCTTCTCCACCGGCTCCTCCATCATGCCGCAGAAGAAGAACCCCGATGCGGCCGAACTGGTGCGCGCCAAGACCGGTCGCATCAACGGCTCGCTGATCGCCCTGCTGACGATCATGAAGGGCCTGCCGCTTGCCTATTCCAAGGACATGCAGGAAGACAAGGAACAGGTCTTCGATGCCGCTGAAAGCCTGGAACTGGCGATTGCCGCCATGACCGGCATGGTACGCGACATGACGATCAACACGATCAGAATGAAAGCGGCCGCCGGCTCCGGTTATTCGACGGCGACCGATCTTGCCGACTGGCTGGTGCGCGAGGCAGGCCTTCCGTTCCGCGACGCCCATCATGTCACCGGCCGTGCCGTCGCACTTGCCGAAAGCAAGAGCTGCGATCTCTCGGAGCTTCCGCTCGCCGATCTGCAGGCGATCAATCCCGGCATCACCGACAAGGTCTATGACGTTCTGACGGTCGAAGCTTCTGTCGCCAGCCGCAAGAGCTTCGGCGGCACGGCGCCATCGGAAGTCAGGAAGCAGATCGCCTATTGGCGCGCCCGCAACTGACGCATATCCCGGCGGACCGGAAACTGGTTCACCGTTCGGAAATGCGCACGGGACGAAGCTTCAATAATCAGGGTGCACAAGGCAGATAAACTTCGCTATGAAGGTGCCAGCCAGTGCCCGATATGAGGATATCCATGCAGACGAGCTTGCCGCATTTCATCCGCCTTACGGTGGTTCTTGCCGTCATCGGCCTTGCCGTTGCCGGATGCGGCCGCAAAGGCGACCTCGATCCGCCGAGCGCCAATGCCACCAAGGGCGGCGATATTTCCAAGCCGACGAAACAACCAGGCTCCGTCGACAAGCCTTTCCTTCTCGATCCCCTTCTCTAAGGCCGGACTCCCGTGAACCATTTCGAGTATCGCGACGGTATTCTCTACGCCGAGAATGTTTCCGTTCCTGAGATCGCCAAGGCGGTCGGCACGCCTTTCTACGTCTATTCGACAGCGACGCTCGAGCGCCATTACCGGGTCTTCGCTGAGGCCTTCTGCGATGTCGATTCCATGGTCTGTTATGCGATGAAGGCCAATTCGAACCAGGCCGTGCTGAAAACGCTCGGCCGGCTCGGCGCCGGTATCGATGTGGTGTCCGAAGGCGAATTGCGCCGCGCGCTGGCCGCCGGCATTCCCGCCGACCGCATCATGTTCTCCGGCGTCGGCAAGACACCGAATGAGATGGATTACGCACTCGAAGCCGGCATCTACTGCTTCAATGTCGAATCCGAACCGGAACTCGAAATCCTCAACCAGCGTGCCACGCGTGCCGGCAAGAAAGCCCCTGTTTCCTTCCGCATCAATCCCGATGTCGATGCCCGTACCCATGCGAAGATTTCGACCGGCAAGAAAGAAAACAAGTTCGGCATCTCCTGGGAACGCGCCCGGACAATCTATGCCCGCGCCGCCAGCCTGCCCGGCATCGAAGTGACCGGCATCGACATGCATATCGGCAGCCAGATCACCGAGCTGCAGCCCTTCGACGATGCCTTCAAGCTGCTGCACGATCTGGTCAACACGCTGCGTGCCGATGGTCATGACATCCACCATGTCGATATCGGCGGCGGTCTCGGCATTCCCTATAAGGACGACAACAATCCGCCGCCTCTGCCGGACGCCTATGCCTCTGTTGTCAAGAACCAGCTTCGCGCCCTCAACTGCAAGATTGTTACCGAGCCCGGCCGCCTGATCGTCGGCAATGCCGGCATCCTCGTCACCGAAGTCATCTATGTGAAGGACGGCGGCGAGAAGACTTTCGTGATCGTCGATGGCGCGATGAACGACCTCATCCGTCCGACCCTCTACGAGGCTTATCATGAGGTCCGTCCCGTGGTGATTTCGGCTGCCAACGCTCCGCGCATCCGCGCCGACGTTGTCGGCCCCGTCTGCGAGACCGGCGACTACCTCGCGCTCGACCGGGAAATGCCGACCCCGAAGCCGGGTGACCTGCTTGCCGTCGGCACGGCCGGCGCCTATGGCGCGGTCCAGGCGGGCACCTATAACAGCCGCCTCCTGGTGCCTGAAGTGCTGGTCAAGGGCGACGAATTCCATGTGATTCGCCCGCGCCGGACCTATTCGGAACTGATCGGTCTCGATTCCGTTCCAGCCTGGCTGGACTAAAAGTCGCAATCACTTTTTGGCGACCGCATACGAAAAACCGGTATTCACAGGCCCTCGCCCTCGCCTTCGCCATAAAGAGTGTTATCCTTTTCCTTCGCGAGCGTATTGCCCAGCAATCGCCGGAAGCGCCCTCTGTTTCCTGAACGCCAGATCGCGGAGACCGGATTGATGACAAGCCCCGCAAGGCAGAAGAAGAAAGGCGCATTCGCGCTCCAACCCTCTCTGGCACGGCTGGTGGCGGCAAAACGTTTCCTGGCCCGGATCGTGCTTTTCGCCGAGCAGATCCTTCCGCTGCTGATGCCGGCTGTCTGCGTCATCGCGATCTATCTCTCCGTCTCCTGGTTCGGCTTTTTCCGCATTGTGCCGGACTGGCTGCGCATCCTTCTCCTGACTGCCTTTGCTGTTGGTTTCCTCGCTTCGCTGCTGCCAGCGCGTTTTCTTCGCTGGCCACGGGTGAGCGAGGCTGACCGCATGCTGGAAGAGCGCAACGGCCTGCCACATCAGCCCGTCATGGTGCAGGAGGATGAGCCGGCTTTCGATACGCCCTTCTCACGCGCCTTGTGGCGCGAACACCAGACGCGCATGGCGCGGAAGATCGCAACGCTGGACGCCGGCCTGCCGCGGCCCGATATCGCCAGGTACGACCGCTTCGCGCTGCGTGCCATTCCGGCGTTACTCGTCGTCACGGCCTTCGGCTACTCGCTGTCGATCAACGGCGGCTCGGTCGCCGACGCATTTCAGCCTGCACCCGCGCAGGTAACGAGCAATCCGGCCGTGCGTATCGACGCGTGGGTGACCCCGCCCGCCTATACCGGCCGGCCGCCGATCTACCTGACGGCAGATGGCAGCGAACAGGCGGCGATCGGCGTTCCGCAGTTCTCCAGCCTCACGGTGCGTGTCAGCGGCGGCCAGTCGACCGAGAAGGTCATCTTCAGGAAGGCCAACGGCGAAAGCCAGGAAATCGCCGTTCAGGAAGACACCCGGCCACAGCAGCCGACTGCAGAACAGGCCTCAGGTGCAGCCACAGCGCCCCAGTTGATGGCGCAGACGCATATCATGAAGCTTGACGAGAATGGCTCGCTGCAGGCGAACGGCCGCACCTGGAGTTTCGACGTGCTGCCCGACAAGGCGCCGGAAATCGCCTTTGACGGCATGCCACGCCGCGCCGTCAACGGTGCGCTGGAAATCGGCTTCACGGTGAAGGACGATTACGGCGTGCAGGAAGCCCGTGCCGAAATCGTGCCGGTCGAATCCGATCCGGTCGCAACGCCGCTCTATCCGCTGCCGGAATTCCGGCTGGACATTCCCCGCCGCAATGCGCGGGACGGCAAAGGCCTGACGAGCAAGAACCTGACCGAACATCCGCTCGCCGGCAAACGCGTGCGTATCACCCTCGTCGCCAAGGATGCCGCCGGGCAGACGGGTCGCAGCCCGCCCTATGAGATGGTCATGCCCTCGCGGCCCTTCAGCGAGCCGCTCGCTGCCGCCGTTGCCGAAGAACGCCAGACCTTTGCCCTCGACACCCGCAAGATGCCGGAAGCGATCGCGTTGAACGAAGCTCTGACGATCCGGCCCGAGGAGACAATCCCGAACACGACCCACTATCTGCTGATCGAATCAGCACTTGCGCGCATGAAGCTCGCCAAGGGTGAAGAACAGCTCAAGGATACGGCCCAATATCTCTGGGACATCGCCCTCGGCATCGAGGACGGTGACCTTTCGCTTGCCGAACGGCGGCTGCGTGACGCCCAGCAGAACCTTGCCGATGCGCTGAACCGCAATGCGCCTGATGCCGAGATCAAGAAGCTGATGGACGAGCTTCGCAAGGCGATGCAGGACTATATGAACGAGCTGGCCCAGCGCCTGCAGAACATGCCGATGCAGCCCAACCAGAATGCCCAGAATTTCCTGCGCCAGCAGGATCTGCAGCGCATGATGGACCAGATCGAAAACCTGGCCCGGTCAGGCAATCGAGATGCTGCCCAGCAGATGCTCTCCGACCTGCAGCGACTGATGAACAACCTGCAGACGGCCCGCCCGCAGCGCGGCCAGCAGCAGGAAAACAGCCAGCTGACGCAGCAGATGGACAAACTCGGCCAGATCCTGCGCGACCAGCAGAAGCTGATGGAGCAAACTTTCCGCCTCGACCAGCAGCTCCGCGACCGCATGCAGCGTGGCGATCCCAACATGGACGACATGATGCCGGGCGAGGAAGACCAGCAGCAACAGCAGCAGGGCCAACAGGAACAGCAGGGCCAGCAGCCCGGCGACCAGATGACGGCGGAGCAACTGCGCGAAGCGTTAAAGCAGCTCCGCGCCCAGCAGGATGCGCTCGGTAAACGGTTGCAGGAACTGCAGAAGAGCCTTGGCGATATGGGCATGAAGCCGGGCGAAGGTTTCGGTCAGGCACAGCGCGAGATGGAAGGTGCCGGCCGCGACCTCGGCCAGGGCAATGGCAGCAGCGCCCTGGAAGGGCAGGGCCGGGCTCTCGAAGCCTTGCGCAAGGGCGCTCGTGACATGATGAGCCAGATGATGCAGGCACAGCAGGGCCAGCAAGGGCAGCAGGGTCCGAACGGTCAACTCGGCCAGGGCAACCAGAACGGCCGCGATCCGCTCGGCCGCCCACGTCAGACCGATCTCGGGCCGGATATGAACAATGATGTGAAGATACCCGATGAGATCGATGTTCAGCGCGCCCGCGAGATTCTGGACGCTATCCGCGAAAAACTCGGCAACAATCCAACCCAGGCGATCGAGCGACAATATCTCGAGCGGCTGCTGGATATTCAGTAATGCTGGGAGAATGCGCGGCTATTGGCGTGCCGTGAGGCACGCCCGCGTCACAAAATGTCAGGCCACAAGCGCCCGCGCCACGGCTTTGCGGATGTCCGGCAGGGCGAAGGGTTTCGGCACGACATCGATGATCTTTTCGGCGAGGTCGTCGGCCCGTTCGCGCTGTTCGGCATAGCCGGTCATCAGCAGAATTTTCAACGCCGGAAAGGCGTCCTTCGCCTGATGCGCAAGTTCGATGCCGTCCATGACCGGCATACGGATATCGGAAAGCAGCAGGTCGTAACTGCCGCCCTTCAGCTTTTCCAGCCCTTCCGCCCCATCGGCGGCTTCATCGGTCTCATGACCGTCAAGGCGTAGTGCCCGGGCTACGAAAGTACGAAGGGAATCCTCGTCTTCCGTGATCAGAATTTTTGCCATCTGTGCATTGCTCCGTCGTCATGCCCCGCAACGGAGATCGCATGCGGTTCCCTAGCGATCGGTAAACGCGCCAAGCCGATCGACGGGATGGTTAACAAGCCGTCTTAGAGCAGGACGCCTTAAGCGTCACCGGTAACCACGCCGACGAAGGGCAGTTCGCGGAAGGCGTAGGCGACATCCATGCCGTAGCCGACGACGAAATAGTCGGGGCACTCGAAGCCCACATAGTCCGCCTCCAGCTCCTCCTTGCGCTTGACCCGCTTGTCGAGCAGTACGGCGATGGTGACGTTGCGTGCCCCGCGCTCGTAGAGCAGTTCCTTGGCAAACCGCAGCGTGCGGCCGGATTCGAGGATGTCGTCGATGAGCAGGACGTCGCGGTCCTTAACGTCGCTGTCGATGTCCTTGACGATACGCACGCCCTGCGAAACCGTACCCGCGCCGTAGCTTGAGAGCGTGATGAATTCGACCTCGGGAGCAAGGCCCGTATCGTGCAGGGCGCGCAGCAGGTCGGCCGCAAAAATGAACGAGCCCTTGAGCACGGCAATAACCAGGAGGTCCTTTGTCGGGCCGGCGGCGATATCCTGCGCCATGGAATGATTGCGCTCGGCGATCTGCTCGGCGGTGAAGAGCGGCTCGATGTTTTTTCCGCGCACGACAGGCATAAAGGCTTGCTCCACAAAAAAGAAGGGTAAGCCGTTAGCACATTAATTCCGGCGAAACACCCCGAAAGGACAGGTTTTTCCTGCCGATCAACCCAAAAACGCCTCTCGGCGCTCAAGGCATGAAGGAAAGCCGGACCTCAGGCACCTTGCCCCCGGCATGCTGCACGCGAGCGGAAAAGCCGCGGCTTTGGCCGGCGTAGATGGCATCCGTCGGCGGCGTAATGACGATGCTCGCCGTCAGCCGCTCGTCGGCGACGAGATCGGCGCGGATCGGCTGCACCGATTGCGTGACGCCGCTGTCATTCTCGATGATGCCGTTGATGAGCAGGATGCGCATACCATTGGCATCGCGCGGCGTGATCGTGACATGCGAGAAATGAAGGGTCGTTGTGGTGGAAGCCTCGCCCCGCGAAAGGCCGGAGAACCCGCCGGCAAGACCGAAGACCAGAACGAAGAGTGAAATCACCAGCGCCACAAAACCGCGCGCCGACGCGCGCTGCAGCCAGATCTCCATCCCACGCAGGATCGCGGCAGCAGCAAGCAGGACTGGCGGTTCGGTGTTGAGCGGGGCGCTGCGACGGCGATTATCGTTATGGGTCGTATCGTGGGCACCGGCAGACGCGCCTTGCGGCCGCGCCTTACCGACGACAATGAATTCGGCATCGGCAACGTCACCCCTACACGGCATGCGACGGGGCCGCCGGATAGCCGGTTCCGGCGGCAGAAAATCATAGGCTAGGCCGGCGGCCTGTCGTCTGAAGGAGGATGCTTCCATGGTGGCGACCTCTCGGATGTCCACATGGTTTCGCTGCCCAAGACAATCTTGGCATTGAAACGAATCCAGCCCAGTCGTAAATTTCAATGGTTAATGCTTCGCAAAGATCGCCATCAAACGGGCGTCTTTCCGGCAAAATTTACCGGCTGTTAACGGTGTTGGTTAACAAGTCATGCGGTGAAACCACGAAAGACTGAGCTGCCCGTTGATCCACTTCGAGAATGTCGGTTTGCGATATGGTATGGGACCGGAAATCCTCCGGGACCTGACCTTCGACATCCCGAAAAAGTCCTTCCAGTTTCTGACCGGCCCGTCCGGTGCCGGAAAGACCACGCTGCTGCGCCTGCTCTTCATGTCGCTGCAGCCGACTCGCGGCCTGATCCGCATGTTCGGACGCGACATATCCGAGATCCCCCGGCCGGAGTTGCCGCTGCTGCGCCGCCGCGTCGGCATCGTCTTTCAGGATTTTCGTCTTCTCGACCATCTGACGACCTATGAGAACGTCGCCCTGCCGCTTCGCGTGCGCGGCAAGGATGAAAGCACCTACAAGACCGACGTGCTGGAGCTTTTGAAATGGGTCGGGCTCGGCGAGCGCATCAACGTACTGCCGCCCGTACTCTCAGGCGGCGAGAAGCAGCGCGCTGCAATCGCCCGCGCATTGATGGACCGGCCGGAAGTGCTGCTTGCCGACGAGCCGACCGGCAATGTCGATCCGCCGATGGCCAAGCGCCTGCTAAACCTCTTCATGGAACTCAACCGCCTGGGCACCGCAGTGGTGATCGCCACCCACGATCTCTCGCTGATGGACCAGGTGGAAGCCCGCCGCATGATCCTTTCGGAAGGGCATCTCGACATTTATGACTAAGACGCCCACCAGGACCCGCGCAAAGACGCCCGCCGCTGCCCCTGTCCAGCCCAAGCGGCCGGAGATGCGCGTGCGCCCGACAGCACCGATCCTGCCTCCGTCAAACATTCAGGGCAATGCGCTGACGGTGGTGATCGCCATCATGGCCTTCCTCGCCTGCCTGACGCTCGGCGGCGTCAGCATGGTCCGCTCGACCGCGGCAAGCTGGGAAAGCCAGATCTCCAGGGAGATCACCATCCAGATCAAACCTGACGACAACCTGGACATGGAAAAGGCTCTCGTTCAGGCCCGCGATATCGCGCTGACCTTCGTCGGCACCAAGAGCGGCCAGATCGTTGACGAGGCCGCCACCGCACGCCTTCTCGAGCCCTGGCTCGGCAGCGGGCTGGATATCAAGGAACTACCCGTACCGCGCCTCGTCATCATCACCATCGACGAGAGCCATCCGCCGGATTTCGCGGCAATGCGCGACCTGCTGAAAGAGAGCATTCCGCAGGCTTTTCTCGACGACCACCGCACCTGGGTCGACAGGTTGGTTGCGATGGCCCGCACCACGGTCATGATCGGTACCGGCGTCCTGCTGCTGGTTTTCACTGCCATGGTGCTGACGGTGGTCTTCGCCACGCGGGGCGTACTCTCGGGCAACCGTCACATCGTCGAAGTGCTGCATTTCGTCGGCGCCGAGAGCTCGTTCGTCGCAACGGAATTCCAGAAGCATTTTCTGAAGATCAGCCTCAAGGGCTCGGCGATCGGCAGCGCCCTGGCCGCCCTCTTTTTCGCAGGCGCCGGCTTACTGCAGAGCAGGACGATCGCCACACCCGAGACAGATCAGGCAACGGCCCTCTTCGGTACCTTTTCGGTCGGGGCGCTCGGCTATCTCGGCATCTTCGCGACGATGATCGTGATCGCACTGCTGACAACCGTGACCGCACGGCTCACCGTCATGCGCACGATCTATGAAATCGATACATTGCGCTCCGATCCGACGCGCGCGGACGGTATAGCGAATTAGCGCCGCCATGCCGTTTTGCCATGAAAGCGTCTGTTCCGCGCCGCAATCAGCGTATAATCACGACTCATGACGATGGGCCATACGACACGCAATCCGATTCGCCCGGACCCGGAGCTTGAAGGCCCCGCAAGTGTCCCGCCACGGCGTGGCCCAATCCGCCGCATCTTGCGCTGGATGGGCTTTTCCTGCGTGTTGATCGCTGCGCTGATCTTCGGCGGCTTTTTGCGCTTTGCAGATTCGGTAACGACCCTGAAGCCACCTGCCGAGCCACGGGCGGACGCGATCATCGTGCTGACCGGCGGCTACCAGCGCATCGATCAGGCCGTCGAACTCCTGCAGGAGGGCGCCGGCAAGCGGCTGCTGATATCGGGCGCGCATCCTTCCACCACGCCAACGCAGATCCGCAAGATGACTCAAGGCTCTGCTGATCTCTTCTCCTGCTGCGTCGATATCGGTTACGACGCGCTCGATACGATCGGCAATGCCGAGGAGGCATCGAACTGGATTCACGCCAAGGGCTACAGGAGCATTCTGGTCGTCACCAACAACTACCACATGCCGCGCACTCTCGCCGAGCTTTCCTATGTCGATCCCGACATTCAATTCATCCCCTATCCTGTCGTCAATTCCGATCTGAAGACGCGCGATTGGTTCACCGATCCGAACGCCTTGCGCGTCATGCTGGCCGAATACGCCAAGCTGCTGCTGGCCGGAGCGCGCAACATCGTCGGCCTGCGCCATACCGGCCTGCGTTCCGCCAACCTGACCGGCCAGAGCTGAGGCTTTTATACGCTACAGCATCGGCCTGAAAATCGGAATCGATTTTCAGAAAGCCTGATGCGTAGATTCAAAGAGTTAGAGCGTCCTTTGTGCGTCCGAATGGACGCACGGCGCTCTAGCGGCAATCAGACGCTTTTTATGACGGGCAATATCGTGTAGGCCGGTCGGCGTGACCGTGCCTCGGGAAAATTTCATGATCGCCCTGCGTTCCGTTCTGTTCAACACGATCTTCTACGCCAACCTCATCATCAGGATGATCGTGCTCTCCCCCTTCTACTTCATCGCGCCGCGCAAGCTCGCCTACAGCGTTCCCAAAAACTGGGCGCGCTCGAACCACTGGCTGATGCGGGTGATCGTCGGCACTACCTTCGAGATCGAGGGTCTGGAGAACCTGCCTGACGGCAGCTACATCATTTCCCCGAAGCATCAGTCCTTTTGGGACACTTATGCACTGCTGCCCAACCTCAAGGACCCGGTCTATATTCTCAAGCGCGAGCTGATGTGGATCCCGCTTTTCGGCTGGTACGCCAAGAGGCAGCGCATGATCCCGGTGGACCGCGGTGCGCGCGGCAAAGTGATGGTGGAAGTGCTGAAGCGCACCAAGCAGGAGCTCGCCACCGGCCGCCAGCTAATCATCTATCCCGAGGGCACACGCCGCCCACCGGGTGCCGAGCCAGTCTACAAATACGGCATCGCCCGTATGTATCGCGACCTGCAGCTCCCAGTCGTGCCCATCGTCATGCATCCCGGCCTGTTCTGGCCGCGCCGCAGCGCCATGCGTTATCCCGGTCATTTCAAAGTGCGGATTCTACCGCCCATCATGCCCGGCATGGACCCCGACGCCTTCTTCGCCCATCTGATCGACGTGACGGAAAGCGCCAGCGATCAGCTTCTGATCGACACGGTGGAGCGCAATCCGCATGTTCCACTGCCGCCGACCGCCGTGGAGCGGCTGGCTGAACTGCGCAAAGAGAAGGCCGCGACTGCCTAAGCTGTCGCGCGTAGTCGTGTGACTTCCTCGACCACTTGCTCCAGCCACCGGTCGCGAATACCCATCTCCTTCAGATGGGAAAGCGTATTGAAGACATAGGCATCGTTCGGGCCGGACTGGCCGACCGAGACATCGACGACCCGCGCGGCGGCAAGCGCATCCAGCGCACCGGCATATTGCTCGTGGGCGCGGTCGACCACATAGGCGACCGCCCGCGCAGTGCGGCCATCCGAAAGCTGCAGCGGCAGATGCCGTTCCAGATAGACATTGGTGACGAGTTCGCGGGCGCGCAGATAGTCGATCACCTCGTCCCACTTGTCCGACGCGACACGGAAAGCCATGCCACGACAGGCTCCGCCTCTGTCGAGACCGAGGACGAGACCGGGATTTTCACGATTGCCGCGATGGACGAAGGAACGAACGCAAAGCGAGCGCCGGTAGCCATGAATCAGGGCCTGCGACCGCTCGACGAATTCGAAGCCCGGATTCCACATCAACGAGCCGTAGCCAAATACCCAAAATTCGTCCATATCGCACGCCAGATCAAAATCAGATTTCGCTCTCACCATTGGAGAACATCATGGCAGCGTCAAGCCAATCCGGCAGCGGCCAATATAGCAGCGGCAGGAAATTCTGGTTGCTGGGCGGCGCCATTCTTTTGGTGATCGCTCTCTATACAGGTGGCTGGTTCTACGCCGCCTCCGCGCTGAAACAGACGGTGCTGACCGCCATCGCCCCCCGCGCCGATACCGGCGTCAGCGGTGAATGCTCCGATATCGAATTCCGCGGCTTCCCCTTCCGCATCGGGCTCTTCTGCTCGAAGGTGGATGTCGACGACAATGTCAACGGCATCTCCGCCACCTTCGGTGCGCTCCGCTCCGCCGCCCAGGTCTACGCCCCTGGCCACATCGTCTGGGAACTTGACGCACCGGCTGAAATCCGCACCGCGCAGGGCCTGACGGTCAATGCCCAATGGGACAATCTGCAATCGAGCCTCACGACGAAGGCGCAGGGCATCGACCGCACCTCCACCGTCATCGGCGGGCTGAAGGCCGTGGCTGTCTCCTCCTTTACCGGGCAGACTGTCAATTTCGATGCCGCCCGCACCGAGATCCACCTGCGGCAGAACGGAGCGGATCTCGACGGCGCGATCTCGGTCGAAAACGCCGATGCTGTGGTCAAGGACTGGCCGCAGGTCTTCCCGAAATTCTCCGCGAGCGCCGACCTGACGCTGACGGGCAAGGCCGGAATGATCGATGGCACCGACAAACAGGGTATTCACGGTTCTCAGGGCGAGCTTCGCCGTATCGTCGCCGACATCGGCGACGGCAAGGTGATGACCATCTCCGGCCCCTTCGCTTTCGACGAAAACGGCTTCCTTTCCGGCAAGTTCAAGCTGGAGATCGAACAGCTCGGCCCCTGGGGTGAAAGCATCAAACAAACCTTCCCTGACATGGCCTCGACCGTCGATACGGCGACGAAGCTCCTGAAGGCGCTTGCCGGTGGTGGCGACAAGGTTTCCGTCGATCTGGTCGTCGATCACGGCAATGCAACTGTGAGCGGCTTCATTCCGCTCGGCAAGATCCCGCCGGTTTAATCGAGCTTCTTGAGAAAGAAGACTTCCGGCACCGTCTGGATGCCGGGCAGTTCGATCGATCCGGTTTCAGAAAAACCGTTGCGGCGATGCCAATCGTGCGGACGGCTTTCATCGCACTCGCTCGAGGTCATCAAAAGACGCGCACCGCTCTCGCGCATATCCGTTTCCCAGGCGAGAAACAGCGCCGTGCCGACACCGCATCGGCGATGACCATCCAGCACTCGGATCATTTCCATATAGGGGATCCTGCCCCAGAAGCGGGAGAAGCGCAGGAAGCCGACAATCTCACCTTGCTCGCGGGCAACAAGATATTCGCCGAGATCGATGCAACGCGAAATCCAGGCCTCGCCGACATGGCTGTCTTCGCGAAGCAGCCATTCCTTGTCCGTCTGGCCAGGCTTCGCAATCTCCACCATGACTATTTCTTTTCCAGCGGGTGGGGGCGGCCGAAGTCCGGCGCATCCACGTCCTGGCCGGCCTGGACGATCGAACGGCGGATGGCACGGGTGCGGGTGAAGAGTTCGAAAATCTTGTCGCCCTCGCCCCAGCGGATCGCCCGCTGCAGATAGGCGAGATCTTCCGAAAAACGCGCCAGCATTTCCAGGATCGCATCTCGGTTATGCAGGCAGACGTCACGCCACATGGTCGGATCGGATGCGGCCAGACGCGTGAAGTCGCGGAAACCGGAGGCGGAATATTTGATGACTTCCGATTCCGTCACGGTCTCCAGATCGTCGGCCGTACCGACAATATTGTAGGCTATGAGATGCGGCAGGTGCGAGACGATCGCGAGCACCTTGTCGTGATGCTGGGCGTCCATTTCGTCGACTCGGGAGCCGAGCGCTTCCCAGAAACTGCGCAGCGTCTTCAGCGCGGTCGGGTCGGTTCCTTCGAGCGGCGTCAGGATGCACCAGCGCTCCTGGAACAGGCCGGGGAAACCCGCATCCGGGCCGGACTTTTCCGTACCCGCGATTGGATGGCCGGCAATGAAATGCACATGGCTGGGCATGTGCGGCTGCATCTGGGCAATCACGGAAGCCTTGGTCGAACCGACGTCGGTGACGATCGCACCCGGTTTCAGATTGCCGGCGATCTCTTTCGCCACACTTTCGGAAGCGCCGACCGGCACCGACACGATGACGAGATCGGCATCCTTAACCGCTTCCTCCGACGAGGTCGTATAGCGATCGCCAAGCGCCAGTTCTTCGGCACGCTTCAGCGTCTCCGCGCTGCGCGTCGCGACGACCACCTCATTGGCTAGGCCCAGTCGCTTGATGTCATGAGCAAGCGAAGAGCCGATCAGGCCGATACCGATCAGGGTGATGCGATTGAACTGCACTGTCATGCCTTACGTCCCATGAATTCGCCAAGCGCCTCGATGACGCCGCGATTGGCTTCTTCCGGACCGATGCTCATGCGCAGCGAGTTCGGAAAGCCGTAGCCGCGCACTGCGCGCAGGATATAGCCGCGGCTCGTCAGGAACTCATCGGCATCCGCCGCCCGCTTGCCGTCGACATCGGGGAAATGGATGAGAACGAAGTTGGTGACCGATGGCGTGACCTTCAGACCGATGGCCTCGAATGCGCTCGTCAGCTTTTCGATCCACATCTGGTTGAAGGAAACGGCCTCCTGAACGAAAGACTGGTCGCGAATCGCCGCGGCACCCGCAGCGATTGCCGGCGCATTCATATTGAACGGCCCGCGCACACGATTCAGCGCATCGATAATCTCGGCCGGCGCATACATCCAGC
Organism: Rhizobium sp. BK275; assembly: GCF_014193555.1. Classification (NCBI taxonomy): domain Bacteria; kingdom Pseudomonadati; phylum Pseudomonadota; class Alphaproteobacteria; order Hyphomicrobiales; family Rhizobiaceae; genus Rhizobium; species Rhizobium sp. BK275. The sequence goes on from NZ_JACHZL010000006.1 coordinate 60,746, forward strand.
CGACACGCAGCGCCGCAAGGCCATAAACCTTGGAGAAGGTGCGTGTCATGACGACATTGGCGTTTGACGAGACGACCTCGATGCCGGCTTCGTAGTCATTGCGGCGAACATATTCCGCATAGGCTGCATCGAGCACGAGGATGACATGCTTCGGCAGGCCGGCCTGCAGGCGGCGGATCTCGCTGACGGGAATATAGGTGCCTGTTGGATTGCCGGGATTGGCTATGAAGACGATCTTCGTCTTGCCCGTCACCGCAGCAAGGATCGCATCGACATCGACCGTATGGTCCTTTTCCTTGGCCACGACAGGCGTCGCACCCGCGCCCATGATCTGGATCTTGTAGACGAGAAAGCCATGCTCGGTGATGATGCCTTCGTCGCCGGCGCCGAGATAGACGTGGCAGAGCAGCCCGAGCAGCTCGTCGGAGCCGTTGCCGCACAGGATGTTTGCCGGGTTGAGGCCGTGCACTGAAGCGATCGCCTCGCGCAGCTCGTGCGCCTGACCGTCGGGGTAACGTTCGAGATTACCTGCGGCCGCCTTGAATGCTTCGATCGCCTTGGGGCTGGCGCCGAGCGGCGTCTCGTTGGAGGAGAGCTTGTAGACGCGGGCGACACCCGGCGCATGCTCCTTGCCCGGCACATAGGCAGCGATATCCAGAATACCGGGACGCGGAACGGGCTTGCTCATCTCAACGCTCATGGATCGACCTTGGAAATTGCCGGAAAGCCGGCGAAAGACTTGAGTGCAATTAAAGCGGAATGGCTATTTTGTCGAGGGCTGCAGCGCCTAGAGCATTTCCTGGTCAGATTGCAGCATTCTGCCGGAGCAGGTTTTCGTCAGGGCAGAAGCGATTGGCGAAGGGCATACCTCCAGGTACGTCCGAGCCGATCGCTTCTGATCCTGGCGGAAAGATGCCCGGCCCTAGCTGGTTTGCAAGCAAACCACCGGGGTTGGCTGAAACGGGCCGCCTGATCGACCGGCCGGCTTGGCCGTAGATTTGGGCTACGACGCGCGCCAGCCGGTCGACCATCCGACTCCGTTTGAGCCAACAGAATGCTGCAATCTGACCAGGAAATGCTCTAGCGGCTGCGCGTGGTCGGCACGCCATGCGGCGCAAGGACCGGCACAAAAACGCGGCGTGAAGCACGCGCGGCAACAGGAAGGCCCTGATAGAGCCGTTTTTGCGCCTCGACGATGATGACGCCCGAAAAAGCCGGCCAGAGCGTGCGGCCGATCCGCTCGAAGCCGCGGCGCAGGCGCAGCACCGCGCGCAGTTTCGATGGCGGGAAGAACAGCGCCTCGGCCGTGGCGCCTGGCGTGAAATTGGTCTCGCGCAGCAGATGGGTCAGCTGACCGCGCGAATAGGGCCGGCCCGAACCGAAGGGCGTATGCTCCATGCGCGCCCAGACACCACGACGGTTCGGCACGACGATGACGAGCCGTCCACCCGGCGCCAGCACCCGCCAGAGCTCCTTCAGCGTCTCGCGCGGGCTTTCGGCAAATTCCAGCGAATGCACCATCAGCACCCGGTCGATAGAGGAATCCGGCAGCGGCAATTCCTCGTCGAAGATCAATGCGGTGGAGGAAAGCGAGCCGACAGGCCAGTTCACTGCCCCTTGCCCCGCCGGCATGAAAGCGAAGGTGCGTTCCGTATCGGCCTGGAACCGGTCGAGAAAGGGCACGGAGTAACCAATGCCCACAAGCCGCTCCTGCGGCAGGCGCACCCAGAGCGACGACAGCGCCATGGCAATCGACTGCTCGGCCATGTGTCCGAGCTCGGAATGATAGAATTGGCGAAGGTCGACGATATCGGCGTGCATTATCCCAAATGTTATCAGTGACCGGTTGGACTTCAAGGCCGGAACCTCTACATTCCCGGTCAGTTCAAGGGATAAGGGATTATTTGAGCAATGAAACCTTTGGAATTAGAAGTTTTTCTCTGCCGCAGCGACAATTTCGGCGTTCTCGTCCATGACCCGGAAACCGGGCAGACCGCCTCGATCGACGCGCCTGATGCGGCAGCCGTGGAAGCCGCTGCCGTGCGCCGCGGCTGGAACATCACCCATATCTTCACGACCCATCACCATATCGACCATGTGGAAGGCAATCTGGCGCTGAAGGAACAATACGGCCTGGAGATCATCGGCCCGGTCAACGAAGCAGTGGCGATCCCCGGCCTCGACAAGACGATGAGTGATGGCGACAGCTTCCTCTTCGGCGACCACACGGTCAACGTCATCGAAACGCCCGGCCACACGGCGGGCCACATCTGCTACCACTTTGTCGACGACAAGCTGCTCTTTGCTGCCGATACGCTTTTTGCGCTCGGCTGTGGCCGCCTGTTCGAACGCCCAGCCGCCGACATGTGGCACTCGCTGCAGAAGCTTGCCGTTCTTCCGGATGAGACCACCGTCTATTTCGGCCACGAATATACGCTCTCCAACGCCCGTTTTGCGGTCACCATCGACCCGGATAACGAGCGCCTGAAAAGCCGCGCAGCGGAAATCGAGGCATTGCGCGCCGAAGGCAAGTTCACCATTCCGACGACGCTGGCGTTCGAAAAAGAAACCAATCCCTTCCTGCGCGCGGCCGATCCGGCCATCCGCCGCAACCTGCTGATGGAAGGCAAGACCAATGAAGAGGTCTTCGCCGAGATCCGCAAGCGCAAGGACAATTTCTAGAGCATGGCTGACAAAGACCTTACCCCTGAGGACATCATCCGCGAGCTCGGCATGCAACCCCATCCCGAAGGCGGCTGGTATGTGCAGACCTTTCGCGACGAGCATGGCGGCGAGCGCGGCCATTCGACGGCGATCTATTATCTGCTGGCGAAGGGCCAGCGCTCGCACTGGCACCGCGTGCACGACGCCGCAGAAGCCTGGCACTATTATGCCGGCGCGCCTTTGGCGCTGCATCGTTCCGAAGACGGCAGCCACAGCGAAACGCTGAAACTCGGCACCGATATTGCTGGCGGCGAGCGGCCGCAGGCGATCATCCCCGCCAACTGGTGGCAATCGGCCGAAACCCTGGGCGACTATACGCTGGTCGGCTGCACGGTGGCGCCCGGCTTCGAATTCTCCAAATTCGAGATGGCGCCGCCTGACTGGAAACCCGGCGCTTAAGCTTGTTCCGCCACCGGCTGCATCTGCGGCTTGCGGCGGAACATTTCTTGCGCTGCCAGCACCGCGCCGCCGGTAATCAGCAGGCAGGCAAGCACAATACGCCAACTGGGCTCGGCAATGCCGAAGACGGTCAGGATCAGCGTTGAAAGCAGTGGCGCGGCATAGCTTGCAGCGCCAAGGATCTGAATATCGCCGTTCTTGACCCCGTAATCCCAGGCATAAAAGGCTGCACCGACGGGAAAAAGGCCAAGGCCGACGACGGCAATCCATTCAAAGCCCGTCTCCGGCCAGACGGTTGTCTCAAGACCCAAATGGCAGATCAGCGAAAGCGCTGACGTCGCAAGGCAGAAGCCGGTGACGACATCGGTCGAAACGGCATCGAAACGCCGCGTCAGCAGCGAATAACCGGACCATGTGAAGGCGCAGAGGAAGGCCGCGCCATAGCCGACGGCATAGGCGCCGTCGAAATCGATGCCATTACGCCCGACGATCAGGAAGGTGCCGCAAAGACCTGCCAGAGCGCCGACGATGTGATACCAGCGCAGCCTTTCGCCCGGCAGCAGCGCCGAACCAACCACGATCAGCAGCGGCCAGAGATAGGCAATCAACCCCGCCTCGACTGCCGGCGCATTCCTGAGCGCCGTGAAATAGAGGAAATGATAGCCGAACAGGCCGGCAATGCCCGTGATCCAGACCTTTGCCGGCTGCCTCAGAAGGGCGATGCGCGACGGGTTGAGGATGAGCACGAGAATGCCGGGAATGCTGCCGATGGCAAAGCAGATGGCCGAAAGCTGGAACGGCGGCATCTTGCCGGAGGCGGCCGTAAAGAGAGCCAGGAACGACCACATGAGAATGGCCGCAAAACCGATCAACGTTGCCCGAAGCTTCACCCGTCCCCCTCGCGGAGACTTCCGAAGGCTCCGTCAGCTATTCACGCGGCCGTACTTCACAGCCGTGATCGTCACCGTCCCGTATTCCGTGGGAATGCGGACGTAGACCGGAGCATATACATTTGCCGCCTGCGCCTTGGCAAACCAGATTTCCATGCGGTTGCTCTTGCTGAGGTAGACGAGATCCTTGCGTCCCTTCTTGTAGCCGGAGCGCGGAATGAAGCGCACGCCGCAGACGGTCGCCTTGCCCTTGAACCCATCGGTCGAGAAATCTTCATCGCCCTTCGGCGAAAGCACAAGGTCCATTCGCGTCTCACCGTCGAAGATCGGCAGCTTCTGTGAACAGACATCGGTATCGCCGGTGAAGATGAGGCCCGAGATCGGGTCGAGCACGGCGCGCATATCGCCCTGCGTTACCGGAATCCATTCCTTCGGCCGGCGCGGCTCCGGTGTGGTGGTGGCCGAAACGATATTGCCGTTGCGGTAGCTGACCTCGTAGGTGCGAACCTTTTTGCCGGTCTTGTAATAGAGGACATATTTTGCCGCCTGCAGCCGGTCATTGCGTACCATCCCGGTAACGCTGGTCTTGGCCAGGATATCGGTGACGAGATCGGCAAGCCCGGCCGATTTGATGTCGCCGTCGATTTTGTAGCTGTGATCGTCTTCGATCTTGGTGAGAAAGGCCGCCCGCGCGATCGTCAGGCCGGCAAGGGCTACCCTGTACTCCGTACGGTGCTGTACTTCGCTCGCACCGGCCGGCAGGGCCAGAAGCGCCGCAAATGCCGAAACTAAAATCCGTCTGCCCAGATGAGCCATGGTGAGAGCCTTGTCCTGCCGGGCCGCTTGCGCCCTTGCACTACGGTCTATACTCCTGCCGCATTGCGAAGAAAACAGCAGCTTTTTGACAGAATTGCGGGAAAGGCCAAGGTTTGGCTTGACGCGCGCGACCGGTCTGACTATAGAACCGCAACTTTCCAATCATGGCCTGTTGGATTGCGCGGCCGGTTGTTGCCGGATTGTCATCCAATGGCCCGAGAAAAACAAGAATAGGTGTTCCATGTCCCGCATGTGCGAATTGACCGGCAAGGCAGTCCTGACTGGTAACAATGTCAGCCATGCCAACAACAAGACCAAGCGCCGGTTCCTCCCGAACCTGTGCCAGGTTACGCTGATCTCCGACGCGCTCGGCCAGCGTTACCGTCTTCGCGTTTCGGCTGCTGCTCTTCGTTCCGTCGAGCATCGTGGCGGCCTCGATGCCTTCCTGCTGAAGGCAAACGAAGGCGAACTTTCGATGCGCGCTCGTCTGCTGCGTCGCCAGATCGTCAAGAAGACTGCTGAAGTGGCTGCTGCCTAAGCTCGGCCTCAGTCTTCCAAACGCTTCGAAAGGCTTGCACGGATAATACCGGACGAGCCTTTTTCTTTGTCAGGCTGGCCCTAGTCCCAGCCCGAAATCTCACTCGAACTGGTGGCATCACCCAGGATAAAAAAATGCTGAAGACCCGCTATACGTTTGCCTATGTCGCCCTGATGACGCTCGTCGTCGTCGCCTCCAACTTCCTCGTCCAGTTTCCGCTGAACGCAGAGATCGCCGGCATCAATCTCGCCGACATTCTCACCTGGGGCGCCTTCTCCTATCCGATCGCCTTCCTGATCACCGACCTGACGAACCGCCAGTTCGGCCCTCAGGCTGCGCGCAAGGTGGTGTTCGCCGGCTTTGTCGTTGGTGTCGCGCTTTCTTTCTTCACCGCGGTGCCGCGTATCGCGATCGCCTCCGGCTCGGCCTATCTCGCAGGCCAGCTTCTCGATATCGCTGTCTTCAATCGCCTGCGCCGTCAGGCCTGGTGGCGCGCACCGCTCGTCGGCTCTCTGATCGGCTCGGCGCTGGATACGGTGATGTTCTTCTCGCTGTCCTTCGCCGCCTTCTTCGTCTTCCTCGGCCCGAACGAGCCCTTCGCACTGGAAAATGCGCCGATCTTCGGCGTCCTCTCCACCGAAGCCCCGCGCTGGATCTCCTGGGCGCTCGGCGATTTCGCGGTAAAGATGCTTGTCGGCCTGGTGATGCTGATGCCCTATGGCGCGCTCATGAATGTGCTCCGCCCAATGCAATCCGCTCCGGCGCGGTAAACACCGTCCGCATCCGCCCTCGGATCGGAATCTTCGCATTCCCCACCTTTGCTTCTCGCCTTGGATGGAGATCATTTCTGGTCGAGCGACCCAGGAAAACGCTCAGACCATGAATGTTGGGCGGGCTGGCTGCAGACCTTGCTGCAGCCAGCCCGCACCAACCCAATGGCGATGCCAACCGCAGATCTCACGACGACTACAGCATCGGCCCGAAAATCGGAATCGATAACGAGCTCTCCGACAGGCCGTTTTCGGAAAGCCTGATGCGTAAATTCAAAGAGTTAGAGCGTCCCTAGGTCGTGGTGACGATTTAACGGATTGAGATTCCCAAGAGGTGGCAAATCAGATTCAACACTGACTTTTGGAGGTCAGTGATGGATTGCGATGCGCTTCGGGACGATCAATGGGAACGTATCAAAGGTTTTGTGCCCGGAGGCACGAAGGGCAAGCGTGGCCCGCGCACGAACAACCGGCTGTTTCTGGACGCGCTGCTATGGATGGCCCGTTCGGGCGGCCGCTGGCGAGACCTGCCAGAACGACTGGGCGACTACCGCGCCGTAAAACGGCGCTATTACCGCTGGATCGAGATGGGCGTGCTCGACGAGATGCTTGCCGTGCTTGCCCGCGAAGCTGATTTGGAATGGTTGATGATCGATTCGACTATCGTGCGCGCCCATCAGCATGCGGCCGGGGCGCGCAGGGCTAAAGGGGGGCGGATGCCCAGGGCTTGGGTCGGTCTCGAGGCGGGCTGAGCACCAAAATCCATGCTGCCGGCGATGCGCTCGGCCTGCCGCTTCGCCTCATAGGCACGGCGGGACAGCGCAACGACATCACAGCCGCCCATGATCTCGTCGACGGTCTCCACGCCGATGCCCTGCTGGCCGATAAGGGCTCTGATGCTGGGCATCTCATTGAGAAGCTGGAGAAAACGGGAACCGAAATCGTCATCCCGCCCAAACGGGATCGCAAAACCCAGCGAGCTTACGACACCGCACTTTACAAGGAGCGCAACCGCATCGAGCGCTTCTTCAACAAGCTCAAACAGTTCCGTCGCGTGGCAACCCGCTATGACAAGTTGCTCGCAAACTTCATGGGCTTCGTCAAACTCGCCGCTATCGCCATATGGCTCAAATAGTTAAATCGTCACCGCTGCCTAGTGCATCCGAATGGACGCACGGTGCTCTAAGGACGCCCTGCAATGATCGCCGGGTGGCTCAGCACCTCCGCAACGAGTTCTCCGACAGGCCGTGATGAATCGAGCCGCAAGATCGGCCTTGTCACCGTCTTCAGCCACTCCTCATGCGCAATGAGACTGCGACGTTCCGGTCCCGCCGTATCGTAGCTCTCTGCCCATTCCATGAATTCGCGGCTTTTCACCGCCATGTCACCACCAGGCCTGATCCTGTCGCCGTAACGCTCCTCCTCGCGCTTACGGATGCGCTCCATACGCACGATGGGATCGATCATCAGAAAGACCACCAGATCGTAAAGCGGCTCGAATTCCATGCCCCATTTCATCGCCGAGCCGGAAAGCACCCAGCCTACATGGGGCAACGCTTCCTGCCTGAGCATCGCGATACGCGCCCCAACCTCGCGCTGCGTCGTGAAAGGCGGATCGGTCGGCATCCAGAAGAAATGATCGGTATCGAGATGACGGATGCCGAGCAGCTCGGCCAGCACCAGGCCAAGCGTGGTCGTACCGGAGCCCGACGCTCCCGTGATGTGGATGTGCATGATACGCTCTCAAAAAGCTGGTGTCGAAAGGGACGGTCCACATAGCGCAGAGTTATGACAGCCGTTCGACGGCCGCTCAATCGATGAGCCGGAATTCCAACATCAGATTGCGCTGCAGGATGGAGTGATTGTCGTCAGACACCAGGATGACATGCGTCGTGCCATCGGCTGCCTGGAAGGCATCGAGCCCTTCCATATTGTCGATATTATAATTGAAGTTGCCCTCGACGAGCAACTCGCCGTTCACGATGGCGCCGGGCTTGATGTCTGCTCCCTTGATGCGGCGAATGCGCATGCCGATACCTTCGGCCATGTTGAAGCGCCGCTCCAGAAGCAGCAGGTCGCCACCCGGCAGAAAGGCACCGTCAGTCACATCGAAACTGCCATCCTTCTCGACCGTGAACTGCCCCTTCAGCGGCCCGCCCAGAATAGCCGCAAGCCGGTTGCCATCTTCGTCGAGACTGCGCTCCGCCACGATTACGGGCGCGCCTTTCAGCGGGCTCGAGGCGGGAGCCACCACAACGGCTTCAATCCCGCGGTTTGCCCGCATCTCGTCGCGGGGAATGAGGATGCCGATCGTCGACAGGGATCGCGAGTCGAGAAAACCGGGGTTCGGATAGACATCGACGCGATGGTCCTGCTCAAAGGAGACGAGAATCCGGTCGCCATCCAACGCGAGGCCTTCCGCATCCATGTGGCCCTTGCCCTCATAGGTCCGGCCGACGCGATCCCGCATCGGCGTGATCTCTACGCCCGAAAGGCCCGACAGCCTGCCCTTGGCGTCGCGTTCGATGCTGCCGGTCAGCCAGTGCCCGGTATCGAGAACGCCGAGGAAACCCTTGCCGTCAGGCCGCATGCGGATGGAGGAAAGCGAGCCGAAGAGCGAATTGCTCGACACCATCTCCAGCCCGCCGATAAATTCCAAAGGGCCGAAGCGGGTTTCGTTACGGCCGATGTGGAAATCCGAAATCTGACGGCTGATGATCTTTGCGGGCTCGCCCGCATGAGCGCCAGACAATCCTGTCGCGAGGCCAAGGACGACTAGGGCCGCGCGAGACAGATTTCCAAACGCCATGCGCAAGTTTCCCCGAGACTGTATCAGCCTGCACGGCGCAGGCGACCACCGCGCGGCTGTGCGGCATGATCCTCGAACAGTTCGGCAAGCTGTTCGGTCATGGCGCCGGCAAGCTCGTCCGCATCGACGATCGTCACGGCGCGGCGATAGTAACGCGTTACGTCATGGCCGATGCCGATTGCCAGAAGCTCGACCGGGGAACGCGTCTCGATCTGTTCGATCACGGCGCGCAGGTGCCGCTCCAGATAATTGCCCGGATTGACCGAAAGCGTGGAATCGTCGACCGGCGCACCATCCGAAATCATCATTAGGATACGACGCTGCTCACGGCGGGCAAGCAGGCGGTTATGCGCCCAGATCAGTGCCTCGCCGTCGATATTTTCCTTGAGCAGGCCTTCGCGCATCATCAGGCCGAGATTGGGCCGTACACGCCGCCACGGGGCATCGGCCGACTTGTAGATGATGTGGCGCAGGTCGTTGAGCCGGCCCGGCGTCTGCGGCTTGCCATTCGCAAGCCAGTTTTCGCGTGCCTGACCGCCCTTCCACGCCTTGGTCGTGAAGCCGAGGATCTCGACCTTGACGCCACAGCGCTCCAGCGTGCGCGCCAGGATATCGGCACAGGTCGCGGCAACCGTGATCGGCCGGCCGCGCATGGAGCCGGAATTATCGATCAGCAGGGTCACGACCGTATCACGGAACTGCGTATCGCGCTCCATCTTGAAGGAGAGCGGTTGCGTCGGATCGATGATGATGCGCTGCAGGCGGGCCGTATCGAGATAGCCTTCCTCGAGATCGAAATCCCAGGAACGGTTCTGCTGCGCCATCAGCTTGCGTTGCAGGCGGTTGGCGAGACGGCCGACCGCACCCTGAAGATGCGCCAGCTGCTTGTCGAGGAAAGCGCGCAGGCGTTCCAGTTCGGCGGCATCGCACAGCTCTTCGGCCGTGATGATCTCGTCGAATTCCTCCGTATAGATGTGGTAATCGACCTTTTCGTTGAAATCGGCAAACGGTGTGTTCGGACGGCGGGTCTCGCCCGGCGTCTCGGAATCGTCGTCGCCTTCTTCCATCATGTCGTCGTCGGAGATCTCAGCGCCTTCGGTCTCGCCGTCCTCCATCTGCTCGTCGGCGACTTCGCTGTCCTCGACGGGGGCCGCATCGCTGCCGGCATCCTCGTCGATCTCGTCCTCGTTCTGCTCGTCGCCCGTCGGCTGATCGTCCTCGTTGGACTGATCGTCGGAGTCCGGATCGCTGTCGTCATCGCCATATTCCTCGGCCATTTCCATGGCCGAGAGCATATTGCGGATGACCTTCGAGAAGGCCTGCTGGTCGTTGATGACGCCGGAGAGATTGTCGAGCTCGCTGCCAGCCTTTTCCTGGATAAAGGAACGCCAGAGATCGAGCACCTTGCCGGCGGAAGCAGGCGGCTTCTGGCCGGTGAGCTTCTCGCGCACCATCATGGCGACAGCCTCACCGATCGGCGCGTCTTCCTGCCGTTCGATGCCGGTGAAATTCGCCTTGGCGTATTTCTCCTCGGTCATGGAGCGCAGGTTCGCGGCCATGCCCTCCATGCGCAACGCGCCGATCGATTCCACGCGTGCCTGCTCGACGGCGTCGAAGATCACGCGGGCATCCGATCCCTGTGGCGCCATGGTGGAATGCACCTTCTCGTCATGGCAGGCGATGCGGAGCGCCATGGAATCGCCAAGGCCGCGGGTAACCGCCAGCTCATGCGCCGTCGGACGCTTGGAAAGCTCCGGCAGGCGGATTCGCTCACCCGTCATGCCCGGACGCTCGTTGGCGAAAGTAACCTCCACCTCGGCATCACCAGCGATAGCGCGCACGGAACCGGTTATTGCCCGGCGCAACGGTTCGACATCAACGGGCGCACCGGGCTTTGCTTTCGAATTGTCTCCGCGAGCTGCCATGATCGACTGGCCTCAAGCCCCCAGCACGATGTTGGCAGCGCTTTCCTTCAACTCCACGCCGAAGGCGCGCTGATAGTGCTCGGCCACCAGCGGACGCTCCAGTTCGTCGCACTTGTTGAGGAAAGTGACGCGGAAGGCGAAGGCGATATCGCCGAAGATCTCCGCATTCTCGGCCCAGGTGATGACGGTACGCGGGCTCATGACGGTCGAGAGATCACCGTTCATGAACGAAGCGCGCGTCAGATCGGCAACGCGGACCATCTTGGAAACCGTATCGCGGCCTTCCTTGTTCTTGCCGAAGCTCTTCACCTTGGCGGCGATGATATTCACTTCGTGATCATGCGGCAGATAATTCAGCGTCGAGACGATCGACCAGCGGTCCATCTGCGCCTGGTTGATCTGCTGCGTGCCGTGATAGAGGCCGGTCGTATCGCCGAGGCCGATCGTGTTGGCGGTCGCAAACAGGCGGAAGGCCGGGTGAGGACGGATGACGCGGCTCTGGTCGAGCAGCGTCAGGCGGCCGGACGATTCCAGCACGCGCTGGATGACGAACATCACATCCGGGCGGCCGGCGTCGTATTCGTCGAAGACGAGCGCGACGTTGTGCTGGTAGGCCCAGGGCAGAATCCCATCCTTGAATTCGGTGACCTGCAGCCCGTCCTTGACGACGATCGCATCCTTGCCGACGAGATCGATACGGCTGACATGGCTGTCGAGGTTGATGCGCACGCACGGCCAGTTGAGGCGGGCGGCGACCTGCTCGATATGCGAAGACTTGCCCGTGCCATGGTAGCCGGAGATCATCACGCGTCGGTTATGGGCGAAACCCGCAAGGATCGCGAGCGTCGTCTCGCGGTCGAAGAGATAATCGGTGTCGAGATCCGGAACATAGGCGTCGCCCTTGCTGTAGGCGGGAACGCGGATGTCGGAATCGATGCCGAAGACCTCCCGGACCGAAACGGTGGTGTCGGGCAATTCGGAAATATCAAGGTCAATCTTGCTCATCATGTCTCCAAGGCGGGTGACGGCCACCCGGCCACACTATCTCAGCCATTGCGCAACCATGGTGCCGCAGTCTTTGGTCCGCGTTCTTCCAGGGTCGGAACGTCGGCGATACTTCTCCGGGACTGAAACGAAACCTCGGCGGGATAATGACCGCTGGCGAGCATTCTTGAAAGAGTCCCAGACAAGAAACGCCGCGTCCGGAAGGTCGGCAGAGGCAATGTCGGGAAAACACGCAAATATATGCCGCGGTTGCCTGCGGCCTCAGCCGATGTGGACCATACCCGATTGAAGTTTAAGAGCAAGGACGGGAATTAACAAAAACCGTTCTGCTTCAATAATTGATAGGCCTGGATGACGGCGCGGAAACGCTCTTCCGAGCCGCGGTCGCCGCCGTTCGCATCGGGGTGATGCTTCTTGACCAGTTCCTTGTACTTGCTCTTGATCTCTGCAGAGGTAGCGTTCGCGGCAAGTCCCATCGTATCGAAAGCCTTGGCCTCCAGCGATTTCAGCTTGCGGGCCTGCGGGAAACGCGGGCCACTGCCCTTGCCGCCACCTTCCTTCACGAAACCGAATGGGTCACGCACGCGCGAATAGGCGCCGGAGCGAACTTCGGCATGCAGCGGGCTGTTCTTGGCATCCTTGTTGACGCCGACCGTCCAGGTGGGGCGATGACCTGTTATCGCCTCCTTCTGGTAGCGCGCGATTTCGCCGTCCGAGAGGCCGGAGAAATAATTGTATCCCTTGTTGTAGTCCTTGACGTGCTCGAAACAGAATAAAAAGAACTGGCCTTCCGCATTGCGTCCCACAGGAGCGCGATGCGTGCCTTTTTTGTCGCAGCCGTCCCACTGACAGCTTGGAGGCGCCTGTTCGGGCTCCTGCTCTCGCCTGCGGCGCGTTCGGATGCGATCGAAATATTTGGAATCAAGTCTCATGGCGGCGCTAATTATGGGGCTGCTGATTGATGACAACAAGAATTGACAAACGGGAATGTTGCTGGCTTGGTGGGAACCTTTTTCGTGAACTCAGAAGATCCGTTGATGACACTCCAGACCAGCATCGAAGAGAAGCTCAAGGCGACCTTTGCACCCGAACGCCTCTCCGTCATCAACGAGAGCCATCTGCACGCCGGCCACCAGCCGGGCATCACGGGCACCGGCGAGACGCATATGCGCATTCGCATCGTTTCTGCAAAATTCGTCGGCATGTCTCGGCTGCAACGACACAGGGCGATCACCGACCTCTTGAAGCCAGAGCTGGATGCCGGGCTTCACGCATTGGCCGTCGAGCCGGCTGCGCCGGGCGAACCGACGCGCTGGTAGAAAACCTACTTTTCATGCAATTCCGGACGCAAAACCGCCGTGCACTTTTGCGTGAATTGCTCTAACGGATAATAAGCGCTGTCGCGTAAAGCCCGAAACCAAAGACAGTATGAGCGAGCAGATTGAGCACCCGGACCTTCGTGGGGTTGGGCGTCTTCGAAGCCGCCCAGCCAAGCCCGAGACCCGGCTGCATCAGGAACCAGCCCGCACCGACGGTGACGATGCCGAGGATCCAGGCCGGCAGGAAAGTCGGCGCTGCAAACCAGGCCGGACCGACGAAGATCGCCAGCAGAATGCCGTAGAGGATTCCGACCGCGTAGTGGCCGATCCAACCGAGCGCCAGCTCGCTGGCATAGGGCTCGGCATCAGCGATACTGTCGTGAAAGACCTTGCCCTTACCGAGGTGCCAGAACCAGCGGCCGGCTGGCGCCCAGTTCGGCGACGGCGTCACGCCAAGCTTTGCGAGCAGGATCGCCCAGATATCCATGAGGACGGTCGCCCCGATGCCGATGGCGACGGATCGCCAGAGAATGTCGAACATGTCAGATCCTGTAGGATAAGCCGGCGCACGGAAATGCCGCCGATAACGGAAATCTTGGTTAGGCGGGTTTGGCCTCGTCTTCCTCGGCGGGGCGGATGCGAATCTTGGTAATGCGATTCTTCTCCCGCTTCATGACGACGAAGCGCTTGCCGTAGAAGGTGAAGGCCTGCCGCTCTTCGGGAATGGTCATCGATTCATGGATGACGAGGCCCGCGATCGTCGTCGCCTCTTCGTCCGGCAGGTTCCAGTCCAGTGCGCGGTTGAGATCGCGGATCGGTACGCCACCATCGACGACGATCGAGCCGTCTGCCTCCTGGCGCACACCCTGCATATCGATATCGTGCTCGTCGGAGATATCGCCGACGATTTCTTCGAGAATATCCTCGAGCGTCACGATGCCCTGCACCTCGCCATATTCATCGACGACCACGGCGAAATGCTGCTTGCGGCGCAGGAAGGCATTGAGCTGGTCCTCGAGATTGGTGCTGTCGGGCACGAACCAGGGTTTCTGGGCGATCTTCACGATATCGAGCTGCTGCGGCTCCATGTTCGGCTCGGCGAGCGCCCTGAGCAGATCTTTCGCGTGTACGACACCGATGATGTTATCGATCGTACCGCGCCACAGCGGCATGCGCGTATAGGGACTTTCGAGGATCGCCCGGACCACGGATTCCGGCGGATCATCGGCATTGATCGCCCGCATCGCCATGCGGTGGACCATGATATCGGAAAGCTCGAGCTCGCCGAGATCGAGTACGCCGCCGAGACGGTCACGGTCAGCCTTCACGACCGAACCCTCGCGATGCAGCAGATCGACGGCGCCGCGCAACTCCTCATGAGCCGACAGCATCGAGACTTCGCGCGACAGGTTGATCCCGAAAAGACCGAGGATCTGACGCACGATCGTGTTGACGAACGAAGAGAGCGGACCGACCACGGCGACGAAGAGCCGCGTCGGTATTGCAACATTGAGCGCAAAACGCTCCGGCGTCGAGATCGCCCAGCTCTTCGGCAGAACCTCCGCGAAGATGACAAGGATAACGGTCATGGCAAGCGTTGCCAGCGCCACGCCGGAATTGCCGAAGATCCCCAGAAATACGCTTGTCGCCAGTGACGACGACAGGATGTTGGCGAGATTGTTGCCGATCAGCAGCGCACCAATCAGCCGGTCGCGACGCTCGATGAGGGTTCTGACGAGACCGGCGCGCTCATCGCCATTGGCTTCCAGCGTGTGGATCCGGCTTCTCGAAACGGCAGTCAGCGCGGTTTCGGATCCCGAAAAGAACGCAGACATCAACACCAGGGCCACGATCGAAATGATCTCCGGCCAGTAGACCGATAAAAACGCCAGGGTACCCTCGACTGACATCAGGGATGTTTTTCCTTGAGAAAGCTGATCACTTCGGAAGCCGGCACGTCATCGGCAACGAAGGACTGGCCGATGCCGCGCGTAAGAATAAAGGTGAGCTTGCCGCCCTTGACCTTCTTGTCCTGTGCGATCGCATCCATCAGCACCTCCGCCGGCGGCAGAGCGCCTGGAATTTCCGCCATGCGTGTCGGCAGGCCGACCGCTTTCAGATGCGCCTCAACGCGGCGGGCATCGTCAGGGCTCGCGAGATTCATGCGCGCTGAAAACTCATGCGCCAGCACCATGCCGATCGAAACGCCTTCACCATGAACCAGACGGCTGCTGTCATAGGCGGTCGCAGCCTCCAGCGCATGGCCGAACGTATGGCCGAGATTGAGCAGCGCCCGCTGGCCGTTTTCCCGCTCGTCGGCAACCACGACATCCGCCTTAGCCTGGCAGCTCACCGCAATCGCCTCGATACGCGCCGAGCCGCCGGCAAACACAGCCTGCCAGTTCTTCTCCAGCCAGGCGAAGAAATCCGGCTTGTCGATCAGGCCATACTTGGCAACCTCCGCATAACCGGCGCGGAATTCGCGCTTACTCAGGGAGTTCAGGACATCCGTATCGGCGAGCACGAGATCCGGCTGATGGAAGACACCGATGAGGTTTTTGCCATGGCGGCTGTTGATGCCGGTCTTGCCGCCGACCGACGAATCCACTTGGGCGAGCAGCGAGGTCGGTACCTGTACGAAGCGCACGCCGCGCCTGACGATGCCGGCCGCAAAACCCGAGAGGTCGCCGATGACACCGCCACCAAGCGCGATGACATAGTCATTCCGTTCGACGCGGGCTTCCAGAATCTTGTCGCAGACATTGACCAGATGCTCGAAGCTCTTGGTCTTCTCGCCGGCCGGCAGCACGACATCAGCTGAGGCGATGCCGGCGGCATCGAGACTCGCCTTCAAAGCGTCGAGATAAAGCGGCGCCACATGCTCGTCAGTGATAATGGCCGCCTTGCGGCCCTTGAGCCGCGAAGCGATCTCGCCGCCCGCGCTGGCGATCAGCCCCGGCCCGATCATGATATCATAGGCTCGATCGCCGAGCGGCACATGCACCTTGCGGACGACGGAAGCGGGAGTGATCGCGTTCATGATACTGCACTTTCCTTCTGGGCCTCGACCACGGCTCTCAGCACTTCATCGGCCATGACTTCCTTGCGCACGTCGCGCGAAAGCACCGTGAGATCGGCCTCGGCATAAACGGGGTAGCGGGCATTCATCAGATTTTCGAGCGTCTGCTTCGGGTTTTCGGTCTTCAGCAGCGGACGTGTATCGCGCTTGTTGACCCGGTCCCAGAGCACATCGAGATCGGCCTTCAGCCAGACAGACAGGCCACCCTTCTTGATATGCCTGCGCGTGCGGGCGTTGATGAAGGCGCCGCCGCCGGTGGAGACAACGCGCGGACCGCCCTTCAGCAGACGCTTCATCACCCGCGCTTCGAGCGCCCGGAACTCTTCCTCTCCATAGGCCGCGAAAAGCTCCGTGATCGTCATGCGCGAGACGCGCTCGATCTCGATATCGCTGTCGATGAAGGGAACGCCGAGTTGTTGCGCGATGAGGCGCCCGACCGAGGATTTTCCGGCTCCCATAAGGCCGACGAGGATCAGATTGCGTGAACCGAGCGCGGCGCGAGCTCTGTCTCTCAGGCTGTCTGCAACGGAAACTGGGGGTTCACTCATCGGTCCATTCACACTTTGTTTGCAAACGGTATCGACAAATGTGGGTGTAGCGTCAAGTCGCGGGCAAGGGAATCATGGTCTCACTGCCGCTTCTTGCACTTGCAAACACGCTTCCTATAACAGAAGCAGAGTTCTAAGGAGTAGCCGGATGCCGAGCCTGATCCGTTTCCTGTCCGTCCTGGCGGTCATCGCCGGACTGATCTATGGAGCGATGTGGGCGCTCGTCGCCTTCGTCGAGCCTCAGGAGCGGGACGTCACCATCCGCATTCCTTCCGAGCGAGTGAACCCGCCCTCGACCGGCACGATCAATACCACGAAGAAGTGACGCGATGAACGATCTCGGCCGCGTCCACGTGGAATCATTCCTTGAAATGATGAGTGCCGAGCGCGGCGCCGCGGTCAACACGTTGCAATCCTACGAGCGCGATCTGGACGACCTTCGCTCTTTCCTGCGCGGCCGCAGCATCCGCCTGACGGAGGCGGCATCGGGCGATCTCGGTGCCTATCTGGCCTCGCTGTCCGCGCAGGGCTTCAAGCCCTCCTCGCAGGCCCGCCGGCTTGCCGCCATGCGACAGTTCTACAAATTCCTCTACGCCGAGGGCCTGCGCACTGACGACCCGACCGGCATTCTCGACGCGCCGAAGAAAGGCCGGGCACTTCCGAAGACGATGGGCGTCGAGGAAGTAACGAAACTGCTGTCCCAGGCGGAGACGGAAGCTGCCGACACAGCACCCGGCCAGCTTCATCGCCTGCGCATGCTGGCGCTGCTGGAATTGCTGTATGCGACCGGCATGCGCGTCAGCGAACTCGTCTCGCTTCCTGCCCGCGTTCTCGACCAGGAAGGCCGCTTCCTGATGATCCGGGGCAAGGGAAACAAAGAGCGTCTTGTTCCACTCTCGCAATCGGCAATCGCCGCACTGAAGTCCTACGGCCGCATGCTGGCACTGGAAAACGCAGCGTCGAAAGAACCTCAGGACAGCCCCTGGCTCTTTCCGGCCGCCTCTAAGGAAGGTTACTTGCCGCGACAGGTCTTCGCGCGCGATCTCAAGAATCTGGCAATTCGAGCCGGCCTCGCACCGTCGATGATTTCGCCGCACGTCATGCGTCACGCTTTCGCCAGCCATCTCCTGGCCAATGGCGCAGACCTGCGCGTGGTGCAGGAACTCCTCGGCCATCAGGACATTTCGACGACACAAATCTATACGCATGTTCTGGAAGAACGGCTCCAGCAACTCGTCCATACGCACCACCCCCTTGCAAAACAGGCGAAAAAGCACGAATAGGACCGGCGACAAGGGGCGGAACCAGGAAACTGTCCCGCGCACAAGGAACGGAAACGCACCTCATGCACAACTATCTCGACTTCGAAAAGCCGATCTCAGACCTCGAAGGTAAGATCATCGAGCTTAAGAAGCTGGCAACGGAAGACGAAAGCATCGACACCTCCGACGAGGTCGGCAGGCTCGAGGTCCGCGTCCGTGAGGCGATCGTCGAGATCTATTCGAAGCTCAACGCCTGGCAGAAGACGCAGGTCGCCCGCCATCCGCAGCGTCCGCATTTCGTCGATTATGCCAAGACGCTTTTCCAGGAATTCACGCCGCTTGCCGGCGACCGCAAGTTTTCGGAGGATGCCGCCATCCAGGCTGGTCTAGCCCGCTTCCGCGGCCAGCCGGTCGCAGTCATCGGTCAGGAGAAGGGCAACGACACCAAGAGCCGCCTGAAGCACAATTTCGGCAGTGCCCGTCCCGAAGGTTACCGCAAGGCGATCCGCATCCTCGAAATGGCGGATCGCTTCCAGCTTCCGGTCATCACCCTCGTCGATACCGCAGGTGCCTATCCGGGCGTCGGCGCAGAAGAGCGCGGTCAGGCCGAAGCCATCGCCCGTTCGACCGAGATGTGCCTCGGCGTGAAGGTGCCGCTGATCTCCATCGTCATCGGCGAAGGCGGCTCGGGCGGTGCGATCGCGATTGCCACCGGCAACCGCGTCTATATGCTCGAACATTCGATCTACAGCGTCATCTCGCCGGAAGGTGCCGCCTCGATCCTCTGGCGCGATTCCACCCGCGCCAAGGAAGCTGCGACCAACATGAAGATCACGGCCGAGGACCTGAAGGCGCTCGGTATCATCGACGGCATCATCCCCGAACCGCTTGGCGGCGCCCACCGCGATCCCGACAGCGTCATCGCCGCCACCGGCGATATGATCTCCAATGCACTTGCCGAAATGGCTTCCCGCTCCGGCGAACAGCTGCGCAACGACCGCCGCCAGAAATTCCTCGCAATGGGCCGCAATCTGTAAGTTCCACAAGCCGGCACAGCCGATTGGGGCCAAATCTTGGCCACAATAATGTTATCTGTAACATTGCGCTTGCAGGAGACGTCCGCGCAAGTCATAGGCTGGTAAGGATTTATCAAGTATAAGCCGCCTATGATTCCGCGCTACGCCCGGTTTCTGTAAGCGGGTTGGGTCGCATTATTGATGGGCTGATTGAATGCGCATACGTCATTTTGCCTATGTTTCGCTCATGGCGCTGGCTCTGACCGGCTGCAATGATGCATTGGAATCGGCTCAAGGCATCGACCTTTCGACCGTCAAGAACAAGGTGGAGCAGCCGCTTCCCGCCCGTATTCTTGCCGACATGTCGGCCAAGGGCATGGACCGCAACTCGCCGATCATGATCCGCATCTTCAAGGAAGAAGGTGCGCTGGAAGTCTGGAAGGCAAAGAGGGACAATCGGTTTGAGAAGATCGCCGGCTACAAGATCTGCGCCTGGTCCGGCAAGCTCGGCCCGAAGGTCAAGACCGGCGACCGGCAGGCGCCGGAAGGCTTCTACAACCTCAGCCGCGCCAACCTGAATCCCAATTCCAAATATTACCTGGCGATCAACACCGGTTTTCCGAACCGCTATGATGCCGTCAACGGTCGCACCGGCAGCGACCTGATGATCCACGGCGCCTGCTCGTCGTCGGGCTGCTATTCGATGACCGACCAGCAGGTTCTGGAAATCTACGCCTTTGCCCGTGACGCCTTCAAGGGCGGCCAGGAAAGCGTGCAGCTTCAGGCCTTTCCCTTCCGCATGACCGCCGAGAACATGGTCAAGCACCGTCTCGATACGAACTATGATTTCTGGAAGATGCTGAAGGTCGGCTACGACAATTTCGAAGTCACCAAGCGCCCGCCGGAAGTGAATGTCTGCGAGAAGAAATACGTCTTCAACCAGCAGGCCACCGATGGCAGCAGCTTCAATCCGGCCGGCGCGTGCCCGGCCATGTCGACGCCGCCGGCGCTGACGGCCGCTCTCGCTTCCTACGGTAAGACCTATGATGCCGAATACCAGACGGCCCTGAAAAAATATGACGGCCTTGCCTGGTACGACCCAACCGAAGCCGAGCGTAAGGCTGTCGTCGCCAAGCTGCGCAAGGGCCGTGAACTCGCCTATGCTCCAACCGGCACGTCGCTGGAAGCCGGCCGCATGGTCAAGGTTGCCGAACTCGAAGACATGATGGCCAATCAGGCCGCGAAGAGCGTTGCTGCCAAGACCGCAGCGACTGCGACACCGACGACGCAGGCTCAAGCCACGACCGTCGCTGCAGCGCTGCCGGCCAATATTCCGGTGCCGATGCAGAACCCGCTGGCCTATGCCGCGCCCGAGCCCGCGCCGCAGGAAACCGCCGACGCCACCAAGAAGCCGTTCTGGAAGTTCTGGGCCAGGAACTGATCGGCTTGGACGCCATTCTCTACGATCTGCGCGGGCTGAAATGCCCGCTCCCCGTCATCAAGACGCGCAAGAAGCTGACGGCCATGCCGAGCGGTGCAATGATCCTCGTCGACACCAGCGATCCGCTTGCCGCCATCGACATCCCGCATTTCTGCAATGAAGATGGCCACGAGCTTGTCAGCACGGAAAAGACCGAGCGCGGCCACCGTTTCCTGATCCGCAAGCGTTGATCGTTAGATCCGCATTCCAGGAATGGCGAGCGGGTTATCACTGAGCGCAGCCCGATCGGGCGTATCGATCCGCGGCTTGCCGAGGAAGGCATCGAAGAGATCTTTCACGAAAGCCTCCGGCAGATCCTTGGTGATCAGCACCATGCGCGTGCGTCGGTCCTCAGGATCCGGCCAGGCGGCAAGCCGCACCGGCGGGTGGAAGATGCTCTGAACGCCATGCAGCACCAGCGGGCGCTCCGGCCGGTCTGAGGTGGCAATGATCGCCTTCATGCGCAGAAGCTTTTCCCCATGCGCTGAACGCAGGAGATCGATGAACATTTCGAGCGCCATCGGATCGATCGCCTTCTCCTCGATGATCGAGAAGGAACGGATCGACGCATCGTGACGATTGACGTCGTGCGGGTCCTGATGCTCGTGGCCATGATGGTGGTGGTGATGACCGTGATCATGGTCATGGGGATGATGATGCCCCTCATGCTCATCCTCATCATGCAGCCAGCGGCGGACGTCGGCGATCTTCGTCGCGGGGTCGTAAAGCCCGTTGATGAGCACATGTGCCGTGCCAGCTTCCTCGCTGTCAGCATCCATGAGGGATGCACGCGGATTGAGGCCCCGCAAACGCGCCATCAGCGCATCCGTATCGCCTGCTATGCTCTTCTTTGAGACAATCAACCGGTCGGCGACAGCCGCCTGCTTGCGCGCCTCCTCGTAATTGTCGAGCGTCTGTAGACCGTTCACGGCATCGATGACGGTCACGACGCCGTCGAGCTCGAAATTCTGCGCAATGATTGGATTACCCATGATCGCCTGCATGACGGGAGCCGGATCGGCAAGGCCGGTCGTTTCGATGACCACGCGCCTGACAGGCTTCACACGGCCCGTCTGCACAGCATCCATGAGGTTCGCCAGCGTATCGACCAGTTCGCCGCGCACGGTGCAGCAGAGGCAGCCGTCGGAGAGCTCGATGATGGAATCACCGGAGCTTTCGACCAGCAGATGGTCGATGCCGACATCGCCGAATTCGTTGATGATGACGGCCGCATCCTTCATGGCAGGATCTTTGAGGATGCGGTTCAGGAGCGTCGATTTACCGGCACCGAGGAAGCCGGTCAGGATGGTGACCGGGATCTTGTCGCTGAACGTGCTCATGATGTTTCCTCAGAAGGACTTCGGCCGCGGGAGCGGAACCGGTACGTTGGCGAGCGCTTCGACCGCATCGCCCTTGGCAGACTTATCGTTCTGGGCGACCGGCTGCGGATCCTGGCCCGGAATGAGGCCGGCAAACACGAATTGCGGCTCGTGATCCATCTCGTGGATATAGGGCGACTGCACCTTCATGCGGCCAACCTCATCACGCGTCTCGCTGCGTATCTTTGCGCCCTTGGCGCTGCAGATATCGGCTGTGATGTCGTTCACCTGGTCCTGTCCGGGACCGTAAGGTTTCAGAGAGCCCAGCGTATCGTTCGCCGCAAACTGCGTGGTGAAGCCCTTCTGCAGTAGGTTGGCGGTGGCATCGGCGCGGGCCGCCAGGCTGTCGGTGCCGAGAACGACGGAAACCAGCGTCCGGCCGTTGCGCGTCGCAGAACCGATCTGGTTGAAGCCTGAAGCGCAGATGAAGCCGGTCTTCATGCCGTCAGCGCCGGCAAAGCGGCCGATCAGCATGTTGATATTCGGGACGTTCTGCTTGCCGTTCGTAAAGCCTTCCAGCGAGAAATAGCCGGCATATTGCGGGAAGTCGCGGCGCAGCGCCACCGTCAGGATCGCAAGGTCGCGGGCCGTCGTATACTGGCCGTTGCCCGGCAGGCCGTTCGGATTGACGAAATGCGAATCCGACATGCCAAGCTTCGCCGCCTCGGAATTCATGCGCACGACAAAAGCTTCCTGAGTGCCGCCGACCGCTTCGGCAACGGCAACGGCGATGTCATTGGCCGACTTCACCATCAGGATCTTCAACGCGCTGTCGAGCGTGAATTTCTGGCCCGGCTTGAAGCCCATCTTGGCCGGCGGCGCGGACGCGGCCCGCTTGCTCATGACGACGGGTGTGTCGAGGTTGATCTGGCCAGAGCGGATCGCATCGAACACCGTATAGACGGTCATCAGCTTGGTCAGCGAAGCCGGATACCATTTGCGGAAAGCTTCCTCATGCTCCAGCACCCGTCCGGTCTGCACGTCAACGAGGATATGCGGGTTGGCCTCGGCAAGTGTAACGGACGAGACAAGAACCGCTGTTGCTGTCGCTATAAAAGAAAACGGCCGCAAAGCGGCGAACAAACGATCGTGGCGCGTCGACAAGTGCTCGTCCTTCAGGGAATTATCTCGAAACCTTCCCCTATTTACCCTATATGGCTATGACATGGCAAAGGTCATTGACTAAGTTATTTCCAAGGCATCACGCCCTTGTGATGCTTTCAGACAGGCCCCACGCATTTCATTCACAGGAAGCCAAGAATGCCGATTCTGAATAGAGCCGCCGAACTTCAGGATGAAGTCGCAGAGTGGCGCCGCCACATCCATGCGCGGCCGGAACTTCTCTTCGCAGTCGAAAATACGGCCGCCTTCGTTGCTGAAAAGCTTAAGGAATTCGGCGTCGACGAAATCGTCACCGGCATCGGCCGCACCGGTGTTGTCGGCCTCATCAAGGGCAAGGGAGAAGCCAATCGCACGGTCGGCCTGCGCGCCGATATGGACGCCCTGCCGCTCACCGAGATCACCGGCAAGCCCTGGGCCTCGAAAACGCCGGGAAAAATGCATGCCTGCGGCCATGACGGCCATACCGCCATGCTGCTCGGCGCTGCGAAATACCTCGCCGAGACCCGCAACTTCAATGGCAATGTCGCCGTGATCTTCCAGCCGGCCGAAGAAGGCGGCGGTGGCGGCAACCTGATGGTCAAGGACGGCATGATGGAGCGCTTCGGCATCGAAGAGGTCTACGGCATGCACAATCTGCCGGGCCTGCCCGTCGGCCAGTTCGCCACCCGCAAAGGCCCCATCATGGCGGCAACCGACGAGTTCACCGTCACCATCAAGGGCCGCGGCGGCCACGCCGCGCAGCCGCACCGCACGATCGACCCGATCGCGACAGGCGCCCAGATCGTCACGAACCTGCAGATGATCGCCTCACGCAGCGTCGATCCGCTTCGCTCGGTCGTGGTCTCCGTCACCAAGTTCAACGCCGGTTTCGCCCATAACGTCATCCCCAATGACGCAACCATCGCCGGCACGATCCGCACGCTGGACGAAGACGTGCGCGCCCAGGCCGAAGCACGCCTGCGCCAGGTCGTCGAAGGCATCTGCGCTGCCCATGGTGCCGAAGCCGACATCAATTTCCATCGCAACTATCCCGTCACCCTCAACCATGCCGACGAGACGGAACATGCCGTTGCTGTCGCCAGCGACATTGCCGGCGAAGCCAACGTCAATTCCGAAGTCGACCCGATGATGGGCGGCGAAGATTTCTCCTACATGCTGAACGCCCGCCCCGGTGCCTTCATCTTCATCGGCAACGGCGATACCGCCGGTCTGCATAACCC
Organism: Rhizobium sp. BK275; assembly: GCF_014193555.1. Taxonomy (NCBI): domain Bacteria; kingdom Pseudomonadati; phylum Pseudomonadota; class Alphaproteobacteria; order Hyphomicrobiales; family Rhizobiaceae; genus Rhizobium; species Rhizobium sp. BK275. The sequence goes on from NZ_JACHZL010000006.1 coordinate 85,047, forward strand.
CGCCTACGACTTCAACGATGAGGCAATCGCCCACGGCATTTCCTATTGGGTCCGCCTTGCCGAACAACGTCTCGGCGCCTGAAACGAAACGACATTGGATATACCGAAAAGGCTTGGCTTCGCGCCAAGCCTTTTGTATGCATGGCATCCGAGTGGTCCCGTAGCTCAGCAGGATAGAGCATCAGATTCCTAATCTGAGGGTCACGCGTTCGAATCGCGTCGGGATCACCATCCTCTCACCGATATCTAGATCGCCATCGCATGGCGCGTTTTTCGCCAGCATTGAAAACACCGCCACGATCCATCCGCCGATGAAGCCGATTGCCGCCCAGACGAGACTGCGGCGAGGCGACTCGAATGGTGCGCGTTCACATCCACGGTCAGGTCACGCTCAAGAAAACTAGATTCTGCCGCTGAAGGCGCCAACCGGTTGGGGAGACCAGCCGGGTCTTTCTTTTCTGAAACATGCGGAACTTCAGGAATCTCTCCGCGTTAAGCGACAAAACGGGAGTATCCGCCATGCGTATTCGAATAATTCTGGTTGCGATCGGCTTCGTCGTCAGCGGCCTGCTGCTGGCAATCGCCCATCAGCCGCATGGCCCCGTTCCCACACCGAAGACCGATCGGCTTGTCGGCGAGAAAGCCCCCGCCGGTTTTCTGCCGGAACGCTTTGCCGGCTGATCAGCTGAGCGACGGTTTGCGCGCGACGACGGTTAATGTTCTGCTAGTGGTTAATGTCGAACGTCAACCATCGAGCCAGTGAGCAAAATACGGTTTCGCACTGTATGAACGCCTTCAACTGTTCTTGCGATGACTGTTGCCCGTTCGATTTCGTCGACCGTACCGACGCTGCCGCTCAGAACGATCTCGTCGCCTTCGGACGTCACCTCGACATCGGCTGCGTCAATGCCGCCGGCAACCGCCAGCGCATTGGCGACCGCAGCTTCCAGTGTGGCGCGATTGGCATATTCAGCCTCCGCTTCGGGCTGACGACCGTGAAATGTCTGTTCCTTGAAGACCATCGTTCTGTCCTCCTTGGTGGTGAAGAAGAAGAAACGCAGTCGACAGGACTTTGGTTTCGCCTACCAGCGAAGCTGATAGTTCAAATTGACATTTCCCGTCCGCCCCGTCGAAAGCGGGTCGGACACGGACGCGTTCAATCCGAGGTTGGGCAAGATGTTCTGGCTGACGGCGACGGTGCTGGAAAAGTCGCCGCTGACATCACTGATGCTGCTCCCGGCCGAAATCGATGTGCCGGTCCACGGATAGATCAGCTTGACCGCCTGCGAAGCCGACACCGTCGCTTGACGCGCATCGACGGCGTTGTAACCGAAGCTCACCGCACGGGTCGTCTGCATGTCGAGCGAATCCGAGAGGATCCAACTGCGCGAGCGGCTGAGCATCAACGCGCCACTGCCGCGCAAAGTATCGACCTGCAGCGTCACATCCTGCTGCGCACGGCTGGCCGGCGTAACGCTCACCTTCTGCAGCTTGCCCCAAAGCATCGCCTGGCCGGAAGCCGGCAGCGGTGCCCCGCTCTTGTTGGAGGCAAGCGCGAAATCCGCACCGGCGCTCGTTTCCCATTCCATCGGCAAACGAAACCCGACCGTCGTCTTATAGGAACGGTTGGACACCTTCACCGGCGACCAGATCACCAGGTCATCCGCAAATACGGGATTGGCCAGCGGCAGAAGGGCAAAAACAAAGCATACAATCTTTATTTTCGTCATAATATCGTATCGTTTTGAACTTGCACGCCGATAGCACCAACCATGGGCACAGAGCGGACGTGGAAGCGCTCGCGTCGAACGCAATGAAGGATGGCGCAAACACGCAATCCCGGTTCAGTCTTCGATTTTTGTTTGGCTATCGGCCAGTGGCATAAATTTGCCGGTTGCTCGTCGGACGCATTGGTGCCCAGCGGATTTGCCTTTCGACCGTAACCGACCGCAGCAAATGATCATCCTCGTAAGGACATTTATCAGCATCACATCATGGCGGAGTTAAGTAAACCCCTCTGGAGTTGAAATTTGCTGCACCGCACACTTGCTGCCTCCCGCGATCCCCTGTAGAGCCGAGGGCAAATATGCATTTTTCTTGCGAAATCGACCATGACGGGCAAAATCGCGCCTCGGCGCCTCAGCATCTTCGGTTCGACAGGCTCGATCGGCCAAAATACGCTTGATGTCATCGATCATCTGGGCGGCCGGGACAAATTCGAAATTTCCGTCCTGACCGGCAACGGCAATGTGGAATTGCTGGCGCAACAAGCGAAATCGGCGGGCGCGCATCTGGCCGTCATTGCCAATGACCAGCATTACGAATCGCTGAAGAGTGAGCTTTCTGGCAGCGGCATTGCGGTCGCCGCGGGCAAATCCGGGCTGATGGAGGCCGCAGACCGCGAGGCGGACTGGGTGATGGCAGCCATCGTCGGCACAGCCGGCCTTGCACCCACACTTGCAGCGGCACGCCGCGGCGCCGATATCGCGCTTGCCAACAAGGAATGTCTGGTCGCGGCCGGCGATCTGTTCATCGAGTCGGTGAAAAACGGCGGCGGCAAGCTGTTGCCCGTCGACAGCGAACATAATGCGATCTTCCAGGTGCTGGAGGAAAACCAGCGCCATGCCGTGGAACGTGTCATCCTGACGGCATCAGGCGGTCCCTTCCGTACCTCCTCGCTGGAGGAGATGGCCAATGTTACGGTCGAGACGGCGCGCGCCCATCCGAGATGGTCTATGGGCCTGAAGATCTCCATCGACAGTGCGTCGCTGTTCAACAAGGCGCTGGAGATGATCGAGGCGAAGCACCTTTTCGGCCTGCGCCCCGAACAGGTAGAGGTGATCGTTCATCCGCAGTCGGTCATCCATTCGATGGTCGGCTATACGGATGGCTCGGTGCTGGCACAGCTCGGCGCGCCGGATATGCGCACCGCAATCGGCTACGCCCTTTCCCATCCGCGCCGGGCGAACCTGCCGATCGAGCGGCTGGATTTCGCCAAGCTCGCGCGGCTGGACTTCGAGGCTCCGGATGAAAAACGTTTCCCTGCCCTGCGGCTTGCCCGACTGGCAATGACGCGCGGCGGCGTCCAGGGCGCGGTGCTGAACGGCGCCAAGGAGGTCGCACTCGAAGCCTTCATCGAGGGCCGCCTGCCCTTCCTTGCCATGGCCGAGATCACCGAAAAAGTCATGGACGATCTCATCGATCTGCCGGCAGCCGCGACGATGGACGATGTCTTCGCTGCAGACAAAGAAGCCCGGCAGCGGGCTGCCGGGCTCATCCGATAAAGAAATTTTCCTGAAAAATCAGGCGACGTGACATCAAGCGACGTGTCGGGCAAGCGCGCAGCGCGACCAGAGCGAATGCAGCGCGCCGACGAGATGCTCGATATCGGTATCCGAATGCAGCGGCGTCGGCGTGATACGCAGGCGCTCGGTCTTCTTCGGCACCGTCGGATAGTTGATCGGCTGCACATAGACGCCGAAATTGTCGAGCAGCAGATCCGAGATCCACTTGCACTTGGCGGCATCGCCAACCATGACGGGGACGATATGGCTGGGGTTCGGCATGTGCGGAATGCCCTGTTGGTCAAGCAACATGCGCAACTTTCGCACGCGGTCCTGATGGCGAGCCCGCTCGAAGGGGCTTGCCTTGAGATGCCGGATCGACGCAACCGATCCGGCAGCGAGGGCCGGCGGCAGCGACGTCGTGAAGATGAAGCCCGACGCAAAAGAGCGGATGAAATCGCAGAGCGCGGTGGAAGCGGCGATATAACCGCCCATGACGCCGAATGCCTTGGCAAGCGTGCCTTCGATGACGGTGATGCGATCCATCAGGCCTTCGCGCTCGGCAATGCCGCCACCGCGCGGACCGTACATGCCGACGGCATGCACTTCGTCGAGATAAGTCATGGCGCCATACTTGTCGGCGAGATCGCAGATTTCCTTGATCGGCGCGATATCGCCATCCATCGAATAGACGGATTCGAAGGCGATGAGCTTCGGTGCCTTGGGATCGGCAGCAGCCAGTTTGGCTTCGAGGTCGGCGACGTCATTGTGCTTCCAGATGACCTTCTCGCACTTGGCGTAGCGGATGCCCTCGATCATCGAGGCATGGTTGAAAGCATCGGAGAAGATGATGAGGCCGGGGATCCTGGCACCGAGCGTGCCGAGCGCTGCCCAGTTGGAAACATAGCCGGATGTGAAGGTCAGCGCGGCTTCCTTGCCATGCAGATCGGCGAGTTCCTGCTCGAGCAGAACATGGTGGTGGTTGGTGCCAGAGATATTCCGGGTGCCTCCCGCACCCGCGCCACAGTGATCGATGGCTTCTTTCATCGCCTCGATCACCTTGGGGTGTTGGCCCATGCCGAGATAATCGTTGGAGCACCAGACGGTCACTTCCTGTTCGCCATCAGCCGTGTGGCGGGTCGCACGCGGAAAGTTACCGCGATGGCGCTCCAGGTCGGCAAAAACGCGGTAACGGCCCTCCGTGTGAAGCCCGTCCAACTCGCTTTTGAAAAACGCTTCGAAATCCATCATATGCTCCAGTTCGTACGGCTGTTTTCTTGCTGAGACGGCAACCGTACGTCAACCCTTGGTCCCTGCTTTACCATCAACTGCGGCAAAAGGCGCAGACTTTTGAATGATTCCAGATAAAAAATATGCGAGCCGCGGTCAGCGAATTTGATCGACGTCAATTCCGGGAAAAATTTCTCGAAACTCCTGCTTTTAATCGTGGAAAGAAACCCGCGCCTTACGAAAAAAGGTCCGGTGATGGTGGACAAGCCCTTCTTGCGACATAATTTCCGGGCTAGCCTGCGAAAAAACAGGTTAGGGACGACGTCCGCCCGCTGGGGCGCCAAAAACCTCGGAGAGAAGAGATGAAAAGAGTCCTCGTATTCGCATTGATCGGCCTTTCGATCGCAAGCTGTACACCCACCCAGCAAGGCGCCGGCATCGGCGCAGCGTCGGGTGCCGTTATCGGGGGCGTGGTCACCGGCGACGTGCGCGGCGCGGCAGTCGGCGCAGCGATCGGCGGCGTTTCGGGCGCATTGATCGGCAGGGTCGCAGAGCAACCTGGCCAGTGCTATTATCGGGACCGGTATGGTCGCCGCTACATTGATGATTGCCGCTGAGATCTGCAATCAGAATGGGAAAAACGGAAATCCCGGACCCTCGTCCGGGATTTTTTTGTGCTAAATTAGTGCGTCAGCAGTTTAAATTGGTACACGTGACGGGATTTTGCCGCTAAGCTCATTGTTGGCTGGGCAACGCAGAGCTTCATTTTAATGTAACCCAAAAGCGGCGTATGCGGATTAGAGGGACGGGCCTGAGAACTGGTATTGCGTATCGAGCAGGCGCCGTGGTGGTGGTCGCAGCGGCGGCTGCATTTTCGCCGATCCTCGTGGGCAACGCTTACGCATTCAAGCTTTTTGGCATCACCATATTCGGCAAGGACGAGGACGAGAACCTGCAGGTGCCCGATCCCGTACACTATGACGTCGATCTCGAAACCGGGACAGCCGATCGCGACCTCAAGGAGGCGCTGGAAAACAGCTCCCGTCTCGTAGGCGACAAGGATCGTCCGGTTTCAGGCGATCTAGGCGTTGTCGTGAAAGCCCGCGACGACCGCGATAGACTGATCGCCACGCTCTACGAAAAGGCGCGCTATGGCGGCGTGGTAACCATCACCATCGACGGCCGCAACATCAACGACCTGCCGCCGAATCCGACCTTCGACCGCTCCAAACCGATCCCGGTCAAAGTTGACATCGCGCCCGGCCCGGTCTTCACCGTCAATGAAGTCCAGTTCGGCGGTGATGCCGCACAGCGCAATCCCGCCGATTACGATCTCGCCCCAGGCGAACAGGCAGGTTCGCTCGCCATCGTCAAGGCGGGCGACACGATCGTCGACCAGTTGAAGAGTGAGGGCAGACCCTTCGCCAAGCTGACCGAGCGTCGCGTGGTGGCCAATCACCGAACGAATACCGTCGATGTCGTCCTCGCTGCCGAAGGCGGCCCGGTTGCTCCGATCGGCGATGTCGGCGTCACGGGCGAAAACAGGGTCAAGCCGGAATTCATCCAGCGCTATTCGCGTCTGCAGAAGGGCGAAGCCTATTCGCCCGAGGCACTGAGGAGAGCAGGCGAACGCCTGCGCGCGCTTGGCGTCTTCTCCAGCGTCACGATCCACGAAGGCGACGCACTGGCCGCCGACGGCACTTTGCCAATGACGATCGAGGTTTCCGAAGGCAAACGGCGCTACCTTGGCATAGGCGCGCAATATTCGACGATCGACGGCTTCGGCGTCAACGGCTACTGGGGCCACCGCAACCTGTTCGGCGAGGCCGAATCGCTGCGCATCGAGGGCGCCGTCTCGCGTCTCGGCGAAGCGTCCGACCTCGGCGATCTCGATTATTCCGCCGGCATTCTCTTTACGAAACCGGGCTTTATCCACCCGTCCGCCACCCTGAAGGCCGGCATTGTCGCCAAGACGGAAAATCCGGATGCCTATAATGCAAAGCTCATCACCGCCTCGCTCGGCATCTCCTACGAACTGACGGATCGGGACACCATTTCCGCGGCCGGCGAGTTGAGCTTCGAGAACGACGACGACGACGCCTTCGGCAACAATAACTATCTGACCTTTACGTTGCCGATCACCTATGATCGCGATGCCCGCGACGACAAATTCAATCCGACCAGCGGCTATCACGCGACGCTCTCGGCAAAACCTGGCTACGAATTCTTCAACGGTACGATCTACTCCGCCTTCGAGGGCTCGATATCAGGCTATCTCGGTCTCGGCGCCGAGGACGACATCGTGCTGGCCGCCAAGCTCGCAGCCGGCACGCTGATCGGCGGCGACGGCGTTCAGGATATTCCCGCTACCCAGCGTTTCTTCGCCGGCGGCGGCGGTTCGGTGCGCGGCTACGGATACCAGGAAATCTCACCGCGTAACGAAAACGGCGATGAGACCGGCGGCCGCTCCTTTGTGACCGCCTCCTTCGAGGCGCGCGTCAAGATCACCGATACGATTGGCGTCGTACCCTTCATCGATGTCGGTACGGTTTCGGACAGCATCGCGCCCGATTTCTCCGATATCAGGGCCGGTGCGGGCGCCGGTATCCGTTATGCAACACCTTTCGGCCCTCTTCGGCTTGATTTCGCCGTACCTTTGAACAAGTACGACGGTGGGACGGATTATGGAATTTATGCCGGCATAGGCCAGTCGTTCTAGGCCATTCATTACAGGAAGGCCGATCTCACAGTGTTTTCCGACCTGTGAGCTGTCATGAAAACGGGATAGTGTCCGCGCTTATGCAAATGTTGGCGAAAATCATGAACTGGATGATACGGCTGCTTGGCTACGGCCTCGGTGCGGCGATTATCCTCGCGGTCATTGCGCTGGCAATCTTCGGCTTCACCTCCTTTGGCGCCCGGATCATCACCGAACATGTCGCCTCCACGCTTTCCAATCGCGACATGACGATCACAGTGCGCGAACCGGAAGCGCTGCTGACCGGCGGCTTACGCGCAGCCGAGATCACCCTGTCAGACACGCGCGGTACCTTCGCGGAAGTTCGCGGCATTGCCATCGACTGGAATCCACTCGCGCTGCTGACCGGCACCTTCCACGCCAAACAGGTCTCGGTCGCCTCCATCGACGTGCGCCGCCCGCCGGTGCGAACCCTGCCGTCCAAACCGGTGGCCCCGGGCGAAGAAAACAGCGGCGGTTTCCGCCTGCCGCTGAAGATCGATATCGAACATATCGCCTTGCCCAATATCTCTCTCGCCGCGTCGCTGACCGGACGCGCTTTCTCGCTTGCCGCGACGGGCAACCTCAAGGCCGATGGTGATGGCGGCGAAGCGCTTGTCAACGTCAACCGCCATCAGGTTCCCGATGCAAAACTGTCCGCCGATGTCGCCTTTACCCCGGCAAACGGTCACCTGCGGCTGAACGCCCAGCTTGCCGAACCGCAGGGTGGCCTGCTTGCCGGTTTCCTCGGTCTGCCCGGCAGCCCGGCTGTCAATATCGCGCTGAACGGCGAAGGCCCAATTTCCGATTGGAACGGTAAGCTGCAGGCTGCCCTCGATGGCCAACAACGAGCTTCGCTGGAGGGCAAGCACGCGATCACCCCCGACGGCTTGCATCATCTCGACCTCAAGGGCGGCGGCGATGTCAGCTCGCTGCTTCCCATGACATTCCGGCCGCTTTTTGCTGGCCAGACGAATATCGATGTCTCCGCTACCTTCGACAACAGCGGCAAGATCGATATCCAGACCGGCAATCTCGCGACCGGCAGCGTCGTCATCGCCGCATCCGGCACGCTCGATCCTGCCGGCAACAACAGCCTGAACGCCAATGTACTCGGCACCTCCGGTCCGGTCGATTTCCGCTGGCCGCTCGCCGATGGCGAAGCGCGTTTTATGATTTCAGGCCTCAATCTGGCGATGACCGGACAGGCCCAGGCGGTGCGCATCAACGCCAGCGGAACGCTGGATTCCGCCACGATGCCCCAGGCCGATATCAGCAACGTCAAACTGACGGCCAAGAGCGATGCCTTCAATCTCGCCAATGGCGCCGGAGATATCGAGCTGCGCCTCGTTGCCGGAGACGCAACCTTCACCGAGCCCAATCTCAACCGCGCGATTCGAGGACCTGTCACGCTCGTCGCTCCGCTTCAGATTTCGCGTAACGGTATCGGTTTCAACGGCACGAGCATCGAAAGCGCCAATATCGGCGCCGATCTCAACGGCTCCTATCGCCTGGCTGACAGCATGCTGACCGGCAATGCGAAATTCACCGTGCAGCCCGCCGCCCTGCCGCCGGCTGTAGCAGGAAAGTTCGATGCGCCGATCGATCTCGAAACCCAGGTTGCCGGAACGATCCCTTCCAAGGTGACGCTTTCGAACATCGTTTTGAAATCGCCATCCATCGAGGCGGCCGGCAATATCGCGCTCGACGACGACATACTGACGGCCGATCTCACCGGCAAACTTCCCGATATCGGCAAGCTGCTGTCAGGCACGAGCGGCGCGGCCGATTACAGCATCAAGGCGAGTGGTACCCTTCCCGCTCTTGCTCTGACCGCAAACGTGAAAGCCGCAAGCCTGCAGATGGCCGATCGTAAGCTCGGCGATCTGAATATCGACCTGACCGGCACTGCCGATCCTGCCGCCCCACAGGGGAAGATTGCTGCAACCGGCAAGATCGACGGCCAGCCGATCGGCATCAACGGCGACGTCAGGTCCGAAAACGGAACGATCTCCATCCCCGCGCTGACGGCCGATGTCGGCGGCAATCGCCTGTCGGGCAACCTCACGCTTTCACCAAGCATGACGCCGGCGGGCGCACTGACCTTCGACTTTCCGGATATCAGTCTGCTTGCCGCCCTCGGCGGCCAGAAGGCGGAAGGCGACCTCAAGGGGTCCATCGACATTACCGGCGATGATGGCAAGATCGCACTCAAGGTCGCCGCCAATGGCAGCGGCATCCGCCGCGACACGCTGACGATCCTCAAGCCGACAGTGGATGTTACCGTCAGCGACCTCATGGCCTTTGCGGCTAATGGCACTGTGCGTGCAGACGAGTTCGGCTTCGGGACCAACAAACTCACGGGCATCGCCCTCGACTTCGCACAGGAGCAGACCCGCACAGATTTCAATCTGGACGCGGGCTACGACGGCAATCCGCTGCAGGCGGCCGGCAACGTGCAGTCGGCAGGCGGCATGATCGACCTCAGCCTCGATCGCTTCATTGCAAAGCCGCGCAACATCCCGGTCGAACTTGCCTCACCCGCAAAGGTCAACATCACAAACGGTGTTGCCAGCCTGAGCGGCCTGACCGTCAAGACCGGCAATGGCTCGGTCGCGGTCACGGGCTCGGCCGGCGAGACACTGAAGCTCGATGCCGTCATCACCGACTTGCCCGCAAGCCTCGCCAACAGCTTCGTCCCCAATCTTGCCGCCGACGGCACGATTTCCGGAACGGTCAATGTGACCGGGACGCCGACCGCCCCCACCGTCAATTTCAAGCTTGACTGGAAGAATGCGGCCACCAGCCATACAAAGGGCGCCAGCATCGCGCCTCTCGGCATCACGACGTCAGGCACCTTCGCCGACAAAAAGCTGAATTTCGATGGCGGCATCAGCGGCGCTGACGGCCTTTCCCTGAAGGCGGCGGGCGACGTTGGCCTTGCCGATCCGAGCGGCCCGACACTCAATATCGACGCCGATATCGTCAGTCTGCCCGCAAAGATCGCCAATGGCTTCGTCCCCGATCTCGCCGCCGAAGGCACCGTTTCGGGAACCGTCAAGGCAACGGGCACGCCCGCGGCACCGGCTGCCGATTTCAAGCTGAACTGGAAAGGCGCCGCGACAGGCCAGACAAAGAGCGCCGGACTTGCCGGCCTTTCGCTCAATGCATCCGGCCGGTTTGCGGATAACAAGCTCGATTTCGATACCGCATTCGCCGGCAAGGGCGGGCTGTCGCTGAAAGCGCGCGGCAATGTCGCCGTTACCGGAACCACAATCGGCAACGTCAAGGTTGACGCCGAACTTGCGAATCTCCCTGCCAATATCGCCAATGGTTTCGTGAAAGATCTCGACGCCGGTGGGATGATCTCTGGCACTGCGTCGGCATCCGGGACGCTGACCGCACCGGCTGCGGATTTCAAACTCACCTGGCAGGACGCCACGACGCGGCACACCAAAACCACCGGTCTGACCGGTTTGGACCTTGCGGCAACCGGCCATTTCGCCGACCAGAAACTCGATTTCGATGCCAGCCTCAGCGGACCGAAAGCCCTGTCGCTAAAGGCGACAGGCAATGTCGAACTTGCGGGAACGACGGTTCGCAATCTCAAGGTCGATGCCGATCTCGCCAATCTTCCGGCCGGCCTTGCCAATGGCTTCGTTCCCGATCTCGGCGCTGAAGGCACGATTTCCGGCAAGGCGTCCGCCTCCGGCTCGCTGCCGGCGCCTGCTGTCACCTTCGATCTTGCCTGGGCGAATGCGGCGACACGCCAAACAAAAAGCAACGGCCTTACAGATCTGTCCGCCAGGGCCACCGGCAAATATGAAAACAACAGGGTCGATTTCGATGCCAATCTCGGCAGCGGTAATGGCGCACTTTTGAAGGCGACCGGTGGCGTCACGATCGACGGCACTGCCATTCGCGATCTCGCCGTCAACGCTGATATTGCCGGCCTGCCCGCAAACCTCGCCAACGGCTTTGTGCCCGGCCTCGGGGCCGAAGGCACGATCTCCGGTACCGCTGTCACCTCGGGCACGCCGACAGAACCGGTGGTCGATTTCAAGGTCGACTGGACGAATGCGGCAACGCGCCACACTAAGACCGCCGGTCTTTCCGGGCTGGCGATTGCCGCTTCGGGCAAATATGTCAGCAACCGCCTGGATTTCGACGCCAATCTGAATGGCAAAGGCGGCGTCTCACTGAAGGCCGCCGGCAATCTCGCCCTCGCCGGCACGACGATCCAAGGCATTGATGCGAAGGCCAATATCACCAATCTGCCGGCTGCCGTCGCCAATGGGTTCGTTCCGGATATTGGAGCCGGAGGCATCATTACTGCGACGGCCACGGCTTCCGGTTCGCTCGCCGCGCCGTCGGCCGAGTTCAAGATCGACTGGAAAAACGCCGAAACGAAACAGACCAGGACTGCTGGTCTGTCTGGCCTGATGCTCACCGCTTCCGGCAAGCTCAGCAAGGACCGGCTGGATTTCGACGCCAATCTCAATGGCAACGGCGGGGTTTCGCTGAAGGCCGTGGGCAATCTCGATATTTCAGGCGCGACCATAAAGGGCGTCAACGCCAAGGCCGATGTCACCAATCTGCCGGCTGCCGTCGCCAATGGGTTCGTTCCGAACCTTGGTGCCGAAGGTGCCATCACGGCGACAGCCACGGCCTCGGGATCGCTTCCCCTTCCCTCGGTCGATTTCAAGGTCGACTGGAAGAATGCCGAAACGAGCCAGACGAAGAGCGCGGGCCTTGCCCCGCTCACCATCGGCGCAAGCGGCAAGCTTGCCGACAACAGGCTGACGGTCGACACCAGTCTTGCCGGCGACGGCGGATTGTCACTGAAAGGCGGCGGCACTCTCGCAATGACGGGCGACCGCGCCATGTCGTTGCGCTTCAACGGCAGTCTCCCCTTTGCCGTCCTCGGCGCACAGCTCGCTCAGCAAGGTCTCGTTGCCGAAGGCGTCGCCAATGTGAATCTCGAAGTCGGCGGCACGACGGCGGCACCCGTCATCAACGGAACGGTCACGACGGATGGCGCAAAGCTGATCGACGTGCGCCGTAACCTCGCCCTCGAAGGCCTTGGCGCGACCATTACCTTCAACGGCCAGCAGGCCGTCATTTCTCGGCTGAACGGCAGGCTTGCAAGCGGCGGCTCGATCTCGGCGAGCGGCTCGGTCGGCATCAGCGGCAGTTTCCCCGCCGATCTTTCCATCCGCCTGGACCGTGCGGTCTATGTCGACGGCACGCTGGTTGTAGCAACGGTCGACGGCACGCTTGGCCTGAGAGGACCGCTGCTTTCCAATCCTACGCTTGATGGTAAGCTTCACATCGACAAGGCTTCGATCACCGTGCCGGAGAGGCTGCCGACATCGCTGCGTGAAATCGATATCCGCCATATCCACGCGCCGCCCGCCGTGCTTGCCCAACTCAGAGACAATGCTCAGCAGCAGCCCCGGAAAAAATCTTCGACCATCATGCTCGATATCCAGCTCGATGCGCCCTCGCAGATCTTCGTGCGCGGCCGCGGCATCGATGCAGAGGTCGGCGGCAACATTACGATCCGGGGTTCGGCCGCTGTGCCTGAGGTGGTCGGCGCCTTCACCATGCGCCGCGGCCGTCTGACGATCCTCAACCGTCGTCTCGATTTCTCCGATCGAAGCCGCATCACCTTTGCCGGCGACCTGACGCCGGCCCTCGATATGGAGGCGACGTCGACCTCCGGCAGCACGACGCTCACGGTAAATGTCGCGGGTCTCGCGACCGATCCTGCCATTACCTTCTCCTCCTCGCCTGCCCTGCCGCAGGATGAGGTGCTGGCGCAGCTGATCTTCGGCCAGTCGATGTCTCGGCTGTCACCGTTGCAGATTGCTCAGCTTGCCGATGCCGTCAGCCAGCTCGCCGGCAATCGCTCCACCTCGCTCTTCGAAGGGTTGCGCAACCAACTCGGGGTCGATGACCTCGACATCAGCACCAATGCGAAGGGCCAGACGAGTGTCAGCGTCGGCCGCTACCTCAACGAACGAACCTACTTCGAACTGCAGCAGAGCGAAGGATCCGGTGCCAAGGCCATCATCAATCTGGATGTCGGCCGCGGCGTGAAGCTGCGGGGTGCCGCCGGCGGCAATGGCGCGGGTGAAGCCGGTATCGTCTACGAGCATGAATATTGAGGCCAGCCTGGAAAATTGAAGCCTAAAAGCTTGCCTTGCTGGTCTTCAGCAAAATGTTGGTTTCGGTAGTATTGATGCCGTCGAAGAGGCGTATCCGACGCAGCGTCTCGTCGAAGGAGACGAGGTCGCGGTCCTCGAGCTCGGCGACGAAATCCCATTTGCCGTTGGTGCTGTGCAGCGCGCGCACCTGCGGCAAGCCGCGCAATTGGGTAGCGACCTTGTCGGCAAGCTTGCCATGCACTTCGATCATGACGATGGCCCGGACGCCAGCGGAACGCGTCTCGTGACCGGTGCGAATGGTGAAGCCGGCAATCGTGCCGTTTTCGACCATCCGGTCGATCCGCGAGGCAACCGTCGCCCGTGATGCGCCTGTCATCGCCGCAAGCGAGGAGACGGAGATTCGTGCATTGTGCCGAAGTGCGCTCAAAAGCTCATTGTCGAGATCATCCATGGTTTCACTTTGTCAAATTAGCTTTATCAATCTGCGCAATCATAATCCATTTCGGACACTTTTCCATCTATTTGCCGCCGCCACTTTATCCCACTATCGGCCGAAACAGGCCTCACAACGGAGCCCTCGGAATGGAAGCACAATCACGATCTGTCACCCTCATCGGCGTTCCGCTTGAGGAAGGTTCCGGTCGCAGGGGCGCGGGCATGGGACCGACAGCATTGCGCATTGCGGGCGTCGACAAGGCGCTGATCGATCTTGGACATGACGTCGTTGACGTGGGCGACCTCAATGTCGTACCGGCAAGGGATCTTCCCAATCATGCTAAGGCGCATAATCTTCGCACCGTTGGCGCCTATACCCGCGCGCTCGAAGCGGCAACCTACGACGCTGCGAAATCCGGCCGTTTCCCGCTGATCCTTGGCGGCGACCATAGCCTGTCCATGGGCAGCGTCTCCGGCATGGCACGTTATGCGGCCGAACAGGACCGGCCGCTGTTTGTTCTTTGGCTCGATGCCCACTCGGACTTCAATTCGCCCGAAACATCACCGTCGGGCAACATTCACGGCATGCCGGTCGCCTTCTTCTGCGGTCTGGCGGAGCTTGCGGAAATCCTGCCAAAGGACCGTCCGCTGGTCGATCCGAAGAAGGTCTTCCAGGTTGGCATTCGCTCAGTCGATGCCTCGGAACGCCAGGAAATTCGCAAGCACGGCGTCAATGTCTTCGACATGCGCTCACTCGATGAACAAGGCGTGGCTGTGATCCTCCGCCAGATCCTGGAAACGATCGAGAAGGCAAATGGCCTGCTGCATGTCAGCTTCGATGTCGATTTCCTCGATCCCGATTTTGCGCCCGGCGTCGGCACCACCGTTCCCGGCGGCGCCACGTTCCGCGAGGCACATCTCATCATGGAGATGCTGTCAGACAGCGGTCTCGTCTCCTCGCTCGATCTCGTCGAGCTCAACCCTTTCCTTGATGACCGCGGCAAGAGCGCCCGCATCATGGTGGAGATGACGGCAAGCCTGTTCGGCCGCCGCATCTTCGATCGTCCCACACGCGCCGCATAAGGGAGCACCGGCCATGAACACCTCGTCGAACCTCATCGCCACGGAACAGCGCCTTGGAGCCAATAACTATAAACCGCTGGATGTGGTGCTGACGCGGGGGCAAGGTGTTCATGTCTGGGATACGGATGGCAAGCGCTATCTCGATTGCCTCTCGGCCTATTCCGCCGTCAATCAGGGCCACTGCCATCCAAAGATCCTTGCCGCCATGGTCGAGCAGGCAAGCCGCCTGACGCTCACCTCTCGTGCCTTCCGCAACGACCAGCTCGCCTATTTCTATGAGGAGCTAGCGGCGCTCACCGGCTCCCACAAGATCCTGCCGATGAATTCGGGCGCGGAAGCCGTCGAGACAGCCATCAAGGCGGTTCGCAAATGGGGTTACGAGGTGAAAGGCGTGCCGGAAGGCAAGGCGGAGATCATCGTCTGCGCCAACAATTTTCACGGTCGCACGCTGAGCATCATCAGCTTCTCGACCGACCCCGACGCCCGCACCGGCTTCGGGCCTTATACGCCGGGCTTCCGCATCGTTCCCTTCGGCGATGCCGAAGCCTTTGCGGCCGCCATCAATGCCAACACCGTCGCAGCTTTGATCGAGCCGATCCAGGGTGAAGCCGGTGTCATCATTCCGCCGGCCGGTTATTTCACCCGCGTGCGCGAACTCTGCACGGCAAACAATGTCACGCTCATCCTCGACGAAATCCAGACGGGCCTCGGGCGCACCGGCAAGCTGCTCGCCGAAGAACATGAAGGCATCGAAGCCGACGTCACGCTGATCGGCAAGGCGCTTTCCGGCGGCTTCTACCCGGTCTCAGCCGTGCTTTCGAATTCGGAAGTCCTGGGCGTGCTCAAGCCCGGCCAGCATGGTTCAACCTTCGGCGGCAATCCACTCGCCTGCGCGGTCGCCCGCGCGGCGCTGAAGGTGCTGACCGAAGAAGGAATGATCGAGAATGCCGAGACGATGGGCGACTATTTCCTCGAAGGTCTGCGCTCCATCCGCTCCAATATCGTCAAGGATGTGCGCGGCCGCGGCCTTATGCTGGCGGTCGAACTGGAGCCGGAGGCCGGCGGCGCCCGGCAATATTGCTACGCGCTGAAGGATCGCGGTCTTCTCGCCAAGGATACGCACGACCACACGATTCGCTTCGCGCCGCCGCTGGTCATCACCAGGGAACAGGTTGATTGGGCGGTCTCGCAAATTGAAAAGACGATAACCTAAAGTAAACGCGCCGATTACCTTTACAATCGGCGATAATTACTTTCGGGTAAAACCGACGTTCATCTGTTAAATTTTGGAAGATCAGGGCACGCATCAGAACGCCGCCATGGTGGAGGAGACGACGGCAGCAAGCGCCCGACTTTCGTCCGAGACTGAAAACCTTCCCAATCTCGTCTCACAGTTTAGATTTGGGCAACACTCTTCCGCTAATGTCGTCGATAACCGTAACGATGCTTCGCCAAGTGCAAAGCCATCGCGTGGTGTGAAGGCAAAGCTCGTCCGCGCCAATGGTGGCGCATCCGCTTCTGCCCTGGCTTATGACAGTTGGGAAGAATTCTAATGGCCACGATCAACTCTACTAGCTTCAGCGGCGACACGCTCGAAATCATTGCCTTCCGCCTGCACGATCAGGAATTCTGCGTGAAGACCACGACTATCCGCGAAATCCGCGGCTGGGCGCCGTCGACGCCGATCCCGCACTCTCCGGCAGACGTCATCGGTGTCATGAACCTGCGCGGTTCGGTCATCCCGATCATCGACCTCGCCTACAAGCTCGGCATGAAGGGCACTGTCGCCAACGAGCGCAGCGCCATTGTCGTCGCCGAAGTGCACAATATGGTCATCGGCATGCTGGTCGACCGCGTTTCCGACATCCTGACGATTTCTTCCAGCCAGGTGCAGCCTGTTCCGGAAGTGACGGCGTCCTTCGACCGAGCCTTCTGCGAAGGGATCATCGCTTCCGAAAACGGCATGATCTGCTTCCTGAACCTCGCAAAGATGTTCAAGGAGAACGAGACGGATGAGCTGGCGGCCTGATCGCCTCACGACACGACATGAACGAGGAACCGCCCCACAAGGGCGGTTTTTTTGTTCAAGCTCTCAGGCGGCTCCTGAGCCGGCGTGAACTCAGCCCCGTCGAGCTTTTGCAGGCTGCAACGAATTGATCCTCCAAAACCGGGCGGCAAGCACGCTTTCCGCCCGATCTCCAGTCTCTCCACAACTCCCGCAAGGGAGCTTCCTTTTTAACCGAACAATGCCAGGGTCGCCCTCAGCGTCACCCAGACACCCCAGAGCAGCGGAATGCCAACCACCGCCCAGGCAAGCGCCGCCTTGGCATCGAGACCGCCTGTACCGATGCCAAACGAACCGGTCGGCCCGGCATTGGCAGCGGCAGTCTTTGCCTGAAGGGCGGCGACCTCATTGTCTGACATGAACCACTTGTCGGCGAGCGGCCGCACAAGAGCATTGGCGATCAGGCCGAGCGCCAGCATGCAGGCGAGGATGTACATCGTGCCCGTATAGAGCGCCGGTCCAGGCGCGACGCCGGCGGCGATCTGCGCTTCACGGATATAGTTGACGACCACGGGACCGACGATGCCGGCAGTCGCCCATGCCGTCAGCAAACGACCGTGAATAGCCCCGACGAACTGCGTGCCGAAGATGTCCGCCAGATAAGCGGGGATAGTCGCGAAGCCACCGCCATACATCGACAGGATGATGCCGAAGGCAAGCACGAAGAGCGCCTTGTTGCCCATATCCGCCAGTGTCGGAGCGGCGGCGTAGAGCACGATTCCCAGGATGAAGAAGGTGTAGTAGGTGTTCTTGCGGCCGATCTTGTCTGACAGAGAAGCCCAGAAGAACCGCCCGCCGATGTTGAAGAGCGACAGCAGACCGGCAAAGCCGGCAGCAATCGTCGCGATCGACGCCTTCTGACCGGCATCAAGCTGCGCGAACCCGACATCCGGCAGGCCGATCAGCGAACCGGCGAAGATTTCCTGCAGCATCGGCGAAGCCATGCCGAGAACGCCGATACCCGCCGACACGTTGAGGCAGAGCACCGCCCAGATCAGCCAGAACTGCTTCGTCTTGTGGGCATCGCGCAGATGCACGTGTTTGGTAGTGATCATCGTGCTTTTGGCGGCAGGCGGGGTCCAGCCTTCCGGCCGCCAGCCGGCCGGCGGAATACGGTAGCCGAACGCGCCGCCGATCATGAAGACGAAATAGATGGCCGCCATGACGATGAAGGTCTGCCAGACGCCGACGGACGTATTCGTCTTGAAGGTGTTCATCAGGAGGTTGGCCAGCGGAGCACCGATCATCGCACCACCGCCGAAGCCCATGATCGCCATGCCGGTCGCCATGCCGCGCCGGTCCGGAAACCATTTGATGAGCGTCGAAACCGGCGAAATGTAGCCGAGACCGAGGCCGATGCCGCCGATCACGCCCGCACCGATCCACATCATCCAGAGCTGATGCGTGATGATGCCGAAAGCGGCGATGATGATGCCGCCGCACCAGCAGCAGGCCGAGACGACACCCGCCTTGCGCGGGCCGACACGCTCCAGCCAGCCGCCCCAGATGGCGGCGGACGAACCGAGCAGCACGAAGAACAGCGTATAGATCCAGCCAAGGTCGGCAACGCGCCAATCGCAGCTGGTAGTAAAGAGTGCCGACGCCAGCGTCAGCTCCGGGCAGACGGTCGATGCCGTAACGCCGAGGGATTTCGACAGCGGTAGCCAGAAGACGCTGAAACCATAGGCCATGCCGATGCAAAGATGGATGGCGAGCGCCGCCGGCGGCACGAGCCACCGATTGAAGCCCGGCCTTGCGATGATCCTTTCGCGATCCAGCAGGCCCACACCTGCCAGAACATCGCCTGCACTTGTATCCGCTGCAGTCATGAACAACTTCTCCTTGATCCAGACCTTGCTGTCACAGGTGCATGTGCAGGCGGGTTGATTCCCGTCTCCCCTCTTTCACGCACCGATGTTCGTTTAACGAAGCGGCTGTTCTGCCGGCTCCGGTTTGTGGATCAAGGGAACGGCCTGCAGCACGAGCGCATCGAGGCCGTTGTCCTCCTTCTCCAGAATTTCGAAGAGTTGCCGCCGCATGCGCGGTTCCCAGAATTTGTTGATATGGGTCGCGACCCCCTGCGCAGCTTCACTTTCGGGCTGGGTCTTGAAGAAGGTTGCGATCTGGTTTGCCATGTAGACAAGTTTGGTCTTGGTATCATGCGACATCGGCAATGCTTCCGGGCGACAGGCGGTGCGGGTGGGTGAAAATCTCGAAATCCTCGCCGCGCACGAGGGCGACAAGCGTCATCCCGGCTTCCTCGGCGGTGCGGATGGCAAGTGCCGTCGGCGCGGAAATGGCGATCAATACGGGCGCTCCGAGGATCGCCGTCTTCTGGACCATTTCGACGGAGAGGCGGCTGGTGACGGCCACAGCGCCTGACGCGCCCATAGCGCCGGCTCTGATGACGGCTCCGCAGAGCTTGTCGAGCGCATTGTGCCGGCCGACATCCTCACGAACGGCGATCAATCCCCTGCCGGGAACATAGAAACCTGCCCCATGAACTGCCCGCGTCTCGCGATGCAGCGGCTGGGAATCGTTAAGCAGTGCGATCGCCTTGATGATATCGGCATGCGACAGCGACAGCCCGACCTTGGAAACGGCAGGCACCTTGCGAACTGCCTGCTCGATCGATTCGATACCGCAGAGGCCGCAGCCGACAGGTCCCGCCATGCTGCGTCGACGCTTTCTCAGCGCATCCTCGACATCATCGAGAAGCGTCACCTGGACATCGATGCCCTTCTCATCCTCAATGAACTCGATCCCGGCGACCTGGCTGCGGTCGGTGATGATGCCTTCTGTCAGGCTGAAACCCACAGCAAAATCCTCGAGATCGGCAGGCGTGCCCATCATGACCGCATGCGAGCTGCCGCCATAGGAAAAGGCGATCGGCACCTCCTCAGGCACGATACGCTCGCCCCGCGTCATGATGCCACCCTTCCAGGCGACCTCCGTCACGGCCGTGCGGGTCGACCTTTCCGTCATTATTCGGCGGCCTCCATCTTGCCGGCGATACGGCGAGACTGGCGAGCCTGTTCATCATACTCGATCTGCCAATCGGACGGCCCGTTGGAGGGCGAAACCTGCACCGCCGTCACCTTGTATTCCGGGCAGTTCGTCGCCCAGTCGGAGAAGTCGGTTGTGATGACGTTTGCCTGCGTATCCGGATGATGGAAGGTTGTATAGACGACGCCAGGCGCCACGCGATCGGTAATCAACGCGCGAAGCGTGGTGTCGCCCGAGCGGCTGCCGAGCTTCACCCAGTCGCCATCGCGGATGCCGCGCTGCTCGGCATCATGCGGATGAATTTCCAGCCGGTCTTCGGAATGCCAGACGACATTATCGGTGCGGCGCGTCTGCGCCCCGACATTGTACTGGCTGAGAATGCGCCCGGTCGTGAGAAGCAGCGGGAAGCGCGGACCAGTGCGCTCGTCGGTCGCCACATATTCCGTACGGATGAACTTGCCCTTGCCGCGTACGAACCCGTCCACATGCATGATCGGCGAGCCGAGCGGATGCGCCTCGTTGCAGGGCCACTGAACCGAGCCCATCTTTTCGAGATAGTCGTAAGAAACCGAAGCGAAGCTCGGCGTCGTCGCGGCAATCTCGTCCATGATTTCGGACGGATGCGCATAGTGCCAGTCGAGGCCCATGGCCCGGGCGAGCGTCTGTGTCACTTCCCAATCGGCATAGCCATTGCGCGGCGTCATGACCTTGCGCACGCGGTTAATGCGGCGCTCGGCATTCGTGAAGGTGCCGTCCTTTTCCAGGAAGGTCGAACCCGGCAGGAAGACATGGGC
Source organism: Rhizobium sp. BK275 (assembly GCF_014193555.1). Classification (NCBI taxonomy): domain Bacteria; kingdom Pseudomonadati; phylum Pseudomonadota; class Alphaproteobacteria; order Hyphomicrobiales; family Rhizobiaceae; genus Rhizobium; species Rhizobium sp. BK275. The sequence goes on from NZ_JACHZL010000006.1 coordinate 105,851, forward strand.
ATAATTCGCCGTCTCGTTCAGGAAGAGATCCTGCACGACGACACATTCCATGGCGGCAAGGCCGGCGGCCACATGCTTGGTATCCGGATCGGACTGTAGAATGTCCTCACCCTGAATGTAGATCCCCTTGAAAGAACCGTCGACGGCGGCATCCAGCATGTTCGGGATGCGCAGACCCGGCTCGTTGTTGATCTTCACGCCCCAGAGCTTTTCGAAGATATCGCGCGTCGCATCGTCGGAGATATGACGATAGCCCGGGAGTTCGTGTGGGAAGGAGCCCATGTCGCACGAACCCTGCACATTGTTCTGGCCGCGCAGCGGGTTCACGCCGACACCCGGACGGCCGATATTGCCGGTGGCCATGGCGAGGTTGGCGATCGCCATTACCGTCGTCGAACCCTGGCTGTGTTCGGTCACGCCGAGGCCGTAATAGATGGCGCCGTTGCCGCCGGTCGCATAAAGCCGGGCAGCACCACGCACGTCTTCCGGCTTGACACCGGTGAATTTCTCGACGGCTTCAGGGCTATGCTGCGGCTCGGCCACGAAAGCTGCCCAATCTTCGAATTCCGACCAGTCGCAACGCTCGCGGATGAATTTCTCATCGTACAGCCCTTCGGTCACGATCACATGCGCCAGTGCCGTCATAACAGCGACATTGGTGCCAGGCTTCAGCGGCAGGTGGAAGGATGCTTCGACATGCGGCGACCGGACGATATCGATGCGGCGCGGATCGATGACAACAAGTTTGGCGCCCTGCCGCAGACGCTTCTTCAGGCGCGAAGCGAAGACCGGATGCCCATCGGTCGGATTGGCGCCGATGATGACGACGACATCGGACTGCTCGACGCTGTCGAAATTCTGCGTGCCGGCAGAGGTGCCGAAAGCCTGACCGAGACCATAACCGGTCGGTGAATGGCAGACGCGGGCGCAGGTATCGACATTATTGTTGCCGAAGCCGGCGCGAACCAGCTTCTGGACAAGATAAGTCTCTTCATTGGTGCAGCGGGACGATGTGATACCGCCGATCGCTTCGCGGCCATACTGATACTGGATGCGGCGGAACTCGGAAGCGACATGCGCATAGGCCTCGTCCCACGTCACCTCACGCCAGGGATCCGTCACTTTTTCACGGATCATCGGATTGAGGATGCGGTCTTTATGGGTTGAATAGCCATAGGCGAAGCGGCCTTTGACGCAGGAATGACCGCGATTGGCCTGCCCGTCCTTCCACGGTACCATGCGCACCAGTTCCTCGCCGCGCATTTCCGCCTTGAAGGAACAGCCGACGCCGCAATAGGCGCAGGTGGTAACAACCGAATGTTCCGGCTGGCCGATGCGGATGACCGATTTTTCCGTCAGCGTCGCCGTCGGGCAGGCCTGCACGCAGGCACCGCACGATACGCATTCGGAATCGACGAAATGCTCATGCATGCCCGGCGAAACGCTCGAACTGAAACCGCGGCCTTCGATCGTCAGCGCAAAGGTGCCCTGCACCTCTTCGCAGGCGCGCACGCAGCGGGAGCAAACGATGCACTTTGACGGATCAAAGGTGAAGTACGGATTGGACTCGTCCTTCGGCATCCATTTCAGATTGATCTCACCATTGTTGCGGGCCTTGACGTGGTTGTCGCCCTCATAGCCGTAACGCACGTCGCGAAGACCAACGGCGCCCGCCATGTCCTGCAGCTCGCAGTCACCGTTGGCAGCGCAGGTCAGACAGTCGAGCGGATGGTCGGAGATATAGAGCTCCATGACGCCGCGGCGGATATTCTTCAGGCGCTCGGTCTGCGTATGGACGACGATGCCGGAGGCCACCGGCGTGGTGCAGGAGGCGGGCGTTCCGTTGCGACCGTCGATTTCGATGAGACAGAGTCGGCAGGAACCGAAGGCATCGACCATATCGGTCGCGCAGAGCTTCGGCACCTCGATGCCGGCCTCCATGGAGGCGCGCATGATCGAGGTTCCCTCGGGAACCGTCACCTGACGGCCGTCGATGGTCAGCGTCACCATCGTTTCGGATTTCGGGGCCGGCGTTCCGTAGTCGATTTCGTGAACAAGAGACATGGTCTATTCCGCCGCTTCTGTGAGAGGAGTCGGAGCAAAATCTTCGGGAAAGTGCGTCATGGCGCTCATGACAGGATAGGGCGTGAAGCCGCCGAGCGCGCAGAGCGAGCCGAATTTCATCGTATTGCAGAGGTCGGCGAGCAGCTCACGGTTCTTTTCCGGCTCGATCCCCTTTGCGATCTTGTCGGCCGTTTCGACGCCGCGTGTCGAGCCGATGCGGCAGGGCGTGCACTTGCCGCAGCTTTCCACCGCGCAGAACTCCATCGCGAAACGCGCCTGTTTCAGCATATCGGCCGTGTCGTCGAAAATGACGAGACCGGCATGGCCGATCAGTCCGTCCCTGGCGGCAAAGGCTTCATAGTCGAAAAGTGTATCGAAGAGCGCTCGCGGGAAATAGGCGCCAAGCGGCCCACCCACCTGCACCGCCTTTACCGGCCGGCCGGATGCGGTACCGCCGCCGATGTCATCGACGATATCGCCGAGCGACAGGCCGAAGGCGGTTTCATAGAGACCGCGATATTTCACATTGCCGGCGATCTGCAGCGGAATGGTGCCGCGTGACCGGCCCATGCCGAAATCGCGATAGAAGGCGGCCCCCTTGTCCATGATCACAGGCACAGAAGCGAGCGAGATGACGTTATTGATGACCGTCGGACAGTCAAACAGGCCCTTATGCGCCGGCAGCGGCGGCTTGGCGCGGATGACACCCCGCTTGCCTTCAAGGCTGTTCAGCAGCGCCGTCTCCTCGCCGCAGACATAGGCGCCTGCACCGGTGCGGATCTCCATGTCGAATGCCTTGCCGGAACCGAGCACCGAGGCGCCGAGAATGCCGGCCCTACGGGCGATCTCCACCGCCTCTGTCATCGTTGCGATGGCATGCGGGTATTCCGAGCGCGTATAGACGAAGCCCTTCATGGCGCCGGTCGCAAGCCCTGATATCACCATGCCTTCGATGAGCACGAAGGGATCGCCTTCCATGATCATCCGGTCGGCGAAGGTTCCGCTGTCGCCCTCATCTGCATTGCAGACGATATATTTGCGCGAACCCGCCGCATCGAGCACCGTCTTCCATTTGATGCCCGTCGGAAAGCCGGCGCCACCACGGCCGCGAAGGCCGGAATCGGTAACTTCCTTGACGACATCGGCAGGCTGCATCGACACCGCGCGGCGAAGACCCGCAAGCCCGCCATGGGCTTCGTAATCCTCAAGCGAAAGCGGATCGGTAATGCCGCAGCGGGCAAAGGTGAGACGGGTCTGGCCTTTCAGGAATGGGAGGTCCTCGACCTCCCCGAGACAGAGCGCATGCGTGCCGCCGCCTATCAATCCCGCATCGAACAGACTGGCAACATCCTTCTCCTTGACCGGCCCATAGCCGATCCGCTTACCGGAAAGCTCGACCTCGACCAGCGGTTCCAGCCAGAACATTCCGCGCGAGCCGTTGCGCACGATTGTGGCATCGAGGCCGCGGGCGGCGATCTCCTGGGTAATCGCCTTTGCCACCTTCTCGGCCCCGAGCGAGAGCGCTGCGGCATCGCGCGGAACATAAATCTTCACAGTCATCGGCGCGCCTCCTCGATGAGTTCGGTCACCAGTTCGTCATCGACCCGGCCATGCACCTCACCATCCAACATGGCGGCCGGCGCGCAGGCACAGAGACCGAGACAGTAGACCGGCTCCAGGGTCACGCTGCCATCGAGAGTCGTCTGGTGGAAATCGATGCCGAGCAGGGTCTTGATACGTTCGGCCAATGCATCGCCTCCCATCGACTGGCAGGCTTCGGCGCGACAGAGTTTCAGCACGTGCCGACCGGCAGGATGATTTCGATAATCATGGTAGAAGGTTACGACCCCGTGAACCTCGGCGCGGGAAAGATTGAGCTCGTCGGCGATGACCGGTAGGGCCTCCTGCGGCACGAAACCGAACTGGTCCTGGACCTCGTGCAGAATGGGGAGCAGTGGGCCTTCGAGGGATCGAAGATCAGCAACGATCGAACGGATACGCCCGACGATATCGCCCTGGGCGATACGTATATTCATCAGCAGCCTCCCTTCGGCTTACGCATTCCTTGAAAACCGCAAAACTCCCCATGTCATTGCGATTTCTACGGAACTGTCTCAGGGAAGCAGGCTGCAATCAATAAAGCAGTCTCGTTGCTCGATAGGTTTTTCCTATCAAAGTTCTGCGTCTTCAACGAGTGTTCTTGCTTCATGCAACAAAGCGGAAACAAGCGGCGTGAAGGGTTCACGATAGGGAGCAACCAGGCCGACGAGATGGTGCGCCTCCGGCTCGACAATCGGGATCATGCGGATCTCTACAGGAAAGCCAAATGATTTCGCGACGTTACGAGGCATGATGCTCGCCCAGCGACCGGTCCGTACATGCGAAAAAAGCACGATCATCGAGTTGGATTCAAGCGTCGGATGCACTGTTGCACCGGCTTCGGTCAAATGTCGGTTGATGATACGCCGGTTCTGCATGTCGGCCGTCAATAGGCAAAGCCGAAGATCGCCCACTTCACGCCACGTCACACTCTCGCGATCCGAGAGCGGACTGCCGGCGGCGGTGATCAGGTTGTAGCGCTCCGCATAAAGCGGCACCGAGGTGACGCGCCCAAGCGGCTCGTTTTCCAGATAGGTGATGCCGGCATCGATCTCGAGATTTTCGAGCATGCTCAGCACCTGCAGCGAATTGCGCGAGACGATGGAGAAGGTGACATCGGGATGCCGCTCCTGGAAGGGCGTTGTGATTCGCGACAACATGGCGAGCGCGGTCGGAATGGAAGCAAGACGCAGATGGCCAGAGAGGCCTTTGCGGGCGGCGCGCATTTCCTCGCGCATGGTGCGCGTGTCGCCGACAATGCGACGCGCCCATTCGAGCACGCGCTGCCCTTCCGGCGTCAATCCTTGAAAGCGAGAGCCGCGCTGCACCAGCATGACGCCGAGTTGATCCTCAAGCTGGCGAATGGCGGCCGAAAGCGTCGGTTGGGAAACGCCGCATTCCTCTGCCGCACGGCCGAAATGTTTTTCGTTGGCGAGCGCAATGAAGAATTCCAGCTTGTCGATCATCCGGCCTCCCCGCCGAGTTCGGGATGAGGCCTATTTTTGCGGCTTGTCCGCCGCTTCGCAAGAGCCGTGGGCTCTAACTTTTCTCGGCAACCGGAAAGAGACTGAAAAGTGATTCGAGGAAAGCCAGAACGCTTTCATTGCCCGTGCTGTAATAGACGAGCCGTCCTTCGCGCCGCGTATTGACGAGGCCTTCGAGCCTCAGCCGGGCAAGCTGCTGGGACACCATAGCCTGCTGTATACCCAGGATATCCTCGATTTCGCCGACCGTCTTTTCCCCTTCCGACAGGATACAAAGGATGAGCAACCGGGTCTGATGGGCTAGCGCCTTCAGGAGATCACTCGCCTCGTGGGCTTTGTCAGCAAGCTTCTGCAAGTCCTGGCCAGTCATGCCCGGCTTCGGTTTAGGCAATGGCATTTGCTTCTCGGAAGGAGGTAATAATGTAGATCAGTACACTATCATATTCGCAGAAGCGAATTGGTCAAATGTCATGAAATACCAAAAAAAGTCCAACCAAATCAGCAAATAAGCTGACCACCGTTGATCTCCAGCACTTGACCTGTGATGTAGCCAGAGAGTGAAGGAGCCGCCAGGAAGAGATAGGCAGGCGCGCAATCCTCCGCTGTTCCAAGCCGCTGCAGCGGGATAGACCTGCGAGTTTGCTCCAGTTTTTCGCGAGATGAATAGCGTGCATGGAAATCGGTATCGATCGTTCCGGGCGAGACGCAATTGACCCTTATACCGTCAGGTGCGAGCTCCCGGGCAAGCGCCTTCGAATAGGTCGCAACGAAAGCCTTCGATGCGGAATAGATCGCCGAACCGGGGCTTCCGCCCGTCAGCGCCGAAATCGAAACCGTGTTGACGATGGCAGCACCTTGCGCCGCCCGCAGCGCCGGAAGCAGAGCGCGCGTCAACTCCACCACCGACGTCTGGTTGAGACGCACGATGGTCTCGTACTCGGCATCAGTGAGCTCTCCGGCCAGAAAGCGACCGTGCATGGTACCGGCATTGTTGACCAGCACATGCACCGCATCGAAGAATTCAAGCGCCTCCTCCGCAAACTTTGCGGCCCCGCCCGGATGCAGGAAATCGGCCGGCAGCAGCAGCGCCCGCCGCTCCGATTCGGCTGTCAGCAGAAAATCCGGCAGTTCGCGCTCCCCATCACGCCCGGTATGAACGAGTACGCGCGCCCCGCAATCCAGAAACTGTCGGGCGATTTCCAGGCCGATACCGCGGCCGCCCCCCGTGACGACGACATTGCGGTTCTCGAACAGTTTGGGATGAAACACGAAGCTCTCCTCCTTGCGGGCGGCCGGTCCCGCTGCTTGCACTATCAGGGCCTAACATATGCGGCCATCAGCCAAAAGAAAGCCCGAAGGTCTAAGCACCCGGATCCAGAAGCCGCGCACCAGCGCCTTGCCTGCCGAGAACGTCGAAGGGATTGCGCAACGGACAGGCGTCGATGGAGAGGCAACCGCAGCCAATACAGCTCGTCAGATGGTCGCGCAGCAGGCTCAGTCGCTTGATGCGGGCATCGAGGTCATCTTTCCAGAGCGCCGACAGCCTCTGCCAATCCTCGACTGTCGGCGTCCGGCTCTGCGGCAGGGTTTCGAAGGCAGTCTGGATTTCGGCAAGTGGGATGCCGACGCGTTGCGCCACTTTGATGATACCGAGGCGCCGTAGCACATCGCGGCCGTAGCGGCGCTGGTTGCCGCGGGTGCGGATGCTGGAGATCAGCCCCTTCGTCTCGTAGAAATGCAGGGCAGAAACCGCAAGCCCGCTTCGCTCTGCCACCTCACCCACCGTCAGGAGCTTGCTCAACGAGAATGTCGAATTCTGCTGCATGGCCTATTGACCTCAATGTTAGTTGAGGTTCTATAGACTGCGCTCCCGAGGCCGTAAAGCCGATACGAGAAGGAGCAATGCATGCAGAAACCCATGAGGCTTGCCGTCATCTACGGCAGCACGCGCGAGGGACGCATCTGCGACAGGGTGGTGAAATGGCTCGAAAGAGAGCTGGCCCGCTTTCCGCAATTCAAAATCGACATCATCGATCCGCTGGCATTTTCGTTGCCGCGAGAGCATGCGCCGCATCATCCGGAGGCAAGACGGCTTGCGGACAGGCTCCATCAGGCCGATGGCTTCATCCTCGTCACGCCGGAATATAACCACAGTTTCACCGCCTCACTGAAATTCCTCATCGATCTCTTCATCGAGCCCTGGCACGGCAAGCCGATTGCCTTTGTCTGCTATGGCGGCGTCTCCGCCGGATTACGGGCAGTTGAACAGCTCCGCCTCGTCTTCGCCGAACTCCATGCCGTCACGATCTGCGACGCGGTGAGCTTCAACTCCCCCTGGCGTCGTTTCGATAATGAAGGCCGGCTGCAGGATCCGCAGGATGCGTTGCGCCGGCTATCGAGAATGATGGCCCAGTTGCAATGGTGGACCGAGGCGCTGATCACCGCCCGCAGCGACACTCCCTATGCCGGCGTAGCCGCCTGAGACAACGACATCCGGTTCCGTTTCTGGCAGGTACGGAACCGGCTGGACACCCGGACAGGGCCTCCGTCCGGGTGCTTCCCTCCTCTGACACCTAACAGTTGCTTCCAAACAGCCATCACCTTTATACCGACCGTATAGCCGGTAGGAATTTTGCGGTTGCAGTATCGCAAACCCGGTGATAGTTTCCGCCACAATTCACGGGGGAGCTCCGAATTGCCGGGGCTGAGATGTGAGGCGCATGCCTCCGGACCCTTCAAAGCTGATCTGGGTAATGCCAGCGGAGCGAGGTCCAAGTGTTTTCCGGCGCGCAAGTGTCCCTGTATCCGATGTCCGGCAATTTCGTCGGCATCATCCTTGACGCGATCAAGGCTCTTGAGCCCTATCGCGATCGGCTTCGCATCGAAACCGACGATATCTCCACGCTGATGGTCGGTCCGCCCGACGTGCTGTTTGCCGCCATGCGCGACCTGTTCGTTTCGGCTGCCGCAAGCGGCGAGCACTGCGTATTGTCCGCCGCCATCTCGCGTGGCTGCCCCGGCGAACCGGATGATGCGATCTGCGGCGCCAGCCTGCCCTCTAGCCGGTCCGAACCGCTTGCCGAGCGCGTCGAGGCGGCGATCACGGCAGCCAGGGATACGAAACGGACCGGCCAGGCGACGGCAGCCCAGGTTTCTCTCTATGTTATGGGAACGGGCACGCATATGGACGAGATCTATGGCTGCATCGATTTCCTGAAGCGTTCGGGCACATTCGACCGCTCCAAGAATTTCTGCACCAAGCTGCGCGGCGATGCCGGCGCGATCTTCGCGACCATTCACCAAGCCTTCTATCGCTTCGGCGATCCCGAAGGCCACGTGACGCTGGATATCACGGTCTCCGCGAACAGCCCGAGCAAAGCCTGAGACGCTTGACGGCGATGACCTTATCGAAATCGGATTCGACATTCACGGCATTGAGGCGGGCCTTGCCTGCCATTCTTGCCGTGTTTGCCTTCCTGGCTGCCTGGGAACTCTATGTCGATCTCTCCGGCATCAAACCCTCCATCCTGCCCTCGCCTTCACGCGTCCTGACGCAGGGCTGGCTGAACAGGCAGGCGCTGCTCGACAATACCTGGCCGACGCTCAGCGCAACGCTCGGCGGTTTTGCCCTGTCGCTGGTCTTTGCCTTCGTCTCGTCGGTGCTGATGGATTTCGTACCCTTCATGCGCCGCGCGCTGCTGCCGCTCTTCATCGTCAGCCAGACGCTGCCACTGGTCGCGATTGCGCCCCTGGTCGTGCTTTGGTTCGGTTTCGGGCTGCTGCCGAAACTTCTGCTCGTCGCGCTCGTCACCTTCTTTCCGTTGCTGGTCGCCCTGCTGCAGGGCTATGAATCGACGGACGGGGATATTGCCGAGCTTTTGAGTTCCATGAAGGCGAGCCGCTGGCGCATCTTCTGCCTGGCAAGGCTCCCTTCCGCCATGCCCTTCTTCTTTGCGGGTCTGCGCATATCGATCACCTATGCCGTGGTCGGCGCGATCTTTGCCGAATATGCAGGCGCCTCCCGTGGCCTGGGGATTTACATCCTCAACGCCAAGAACAATTTCCGGCCGGATCTCGTGCTCGCCGCCGTCGTTCTCAGCGCCCTTCTGACGCTATGCCTCTTCGGCCTTACACTGGCGATCCAGCGTCTCGCCATGCCCTGGCAATCCGCCGCGGAGAAACGCCGATGAGCGGGATGCTGGAGCTTGAGAACATCTCGAAGTCCTTCGGTGGCATGGAGGTGCTGCAGGATATCTCTCTCCATATTGCCAGAGGTGAATTCGTTTCGATCGTCGGCCCCTCCGGTTCCGGCAAATCGACGATCCTCAGGCTGCTGACACAGGCACTGCTGGCCGATAAAGGCGACATTCTCTTCAACGGCACTCCGCTCTCACAGGCCGCGCATGCCTTCGCTTTCATGCCCCAGCGCGATGCGTTGATGCCGTGGCGAAGCGTGATCGACAATGCGATCCTCGGCCTCGAAGTGTATGGCATGCGTCGCAGGCAAGCGCGCGCCGTCGCTGCCCCTCTCTTCGAACGCTTCGGCCTTGCCGGCTTCGAAAACCACTATCCCGCTGCCCTTTCGGGCGGCATGCGCCAGCGTGCGGCCCTGCTGCGCACTGTGATCCAGCGGCAGGATATGCTGCTGCTCGACGAGCCCTTCGGAGCGCTCGACGCGCTGACCCGCACACAGATGCAGGAATGGCTGCAAGGCATGTGGACAGATCATCGCTGGACGGCGCTGCTGATTACACATGATGTGCGCGAAGCGGTCTTTTTGTCCGACCGCATCTATGTGCTTTCCGCTCGCCCGGCGGCCGTGGTCAGGGAATTCGAGGTGCCGCTGGCAAGACCGCGCACGCTTGCCGATCTCGGCTCCCCGGCCGCACAGGCGATCGAAACAGAAATCCTTCAAACACTGCTGCATCCGCAAAGAACCTGAGGAGGTCCTGATGCTTCTCACCCGCCGACAAACCCTTTTTGCCGCCGTGGCTGCAGGCCTTGCCGGCCGCACCGCCTTCGCCCAGTCCGCCGCAAAGGTCCGCATCGCGCTCGACTGGACGCCGAACACCAATCATATCGGCATCTATGTCGCCAAGGCGAAGGGCTTCTATGAAGCCGCCGGCCTCGATGTCGAAATTCTGCCCTATGCCGATACCAGCGCCGGCACGCTGGTCGCGAACGGCGTTGCCGATTTCGGCATCTGCGGGGAGATCGAAACCTTCACCCAGCGCGCCGCCGGCGCGGATGTGAAGCTCGTCTACGCCGTGGTGCAGACGGAAACCGGCAGGCTGATCTTCAAGGGCGACCGCGACGACATCAAGAGCCCTAGAGATCTTGATGGTAAGACCTATGGTGGCTTCGGCGGCGCATGGGAGCAGGCGCTCGTCTCCGCGATGATCCGCAACGACGGCGGCAAGGGTACCTTCCAGAATGTCACGCTCGGCACTTCGGCCTATGAGGCGCTCGACAACGGCGCCGTCGACTTCACGCTGGAAATCTACACCTGGGAAGGCATTGCCGCCCAACTCGAGAACCGACAAGTCGGCCGCTGGCGCTACAGCGATTACGGTATTCCGGACGAACAGACGACTGCGATCGCTTCCAGCGACACCTATCTTGCAGACAATCCGCAAAATGCCCGCGCCTTCATCCAGGCAACACTGAAGGGTTACGCCCATTCGGTCGACAATCCGGACGAGGCCTGCGACCTCTTGATTGCCGGCAGCAATGGCGCACTGCTCAACACCGATCTTGTCAAGGCATCGCAGAAGGCCCTCGTCGAGGGGCATTACCTCAGGAGCGAAAAAGGCGCGATCGGCACCATCGATCCGGCCAAGGCCGAAGCGATCGGCACTTTCCTGTTCGATCATGGCATCCTCCTCGATGCCAACGGTACGGCACTGACGGAAAAGCCCGACTTTTCCGCCTATTACACCAACAGTCTCCTTGACTGAGACGAGCCCGCCCCTTGCGGGCAGCAGCTTTTCACTGCAAAGTCCCGCAAGGAGCGAGGGAGTGACATGCAGCAGCAGGACCGGGTGGCCGGAGCGGATTTCTTGCGCGCAGCCGCCTGCTTGCTCGTCCTCATCCATCATCTCATTCTGCGCATCGACCTCACCAAGCTCGGCGAAGGATTGCGGCCGACGCTGACTGCGCTGCGCTTCGGCAATTTCGGCGTCGCCATCTTCTTCATCCTCAGCGGTTTCCTGCTGGCCTTGCCGTTCTGGCGTTCTCTCGACGCCGGCGGCGCCATGCCCGACCTGCATATCTATGCGCTGCGCCGCGCGGCCCGCATCGTACCCGGCTATTGGGTGGCTTTGACGGCGGGCTTCATCCTCAGCGTCACATTGCTTGGATATGCGCTGACGCCGGGACTCGCTATGCGCTATGCCAGCGGCCTTTTCTTCATGAGCCAATGGCACTGGCGCACTTTCTTTCCTGTCGAAGGCAACGGCCCGCTCTGGTCCATCTCTTTCGAAGCGACGAGCTATGTGCTGCTGCCGCTTTGTTTCCTCTGGCTTTTCGCGATCCCGGAAAACCGCCGTTCTCCGCCCGTCACGCGCCTTGCCTGGCTCGGCATCATTGCCGTGACGCTGATCGCCCATGAAACCTTCCGTGTGCTTTTCCCGCCCAATGAGATCGACCGTGGCTGGCAATATGGCATGCAGGGCGGCGCGAAGGAGTGGATGCCCGACTACAATCCCATCGGCTTTTTCGCCGTTTTTGCGCTCGGTGCACTCGCGGCCGGCATTCAGATCCTGCTGCCGCGAAAGCGTCGGATCTGGTTCGACATCATCGCACTCGCCTGCCTCGCCGCCGCCGGCCTCCAGCTGCCGCTTTCGACAGGCGGACCCTGGGAAGCCTACGGATGGCTCGGAATTCCCTATGCCTTTCCGCTGTTTCCGGTTCTGATCGCTGCCGCTCTTGTGACCCTCTCGCGCTCGGTGCTGCTTGCGGCACTGCTAGACAATACCGTCATGCGCTTTACGGCAACCATCTCATTCGGGATCTATATCTGGCAGGATATCGTACTGACCTCGATGCAAACGATCTCTCCCGCGATATTCGGGATCGGCAGGGACGATCCGGTACAGGACTGGTCTATCGGCTGCGCCGTTGCGACGCCGATCATTTTTCTTCTCGCAAGCTTCAGCTATTTCACGCTCGAACGACCGGCAATACGAAGCGCCGCACGCATAACGCGCAAGAATTCAGCCATTACCCAATATAGTTAATTCCTAATCATTAAGAATAGCACGGACATAGTTCGAAATACTCCCAAATTTGGCTCCATTATGGTTACGAAAACGTTAAGGAGGCGGGTGACAAATCGATCCCGTCCATGTATTTGTGCCAGCGCGACGCAATATGCGAGTATTTCCACGGACGTTGCTTAATGAACGTGTTTACTTCAAACAAGCTTCAAGATACGGCTTTCGCTGTAAAAACAGTGAAGATGGAGGCTCTCGACGCAGCGAATTCCAATATTCGCCAGCCCGAAAGCTTTGCCGCATTGGATGGCCGAAACAGACTTCAGCTCGGCTTGAAGAGAGCTTTCGACATTTTCGGTGCAACAAGCGCGCTGGTTATTCTGTTTCCAGTTCTTCTGGCGATCGCGCTTCTCATGGTGATCGATGACGGCGGACCGGTGTTTTTCCGGCAGATTCGTTGGGGCCTGAAAGGCAGCAAGATCACCGTCTACAAGTTTCGCTCCATGCGGGCCGATCTCTGCGATCCGACTGGCGTCGAGCAGACTGTCAAGGGTGATCGGCGCGTGACGCGGATTGGCGCCTTCCTGCGCAAGACCAACATCGACGAGCTTCCGCAGCTTCTCAACGTCATCAAGGGCGATATGTCGCTCGTCGGCCCCCGCTGCCACGCGATCAATATGCGCGCAGCCGGCATGCTCTACGAGGAACTGGTGCCCGAATATCATTACCGCCATTTGATGCGGCCGGGCATCACCGGTCTTGCCCAGACGCGCGGCTGGCGCGGCCCGACAGATCGACCGACAGAAGCGCGCGCCCGCATTGCCAGCGATATCTATTACATTAGAAATTTCAGTTTCTGGCTGGATATGAAGATTCTGTTCGACACGCTACTGTCCGAACTGCGCGGCGGCACCGGCTTCTGAGACATCGAATTTTCACGAATGAAATCGATCAGGCTGGAGCATGTCGCGCAAACGTGTGCAGCAGTTTTGCGATAACGACATACGTAAGATAAAGACTTAAAACGTGGCGAGCGAATCCTGGAGATCGCGACACGCTTTGGAGTAATTCCAGCATAAGTACGTAGCGGCTTACGTCCGGAATTGCGTGAAAACAGAGAGATAGAACGTTTCGTGATTCGAAGAAAACGGGAATGTTCTGGGCGGTGAAATACCGCCTGTTTTGTTGTTGCAGCTTTCGCAGCAATAAAGGAGCAGCTGTTCCAACATAAAAAGCGGCCTTAAAGACCGCTTTCCTTATTCGCTCTATAATACCTGCTGACCGATCAGTCCTGCTGGACGATACCCCGCAGATGGGTCAGCTCCATGATGAAGTGTTCCAGCCTGGACTTGTGCTCGTGATGCTCGGCATCTTCGAGTTCCTTCTTCGCAGCTTCGATGCGGCGGGTCAGTTCGTCCTTGTTGAGTTCTTCCACCGGAACGGCAGATTCGGCAAGCAGCGTGCATCCGGTCGGCAGGATGTCAGCAAAACCGCCGAACACGACGTAATCCTGCTTCGAGCCGGAAGAGGAACGAACGCTCACGATGCCTGGCTTGATGGTCGTCATCGTTGGGGCATGGTTGGCCATAACAGTCATTTCGCCTTCGGTGGCAGGAATGACCACCTCGGTCACCATTTCCGACAGCAGCAGACGCTCCGGCGAAACGAGCTCAAAGTTGAAATTGTCAGCCATCAGTGACTTACCTTCTCGGCTATGGCTTCTGCATCTTGCAGTTTGGTCCCGCAGAACGGGCAGTGCATTATCGCTTGGTCGAGATAGCCGAGGCCTTCCTCGGTCTGAGCCAGCCCGACAACCATCATCATCACGCCGTTGTCGGCACGGTAGATGGTCGGCACCGCCGGTTCAGGAAGTTCTGCCACGACCCCCTTCAGGGAGTCGCAGCAGAAAATCTCGTCCTGAGTGTCGCTCATCAAGCGGCAGCGAGCTTCTTGGCCTTCTCGATGGCTTCTTCGATCGAGCCAACCATGTAGAAGGCAGCTTCCGGCAGGTGGTCGTACTCGCCGTTGACCAAGCCCTTGAAGCCCTTGATCGTGTCTTCGAGAGCAACCAGCTTGCCAGGCGAACCGGTGAAAACTTCGGCGACGAAGAACGGCTGCGACAGGAAGCGCTCGATCTTGCGGGCGCGGGCAACCGACAGCTTGTCTTCTTCAGAAAGTTCGTCCATGCCCAGGATGGCGATGATGTCCTGCAGGGCCTTGTAGCGCTGCAGCGTCGACTGAACCTTACGAGCAATTTCATAATGCTCTTCGCCAACGACCAGCGGATCGAGCATGCGCGAGGTGGAGTCGAGCGGGTCGACGGCCGGGTAGATACCCTTTTCAGCGATCGAGCGCGACAGAACCGTCGTTGCATCCAAGTGAGCGAACGAGGTTGCCGGTGCCGGGTCGGTCAAGTCGTCGGCCGGAACGTAGATGGCCTGAACCGAGGTGATCGAACCCGTCGTCGTCGTGGTGATGCGTTCCTGCATCTGACCCATGTCAGTCGCGAGCGTCGGCTGATAGCCCACGGCCGAAGGAATGCGGCCGAGCAGAGCCGACACTTCCGAACCAGCCTGCGTGAAGCGGAAAATGTTGTCGACGAAGAACAGAACGTCCTGGCCCTGGTCGCGGAAATGTTCTGCAACCGTCAGGCCCGTCAGTGCGACGCGAGCGCGGGCGCCCGGCGGTTCGTTCATCTGGCCGTAAACCAGCGCAGCCTTGGAACCTTCGCCGCCGCCGTGCTTGTTGACGCCCGATTCGATCATTTCGTGGTAAAGGTCGTTGCCTTCGCGGGTACGTTCACCCACACCTGCGAAGACCGAGTAACCACCGTGCGCCTTGGCGACGTTGTTGATCAGTTCCATGATGAGAACGGTCTTGCCGACGCCTGCGCCGCCGAACAGACCGATCTTGCCGCCCTTCGCGTAGGGAGCGAGAAGGTCGACGACCTTGATGCCGGTGACGAGGATCTGTGCTTCCGTGGACTGCTCGACGTAAGCCGGAGCATCCTGGTGGATGGCGCGCTTATGAGCGGTGTTCAGCGGACCTGCTTCATCGACCGGCTCGCCGATGACGTTCATGATACGGCCGAGCGTTTCGTCACCAACCGGAACGGAGATCGGAGCGCCGGTATCGGTGACCTGCTGGCCACGAACGAGACCTTCGGACGAATCCATCGCGATGGTGCGGACTTCGTTTTCGCCCAGATGCTGAGCGACTTCGAGAACCAGACGGTTGCCGTTATTGTCGGTTTCGAGCGCGTTCAAAATCGCCGGCAGTTCGCCTTCGAAAGCAACGTCGACGACGGCGCCGATAACCTGGGTGACTTTGCCGACAGAGCGGGTAGCTGCCTCAGCCATTTTCTTACCCTCTTTTCCTAACTCAGAGCGCTTCCGCGCCCGAAATGATTTCAATCAGTTCCTTGGTGATCTGCGCCTGACGCTGACGGTTGTAGCTTAGCGTCAGCTTGTTGATCATCTCACCAGCATTGCGCGTCGCATTGTCCATCGCGCTCATCTTGGCACCCATTTCGCCCGCGACGTTCTCAAGGAGAGCGCGGAAGATCTGGACGGAGATGTTGCGCGGGATCAGATCGTCGAGGATCGACGCCGGATCCGGCTCGTATTCATAGACAGCGCCGGCATGGTCTGCATCTTCGGCGACGGCTTCCGGAGCCTTGGCCGGGATGAGCTGCTGCGCAGTCGGAACCTGGCTGATCACCGACTTGAACTCGGAGTAGAACAGCGTGCAGACATCAAACTCGCCGGCTTCGAACATCTCGATGATGCGTTTGCCGATCTGGTCGGCATTGTCGAAACCGATCTTCTTGACATCGCGCAGTTCCTTGCGCTCGACGATCATCGAGGCGAATTCGCGACGCAGAATGTCGTAGCCCTTCTTGCCGACCGTGACGATCTTCACCGTCTTGCCTTCAGCGACGAGCTTGCGGACATGATCGCGTGCGAAGCGAGCGATCTGTGAGTTGAAGCCGCCGCACAGGCCGCGCTCGGCCGTGCAGACGACGAGCAGGTGAACCTGGTCCTTGCCCGTGCCGGTCATCAGGACCGGCGCGCCGTCTGCTTCGGTAACGGCCTTGGAGATGTTCGCCAGGACCGCATTCATACGCTGCGAGTAAGGCCGGGCGGCCTCCGCCGCCTCCTGGGCACGCCGAAGCTTCGCCGCGGCGACCATCTTCATCGCCTTGGTGATCTTCTGCGTCGCCTTGACGGAGGCGATCCGGTTTTTCAGATCCTTAAGTGAAGGCATCCGTTATCCGTCCTAACCTAGGGTCCGATTACTGGAAAGACTTGGCGAAGCTGTCGAGGGCAGCAGTGAGCTTGCCCTTCGTCGCATCGCTGATAGCCTTTTCCGTACGAATCGCATCGAGGATGTCGGAGCCTTCCGAACGCAGGTAAGATAGCAGGCCCTGTTCGAACTTGCCGACCTGAGCGACCGGCAGCTTGTCGAGATAGCCATTGACGCCGGCAAAGATCACGGCGACCTGCTCTTCCGTCTTCAGCGGCGAGAACTGCGGCTGCTTCAGGAGTTCGGTCAGGCGTGCACCGCGGTTGAGCAGGCGCTGCGTTGCAGCGTCCAGGTCCGAACCGAACTGGGCGAAGGCGGCCATTTCGCGATACTGGGCGAGTTCACCCTTGATCGAACCGGCAACCTGCTTCATGGCCTTGATCTGAGCCGAAGAACCGACGCGGGAAACCGACAGACCGACGTTAACGGCCGGACGGATACCCTGGTAGAACAGGTCGGTTTCGAGGAAGATCTGACCGTCCGTGATCGAGATCACATTGGTCGGAATGAAGGCCGAAACGTCGTTACCCTGCGTTTCGATGACCGGCAGAGCGGTGAGCGAACCAGCGCCCTTGTCGTCGTTCATCTTTGCAGCGCGCTCGAGGAGACGCGAGTGCAGGTAGAAGACGTCGCCCGGATAAGCTTCGCGGCCCGGCGGGCGGCGCAGAAGGAGCGACATCTGACGGTAGGCAACGGCCTGCTTGGACAGGTCATCGTAACCGATCAGCGCGTGCTGGGCGTTATCACGGAAGTATTCGCCCATTGCGCAGCCTGCAAACGGAGCGAGGAACTGCATCGGAGCCGGATCGGAAGCAGTCGCGGCAACAACGATCGAGTACTTCAGGGCGCCGCGCTCTTCCAGAACCTTGACGAACTGAGCAACGGTCGAGCGCTTCTGGCCAACCGCAACGTAGACGCAGAACAGCTTGTCCTGTTCCGGGCCGTTGTCGTGGATCGGCTTCTGATTCAGGAAGGCGTCGAGAATAATGGCGGTCTTGCCGGTCTGACGGTCGCCGATGACGAGCTCGCGCTGGCCGCGGCCAACCGGAATAAGGGCATCGATGGCCTTGAGGCCGGTCGACATCGGCTCATGAACCGACTTGCGCGGAATGATGCCTGGAGCCTTGACGTCGACGCGCGCACGGCGGGTCGCGTTGATCGGGCCTTTGCCGTCGATCGGGTTGCCGAGAGCGTCGACAACGCGGCCGAGCAGTTCCGGACCGACCGGAACGTCGACGATCGCGCCGGTACGCTTGACAGTGTCGCCTTCCTTGATGTCGCGGTCGGAGCCGAAAATAACGACACCGACATTGTCGGATTCAAGGTTGAGCGCCATGCCGCGGATGCCGCC
Organism: Rhizobium sp. BK275; assembly: GCF_014193555.1. Taxonomy (NCBI): domain Bacteria; kingdom Pseudomonadati; phylum Pseudomonadota; class Alphaproteobacteria; order Hyphomicrobiales; family Rhizobiaceae; genus Rhizobium; species Rhizobium sp. BK275. The sequence continues at coordinate 123,868 of NZ_JACHZL010000006.1, forward strand.
GGGGAACTCGACCATTTCACCAGCCTGGACATTGTCCAGACCGTAAACGCGAGCGATACCGTCACCAACGGAGAGAACCTGACCGACTTCCGAGACTTCCGCCTCTTTGCCGAAGTTCTTGATCTGGTCTTTAAGAATTGCGGAAATTTCCGCAGCGCGGATATCCATCAGCCGACCTCTTTCAATGCAAGCTTAAGGGTAGAGAGTTTGGTACGAAGAGACGTGTCAATCTGACGGGACCCAACCTTGACGATCAGACCACCAAGAATTGACGGATCAACCGTGACAGCAATCGCCACGTCTTTGCCGGTGACGCCCTTCAGCGCCGCCTTCAATTCATTTTCCTGCTCTGCGGTCAGAGCATGGGCCGAAGTGACTTCGGCAGAAATTTCGCCGCGATGGTTGGCAGCAATGATGCGGAAGGCCTTGATCATGCCCGGCAGGGCAAACAGGCGGCGGTTACGCGCCACGACCTTCAGGAAATTGGCGAAGAAGCCCGAGATGCCAGCCTTTTCGCTGATAGCGACGATGCCCTTGAGCTGATCTTCTGCAGAGAAAACCGGGCTCAAGACAAAGCGCTTCAGGTCGTCGCTTTCGTCCAGCATGGTCTGGAACCGGCCGAGATCAGCGGTAACGCTGTCAACCGCGCCTTCTTCGAGAGCCAGCTCGAAAAGCGACGAAGCATAGCGCTCTGCAACACCAGAAGTAAGCTGGGACGTGTCTGCCACGGGCACAAATTTCCCTGATTTCAATTCAAAATCGGACTTTCAGCGGGCGCTGAACTTATGATCTTGAATTCGTTTTGATTTCCCCCAGAAATCGCAAGAGAAGCCTCTTGCTTCTTCCGAAATTCGGGGTCCGTCTAACATAGGATATTCGGACTCGCAACACGCGTAATGCCGGAATACGTGTTTCGCTTGATTTTCTGGCGCCAAAATTACGGAAACACCTGAAAGCGAGCCGTGAAACGCCTTCTTTTCCGCTTGAGATCACCCCTGCAGGAAGCCAAAAACGTAGAGCAGTGGCAGCGCGGCGATGGCCGTCTGCACAACCAAAAGTAAATAATTGAGGAGTGTACTCCCCTTATCAGACAGAATGGAAATGATACGTGCGAAAGCGGCCATCGCGAAGGCTGCTCCAAGAGCCAGATAGGTCCAGTCCTGCGCCAGCATGATCGTGGCAAGGCCGAGGCCAAGATAGAGGCCGCCCATCGATCGGACTTCGCTAAAACCTTCGCGTCGCTCGCCGCGGGGCGCCAGAGCGAAAGCTCGCATAGCAAGGCCAGGCGCGAACATGATGACGAAGCCGGCAAGCGCCGTGAAGGCTGCCGCACCGAAGGCAAGCTGCTCGCCAAATTCCGTCGGAAAGTAGAATTCCATGCCTCGACCCCAAATCATCAGCTGATTCTGCGTTTATGCCATGATCGGCCGCATCCGGAAATGTCGGGCAGAAATGATCTACAGGAAGCTCTGCGGATCGATGTCGAGCTGCACCTGAACAGAGCCGCGCTCTTTCGGCGATTGCGACAACATCGCCCGCAGATAGGCCTGCATGTCGGAATTCCGGCGTCCATGCACCAAAAGACGGAAACGATGACGGCCGCGCACCAGCGCTAAGGGCGCCTCCGCCGGACCGAGAACGGAAATGCCTGAAACCTGGGGTGCGGCGTTGCGCATGCCGCGCGCATGGTTCTCCGCATCATGCCGCGTATCGGCCGAAACGATGATGGAGGCGAGCCTGCCGAAGGGCGGAAGGATCGCGCGCTCCCGCTCGCTGATTTCGCGCTCGTAAAAGGCCCGCGCATCGCCCGACACGATCGCCTGCATGACCGGATGCTGCGGCTGATAGGTCTGCAGCAGCCCATGGCTCTTGAGGCCGGTTCGGCCGGCACGACCCGTGACCTGCGAAAGAAGCTGGAAAGTCCGCTCCGCCGCGCGCGGATCACCATTCGCGAGCCCAAGATCCGAGTCGACGATGCCGACCAGTGTCATCAGTGGAAAATTGTGCCCCTTGGCCACAAGCTGCGTACCGATGACGATATCCGCCTCGCCCTTGGCGATGGCATCGAGCTCCAGCCGCAGCCGCTTCACCCCGCCCATGATGTCGGAAGAGAGTACGATCGTACGCGCATCCGGAAAATGCCGCTCCACCTCTTCGGCGATGCGCTCCACGCCCGGCCCGCAGGCGACGAGGTGGTCGAGCGTTCCGCATTCCGGGCAGGCCTCTGGCGTCGGCTCGGTATGGCCGCATTGATGGCATTGCAGCTGGCGGCGGAAGCGATGCTCCACCAGCCAGCTCGAACATTGCGGGCATTGGAAACGATGACCGCAGACACGGCAGAGTGTCAGCGGCGCATAACCGCGGCGATTGAGGAAGAGAAGCGCCTGCTCGCCCTTTTCCACCGTCTTGCCAATCGCCCGGATCAACACGGGCGACAGGAAACCGCCGCGCTCAGGGGCGTGTCGTCGTAAGTCAACGAGATGCAGGTCAGGCAGTGCCGCGTCGCCGAAACGTGTCGGCAGATGGATCGTGCTGTAGCGTCCGCTCTGGCCATTGACCTGGCTCTCCACCGAAGGTGTCGCCGAAACGAGCACGACAGGAAAATCGCCGATCCGAGCCCGCACGACGGCCATGTCGCGCGCGTTGTAATAAACGCGATCCTCCTGCTTGTAGGCAGGATCATGCTCCTCATCGACGATGATGAGACCGAGATCTTCAAACGGCAGGAACAGCGCCGAGCGCGCGCCGGCGACGACCCGCACCTCACCCGTTACCGCCTGCCGCCAGACCTTTTCACGCATACGCGGCGCCAGATCGGAATGCCACTCGGCAGGTTTCGCGCCGAACCGGTCCTGAAAGCGTTCGAGGAAGCTTGCGGTAAGGGCGATCTCCGGCAGCAGGATCAGCACCTGTTTGCCGCGCCTCAGCGTCTCTGCGATTGCCTCGAAATAGACCTCCGTCTTGCCCGAACCGGTCACGCCGTCGATCAGCGAAACGGCAAATTCGCCCTTGCGCACTTCGTCCAGAATTTCCTCGGCGGCCTCCTTCTGCGGACCCTCGAGGCGGGAGCCGATGAAGTCCGGATCGGGCCTAGCAACGACAGGCGGCGGCGGCAGGAAGATGGTCTCGAAAATGCCCTGTGCGATCAGCCCGTCAACGACGCTGGTGGAGACACCCGCGGCATGGGCAAGACCGATCCGGGTCCAGGAGAGCCCGTCCGAGATCGCATCGAGCACGCGAGCGCGCGCCGGCGTCATCCGCTCCGGCTCGCCACCGACGAAACGTAATCCCTCCACCATCGGCTCCGGCTCGAAGGCATTCGGCGCCCTCAGCGCCATCCGCGCCACCAGTCCCGGCGGAGAAAGCGTATAGGTCGCCACCCAGTCGATGAAATCCCGCATCTCCTTGTTGAGCGGCGGGCAATCGAAGACGTGGGTGATAGGCCTGAGCTTCTTAGGGTCGACACCATCCTCACCGCCATCCCAGACGACACCGATCACCTGGCGCGGTCCAAGCGGCACCTGCACGACCGAGCCGGGCTCGATCGCCATGCCTTCCGGCACAGAATAGGAATAGGGTTTTGGCGCCGGCATCGGCACCAGCACCGGAACCGTACGGTTTACGGGCGGGGCCTCGAAAAGCGCGCCAAAAAGATCGGACGAATCTGTACTCATTGCGGCAGACCATGCCCGCAACGGCCGTAAAATGGAACCCGCCGACAATGAGGGTTAGTCATCATCATCGTCTTCGCCAGCGATCGTTCCCGTCAGCCGCATACCTTCGATCCACGTGGCACCATTCTCACGGATAACCTTTCGCGGACGAACGCCGCAGCGTTCGCGCACTGCCTCGGCCAGTTGCACCGAATGAGTGACGATCCAGACCTGGCTGCTTTTTGACGCTTCGGCGATCATGTCGGCGAGCGGCACCAGCATATCGGGATGCAGGCTCGCCTCCGGCTCATTCAGGGCGATGAGCGCCGGTAGCCTGTAGGAGAGCAGTGCGGCAGCAAGACCGAGGAAGCGGACCTGCCCGTCAGACAGTTCACGCGGATGAAAGACGCGGTGCGGAAAATCCGGCAGCATCAGGCCGAACTCCGCCGTCTCGCCCGGCTGAGGCACGACGAGCCTTGCACCGCCGAGCGCCGATACCAGGATGCGATCGAGCTCGACCGTATCCTGCCGCGTATGGGCGAGCGTCGCAAAGACGGCGGCGAGATTGCCACCATCCTCGTCCAGCATGGGGCTGGTGACGGCAAGGCAGGGATGGCGAAGCGGGGAAGCCCTATCCGTGCGAAAACCGTGGAAGAAGCGCCAGTTGTTGACGATGTGACGGAAGGCGGCAACCTCGGGGAAATGGCCGGCATCCCCGAGCAGGGCGATCGCCGTTTCCGATGTCAGCGCCTCGTCCGGGTAGTCCTGCATACGCCCAGCACCGTCGCGAACGAAGATGCCGGGACCTGCCCGCTTCATCATCGTTACCGCGCGGCGGCCGGTTTCGACGGAAAGCTCTTCAGCTTTGATCTGCGGTTCGAGCGCAAAGCCCGCAGCAGCCGTCGGCGGGCGCAACCCCGCCTCGACATGATACCGGAACGTGACTGCGCGCTCCTCGTCGATGATCTCGACTTCCAGACGGATGCGTGCAGGCCCGTCGGACTGGGGCCGAGTGCCGGACCAAAGAGCCGACAGCATGCCGCCTTCAGCGGCGAGCTCATAGGCCAGCCGCCCGCGAACCGCCGCCCGCACAAGTTGCAGGGCACGATAGAGATTGGACTTGCCAGCACCGTTCTCTCCAAGAAACAGCGTCGTATCCGCAAGATCCATGCGGATCGAGCGCAGTGACCGGTAATTCCTAGCAAACATGGAGCGAAGACGCATGCCTCCGCTTTAGCGCAAAGCAACGCTAAAAAGAATGGGCAGCAACCAACTCCGGCAACAGTTGCCGGGACACGGGCACGAAGCGTGAATCCCCATCAGCCGCCATGTCGTAGACCGTGTGCTTTTCCAGCGCCTTCGTCACCTCGTTCAGATCGCCGTCGAGCTGTTCGGCGGGAATGAGATTGCCGATGACGAAATCGAAGCGGTCGCCCTTCTTGTTCAGAAGTTCATAGAATACCGTCATGTCGCGCAGTTCCGTCGACCATTTGGCAAACCAGTAGAAAAGCCCGGAATTGCGCGCCGTCATGTGAACGGGCAGGATCGGCAGGCCGTATTTGCGGGCAAGGCCGACGGCAGAAGTTTTCCATGGCCGCTCGTTGAGCTGCCCGTTCGCCCAGTAGGCGATACGGCCTGAGGGGAAAAGCACGGTCGCCTTGCCCTCTTTCACCGCATGGTTGGTGAGCTGCAGTGTCTCGCGCGCTTTGAGCTTGCTCTTGAATTCCTCGCGCCATTCGACCGGTATGATCATTTCCGCAAAGCGCGGATTGACGCGTACCGCATCCCGGTTGGCGAAGAACATCATATCCGGGCGGCACGTCTTCAGGAGATCGAACACAGCCACACCGTCGGCAATGCCGGTCGGATGATTGCTGACGAGGATGAAGCCACCGGATGCCGGGATGCGCTCGGCGTTGGTGACGTTGATGTCGAGCTTCAACAGATTGCTCATATATTCGAAAGACTGGAAGCCCGGCATGTTGGCAACGTCGTTGGCGAATTCGATCGCCTTGTTGTAGCGCAGCAGCGTGTAGAGAAACGGTCGCATGACAGGCCAGAGCGGATGGCGGACGATCTTCTGGCCGCGCTCGGCGATCAACGTATCGACGATATGGCCGGGCTTTCCGTGTGAAACCAGGGCGATCGCTTCCGCGAGCTGTCCAAAGGCCGTCATGGAATCGCGCCGTGCCATAAAAATTCCTGTTTTACGGGAGCTATAAGCTATCTCAACGAATTATGATCGATACATGACAAGGGCTTGGCAAGCATTAGCAATTCCATAACGTCACTGTTTCAGAATTGGCGTCATCGAAAGCAAATTCAAGAGTTAAAACCGTGAATGAACTCCTGATCATTGCCGATGCGCACCTGATGACGGAACGAGGCGCCTGGCTTGAAAACCTCGCCCGGGAGCGCCGCCTTTCCGAACATACGCTCGATGCCTATGAGCGCGACACACGCCAGTTCCTGACCTTCATGACCGGTCACCTCGGCGGTCCGACGACGCTGCGCGATATCGAGGCGCTGCGCCCGGCAGACTTTCGCGCCTTTCTGGCCGCCCGGCGCAAAGAGGGCTCCGGCGCCCGCTCGGTGGCGCGCAATCTCGCCGGCATTCGCTCCTTTCTGCGTCACCTTGAAAAGAAGGGCTTGGTCAATGCGGCAGGCGCTTGCGCCGTGCGATCGCCGAAGCAGCCGAAATCTCTTCCGAAACCGCTCTCTGATAGACAGGCCATCACGGTTGTCAGCAACGATGCGCAACTCCAAGACGAGCCTTGGATCGCAGCGCGCGACGCAGCTGTCATGACGCTGCTCTATGGCTGCGGCCTGCGCATTTCCGAAGCGCTCGACCTGACACCCGCCGATATTAAGGCCGGCACGACGACGCTGCGCATCACTGGCAAGGGCAACAAGACCCGCCTCGTGCCGCTGCTGCCCATCGTCTTCGAAGCCGTCGAGAAATACCGGCAGCTCTGCCCCATTCATTTGGAGGACGGCGAACCGCTCTTTCGCGGCGCCCGCGGCGGCAAACTGCAGCCGGCCATCATCCAGCGCGCCATGCAGAAGCTGCGCAGTGCCTTCGGCCTGCCGGAAACGGCAACCCCGCATGCGCTTCGCCACTCCTTCGCCACCCATCTGCTGGCCGGCGGCGGCGACCTGCGCACCATCCAGGAACTGCTCGGTCATGCGAGCCTCTCGACCACGCAGGTCTATACCGGCGTCGATGCATCAAGGCTTCTGGAGGTGTATGATAGGGCGCACCCGCGCGCGTAACCATTCGTTAACGCTGTCTCTTAAAGGAATATGCGCAAGCCCGGCTTAGAGCATGAGGTTCGAAGCACAAGTGACCGGATTACCAGCATGACGATCTCCATCGGCCACCGGACTTTCCATATCGCGCAGCCCGGCAATATCCTGCTCTGGCTGATCGCAGCCTTCCACATGCTGCTGGCCGCCGCATTGCTCGCCATTGTCTTTTCCGTCACGCCGGCCGACGCCGCGGAAGACAGCTGCACCGGAAAGAACCTTCTCACCGAACTGCAGCAGAACGACCCCGCCCGTTACGCTGAAGCCGTGAAGGAAGCGGATGCAACGCCAAACGGCAAAGGCATTTTCTGGAAGATCGAAAAACCGGGTCTCAAGGCCTCCTGGCTGCTCGGCACCATGCACGTCACCGACCCGCGCGTCCTGAACCTGCCGCCCCGCACCCAGACTGCTCATGACGGCGCCGATACGATCGTCATCGAGTCCGACGAAATTCTCGATGAGAAGAAGGCGACCGCAGCGTTGCTGATGAAGCCGGATCTGATGATGTTCACGGACGGCACCACAATCGATAAGCTTCTTTCGCCTGGCGACTACAGCCGCCTCGAAACCGGGCTGAAGCAGCGCGGTATCCCGCTCTCGGCCGTTTCCCGCATGCGCCCCTGGATGATCGCAAGCGCCGTTGCACTTCCTGCCTGCGAGATCGCCCGCAAGGCAAAGGGCGTACAGTTCCTCGACCAGAAGATCGCGGCAGATGCGGCCGCCGAAGGCAAACAGGTCAAGGGTCTAGAGACCCTGGCGGAACAGCTGCAGGCCATGGCCGAACTGCCGGTCGAGTTTCATCTGAAGTCGCTGATCGAGACCCTCGAACTCGGCGGCAAGATGAACGACGTGGTCGAGACCATGACCGACATCTATCTCTCCGGCGATATCGGCATGACCATGCCCATGCTGAAGACCGTTACACCCGAGGGCAGCGATGAGGATAGTGACTACGCCGCCTTCGAGCAGCGCGTCATCCTTGACCGCAACAAGGTGATGGCTGAACGCGCCGCACCCATTCTCGCCAACGGCAATGTCTTCATGGCCGTCGGCGCCCTGCACCTTCCGGGCAAGGAGGGTGTCATCGAATTGCTGCGTCAGCAGGGCTTTACCGTTACGGCGGTCAACTGAACGGCTCGGCACTTAACCGACAGTCATGCGCCGCAAGACATCGGTCTTCCAGTAAAACTGGTGAGCCAGAGCGCCAAGGACATGCGCAACAACGACGACCCAGAGAATGAGCTTCAGAACGTCGGCATGCAGCGAGCCCAATGCTTCCGCACCAAGATAGTAGACCGCGATGCCTGACACCGGCAGGGCGATCAGCAGCAGATAAAGGCTTGCATGCGCGAGCCGCGCGGCGAGCCGAAAGATTGCCGGCTCGTCTGCGGATTCAGGCGGCACGCCCTGCACGAAGCGCAGACAGAGCCTGAGGATCGTCACGAGCAGGATGGCAATGCCGACATAGGCGTGGATATTGGCCGAAGCGATCTGTTCCGGCGAGGGCGTCCCGCCACGGCGGACAAGCCGATACCAGGTATTCATGCCATCGGGCAAAAGAAGATTATAGAGGACCAGAAGGACGGTCGCCCAGTGAAGGAAACGTTGGGAGAGGCTGTAGCCGACAACGACGCGATCATTCATTTTCTTGGCTTTCGTCAAATAGTTAGCGAAACTTGCCCACCAAATAAAAATGCCGCCCGCCCGAAGGCAAGCGGCATTGTGAATGATTGCTGATATTTAATCTTACAGATGGATCGGCTTGAAGAAGGCAGCGAGTGCGGCTTCCTTCACGGCTTCCGACATGGTCGGGTGCGCATGGCAGGTGCGGCCGAGATCTTCTGCCGAGCCGCCGAATTCCATCAGCACGGCGATCTCGTGGATCATCTCGCCGGCGCCGAAGCCGACGATGTGGCCGCCGAGCACGCGGTCGGTTTCCTTGTCGGAGAGGATCTTGACGAAACCGTCCGTCGCCAGCATGGCGCGGGCGCGGCCATTCGCCGAGAACGGGAACTTGCCCACCTTGTAGGCGACGCCTGCAGCCTTCAGCTCTTCCTCGGTCTTGCCGACGGAAGCGACCTCCGGCTGCGTGTAGACGACGCTCGGAATGACGTCGTAGTTCACATGACCATGCTGACCGGCGAGGATTTCAGCGAGTGCGACACCTTCGTCTTCGGCCTTGTGCGCCAGCATCGGACCCTGGACGACGTCGCCGATCGCATAAATGCCTTCGACATTGGTCTGGAAGTGGCCGTCGATTTCGACGCGGCCGCGATTATCGATCTTGACGCCCGCTTCTTCGAGGCCGAGGCCGGACGTATAGGGAATGCGGCCGGTCGAGATCAGAACGACATCGGCTTCGAGCGTCTGGACAGCACCACCGGCCACCGGCTCGAAAGTCACCTTTGCGCCCTTGTCGCCCTTCTCGACGCCGGTCACCTTGGAGCTCAGTTTGATGTCGATACCCTGCTTGCCCAGCATGCGCTGGAACTGCTTGGAAACATCGCCATCCATCGCACCGAGAATCTTGTCGAGATATTCGACGACGGTAACTCTTGCGCCGAGGCGCGACCAGACCGAGCCGAGCTCGAGGCCGATGACGCCACCGCCGACGACGATCATCGTTTCCGGCACTTTTTCCAGCGCAATGGCACCAGTGGAAGATATGATGATCTTCTCATCGATATCGACCTTCACGCCCGGAATGCCGGCGACATCGGAACCCGTGGCGATGACGATGTTCTTGCCTTCGATTTCCTGAGCCGTGCCGTCTTCGGCGGTCACAGAGACCTTGCCGGCGGAGATGATCTTGCCGGTGCCATGGAAGGTGTCGATCTTGTTCTTCTTGAACAGGAAGGCAACGCCGTCGACGTTGGACTTTACCGTCGCATCCTTGTGCGCCAGCATCTTTTCGAGATTGAGCTTCGGAGCGGCGACTTCGATGCCGAGTTCATCCATGTGATGCGTTGCATGGAACATTTCGGAAGCGTGCAGCAGCGCCTTGGAGGGGATGCAGCCGACATTCAGGCAGGTGCCGCCATAGGTGGCGCGCTTCTCGACGACAGCGACCTTGAGGCCGAGCTGGGCAGCCTTGATTGCCGCGACATAGCCGCCGGGGCCGGTTCCGATAACAATCACATCATAGGACATTGCTTTTTCCCTTTACGTTATTGACTAGCGCCCGCCGCTCACATTGAGGATCGCGCCTGTTATGTAGGATGCCGAAGGCGAGAGCAGGTAGACGATTGCATCGGCCACCTCCTCCGCCTGTCCGGCTCGCTTCATCGGGATCGATGAAGCCATTTCTTTTGCTCTGTCGGGCTGCCCGCCGGAGGCATGGATATCCGTCTCGATGATGCCGGGACGGATCGCGTTCACTCTAATGCCTTCGGCCGCGACTTCCCTGGAAAGCCCGATCGTGAAGGTATCGATGGCTGCCTTGGAGGCGGCATAGTCGACATACTGTGTCGATCCGCCAATGACAGCCGCCATGGAAGAGATATTGACGATCACGCCGCCCTGCCCGCCATGTCTGGAGGACATGCGCCGCACCGCCTCGCCGGCGCAAAGGATGGAACCAGTCACGTTGATCCGCATCATCCGTTCGAGACGATCGGCCGACATTTCATCAACGCGCGCGGTGTTATCGACAATACCGGCATTGTTCACCAGCCCGTCCAACCGCCCAAAATGCTTGTCGACCGCCTCGAACATCGAGACGATATCGGCGCTATTGCCGACATCGCCCTTGATGGCGAACGCATCGCCGCCGGCCTTCTTGATCTCGGAAACGACGGCATTTGCCGCAGTCTCGTTCGAGGCGTAGTTCACCGCAACGCGCCAGCCATGGCGGGCGGCAACCAGGCAAGCGGCAGCACCAATGCCGCGGCTGCCGCCGGTCACGAGCAGAACGGGTCCATCAGTCATTGTGCGCATCCTTTGAAATCGAGGACATCCCACGGCGCGACCTTTGCCTTGCCGTCACCCCAAGCCGAAGACTGGTGGATTGCCGGGCCGAGGCCGGGAAAGACGATCTTTTCCGCCGCCGGGCTGTCACCGGACTGCAAATTATCCAGCCCGCCACTGGCGCTTGCGCGATAAACGAAGCCCTGCCAGACCATGCAGGCCTCGAGATCGGCGCCGGTGACATCGCCATCCGGGCAGTTGAACATCACCATGCCCATGGTCCGCTCCGGATCGTCGGAGGACATCACATAGCCATTCATGACGACAGGGCTCTTCAACGCGCTGAGCTTGAATTGATGGGTCGAGCTCATGGCCTCGGAGGTAATCGGCGAGAAGCGCAGTTCATAGGCACCGTCACGATCTCCATAGATCGCGCTGGCCTGCTTGCACTCGGCAGCGATGGCGGAAACCGGCGCACAGGATAGTGCGGCGATGACGATCGCTGCCAGCCCTTTCCGCTTCGTCGCCTTATGCTCCCCACTCATTGCAAGTTCGGCTTTCTGCGCCCGTCGGCGTTTTCGATGACCTGGAAATCCGTCAGCAGCACCAGTGGATGCTCGTCCTTGTCCATGCCCCAGAACACTGGATAGAAGCCGTCGCCCGAGCCGCTCCAGAAGATCGCGACATTACCCTTCTTGCCGGCCATTGGCCGGTGCAGGGCATAGACACCCTTGTTGGCATCAAGCTCCGGAGCGAGCACGTCGTCATAGTAATTCACATCGGAACCGGGCTTCTGTGCCTGCACCTGCTGCTCGCGCTCCCCGATCAGATTGAGCGTATCGGCATCCATGTAGCTGCCGAGGCCGGCATCGACCGGATAACCGAACATCTCGTCATCCTTGAGCGTCACGATATCCTGACCCGGAACGGTCGCAAGCTCCCAGTGATCGGGCTTGCCCTCGCCGAAACGCATGCTGGCAGCGGCAACACGACCGAAAGCCTCATAGAGCCGCACCGGATAGTCGCCGGCCGGAATGGTTTTTGCGAAGGCCGGCCGGTCCGGCTGCGCCAGCGGATCGGCGGCAACGATATGACCCGAGGTGAGCTCGACATTCCCCATATCGACCGTCTTGAGAGAGCGTGCGGAAAGCTCCGCATCGCTGAGCGACACAAGGTCGAAATTGCTGCTCGCCTTGTTCACGTCGAAAGCGAGAGCCGAGACCGGAATGAAGGCAACCGTGGCGCAGAAAACTGCGCCCGCCGCTCGCATGATCCGGTCTCGCATGGCAGATCGCTCCGCTTAGAGGTCCAGAACCAGACGTTCCGGATCTTCCAGGCTTTCCTTGACGCGCACGAGGAAGGTCACGGCTTCCTTGCCGTCGACGATACGGTGGTCGTAGGAGAGCGCAAGATACATCATCGGGCGGATAACGACCTGACCGCCGATGGCGACCGGACGCTCTTGGATCTTGTGCATGCCGAGAATGCCCGACTGCGGTGCGTTGAGGATCGGCGAGGACATCAGCGAGCCGTAGACACCACCATTGGTGATGGTGAAGGTGCCGCCTTGCATCTCTGCCATGGAGAGCGAGCCGTCACGGGCTGCCTTGGCGAGGCGGCCGAGTTCCTTCTCGATTTCCGCGATCGACATCTGGTCAGCATCACGGATGACGGGAACGACGAGGCCCTTGTCCGTACCGACGGCCATGCCAACGTGGCAGTAGTTCTTGTAGATGATATCGGTGCCATCGATTTCAGCGTTGACGGCCGGCAGTTCCTTCAGGGCGTGCGTGACCGCCTTGGTGAAGAAGCCCATGAAGCCGAGCTTCACGCCATGCTTCTTCTCGAAGACATCCTTGTACTTGTTGCGCAGGTCCATGACGGCCTTCATGTCCACCTCGTTATAGGTGGTCAGCATGGCAGCCGTGTTCTGCGCATCCTTGAGACGCTTAGCAATCGTCTGGCGCAGGCGCGTCATCTTCACACGCTCTTCGCGGCCGGCGTCCTCGACCGTCGACGGACCGCGCGGAGCAGCAGGGGCTGCCGGTGCGGCGGCCGGAGCCGCTGCAGCCTTGGCGACAGCGGCGATGACATCGCCCTTCAGGACCTGGCCGCGTTTGCCAGAGCCATCGACTTGATCGACCGAGAGGTTGTTTTCTGCGAGCATCTTTGCCGCAGCCGGAGCCGGCGGCATGGAGGATACGGAGGCGGCCGACGCAGCAGCGGCAGCAACCGGAGCAGCTGGCATCGGAGCCGGTGCAGCAGGCGCTGCGGCCGGGGCAGCGGCAGCCGGAGCCGCGGCGGCGCCTGCGCCTGCCGCGATCTGGCCGAGAAGCGCACCGAGGCCAACGGTCTCGCCAGCCTGCGCAACGATTTCCGAAAGCGTGCCGGAAGCCGGAGCAGGAACTTCGATGGTCACCTTGTCGGTTTCAAGCTCGAGAATGGGCTCGTCGGCCTTCACGGCATCGCCGACCTTCTTGAACCAGGTGCCGACGGTTGCCTCGCTGACGGATTCACCGAGTGTTGGAACGCGGATTTCTGTGGCCATTGTTCAAATCCTGATTGTGCTTGTTATCGTGTTAGATGGCGGTCCCGGCCTGCGGCCGGAGAATGATTGAGGGCATTGGCGAGACATCGAAACGAAAACCGAAGCCGGACGTGATGATCGGGTCGGCATCGGCAAGCGCCTTGGCTGCCGCCTGATCCGCAACCTCGACGATGGCGATGCCGAAAGCCCCTCCAGCCTCGAAAACGGGACCGACGGCAATCGCCGATCCCGCAAGGGCTTTCTGGTGCCAATATTCGGCATGGCGCTTCATCGCCGCCATTTCCTCCCCGGTCCCGTCATGCGGGAACGTGGGGCGCGGCGGCACAAGTCTCATGAAGAAATATGCCATCGCGCTTCCCCTTTTTGTTAGCCGCCCAGCGCATCCTCGAGGAATGCGGCGAGCTGCGACAGATGCTTGGACATCAGGCCCGTTGCCGGCGAAGCGGCTGCGGGGCGACCCGTGTAACGAACGCGCTGGTACTTCGCATCGATATGGGCAAGCACCCATTCCAGATACGGGTCGATGAACGACCATGCGCCCATGTTCTTCGGCTCTTCCTGGCACCAGACCATCTCGGCGTTGCGGAAGCGGGACAGCTCGTTGATGAGCGCCTTGGCCGGGAACGGGTAGAGCTGTTCGATACGCAGCAGGTAGATGTCGTCGATGCCGCGCTTCTCGCGCTCTTCCAGGAGGTCGTAGTAGACCTTGCCGGTGCAGATGACGACGCGACGGATCTTGGCATCCTTCTGCAGCTTGATCGGACCGTCCTTGATGACCTCCGCGTCGTCCCACAGGAGACGGTGGAAGGAGGATTCACCGGCCATTTCGGCAAGCGTCGAAACCGCGCGCTTGTGGCGCAGCAGCGACTTCGGTGTCATCAGGATCAGCGGCTTGCGGAAGTCACGCTTCAGCTGGCGGCGCAGGATGTGGAAGTAGTTCGCCGGCGTCGTAACGTTGGCGACCTGCATGTTATCCTCAGCGCAGAGCTGGAGATAACGCTCCAGACGGGCGGACGAATGTTCCGGACCCTGGCCTTCATAGCCGTGCGGCAGCAAGCAGACGAGGCCAGACATGCGCAGCCACTTGCGTTCGCCAGACGAGATGAACTGGTCGAAAACGACCTGCGCACCGTTTGCGAAGTCGCCGAACTGGGCTTCCCAGAGCGTCAACGCATTCGGACGAGCGAGCGAATAGCCGTATTCGAAGCCGAGGACGGCTTCTTCCGAAAGCATCGAGTTGATGACTTCATAACGGGCCTGTGTCGGCGACAGGTTCGCAAGCGGAATGTAGCGCTCTTCAGTTTCCTGATCGTAGAGAACCGAATGACGCTGCGAGAAGGTGCCACGTTCGCAATCCTGACCGGACAGGCGGATCTTGTGGCCCTCGACAACGAGCGCACCGAAAGCCAGCGCTTCGGCCATCGCCCAGTCGAGGCCTTCGCCGCTCTGGACCATGTTGGCGCGGTTTTCCATGAAACGCTGGATCGTGCGATGCGCATTGAATCCCGCCGGAATTTCCGACAGCTTGCGGCCGATATCCTTGAGCGTCTTCATCGGCACTGCGGTTTTGCCGCGGCGCTGTTCGTCAGCATTGTCAGCCGTGCGCAGGCCGGACCATTCGCCGTCCAGCCAGTCGGCCTTGTTCGGCTTGTAGTGCTGACCGGCTTCGAATTCCTGCTCGAGATGGGCGCGCCAGTCGGCCTTCATCTTTTCGACTTCGCCGTCGGTGAGCAGGCCTTCGCGGACGAGGCGGTCTGCATAGAGCTGCAGGACCGTCTTGTGGCCACGGATAACCTTGTACATCTTCGGCTGAGTGAAGGACGGCTCATCGCCTTCATTGTGGCCGTAGCGTCGATAGCAGAACATGTCGAGCACGACAGGTTTGTGGAACTTCATGCGGAATTCGGTCGCAACCTTGGCCGCATAGACCACAGCTTCCGGATCGTCGCCATTGACATGCAGGATCGGCGCTTCGATCATCTTGGCAACGTCGGACGGATAGGGCGACGAGCGCGAGAAGGCCGGGTTCGTCGTGAAGCCGATCTGGTTGTTGATGATGACGTGCATCGTGCCGGCAACGCGGTGGCCGCGCAGACCGGAAAGACCGAGAATTTCGGCAATGACGCCCTGGCCGGCAAAGGCCGCGTCGCCGTGAATCAGGAGCGGTAAAACCTTGGCGCGCTCCGACAGCGGGATGATGTCGCCGTCCCACACGGTGGCGCTCATGTCCTGCTTGGCGCGCGCCTTGCCCATGACGACAGGGTCGACGATTTCGAGGTGCGACGGGTTTGCCGTCAGCGAGACGTGCACCTTGGTGCCGTCGAATTCGCGGTCGGAGGAAGCACCCAGATGGTACTTCACGTCGCCGGAGCCTTCGACCTCGTCAGGTGCGTAGGAACCGCCCTTGAACTCATGGAAGATGGCGCGATGCGGCTTGCCCATGACCTGGGACAGCACGTTCAGGCGGCCGCGATGGGCCATGCCGAAGACGGCTTCCTTGAGGCCGAGAGAACCGCCACGCTTCAGGATCTGCTCAAGCGCCGGAATCAGCGATTCACCGCCGTCGAGGCCGAAGCGCTTGGTGCCCTTGAACTTGACGTCGAGAAACTGCTCATAACCTTCGGCTTCGACAAGCTTGGCGAGGATCGCCTTCTTACCTTCAGCCGAGAAAGCGACACCCTTGTCCGGACCTTCGATGCGTTCCTGGATCCATGCCTTTTCTTCCGGATTGGAGATGTGCATGAATTCGACGCCGAGGGTCGAGCAATAGGTGCGCTCGAGGATCTCGATCATCTCGCGAAGGGTCGCATATTCAAGGCCGAGCACATTATCGATGAAGATCTTGCGATCGTAGTCGGCAGCCGTGAAGCCGTAATTTTCGGGTGAAAGCTCGTGATAGTCTTCGACCGCGGCAGCAATGCCGAGCGGATCGAGCTTGGCGTGCAGGTGGCCGCGCATGCGATAGGCGCGGATCATCATGATGGCGCGAACGGAATCGCGCGTCGCCTGCAGCACGTCGGCAGCGCCTGCCGGCTGACCGGCGGCCTCGGCCTTGGCCTTTACCTTGGTCTCGATGACCTTTTCGACGATGCCCCAGTCGCCATCGAGCGCTGAGACGAGATCGCCGCTTGCCTGCAACGGCCAGTTCTTCTTGCGCCAGGATGCCCCCTTGGCCGCCTTCTTCACATCAGCAGGATCGTCTTCCAGCGCCTTGAAGAAGGACCGCCACTGATCGTCGACCGAGTTGGGATCGTCTTCATAACGGGCGTAGAGCTGCTCGATATAGGCAGCATTGGCGCCATCCAGAAACGAGGTGATCTGAAATTGCTCGTTGGCTTCTTGCCGTGCCATGGTGATATGCGGACGCTTCCGTCCGCCTCCTGACTTAGATGAATTTGCCGGCTTCATCGCCGGCTGCCGCATTCCGATTGCCGCCTGTCCGCGGCGCATCCGTATTTCGCAAATAGAAAGCCGGACGGAAGCTGGGATGCCCTCTTCCGTCCGGGTATATAAGTTGGTTTAGCCCTTGAGGACTTCAACCAGCGTCTTGCCGAGGCGAGCTGGAGACGGCGACACCTTGATGCCTGCCGATTCCATCGCCGCGATCTTCGATTCAGCATCGCCCTTGCCACCGGAAACCACGGCACCGGCATGGCCCATGGTGCGGCCCTTCGGCGCGGTACGGCCAGCGATGAAGCCGGCCATCGGCTTCTTGCGGCCTTTCTTGGCCTCGTCCTTGAGGAACTGTGCCGCGTCCTCTTCAGCCGAGCCGCCGATTTCGCCGATCATGATGATCGAGGTCGTGGCTTCATCAGCGAGGAACATTTCGAGCACGTCGATGAATTCGGTGCCCTTGACCGGGTCGCCACCGATGCCGACAGCCGTCGTCTGGCCGAGACCTTCGTTGGAGGTCTGGAAGACAGCTTCGTAGGTCAGCGTGCCCGAGCGGGAAACGATACCAACGGAACCCTTGCGGAAGATCGAGCCCGGCATGATGCCGATCTTGCATTCTTCCGGCGTCAGGATGCCTGGGCAGTTCGGTCCGAGCAGGCGCGACTTGGAGCGCTCGAGGCGAGCCTTGACGCGCACCATGTCCATGACCGGGATACCTTCGGTAATGCAGGTGATGAAGGGGATCTCGGCGTCGATCGCCTCGATGATCGCATCGGCTGCACCTGCCGGCGGGACATAGATGACGGACGCGTTGGCGCCGGTCTTTTCCTTGCCTTCGGCAACGGTTGTGAAGATCGGCAGGCTTTCGCCTTTGGAGCCGGTCCAGGTTTCGCCGCCCTTCTTCGGGTGGATACCGCCGACCATCTGCGTGCCGTAGTAAGCAAGCGCCTGTTCGGTGTGGAATGTACCGGTCTTGCCGGTCAGACCCTGAACAAGGATCTTGGTGTCTTTGTTGACGAGAATAGACATTCTTTAAGATCCTTCAAAATTAGCCGTTGATCGCAGCGACGATCTTCTTGGCCGCATCGTCCAGGTCGTCGGCCGCCGTGATCGCCAGACCCGACTCGTTCAGGATCTTTTTGCCGAGCTCGACATTCGTGCCTTCGAGGCGAACGACGAGCGGAACCTTGAGACCGACTTCCTTGACCGCGGCAATGACGCCCTCGGCAATGACATCGCACTTCATGATGCCGCCGAAGATGTTGACGAGAATGCCTTCGACCTTGGGGTCTGCCGTGATGATCTTGAAGGCTGCAGCAACCTTCTCCTTGCCGGCGCCGCCGCCGACGTCGCAGAAATTCGCCGGCTCCTTGCCGTAGAGCTTGATGATGTCCATCGTCGCCATGGCAAGGCCTGCGCCGTTGACCATGCAGCCGATGTTGCCGTCGAGCGCCACATAGGCGAGGTCCCACTTCGAGGCCTCGATTTCCTTGGCGTCTTCTTCCGTCTCGTCGCGCAGCGCCCTGACGTCGTCATGACGGAACAGCGCATTGCCGTCGAAAGACATCTTGGCGTCGAGGACGCGCAGATGGCCGTCCTTCATGACGATCAGCGGATTGACCTCGAGCAGGGCCATGTCCTTCTCGCCGAAAGCCTTATAGAGCGCCGGGAAGAGCGTCTTTGCATCTTCTGCGGCTGCACCCTCGAGCTGAAGCGCCTTGGTGATGGCAGCAACGTCGGCTGCCCTGACACCAGCTTCCGGATCGATAGCGATCGTATGGATCTTCTCAGGCGTGTCGTGAGCGACGGCTTCGATATCCATGCCGCCTTCGGTCGAAACGACGAAAGCCACCTTGCCGACCGAGCGGTCGACCAGAAGCGAGCAATAGAGCTCGCGGGCAATATCGGCACCATCTTCGATGTAGAGGCGGTTGACCTGCTTGCCGGCTTCGCCGGTTTGCGCCGTCACCAGCGTATTGCCGAGCATCTCCTTGGCATGCGCAACGACTTCATCGATCGACTTGGCGAGACGAACGCCGCCCTTGGCATCCGGGCCGAGTTCCTTGAACTTGCCCTTGCCGCGGCCGCCCGCATGGATCTGGCTCTTGACCACGTAAAGCGGGCCGGGAAGTGACTTGGCGGCGGCAGCGGCTTCCTCGACCTTGAGGATAGCCACGCCGTCCGCGACCGGCGCGCCATAGCCCTTCAGCAGAGCCTTGGCCTGATATTCGTGAATATTCATGGGTTTGTCCCTATTTCGATTGCTTCAGCGCACCAATTACTTGAGGGCGGGCGCGATGTTGATGCAGGCTTCGCAGAGACCGGCAACGGCGCCGACGGACTTGTCGAAGGCTTCCTTCTCGGTCTTGTTGAGATCGATCTCGATGATGCGCTCGACGCCACCGGCACCAATGACGGTGGGAACGCCGACATACATGTCCTTGACGCCGTACTGGCCGGTAAGATGGGCGGCGCAGGGCAGAACGCGCTTCTTGTCCTTGAGGTAGGATTCAGCCATTTCGATCGCGGAAGCGGCCGGAGCATAATAGGCCGAACCGGTCTTCAAGAGGCCGACGATTTCGGCGCCGCCGTCACGGGTGCGCTGAATGATCTCTTCGAGGCGCTCCTTGGTGACCCAGCCCATGGTGACGAGGTCGGTCAGCGGAATGCCGCCAACCGTCGAGTAACGAGCGAGCGGCACCATCGTGTCGCCGTGGCCGCCGAGAACGAAAGCCGTGACGTCCTGAACGGAAACGTTGAATTCCTTGGCGAGGAAAAGACGGAAGCGCGAGGAGTCGAGAACGCCGGCCATGCCGACGACCTTGTTAGCCGGAAGGCCGGAGAACTTCTGCAGCGCCCAGACCATGGCGTCGAGCGGGTTGGTGATGCAGATGACGAAAGCGTTCGGAGCATATTTCTTGATGCCGGCGCCGACCTGTTCCATGACCTTGAGGTTGATGCCGAGAAGGTCATCACGGCTCATGCCCGGCTTGCGCGGAACGCCGGCGGTGACGATGCAGACGTCAGCACCTTCGATCGCGGAATAGTCGCTGGCACCAGTCAGATTGGCGTCGAAGCCTTCGACGGGGGAGGACTGTGCGATGTCGAGACCCTTGCCCTGGGGGATGCCGTCAGCAATGTCGAAGAGGACGATGTCGCCCAACTCCTTCAGGCCGGCGAGATGCGCCAGCGTGCCACCAATCATGCCAGAACCGATGAGTGCGATCTTGTTACGCGCCATTTCGCTTTTCCTTTGCGATCAAAATCCGTCGGGCGACGCGCGGGCATCGCCCAATGCCGCAATCGCATAGACCTAAAGCCAAAAAATGGCAATGCATTATTTTTGGTGCAGCAATTTCAATCGTTTAGATATTAAAATTCTTACGTAAACGTAAGATCAATTGTCACCAAAGTGTTACTCGGCAGCACGCCGTTCATGGTGCGCATTAAGATATTCGGCACTTCTCATTTCGAAAAGACGCGATGCCGTACGGTCGAATTCAAAGCCTTCTGTACCCCGTCTTCCGATGAGCAGATCCTCCGGCATGGCGGCAGCGGAAACGTAAAGACGGATGCCGTGATCGTAGAGCGTGTCGATCAGAATGATGAAGCGCTTGATCTGGTTTCGCTTTTCCGGACCGAGTAGCGGAACGTGATCCAGAAAGATCGTATCGAAGCGTTCGGAGATGGCCAGAAAATCGGCTGCACCCAACGGTTTATCGCAGAGATCGGCGAAGGAGAAACGCGCCATCCGATCGGCAGCGAGTGGTACATGGATTGCCCGGCCCTTCATGGGGATCTCCACAGGCTGCGCCTTGCGGCCATGCAGCGCCTGCGTCCACGAGGCATCCATCGCCATGTCGGTGCGCTCGTCGATCGGAACGAGATAGATTGGCTGGCTGTTCAGCTTTTCCATCCGGTAGTCAGTCGGAGAATCGAGCGTAACGATCTCGACATGCTTTTTGAGAAGCGTGACGAAGGGCACGAAGAGCCCGCGATTGAGGCCATCCTTATAGAGATTGTCGGGCTCGACATTCGAGGTCGCCACCAGCACGCAACCGCGAGCGAAAAGCTCGGAAAACAGCCGCGACAGGATCATCGCATCGGCGATGTCGGTGACGGTGAATTCGTCGAAGCAGAGCAGTTCCGCTTCCTCGAAGAGCGCGGCGGCAACCGGGGGTATCGGATCGGCCTGTTTTGTCTCGCCGTTCTTCAGTTTCTGCCGATGGGCGGCGATGCGATTGTGCACATCGGCCATGAATTCGTGGAAATGCGCGCGCCGCTTTTTCCGGCAGGGCGCCAGCGCGAAGAACATGTCCATGAGCATCGTCTTGCCGCGCCCGACGCTGCCATGGATATAGAGACCTCTGATACCGGCCTCGGTCTTCTTCTTGGATGCGAACAGCCAGCCGAGCGCGCTGCTCTTGGCCGCCGGCCGCTTCTGCTTGAGGGAAGCGAGCACCCGATCGAGGCACTTGGCGACGCCCATCTGGGCGGAATCGACCTGCAACGTCCCCGAAGCTGTTAGCGATTTGAGCTGCTCGATGACGCTGAGCGAATAGTCTGGCATTGGCTGCATGAGGGCTTGTCCGCCTATGCGTAACCGGCGGAACCCCGCCGGACTGGCTTACCGGCTGAGGGTGATCGGCTGCCCGGTCGAGGTCTGGCCATTGAAGCTGTTGTCGGCAACCTTGTAGACGGAACCGATCTGGTTACCGCTGCGGTCTTTGAGCAGAACCTGTTTGCCAGAGACCTCCCAGGAGCCCATGGCTGTCAGTTCGCCAACGCAACCGCGGGTACCGCCGCGCGATCCGCTGCCGAGATTGGTGAGCGTTAGGAACATGTCGCAGGTACCGTTGACACGCCAGCTGCCGACCATCGATTCCTTGGTGACATCAAGGGAGGCCGCGGGCGCAGCGCCACCCGGCTGAACACCAGCCATCGGCGCCGTCGAGGTCGGGGCGGCAGGAAACTGGCCGGTCGGTGGAGGTAGCTGGCCACCCTGCACTGAGGGTACCGGCTGTGCGGTCAGTGGCGGAGGCGCACTGTTACTGCTGTAATCATATGAGGTGCGCTGGCATCCTGCCAAGGCCAGAGCGGCCGTTAAACCCGTCACCACATATCGCAACTGCATCATCAAGCTCCCGAATGTCCGCCTCAACCGCAGAGATATTTCAATTCTAGGTTCGAATTACCGTATTTCACTTTGGTTAATCAAGTCAGCACAATGCAAATCGGCCTTCGTGACACCTATGGCAAAGCCGGCACAATTCAACCCAACCGCTCGCCGGACTTCTTGCTGGTAAAATATGTCAGCAAGGTGTTGTGCCCGGGCGTCTCGTTCTTGATTAAGTTCGATCCGTTCGCCGAAGTCGAGATAACGCTCAATTGAATTCGATGGAAGTGTCGACGCTCACACGCGACGCTCGACCATCATCTTCTTGATTTCGGCGATCGCCTTGGCCGGGTTCAGACCCTTCGGGCAGGTCTGCGCGCAGTTCATGATCGTGTGGCAACGATAGAGGCGGAACGGATCCTCGAGATTGTCGAGCCGTTCGCCGGTCGCTTCATCTCTGGAGTCGATCAGCCAGCGATAGGCCTGCAGTAGCACGGCCGGGCCGAGATAGCGGTCGCCGTTCCACCAGTAGCTCGGACAGGAAGTCGAGCAGCAGGCGCAGAGGATGCACTCATAGAGGCCGTCGAGCTTCTGACGGTCCTCGTGGCTCTGCTTCCATTCCTTGGCGGGCGTCGGCGAAACCGTCTTCAGCCAGGGCTCGATCGAGCGATGCTGGGCGTAGAAGTTGCTGAGATCGGGAACCAGATCCTTGACCACGGGCATATGCGGCAGCGGGTAGATCTTCACCGTGCCCTTGATGTCGTCCATGCCCTTGGTGCAGGCGAGCGTGTTCGTGCCGTCGATATTCATCGCGCAGGAACCGCAGATACCTTCACGACAGGAACGGCGCAGCGTCAGCGTCGGATCGATCTTGTTCTTGATGTAGAGGAGCGCATCGAGAACCATCGGCCCGCAATCGTCGACATCCACGTAGAACGTGTCGATCGACGGGTTCTGGCCGTCATCCGGGCTCCAGCGATAGACGCGGAACTCGCGGGTGTTCTTGGCACCCGCCGGCTTCGGCCACACCTTGCCTTCGCGCATCTGGGAATTCTTGGGGAGAGCGAGTTCAACCATGTCAGGTCCCTCTGATCAGTATACGCGGGCCTTCGGCTCGATCTTGTGGGGATCGATACCGTCTGCGATGAGGTCGGTGTGGACTGGCCGGTAGTCGAGCTTCACATCACCAGCCTCGTTCACCCAGGCCAGCGTGTGCTTGCGCCAATTGACGTCGTCGCGGCCTGCGAAGGCACCTGACGTATAGTCTTCGCGGGCATGCGAACCGCGGCTTTCCTTGCGAGCTTCGGCGCCGTAGATCGTGGTGATGGCATTGGCCATCAGGTTCTGCAATTCCAGCGTTTCGACAAGATCGGAATTCCAGATCATCGAGCGGTCGGTGACCTTGATGTCCTTGAGTTCACCCCAGATTTCCGAAAGACGACGGCAGCCGGATTCCAGCGATTCCTGGGTGCGGAACACGGCTGCGTCTTCCTGCATGGCGCGCTGCATCTTCTCGCGCAGCACCGCCGTCGGCGTGCCGCCATTGGCGTAACGCAGGCCGTCGAAACGGTCCATGATCTTGTCGCAGGCAGTCTTGTTCAGCGCCGGCACCGGCTCGTTGCGGTCGATGATCTCGCCCGCGCGGATGGCGGCGGCGCGACCGAAGACCACGAGGTCGATCAGCGAGTTGGAGCCAAGGCGGTTTGCACCGTGAACCGAGGCGCAGCCGGCTTCACCGACAGCCATCAGGCCGGGAATGATGCGTTCCGGATTGGAGCTGTCGGCATTGAGCACCTCGCCCCAATAGTTCGTCGGAATGCCGCCCATATTGTAATGGACGGTCGGCAGAACCGGGATCGGTTCGCGGGTCACATCGACACCGGCAAAGATCTTGGCGCTCTCGGAAATACCCGGCAGGCGCTCGTGCAGCACGGCCGGATCGAGATGGTCGAGATGCAGGAAGATATGGTCCTTGTTCTTGCCCACGCCGCGGCCTTCTCGGATTTCCAGCGTCATGCAGCGCGAAACCACGTCGCGCGAGGCAAGGTCCTTGGCCGACGGCGCATAGCGCTCCATGAAGCGCTCGCCTTCGGAATTGACCAGATAGCCGCCTTCGCCGCGCGCGCCTTCGGTAATCAGACAGCCGGAACCGTAGATACCGGTCGGGTGGAACTGCACGAATTCCATGTCCTGCAGCGGCAGACCGGCACGGGCGATCATACCGCCGCCGTCGCCGGTGCAGGTATGGGCCGACGTTGCCGAGAAATAGGCGCGGCCGTAACCGCCGGTCGCCAGCACCACCATTTTTGCAGCGAAGCGGTGGATCGTGCCGTCATCGAGGCACCAGGCGACGACGCCGGTGCAGCGGCTGCCGTCATCGGACATGATGAGGTCGAGCGCAAAGTATTCGACAAAGAATTCGGCATTGTTGCGCAGCGACTGGCCGTAGAGCGTATGCAGGATGGCATGGCCGGTACGGTCGGCAACGGCGCAGGTGCGCTGCACCGGCGGGCCTTCACCGAAATTCTGCATGTGGCCGCCGAACGGACGCTGATAGATCTTGCCTTCCTCGTTGCGCGAGAAGGGCACGCCGTAATGTTCCAGCTCATAGACCGCCTTCGGCGCTTCCATGGTCAGATACTGCATGGCATCGACGTCGCCGAGCCAGTCGGAACCCTTGACGGTGTCATAGAGGTGCCACTGCCAGCTGTCGGGTGTCATGTTCTGCAGCGAGGCGGCGATGCCGCCCTGGGCCGCAACCGTGTGCGAGCGGGTCGGAAATACCTTGGTGATGCAGGCCGTGCGGAAGCCCTGTTCGGCCATGCCGAGCGTGGCGCGCAGGCCGGCACCGCCGGCGCCGACGACGATTACGTCATAGGAATGGTCGACATAGGTGTAGGCCTTCCCATTCTGAGCGGGTGAAGACGTTGCCATGATACGGTTATCCTACGAATGCGATTTTCAGAATGGCGAAGAGACAGAGGCCGGCAATCAGAACCGCGAAGAAGGTGTTCAACATCAGGAGCAACAGCTTGCCGATCTCCCCATGAACATAGTCTTCGATGATGACTTGCATGCCGAGCTTCATGTGGATGGTGCCGGAAACGACCATCAGGCCCATAACGACGGCGACGAACGGGTTCGAGAGAGCACGAACCACGTCGGCATAAGGCGCACCGGCATAGACGATCATGAAGATGACGAAGAAGATGATAAGCGGGATGTTGGCGACAGCCGTCAGGCGCTGGCGCCAGAAATGATCGGTGCCTTCCTTGGCGGAGCCGAGGCCGCGAACCTTGCCCAGAGGAGTGCGCATATCCATGAGTGCGACCTTCAGAAGCGAATGATGAAGCCGATCACCCAGACCAGCACGGTCAGACAGAGCGATCCGATGATATTGGCGATGGCGAGCCTGGTCGAGAATTCCTTCTCGAAGCCGTGGCCGAGGTCCCACATGAAGTGGCGGAAGCCGCCGAGCATGTGGTGGAGCAGTGCCCAGGTGTAACCGAGCAGGACGAGCTTGCCGATAATGCTGCCGAGTACCCAATTGGCCCAGTCATAAGAGGCCTGGCCGGTGGCGGCCGCGATCAGCCACCAGGCAATCAGCAGCGTGCCGAAATAGAGAGCGCCACCGGTAATGCGGTGAACGATCGACATGACCATGGTGGGGATCGGCTTGTAAATTTGCAGATGCGGCGACAGGGGCCGGTTTGTTACATTCGCCATCAGAACCTCGCGGCGTCTTCTCTTTGCCCTTGATGTCAGGGGCTTTTCTCAGTCAACCACACGAATGACAAAATTCTGTGTGCGTTGCATCAATCTCGACGTTTAATCACCGAAACCCCTGACGACAAGCATAATTGCTGCCTGCTTTTAATTTAATCGATTCGCGTTACCGGGAAGTTTTCAACACCGCGAAACTCGTCTCTTTCGCTCAATTTTTGAGCTGACCGTATACCTGCGTGGACAAGATCAGCCTTTTGGCGCAATCTGGCGTTAACGATTTGTTAGCGTTTCGGAGTTTGGTCCATGTTTCGCAGTCTGTCCAAGGCTACCCTGGCCCTTGTCGCGGTGCTTACAGCGCTTCCCGCCACGGCGGGAGAGCGCAACTTCGATCATCGCTTTCCGCGCCATAACGGTTTTAATGACGGCGTCTTCCTCGGCAGGCGCACCCATTGGGACAGTGGTCTGCACTTCAGACGCGACAACGTCATCCGCTATCGCCCCCGCACCCCGTTTCTGAAGCAGTTCAGCTATCCGGGGACAAGCCGCTACGGCCGCAGCAACATCGTCGTCATTGCGTCCCAGCCGCAGAGCTATGATCAGAATTACGGGAGCAACGGCATCTACGCCGGATCGTCCTATGCCTATCAGACGGATGGCGGAACCTATGTCGGCGGCGACGGGTACTATCGTCTGGCTGCGCCGGAACGTAACCTTGCCCCGAAGGCAAAGGTCATCGATGTCGGCATCGCCGATGATCCCTGCTCGTATGAGGCCAATGTCTGCGTCATCCGACCCTAGAGCATGTCGCGCAAAAGTGTGCAGCGGTTTTGCGATAACGACATGCTAAAATAAGAGCTTAAAGCGTATCAGGCGAATCTGAAAGATCGCGATACGCTTTAAGGCCTGAACCGCCAGACGGTCGTCTTCTTGACCTCGCTGTCTTCAAGCGCCCGGGTGACGGGCACTTCATAGACGGCGCAGAATTCCAGCCTGTCCTTTGGTAGATAGGCCCGCCCGGGATCGCCGACCAGCACATCCTTGCCCTCGGCAGCGAGCGTTTCGAACCAAGGCACCAGCGCACCGGCGAAGGATTTGTCGTAGAAAACGTCGCCGGCAAGAACCACATCCGCATCGACATTCTGACCGATGAGATCGGCTCCGGTGAAATCCAGCGAGGCGGAATTGACGGCCGCATTCAGCCGCACCGCCGTCTGCGACCACGGATCGATATCAGCCGCCATCACCCTGGCCGCGCCAGCCTGGCTTGCGGCAATTCCTACCAATCCGGAACCGCTCGCGAAATCGAGGACGCGCCTGCCACGGACCGTTTCGGGGTGATCGAGAACATAACGCGCCAATCCCTGCCCGCCCGCCCAGGCGAAGGCCCAGAAGGGCGGCGGCAGGCCGATCGCCTCCAGCTCCTCTTCCGTCTTCAGCCAGAGTTCATGGGCTTCGCTCGCGAGATACAGCCGGATCTCCGGCACATGCGGCGGCGCAAGCAGGCTGGTATTGGCGCGGATGAAGGTTTCCGGGTCGGTTTTCAAAGCTGCTCAGCGCGGCGGATTGTCGAAACCGCCCATGCGGCAGACCTCGGCCCATTCGTCATCCGTCACCGGCTGCACGGAAAGCCGCATCGAGGTGACCAGCGACATCTTGGACAGTTTCTCGTTTGCCTTGATGTCCTTCAGCGTCACCGGCTTCGGCACTTCCATGACGGCGCGGATATCGACGCAATCCCAGCGATCGTCACCCTTCGCCGTCGAATCGGGATGCGAGAGCGCGCAGACCTCGACGATACCGACGATCTCCAGCCCGTCATTGGAATGGTAGAAGAAACCCTTGTCGCCGATCTGCATTGCCCGCATATTGTTGCGCGCCAAGTAGTTGCGCACGCCTGTCCATTCGGTGCCCTTCTCTCCGGCTGCCTTCTGCTGTTCCCAGGACCAGGCAGCAGGCTCGGACTTGTATAGCCAATGCGCCATCCCGCTTAAGCCTCCGGCTTGTTGAAGACCCAGTTGAAGGGCTTGATCTCAACGCTTTCGAACAAGCCGGCCAGCGCATAGGGATCGGCAGCGCCGAGCGCCTTGGCATCATCAGCCGTTTCTGCATGAACGATGACGAGACTGCCATTCGGCTTGCCTTCGGCATCGAGGAATGGACCAGCCATGGCAAGCTTGCCTTCGGCATTCAGCTTGTTGAGATAATCGAGATGGGTCGGACGCGTTTCCATGCGCACGTCGAGATGGCCGGGCTTATCCTTGCAGAGGAGGGCGAAAAGCATGTCTGTCTCCTATTCGGTCGTAATCGGACGTGTCATCAATTGTTCGATGGCTTCGGATATGCCGAGCTTGCGTTCGATGATCGCTGAAACCGCATCGGTGATCGGCATCTCGACACCAAGCTCCCTGGCAAGCCGCGACGCGACAGCCGCGGCGAAAGCCCCTTCCACCAGCTCGCCACGGGACGGATCGACCTTTTCGCCACGCCCGAGCGCAATGCCGAAACGCAGGTTGCGCGACTGATGGCTGGTTGCCGTCAGCACTAGATCGCCGAGGCCGGAAAGCCCGCGCGCCGTATCGGCATGGCCGCCCTTGGCGACGATGAAGCGTGACATCTCGGCGAGACCACGGGCAATCAGCGCCGCACGCGCCGAATCGCCGATACCGCCGCCTTCGACGATGCCGCAGGCAATCGCCAGCACATTCTTCAAAGCGCCGCCAAGCTGCACGCCGATGCGGTCCGCCGATGCATAGAGCCGGAAGGTGCGACCCGAAATCGCCTGCGCCAGCCGTTCGGCAACCTGCATGTCGGCAGCGGCAATCGCCATGGCCGTCGGCAAACCCTTGGCGATATCGGCGGCAAAGCCCGGACCGGAGAGCACGGCTACCGGATGATCCGGCAGTTCCCGCTCCAGCATATCGGTCAGCAGCGCGCCGGTTGTCCGCTCGATACCCTTCGCACAGGTGACGACGATGGTATCCTTAGCCAGATAAGGACCATATCTCCGCGCCGCATCTGCTTGTGCCTGCGAGGGCATGGCAAAGAGTACGATATCCGCATCGCCGATCGCGTCGGCTTCGGCAGAAAATTCCAGTGTTTCCGGCAGCGCAATGCCGGGCAGAACAGCATCATGTAGCCGCTCCGCCTTGAGATCTTCAATCAGCGACGGATTGCGGCCGACGAGGATAACCGAGTTGCGCCCTGTCAGCGCGATGACGGCCGCGAGTGCCGTGCCGAAAGCTCCCGATCCGACGACGGCGATGCGCTCGCTCATGCCTTGGCTCCCCGCTTTCCGGACCCAAGCACGGTCGCTGCGTTGGAATCGAGCGGCCAGCGCGAACGCGGCTGCACGTCGAGATCGTCAGGCGCAACACCCTTCGCCATACGTTCCAGCCCGGCCCAGGCGATCATCACGGCATTGTCGGTGCAAAGCCGAAGCGGCGGCGCGATGAAGCGGAAGCCGTTCTTATCGCAGAGCGTCTGCAGCGTGCCGCGGATTTCCAGATTGGCGGCAACGCCGCCAGCCACCACCAGCGCCGGCTTTTCGGAAAGGCTCGGGAATTCGGTTTTGAACCGCTGCAGGCCACGGCCGATACGATCCTTCATCGTACGGGAAATCGCTTTTTGAAATGAGGCACAGATATCGGCGACATCCTGATCCGTCAGTGGCGCAATCCCAATTGCCGCCTGCCGCACGGCCGTTTTAAGGCCGGAGAACGAAAAGTCGAGCCGCGCCTCGCCCACTAGCGGTCGCGGGAATTTGAACCGATCGGCATTGCCGCCCTTCGCCATTCGCTCCACCGCCGGTCCGCCTGGATAGGGAAGGCCGAGCAGCTTCGCCGTCTTGTCGAAGGCTTCACCCAGCGCATCATCGATCGTCGTGCCCCAGCGCTCATACTCGCCGATGCCGCGCACGAGGATGAGCTGCGTGTGACCGCCGGAGACGAGCAGCATCAGATAAGGAAAGGAAAGACCATCCGTCAGCCGCGCCGTCAGTGCGTGGCCTTCCAGATGGTTGACGGCATAGAGTGGCTTTCCAGCGGCCTTGGCGATCGCCTTGCCGGTCATCAGCCCCACCAACAAACCACCGATCAGTCCGGGACCCGAAGTCGCGGCGATCGCATCGACATCGGAGAGCGACACATTGGCGCGCTTCAACGCCTCGTCGATCAACTCATCCAGCGCTTCCACATGGGCGCGCGCTGCAATCTCCGGCACCACGCCACCATAGGCGCTATGCTCGTCCAGCTGGGAAAGAACGATATCCGATAGTATATTGGAGCGACCTTCCGCATCGCGCTCGACGACGGCAGCAGCGGTTTCGTCGCAGCTTGTCTCGATACCGAGGATGCGCAGAAAGGGAGCCATGAAACCTGTTCGTTGATTGCGATAGGGGTTAAACCTGTTTACGAGAACTCCGGTAACAACGGATCAAAGCGGATGCAAACAAAACCTTTCCGGATCGGCACGCGCGGCAGCCCGCTGGCGCTCGCACAGGCGCACGAAGCCCGCGACCGGCTGATGGCAGCCCATAACCTGCCGGAGGAGATGTTCGAAATCGTCGTGCTGACGACCAAGGGCGATCGTATCACCGACCGTTCGCTGGCCGAGATCGGCGGCAAGGGGCTTTTCACCGAAGAGCTGGAGCAGCAGCTCATCGCCGGCGATCTCGATTTCGCCGTGCATTCCAGCAAGGACATGCCGACCACCCTGCCGGAAGGCCTCTATCTCTCCGCCTACCTGCCGCGCGAAGATATCCGCGACGCGGTCGTCGGCCGCACCGCGCCAAAGCTGATCGACCTGCCGCATGGTGCGACCGTCGGCTCGTCCTCGCTTCGCCGTCAAGCGCTCATCCGCCGCATGCGGCCGGATATCAACGTCATCACCTTCCGCGGTCTCGTGGAAACGCGCCTGCGCAAGCTGCAGGAAGGCCAGGTCGACGCGACGCTTCTGGCGCTCGCTGGCCTCAAGCGTCTCGGCAAGGTCGACGTCATTACCGATATCCTCGACCCCGACAATTTTCCGCCCGCACCGGCGCAAGGGGCGATCTGTCTTGAAAGCCGCATTGGCGACAGCAGGATCGACGATCTGCTGGCGCCGATCAACGATTCGCCGACCTTCGACACGGTCTCCTGCGAACGCGCCTTCCTTGGCGCCCTCGACGGCTCCTGCCGGACACCGATCGGCGGCTATGCCGTCTGCGAAGGTGATCAGATACGATTCTCGGGCCTCATCATCACGCCTGACGGCCGCCACCACCATGCGATCACCATCGACGGCCATCGCCGAGATGCAGCGGCACTCGGCACCCGCGCCGGACAGGACGTCCGCGAAAGGGCTGGCAGCAGCTTCTTCGAGGACTGGAGCTAGCCTACATGCGCGTGCTCGTCACCCGTCCGGCGCATTCGGGCGAGCGCACCGCTCAACGTTTGCGCGAGCTGGGTCATGAGCCGTTGCTGCTGCCGCTCGCCCATCCCGTCCACGACATGGTAGCTGCTCGGCTGGCTCTGGAAACATCAACCGGGTCAATCGCCATAACGAGCGCCGAAGCGGTGCGCACCTTGCAGGCTTTAGGCGAGGCACTTTCACCTCACCTTTCTCGCAGCCTTTTTGCCGTTGGCGAAACGACGGCCGACGAGGCACGCAAGCTGGGCTTCCATTCTGTCACCGCATCGTCAGGTAGCGGCCGTGCGCTTGCCGAACTGATCGCTGCAAGTAACGCAGGAGAGCTTCTCTATCTCGCCGGCAATCCGCGCGCCGGGACCTTCGAGACGCGACTGGCGGAGCTCGGGCACAATGTCTCGATTGCCGAATGTTACCGGATGGAGCCCGCCGCACCCAACCCGGAAGCCGTCACGACGCTCCTGACAGAGAATGCTCCGGATGCGGTTCTTTTTTACTCCCGCCAGACCGCTGGCAATTTCTTTCACATCCCGCAGGTAGAGTCCCTTTTTCTGCAGCAGCCGAAAATCCGTCTCATTTGTCTCAGCAACACTGTTGCGGAAGCTGTTCCACCGGTCTTGAAGAGAGCCCTGGAGATTTCGCCAATGCCGGATGAAAAAAGCCTTTTGTCGCTGCTTTGAAGGCTTTAGCCGCCCAAATTTGATCTAACCTCTTCCCTTAATTGTCATCCCTGTCTAGTTTCGTTGCAATGCAGGATAATGAGGACCTCATGGTATCGGGAAATCCGCCACGCCACTCGAAGAGCTCCGACGAACCGGTCACGATCGACTTGGACGCGCAAGACTTCGCCTCGGCGAACGACCCCGAAAAACCTGCCGAAACGTCAGCGGAAGTAGCCGGTGATGCGCCAGCCACCGAAGCCGTAGCGGCTGCGGAAGCCAGCGGTGAGCCCCTTTCGGAACATGAGAGCGAGCGAGCCGCAGGAGCACAGGAAGAACCGCCGGCCAAAGAGCCTCCCCTGAGCGAACCTGTGCGGCCAGCACCTCAGAAGGGTGCGGGCACTTCGGGTCTTATCGCCGCTGGCATCTTCGGCGGCCTCGTCGCCCTGCTTGGCGCTGGCGCGATCCAGTATGCCGGCTATTTGCCGAGCTCCTCGACCCAGCAGACGAACTCGGGTGAATTAGCCGATCTCTCTAGCGAGATCGAAGGCCTCAAGCAATCGGTCGCGAGCCTTGCCGCCAACCCACCACCGGCCGCCGATAGCAGTGCGCTCGAAAAGCGCGTCGCTGCTCTCGAAGCGGCCCCTCCGGCGCCGGCACCCGGCACATCGATCGGCTCGGCCGATGCCGAAGCGCTCAACCAGAAGATTGCAGATTTGACAGCTGAGATCGATCAGCTGAAGACGAGCCTTGCGCAGACCACCGAGCAGCAGGCTTCAAACGACGCCGATGTTTCGAGCCGCCTCGCCGAAGCCGAAAAGAAGCTGAACGAACCGCGCGAGGATGTCGCCGTCGCTCGCGCCATCGCTGCTGCGGCTCTGAAGGCCGCGATCGACCGCGGCGGCCCCTTCATCGCGGAACTCGATACGTTTGCGGGCGTCGCCCCTGATGATCCGGCCGCGATCGATCTGCGCAACTTTGCCGAAACCGGCGTGCCCTCGCGCGCCGAGCTGATCCGACAGGTTCCCGATGTCGCCACGGCCATCGTCGAATCCGTCAACCAGCCCGATCCCAACCAGAGCTGGTCGGACCGGCTGATGTCGAGCGCCAAATCGCTGGTGTCGGTCCGCCCCGTCGGCAATGTCGAAGGCGAAAGTGTCGAAGCGATCGCCGCGCGCATGGAGGACAAGGTGAAAAACGGCGATCTGCCCGGTGCAGCCACCGAATGGAACAGCCTGCCCGCAACGGCAAAACAGGCTTCCGCCGCCTTCAAGCAGTCGCTCGAAGCCCGCATCCGCGTCGAAGATCTCGTTGGCGGTGCTCTCTCCAAGGCCGTTTCCGGCACCGGCAAGGAAGGATGAGTATGGTCCGCCTGGTTATCTTCGCGCTCCTCGTCCTTGTTCTTGCTTATGGTTTCTCCTGGCTTGCCGACCGCCCTGGCGATCTGTCGCTGATCTGGGAAGGTCAGATCTACCAGACCAAGCTGATCGTTGCGGCAAGCGCCATCATCGCGTTGATTGCCGCCGTCATGGTGGCTTGGTGGTTCGTCCGCCTCATCTGGACCTCGCCGCATTCGGTGACGCGTTATTTCCGTGCCCGCAAGCGTGATCGCGGCTATCAGGCGCTGTCGACCGGCCTCATCGCTGCCGGCGCGGGAAACTCCCTGCTCGCCCGCAAGATGGCGGCCCGCTCACGCGGTCTCATCCGCGCCGATCAGGAACCGCTGATCAATCTTCTGGAAGCACAGGCCGCTCTCATCGAAGGCCGCTATGACGAGGCACGCTCCAAGTTCGAGGCGATGGCCAATGACCCCGAAACACGCGAGCTCGGCCTGCGCGGTCTTTATCTGGAGGCCAAGCGCCTCGGTGCCAACGAAGCCGCCCGTCAATACGCGGAAAAAGCCGCCGACAACGCGCCCTACCTGCCCTGGGCCGCACAGGCGACGCTCGAATATCGCAGCCAGTCCGGTCGCTGGGATGACGCTATCCGTCTGCTGGAACAGCAAAAGGCCGCCAAGGTCGTCGAAAAGGCCGAAGCCAATCGCCTGCATGCCGTACTTCTGACCGCCCGCGCCGATGATAAGCTGGAAAGCGACCCCGTCGGCGCTCGCGACGATGCCCAGCAGGCGCTGAAACTCTCCGCCGATTTCGTGCCGGCCGCGCTTATTGCCGCCAAGGCGCTTTTCCGTGAAGGCGGTATACGTAAGGCAGCCTCCATTCTCGAACAAACGTGGAGGGCCGGGCCGCATCCGGAGATCGGCCGCATCTACGTTCGCGCCCGCAGCGGCGACTCCACGCTCGACCGCCTGAAGCGCGCCGAGCGGCTAGAGAGTATGCGACCGAATAATGTGGAATCCCTCCTCATCGTCGCTCAGGCGGCGCTCGACGCGCAGGAATTTGCCAAGGCCCGCGCCAAGGCAGAAGCCGCCGCTCGTATCGAACCGCGCGAAGCAGCCTTCCTTCTGCTTGCGGATATCGAGGAAGCCGAAACCGGCGATCAGGGCCGTATGCGCCATTGGCTGGCACAGGCGCTGAAGGCACCGCGCGATCCGGCCTGGGTTGCCGATGGTTTCGTCTCCGACAAATGGCTTCCCGTCTCGCCCGTAACCGGCCGTCTCGACGCCTTCGAATGGAAGGCGCCTTTCGGTCAGCTGGAAGGACCGGTGGAGGAGGGTTCGACCGCCCCCCTTGAAACGGCGCTGAAGACCTTGCCGCCATTGCGTGAAACCCGGCCGGAAAGCGTGGTCAACGACCACCGCATCATCGAGCTGGAGCGGGCCGCAACGATTGCCGAAGCCGTGCGTCCGGCAACTCCTGCACCCGCACCGGCAAAAGCCGCCGACCCGTCTGCCTCCCGGCCGGTTCCTCCGACACTTGAACCAAAACCCTTCTTTGGCGGCCTGCCAGATGATCCCGGTGTCCGTGACCCCAAAGTGGAACCGGAACCGAAGACACGGCTCCGTCTTTTCTGAAATGGAACGAAAAACCGCATGCTCGAACGCTTTCAGGCCTTTTTCCAGCATCTGACCGCCGACCGTCCGAAGTCAGGCTTTGCCCCCGATGATCCGCGCATCGCGGTAGCCGCGCTCTGTATGCAGGTCATGGAGGCCGACGGCCAGATCAAGGACAGCGAGAAGAAGCGACTGCGCAAGCTCCTGAGGGAGCAGTACGCGCTTGATGGTAAGCAGCTCGACGCGCTGATGGCCGCGGGGCGGGAAGCCGAAAGCTCGGCGGTTGATTATTTCCGCTTCACATCCGATCTTAAGAGGCATCTCAATACCGAACAGCGACTGGAGCTGATCGGCATTCTCTGGGATATCGTCTATGCCGATGGCGAGCGCAGCGAGATGGAAGACCATGTGATCTGGCGTATCGCCGATCTCCTGGGTGTTTCTTCCCGTGAGCGTATTCAGAAGCGGCAGGAGGCGGCCGCGCGGGTTACGGACGCACAGGTGGTGCAGGACGATGCCGACTGACAGAATTATGAGACGCGACAAGCGTCCCATTCTCATCATTCTTCATCAGGAGCGTTCCAGCCCTGGTCGTGTCGGCCAGCTTCTCATCGAGAAAGGCTATGATCTCGATATCCGCCGCCCGGTACTCGGCGATAAGTTGCCCTCCACGCTCGATGATCATGCCGGTGCAGTGGTTTTCGGCGGCCCGATGAGCGCCAACGATCCCGATGAGTTCGTGAAAGCGGAGATCGACTGGCTGGAGATACCGCTCAAGGAAAACCGCCCCTATCTCGGCATCTGCCTTGGTGCACAGATGCTGGCGCGCCAGCTCGGCAGCAAGGTCACTGCCAATTGTGACGGGTCCACCGAGATCGGCTGGTATCCGCTGCATACGACCGAAAGGGGTCGGCTGCTGATGCACTGGCCGAAAATGGTCTATCACTTCCACCGGGAAGGATTTGAACTGCCGCATGGTGCCGAGCTGCTGGCATCCGGCGACGCTTATCCCAATCAGGCCTTCCGCTACAATGGCAACGCCTGGGGCCTGCAGTTCCACGCGGAGCTGACACGGGTGATGATGCATCGCTGGGTGGTGCACGGCGCCCACCGCTTCATCCTGCCGAATGCACAGCAGGGGCGCGAACATCTCGAAGGTCGCATGCTGTTCGATGCGCCGCTGAAAGCCTGGCTCGACGAGTTTCTTGACGTCGTCTTCGAAGGCAAGGCGATAGTAGCAGAAGCTAAGCCGCTTCCCGCACAGGCGCATCGAGCGTATCGATCTTCCTGAGTTTCGGAAAACCGGTCGCCCAGAGCGCGGCGACGGCAAGCGTGCCGATCCCGCCGATGATGACGGCCGGGACAGCGCCGAAGACCGAAGCCATCGTGCCCGCCCTGAATTCTCCGAGCTCGTTGGACGCACCGACGAAGACCGTATTGACCGCGTTGACGCGACCGCGCAGATGATCCGGCGTCCAGAGCGCAATCAGGCTTTCGCGGACATAGACGGAGATCATGTCCGCAGCCCCCATGATGGCGAGGGCAGCGATGGAAACCTCGGTATTCGTCGACAGGCCGAACACGATCGTGCCGAGGCCGAAGATAGCCACGCCGATGAACATGTAGATCCCCGCCTTATGCTTCAGCGGATAGGCGGCAAGGAAGATTGCCATTATGATGGCGCCGACACCCGGTGCCGAACGAAGCAGACCAAGGCCCCAAGGTCCAAGTGTCAGGATGTCACGCGCAAAAATCGGCATTAGCGCAGTGGCGCCGCCGAGCAAAACAGCGAAGAGATCGAGCGAGATGGCGCCGAGCACCACCTTCTCCTCCCGGATATAGCGGAAGCCGCCGAGGATCATATCCCAGCTCTTGGCCTCGCCTGCCGTCTTCTGCGGCGGTTTGGGGATCATGTAGAGCAGGATCGCGCCGAGTGCGGAGAAGACGACGGCAACGACATAGGCGGTTGATGCGCTAACGCCATAAAGCAGACCGCCGAGCACAGGGCCGGTGATAGCCGCAAGCTGCCAGGAGGATGAGTTCCAGGCAATCGCGTTGGAAAGATCCCTTTCCGGTACGAGGTTCGGCGCGAGCGACTGCACGGCGGGCGTCATAAAAGCGCGCTCGATGCCGAAGATCAACAGCACAATGAAGACCGGGATCGGTGAAAATGTGCCGGTAATCGTCATTCCCAAGAGCGCAAGCGTGCAGAGCGCGCTGACCAGAGAACAGATCGAAGCGATGGCGCGACGATTGTGCTGATCGGCAGCGGAGCCGGTAACAAGGATCAGCAAGAGTGACGGCAGGAACTGCACGAGCCCGATCAGCCCGAGATAGATTGCGCTCCCTGTCTGATCATACATCTGCCAGCCGACCGCGACGCTGACGATCTGCTGCGAGAAGGAAAGCAGAAACTTCGCGAAGAAGAAACGGGTGTAGGACGGATGCCGGAACGCGGCAAAACGGTCTCCGGTGGGCGAAAGCGACATACAAGCTTTTCCGAGGAAACGGCGCCAAAGCCGTGCAAAAGCGGCCGTTAAACATGATTCATCGTGCGGTTCCACACGGCACTTGCTCGTTTAGTCGCCAATGTCTACATGTCTGTCAACAACGAATTGGAGACGACGATGATTGCGCTGTTTCAAACCATTGATTTGGCTTTGCAACTTTATACTTGGATCCTGATTGCCAGCGCTATCTTCTCCTGGCTCTATGCATTCAACGTCATCAATTCCAGCAATCAGTTCGTCAATCAGGTCGGAACGTTCCTCTATAACGTCACTGAACCCCTGCTGCGCCCGATCCGTCGCCTGCTGCCCAATCTCGGCGGCATCGACATCTCGCCGATCATCCTTTTGCTGATCATCTTCTTCCTGCGTTCCTTCCTCTGGACGACGATCTATCCGCTCGTCGCTTGACCTCGCCCTGGAAGAAATTTGACGATCATATCCGCCTGGCCGTCCGGCTGACGCCGAATGGTGGGCGGAATGCCGTTGACGGAATCGAAGCCGATGGCGAAGGCGGGATGCTGCTGAAGGTCCGCGTCACTGCTGTCCCTGAAAAGGGAAAAGCCAACAAGGCGCTCATTGTCCTCGTTTCCAAATCGCTCGGCATCGCCAAATCCTCCGTCGATCTCGTCTCCGGCGACACATCGCGTAAAAAAATCCTCCGGATCGATGGCGACCCGGAGGATTTGATCAAAAAGCTTGAAACGCTTGTCGCCTGAAGATCAGGCCTTTTCCTTCTTGGCGCGTTCGATCGCTTCGAGGATGAGCGCGCCGGCTTCCTTGGAATCGCCCCAGCCGTAGATCTTCACCCATTTGCCGGGTTCCAGATCCTTGTAGTGCTCGAAGAAGTGCTCGATCTGCTTCAGCGTAATTTCCGGAAGGTCGGTGTAGTCCGTGACCTTCTCATAGCGCAGCGTCAGCTTGGGCGACGGAACGGCAATGATCTTTTCGTCCTTGCCGGAATTGTCTTCCATCTTCAGAACGCCGATCGGGCGGACGTTGATGACACAGCCCGGGACCAGCGGGCGGGTGCTGGCGATCAGGACGTCGATCGGGTCGCCGTCTTCCGAGAGCGTATGCGGTACAAAGCCATAGTTACCCGGATAGGTCATCGGCGTGTAGAGGAAACGGTCGACAACCAGCGTGCCGGCTTCCTTGTCCATTTCATACTTGATCGGATGACCGCCGACCGGAACCTCGACGATAACGTTGACATCTTCTGGTGGATTATTACCGATTGAAACGGCATCGATGCGCATAGGAAACTCCCGCGAGGTTGAATTGCTCGCAGCCAGTTAATCGGTTTCATCCCGCAACGCAACATGCCTCGCAAGCAATGCTTAATATGCAAGGACACTCAAAAGTAGAATATTTGCAGCGTAAAATGGATCGGTTGCGAAGCCGTAATCAGTTCCAGATGAAGCCGATCTTTTTGATCTGCTTATGGTCGAAATTTTCCATGCCTTCGCAGAAATCGATACCGCCATGATCGCGATAAAAGCTGGCAGCCGTCTCGTTTTCTTCCAGGCACCAGACGACCATCCCGTTGCAACCGAGGGACTTCAGCAGTCGCCGGGCTTCGCCGAAAAGCAGTTTACCGAGGCCGATGCCCTGGTATTCCGGACGGAGGTAAAGCTCGTAGATTTCGCCTTCCTGCGGCAGCGCGCGGGCGCGATTGAGGCCGAGGGTCGCATAGCCCGCGACAGTGCCCGCCACATCGAGAACAAGCAACGTGGCAGGGCCACGTGTCGCCTTGCGCCACCAATTTTCCCCGCGGCGTTCGATCATCTGGGTGAGTGCGCGATGCGGAATGATGCCTGCATAAGTATGCTGCCATGAAAGCCGATGGGCTTCCGAAATGGCTCGGGCATCATGCGGTTCGGCCCGCCGGACATCAATCGACAACGTCTTCATAACGCTTACTCTGGTCCTGCCGGAGGCAATTAACCATATGCGCTGACCGCATCGTGATCGATTGCCCACAGACTTGATATGTGGACGACAGATAAATTTTAACGCTTTTTTAACGATTGTCACAAGCCGGAATCGACGCAGCGCACAATAAAAAACCCCGGCGCAACGGCCGGGGTTTTAAGGGATGGCTCAAGGCTCTTAGAGCGCCGCCTTCGACTTTTCGAACCGCTTGCGGTCGTTTGCGTCGAGATACATCTTGCGAAGACGAATATTCTTCGGCGTCACTTCCATCAGCTCGTCGTCTTGGATCCAGGAGAGCGCACGATCAAGCGTCATGCGGATCGGCGGCGTCAGCTTCACCGCTTCGTCCTTGCCGGCGGCGCGGATGTTGGTGAGCTGCTTGCCCTTCAGGACGTTTACCTCAAGGTCGTTGTCGCGCGAATGGATGCCGATGATCATCCCGGCATAGACCTTTTCGCCCGGCTCGATGATCATCGGGCCACGATCTTCCAGGTTGAACATCGCATAAGCGACGGCTTCGCCGGAACCGTTGGCGAGCAGCACGCCATTGACGCGGCCACCGATCACACCCTTGTAGGGCTGGTAGTCATGGAACAGGCGGTTCATGATCGCCGTGCCGCGCGTATCCGTCAGCAGCTCCGACTGGTAGCCGATCAGGCCACGGGTCGGTGCGTAGAAACGCAGGCGAAGGCGGTTGCCGCCCGACGGGCGCAGCTCAGCCATTTCGGCCTTGCGCTCGGACATCTTCTGGACGACGACACCGGAATGTTCTTCGTCGACGTCGATGACGACTTCTTCGATCGGCTCCAGAAGCTGGCCGCTTTCGTCCTTGTGCATCACGACGCGCGGACGTGACACGGCAAGCTCGAAGCCTTCACGACGCATGGTTTCGATGAGAACGGCGAGCTGAAGTTCGCCGCGGCCGGAAACGTAGAACGAATCCTTGCCTTCGGCTTCTTCGATCTTCAGGGCGACGTTGCCCTCGGCTTCCTTGAAGAGACGGTCGCGGATGACGCGGCTCGTCACCTTGTCGCCTTCGGTGCCCGCCAGCGGGCTGTCGTTGACGATGAAGGACATGGTAACCGTTGGCGGGTCGATTGGCTGCGCCTTCATGGCTTCCGAGACGGACGGATCGCAGAACGTATCGGCGACAGTACCCTTGGAGAGACCAGCAATCGCGACGATGTCGCCCGCCTGCGCATCGTCGATCGGCTGACGCTCGATGCCGCGGAAGGCGAGGATCTTGGAAATACGACCGGTTTCGATCAGCTTGCCATCCTGGCCGAGAACCTTGACGGCCTGGTTCGGCTTGATCGAGCCCGATGCGATACGGCCGGTGATGATACGGCCGAGGAAGGGGTTGGCTTCGAGAATGGTGCCGATCATGCGGAACGGACCTTCTTCGACGGTCGGCTCCGGAACATGCTTCAGCACTAGGTCGAGAAGCGGCGCAAGACCCTCATCCTTCGGTCCCTCTGGATTGACGTTCATCCAGCCGTCGCGGCCCGAACCGTACATGATCGGGAAGTCGAGCTGTTCGTCGGTTGCGTCGAGGTTTGCAAAGAGGTCGAAGACTTCGTTGATGACTTCTTCATGGCGGCCATCGGGGCGGTCGATTTTGTTGATCGCGACGATCGGGCGAAGGCCGACCTTCAGTGCCTTGGAGACGACGAACTTCGTCTGCGGCATCGGGCCTTCGGAGGAATCGACCAGAACGATCGCGCCATCCACCATCGAGAGAATGCGCTCGACCTCACCGCCGAAGTCGGCGTGGCCGGGAGTGTCGACGATGTTGATACGGACACCCTTCCACTCGACCGAGGTCGCCTTGGCGAGAATGGTGATGCCGCGTTCCTTTTCGAGATCGTTCGAGTCCATCACGCGTTCTGCAACGCGCTGGTTCTCACGGAACGAGCCGGACTGTTTCAGGAGCTCGTCGACGAGGGTCGTTTTGCCATGGTCAACGTGCGCGATGATCGCGATGTTGCGAAGTGCCATTTGTCATAATCTCTGAGGCTGGGGCGCTACGCTTAGTGGACGCGCCATTTATGTTTGGCGCGCTCATACCGTTTTTTTCGCGATTGCGAAAGGGGGTGGCACGCGAAAGCTGCGGCATGGCCGTCACCATGCCGCTTTGCTCTATGTCATCAAACTGTCTTATGCGTCGCTACCTGTCAATTCCTCGAAGGTCGCAAGCCCCTTTTTGACGAGCATTGCGTCGGGGCTCGGCAGCTTGCCGCGGAAAGCCTTGTAGGCATCTTCCGGATCGACGGAGCCACCGGTGGAGTAGATGTTCTCGCGAAGCTTCCTGGCCATTTCGCCATTAAAGGCATCGCCCGTCTCTTCGAAGGCGGCGAAGGCATCGGCATCGAGCACTTCCGACCACATGTAGGAGTAATAACCCGCCGAATAGCCGCCGGAGAAGATATGCTGGAAGTGCGGTGCGGCATGGCGCATGACGATCGATTTCGGCATGCCGATTTCAGCAAGCACTTCCGCCTGCACCGCCATCGGGTCTTCGACCTTGTCGCGGGTATGGAAGGCCATGTCGACCAATGCCGAGGACGTGAACTCCACCGTGTTGAAGCCGGAATTGAAGGTACGGGCTGCCAGAACCTTATCGAGCAATGCCTGCGGCATCGGCTCCCCGGTCTCGAAATGCACGGCATATTCCTTGAGGATGGCGGGAACCGTGAGCCAGTGTTCGTAGAGCTGCGAAGGAAGTTCCACAAAATCGCGCGAGACGCCTGTACCGGCGACCGAGGGATAGGTGACGTTGGAGAGCATGCCATGCAGCGCATGACCGAACTCGTGGAACAACGTACGCGCGTCATCGAGCGAAAGCAGGGCGGGCTTACCTTCGGCCGGTTTTGCGAAGTTGCAGACATTGTAGATGATCGGCAATTCGCCATGATGGCCGTTCTTCAGCACCAGCTTGTGCTGGGACTGGAAGGAGCTCATCCAGGCGCCCGAACGTTTCGAGCTGCGAGCGAAATAATCGCCGAGGAAGAGCGCGACCAGCTTGTCGTCGCGGTCGCGGATCTCGAAGACGCGCACATCGGGATGATAGGCGGCCATGCCCTTCTTCTCGATGGCATGAATGCCGAATAGGCGACCAGCAACCTCGAAGCAGGCGTCGATGATCCTTTCGAGCTGAAGATAGGGCTTCAGCTCCGCTTCCGAGAAATTGAACCGCTGCGCCCGGATCTTCTCCGCATAATGACGCCAGTCCCACGGCATAACCTCATGGTTCTTGCCTTCGGCCGCAATCAATCCGGCGATATCGGCTTCTTCCTCATGAGCGCGTTTCACGGCTCTGGCCCAGACGGCGCGCAACAGATGGTTCACCGCCTCGGGTGTCTTCGCCATCGTGTTATCGAGCTTCAATTCGGCGAAGTTGCCGTAGCCGAGAAGCTTCGCCACTTCGTCGCGCAGCGCAAGCGTCTCTCTGATAATACCGCGATTGTCGGTCGCACCGACATTCTCACCGCGCGCCACCCAGGCCTTGAAGGCCTGCTCGCGCAGATCCCTGCGCTCCGAAAAGGTCAGGAAAGGCTCGATGATCGAGCGCGACAGGGTCACGGCATATTTGCCCTCCTCACCGCGCTCCCGGGCAGCCGC
This sequence comes from Rhizobium sp. BK275, assembly GCF_014193555.1. Lineage (NCBI taxonomy): Bacteria > Pseudomonadati > Pseudomonadota > Alphaproteobacteria > Hyphomicrobiales > Rhizobiaceae > Rhizobium > Rhizobium sp. BK275. The sequence goes on from NZ_JACHZL010000006.1 coordinate 166,591, forward strand.
CGCCATCGCGTCGCGCAGAAAATCGGGAATCCCGGCAAGGTCGTCTTCGCTGGAGAGGATCAGCGACCAGCTCTTCTCGTCGGCGAGCACATTCTGCCCGAAGCTGGTGCTGAGACCCGCGAGCTTTTCGTTGATCGCGGCAAGTTTCTCCTGCTCGGCCTTCGGCAGCTTGGCGCCCGATTTCACGAAGCCCTTCCAGTGCCGCTCCAGCACGCGTGTCTGCTCCAGCGTCAGACCAAGGCTTTCGCGCTTTTCCCAGAGGGTGTCGATGCGTTTGAAAAGATCCGCATTCATCCCGATCTTCGAGTAATGCCGCGACATCTTCGGCGAAATATCCCGCTCCAGCGCCTGAATGGCGTCGTTGGTATGGGCACCGGCGCGGTTCCAGAAAAGAGCGGAAACGCGCGACAGCTCATCGCCGGCGATTTCGAGCGCCACGACCGTATTGTCGAAGGTCGGCTCCTGCCCGTTACCGGCGATCTCGTCGATCTCTCTTTCGTGCGAGGCGAGAGCGGCCTCGAAGGCGGCCTCGAAATCGCCATCGGCGACCGCATCGAAACGCGGCAGGCCATGAAGGCCATTCCAGTTGACAAGTGCCTGATTGAATTGACTGGGAGAAGACATATGAAAGTCCTTTATGCCGGCAAGTGGATCGGTAATATAGGAAGGCCATCACGGAATTGATATGTGGCTGACTTGGACTTTTGCCCGCCCGGCTAAATCTTGGGGGCAAGAATTGATACATAAAAATTAACCAATCGTTAACGATTGACGCGAATCGGGCCAAGACGCTAAATTCCCCTTAATCTTCAAGTAAGAGGACATGCGCATGGACATTTTTTCCGTGCGGTCTTCTCAGAGTTTGCTATTCAAAAATAATCCCAATAATAACGCAAAAAGTTCGAAGACCGCTGATATTGCAATTGAGCCGAAGCCAACTGCCGCCCAAGGCTCATTCCAGATCGAAGACTCTGACAACGGGCAGCCGCTCGATTTTACAGCCGTCAGTCCGGGTGAATTGCGCAGCTATGCGCGCCAGGGCTACGACAATGGCCTGATCGATCAGAATACGTTTGCCGCGATATCCGAACCGCTGCCGATGCACGCGATCGATCCGCTCGGCAATGTCATCGATCTATCCAACGTCACAGACGGCACGAGCTTCAACTTCCTCGAATACTATCGCAACCAGCTTCAGATCGCCATGTCGATCGGCGATCCGAATGAGGTTCAGACGCTGAATTCGGTCGTCGGCTTTCTCATCAATGAGGCCTGATCAGGCCTTTCGCCAGCCAAGCAGGCCGGGTGTGGCGTGCCAGAGAGCCTGTACGGCAAAGCCCATGAAGAGCACACCGGAGCAGCGGACGATCAGCCGCTCATGCGCACGGTAGAAGCGGCGCACGACGCCGGCGCCGATGATGCCGATCAGGATGATATCAGCCGTGACGAAACCGACGAAGGAAACGCTGAGCAGCATCGGCAGAGCCTGGAAATCGAGCGCGCTCGCCGAGCCCGCCACCAGTGCCGTGAAGGTGGCAAGCGCCACTGGATAGCCCTTCGGATTGGTGACGCCGAAGATCAGCCCGCGGCGGAACGGCCGCTCCACCACCATCAGCGCCTGCCCCTCGGCCTTCGGCTTGGCATTGACGGCACTCCAGCCGATCCAGGCGAGATAGAAACCACAGGCAAGTCCGAGCAGGTCGAATACGAACGTGCCGATCGTCTTGGCCCCGACGATCGCGATCAGCGCCAGTCCCGACCAGATGATGTCGCCAACGAGATGACCCATCATGAAGAAAGCGCCTGCCTTGCGCCCCTGCCCGGCGCCGATGCCGAGAAGCTGCAGGAACGCCGGGCCGGGAATGAGCACATAAAAAAGCGCCGCCAGGAAGGCGCCGAGAAGCAGGGATTGCGGCATGGAAATGCTCCGGTGATGACGGCTCAGCTTATGCGATAGCCCTGCCGCGTCAAGACGTTACAACCTGCAATCGGTGCGAAAAAGAAAAGGCCCGCGTTCCGTGAACTGCCCCCGAAGGTTGTCGTCCAACTTTCGGGGGTCAGTTCACGGAGCGGCGGGCCTCTTTGAGATCGGTCTGAAGCCGCTTACTTCTTCAGGTTACGCTTGCCGAGCGTGCGAAGACGCAGCGCGTTGAGCTTAATGAAGCCCGCGGCATCCTTCTGATCGTAAGCGCCCTGATCGTCTTCGAAGGTAACGAGCTTGTCGGAATAGAGCGACTTTTCGCTCTCGCGGCCGATGACCATGACATTGCCCTTGTAGAGCTTCAGCGTCACTTCACCTTCGACATGCTCCTGGCTCTTGTCGATGAGAGCCTGCAGCATCTCGCGTTCCGGCGAGAACCAGAAGCCGTAATAGATGAGTTCGGCATAACGTGGCATCAGCTCATCCTTGAGGTGAGCAGCACCACGGTCGAGCGTGATCGACTCGATGGCGCGATGCGCCGCAAGCAGGATCGTGCCGCCGGGGGTCTCGTAGACACCGCGCGACTTCATGCCGACGTAGCGATTTTCGACGAGGTCGAGGCGGCCGATACCGTTGTCGCGGCCGTAATTGTTGAGCGCCGCAAGCAGCGTCGCAGGGGACATCTCGACACCGTTGATCGAAACGGCGTCGCCCTTGCGGAAACCAACCTTGATGGTGGTCGCCTTGTCGGGCGCCGCTTCCGGCGAGATGGTGCGCATATGCACATATTCAGGAGCCTCCTGCGCCGGATCTTCCAGAACCTTGCCTTCGGAAGAGGAGTGCAGCAGGTTGGCGTCGACGGAGAAAGGCGCTTCGCCCTTCTTGTCCTTAGCAACGGGGATCTGGTGCTTCTCGGCAAATTCCAGCAGGTCGGTACGGCTCTTGAAGGCCCAGTCGCGCCACGGCGCGATGATTTTGATATCGGGGTTCAATGCATAGGCCGAAAGCTCGAAACGGACCTGGTCGTTGCCTTTACCGGTCGCGCCATGCGCGATCGCATCGGCGCCAGTCTTTCGGGCGATATCGATGAGATGCTTGGAGATCAGCGGACGGGCAATCGACGTGCCGAGCAGATAGACGCCCTCATAGACGGCATTGGCGCGGAACATCGGAAAGACGAAATCGCGCACGAATTCTTCGCGCACGTCCTCGATGTAGATCTCCTTGATGCCGAGCATCTCGGCCTTCTTGCGCGCCGGCTCCAGCTCTTCGCCCTGGCCGAGATCGGCCGTGAAGGTGACGACTTCGGCGCCGAGTTCGGTCTGCAGCCATTTCAGGATGATCGAGGTATCGAGGCCGCCCGAGTAAGCGAGCACGACTTTCTTCACGTCTTTGTGTGATGCCATGATGATGAGGTCCGTTGCATGAAGGCCGCGGCACACCCGCAAAGCCCAGTATCCCGGCACTTTTAGCGAGATTGGCGCGTGACGCAAGGGCAACGAGGACGGCAACCGGCCCGATAGGGTTTGACAGCGCAGACCGTGAGCCCATATTCGGCAACGTCCGAACAATGCTCCGAGGAGAGGCTAGGCCCGTGACAAATATTCAAGACATTTTCAAGCAATCCAATGTTGCCGTCATCACCGGCGGTGCGTCCGGCATCGGCCTTGCGGCCGCAAAGCACTTTGCCAAGGCCGGCATGAGTGTCGTCATCGCCGATCTGGGCGGCGACAAGCTGGCGGAAGCGCGCGCCGAACTGGAAGCGATCGCCGGCCAGGAACATGTAATGGCCGTCGAGACCGACGTTTCGCAGAAAGAACAGATCGAAGCTCTCGAACGCGCCGTCATCCAACGCTTCGGCCGCGTTCACGTGCTGATGAACAATGCCGGCATCGGCCCGGAAACATCAATTTTCAGCGCCCAGGCCGGTTGGGACAATATACTCGCCGTCAATCTTCTCGGCGTCATCAACGGCGTCAGAACCTTCGGCCCTGGCATGATCGCCCATAACGAACCGGGCCTCATCATCAATACCGGCTCCAAGCAGGGCATCACCACGCCGCCCGGCAACCCCGCCTACAATATTTCAAAAGCCGGCGTGAAGGTTTTCACAGAAGCGCTCGAGCATGAACTGCGCAACACCGCAGGTGCAGGCATTTCCGCGCATCTCCTGATCCCCGGTTTCGTCTTCACCGGCCTCACCAAAGGTGACCGCAGCGAAAAACCTGCCGGCGCCTGGACGCCGGAGCAGACCGTCGATTTCATGGTTGAAAGCCTGGAGCGCGGCGACTTCTACATCCTCTGCCCCGACAATGACGTAGCCCGCCCCGTCGATGAACGCCGCATGGCCTGGGCGATCGGCGACATCATCGAGAATCGTCCGCCGCTGTCACGCTGGCACAAGGATTACGCCGACAAGTTCAAGGCCTTCCTCGAACAGAAGTAATCGGCGCCATAACAAGGTTTGATTGGTAATTTTCTGAAAGCCGGATAAGAGATCCGTCAGATCTTTTTCCAGCTTTCAGAGCAGACCATGGATTTCCTGCCGAGCTTTCCGACGCTTATTGCCTTTGCCGCCGCCACCCTGTTGCTTGCGGCAACTCCCGGCCCTGACATGACGCTGTCGATCAGCCGTGCGCTTGCGCAGGGCAAGAAGGCAGCGCTCTTCGTCGTTCTCGGCACCAGCCTCGGCATCGTCGTGCACACGATGCTGGTCGCCTTCGGCATCTCGGCGCTGATCACTGCGTCCCCGACCGCCTTCCTGATCCTGAAGACCGGAGGTGCGGCCTATCTCTTCTGGCTGGCCATCCAGGCGATCCGCTTCGGCTCGAAGCTGACGGTTGCCAAGGTCGAAGGCCCGAAGGGGACGATCCTCTCGAACGTCTCCTCAGGCTTCTGGGTCAATCTGCTGAACCCGAAGGTCATCATCTTCTTCATGACCTTCCTGCCGCAGTTCGTCAGCGCCAGCGATCCCGCCGTCACGCACAAGCTGCTCTTCCTCGGCTTCTGCTTCATCGTGATCGGGATGCCGGTCAACGCAGCCGTTGTCATGGCGGCCGACTGGCTGGCGAGCTGGCTGCAGAAGAACAGGAAGGTGCTACGTGGCATGGATTATACCTTCGCCGGCGTCTTCTCGGTTTTCGCCGCCAAGATCCTGCTCACCCAAGCCCGCTAATCAACCGATCAGCACGCTGTCGGCTTAGCCGATCAGCAGGGCATCGTCATCGAGCGTCTGGCCGCGCATCTTGCGGAACATGGCGATCAGGTCTTCGACCTGCAGGTTCTTCCTGTTGTCGCCGGCGACATCGAGAACGATCTCGCCGCCATGTAGCATGATCGTGCGGTGACCGTAGTCTAGTGCCTGACGCATGGAATGCGTGACCATCATCGTCGTCAGCTTGCGTTCAGAAACGATCTTCTGGGTGAGGTTCATGACGAACTCGGCCATGCCTGGATCGAGTGCTGCCGTATGCTCGTCGAGCAGCAACACTTCAGAGCCGGCAAGCGTCGCCATGACCAGCGAAACTGCTTGACGCTGCCCACCGGACAGCAGGTCCATACGGTCTTTCAGCCGGTTTTCCAGCCCGAGATTAAGCTCGGCGATTCGCTCCTTGAAATAGTCGCGGCGGCTTCCACCGAGTGCTGCGCCGAGCCCGCGCTTTTCACCACGCCGGGCGGCCAGAGCGAGGTTCTCCTCGATCGACAGCGCACCGCAGCTTCCGGTCAATGGATCTTGGAAAACGCGCGCCACCAGACCGGCGCGGGCCGATGTAGACTTGCGCGTCACGTCGGTCTTGCCGATCAGCACCGAGCCTTCGCTCGGCATGACATCACCGGCGAGCACGCCGAGCAGTGTCGATTTGCCGGCGCCGTTGGAGCCGATGACGGTGACGAAAGAGCCTTCCTCGATGGTCAGGTTGACGCCGTTCAGCGCCTGTTTCTGCAGCGGTGTACCGCGTCCGAAAACGACCTTGATGTCCTTGACGCTGATCATGATGCGGCACCTCGGCGAAGGCGGGGAAGAATGAGCGCGACGGTCACGAGCACGGCCGTCACGAAATTGAGATCGGAGGCCTGCAGGCCGACGACATCACTCGAAAGCGCAAGCTGGATGGCGATGCGGTAGATGATCGAGCCGAACACGCATCCAACAAGCGCAATCAGCAGCCCGCGGCGACCGAGCAGAGTCTCACCGATGATGACGGCGGCAAGGCCGACGACGATGGTACCGACGCCCGAAGTCACATCGGCAAAGCCGTTGGTCTGTGCAAAGAGTGCGCCTCCAAGTGCCACCAGCGCATTGGAAATCGCCATGCCTAGATAGATCTGCCTGCTGGTATCGACACCCTGAGCGCGGGCCATGCGGGCATTGGCGCCGGTTGCGCGCATCGCAAGCCCGCCATCGCTTTCCAGAAAGCGCCAGACGACGATGACGGCGACAACGACCAGAACGCCGACGAAAAACGGACGCACGTAAAAATCCCTCAGACCATGACCGAAGAAGGGGCTGATCATCGTATCGGCATTGATAAGCGCGACATTCGGTTTGCCCATCACCCGCAGGTTAACGGAGAAGAGCGCGATCATCGTCAGGATCGAGGCGAGGAGATTCAGGATCTTGAAGCGTACATTGAGGAGCGCCGTCACCATGCCTGCCGCAGCACCTGCACTCATCGCAATCAGAGCCGCAAGCCAGGCGTTGACGCCAGCAATGATCAACACTGCAGTCACCGCCGCGCCAAGCGGAAACGAACCGTCCACTGTCAGATCCGGGAAATCGAGGACACGGAAGGCAAGATAGACGCCGAGAGCGACGAAGGAATAGACTAGGCCGAGCTCGACGGCCCCCCAGAATGCGATTTGGCTCAAGGCTTTCAGCCCCTTCTTGTTTCCGTTCCGCCCGTCGCGAAACCGGAGCCTTTTAGCGCATAACCCCTTAAATCGGAACCGATTTAAGGAAAGGATTATGCGCAGTTTTTACATTGTTACAGCGTCCTTGCGCGCCATCTGGCGCGCGGCGCTGTAATGCAACAGCCGCCCCCGTGCAAACGGGAGCGGCTGATTGTCACTAAGACCTTGGAACGACGGTCGTTTATTCAATAACCTTGTTGGCGCGTGAAATAACGCTATCCGGCAGAGTCACGCCCATTTTGGTTGCGGCAGCCTTGTTGATGACGAGGTCGCTGCCAGCTGCGGTCTTCACCGCGATATCGCCCGGGTTTTCACCCTTCAGCACCCGCACGACGATCTCTCCCGTCTGCTTGCCGACATCATAATAGTTGAAGCCGAGCGCTGCGATCGAGCCGCGAGAAACGGAGTCCGTATCAGCAGTGAAGAGTGGCAGCTTGCTCTCTTCGGCGACGGCAACGGCACCTTCGAGCGCCGAGATGATCGTGTTATCGGTCGGGATGTAGATCGCATCGGCACGGCCGACCAGCGCGCGGGCAGCGCCCTGCACTTCGGCAGACTTCGTGGCAGCCGATTCAACGATGGTGATGCCGGCCTTGTCGGCTTCGGCCTTCAGCGCTGCCAGCAGCGAGACGGAGTTCGCCTCGCCGGAATTGTAGAGGTAACCGATCGTTTTCACGTCAGGCAGGATTTCCTTGATCAGCGCAATATGCTCGCCGACCGGCGACATGTCGGAAAGACCAGTCACGTTACCGCCGGGCTTGTCCATGTTCTTGACGAGTTGCGCGCCGAGCGGATCGGACACGGCGGTGAAGACGACAGGGATATCGCGCGTCGCGGAAACGACGGCCTGGGCGGACGGCGTGGAGATCGGCACGATGACGTTGGGCTCATCGCCCGCGAACTGGCGGGCGATCTGGGCTGCCGTTGCGGGATTGCCCTGTGCGGATTCGAAGACGAACTTGAGGTTTTCGCCTTCCTTGTAGCCGGCAGCGGCCAGCGCATCCCTCACGCCGTTACGGGCTGCATCGAGTGCCGGATGTTCGACGATCGCGGTTACGGCAACCGTAACGTCATCGGCCTTCGCCGGCAGCGTCAGGGCCAAAGTTGCGGCAAAAGCCAGAAGAATTGAACGCATGAGTGTCCTCCACGATGATTTTGAGGGCATTTTTAGGAAAAGTGCCCTCGATAATCAATCGCGGAGAATTGTAATGAAGATCAAACTTGCTGATCAGTCGTCGGCTCCGTGATTGGCGATCATCATCGCCTCGAACGCAAGACGTTCCGTCTTTCGCATGCGCTCGGATTCCGACTTGAGCTGACCGCAGGCCGCCAGAATGTCACGGCCGCGCGGCGTGCGGATCGGCGAAGCGTAACCGGCCGAATTGATGAAATCGGCAAACTTCTCGATCTGCGCCCAGTCGGAGCACTGGTAGTTGGTGCCCGGCCACGGATTGAAGGGGATGAGGTTGATCTTCGCCGGCACGCCTTTCAGGAGCTGGATCAGTCCCTTGGCGTCTTCCAGGCTGTCATTGACGTCCTTCAGCATCACATATTCGAAGGTGATACGCCTCGCGTTCGAAAGCCCCGGATAGTTCCGGCAGGCCTCGATCAGTTCCTTCAGCGGATACTTCTTGTTGATCGGCACGAGAATATCGCGCAGGTCATCGCGAACGGCATGCAGCGAGATCGCCAGCATGACGCCGATTTCGTCACCGGTGCGGAGAATTTCGGGTACGACGCCTGACGTGGACAGCGTCACGCGGCGCTTGGACAACGACAGGCCGTCACCATCCGTGGCGATCAACAACGCTTGCTTGACGGCATCGAAGTTATAGAGCGGCTCGCCCATACCCATCATCACGATATTGCTGACTTTGCGGCCTTCGGAGGGCACTACGGCGCCGACAGGCACGTCGCGGTCCGGGAAGTCGCCCAGCCGGTCGCGGGCCAGCAGAAGCTGGGACAGGATTTCCTCGGCAGTCAGGTTACGCACCAGCCGCTGCGTGCCGGTGTGACAGAAGGAACAGGTGAGCGTGCAGCCGACCTGGCTGGAAATGCAGAGCGTACCACGGCCTTCTTCGGGAATATAGACAGCCTCGATCTCGACCGGCCGGCCGGCGCCGCGGGGCGGAAACCGCAGCAGCCACTTACGTGTGCCGTCATTGGAAATCTGTTCCTCGACGATCTCAGGCCGGGCGATGGTGAAATGCTGCTTCAGCATCTCGCGCATGTCCTTGGCGACATTCGTCATGTGGTCGAAATCGGAAACGCCGCGCACGTAGATCCAGTTCCAGAGCTGCGAGACACGCATCTTGATCTGCTTGTCCGGCACGCCCTTTTCGCGCAGTGCCGCAGCCATTTCCTCGCGCGTCAGACCGATCAGCGACGGCTTTGGCGAAAGCTCAACGCCGAGAGGCGCCCGGGTGGCGGGCTTGGCAACGGTCATCGCATCCATGACGGACATAATCTTCTAATCCCGAACTCAACATGGCAACCATCCCGGGAAGCCGGAAGACTTACGGGGCCGTTGACGCATGATTGCAGAAAATGAATGGCGGAGCGGCGATGAGACCGCCATCTTTCCGCAGTTGCGCGCCGCTTTAGCATCATTTTTGGCCCACGTCACTAGACATGGAAGCGTCACTATAGATGGAAACGACAAAGGCCGGCGCAAGGCCGGCCTTTGAAACATTGGCCCGAAACGCGAGCTTACTTGCAGCTTTCGATCTGCTTCAGCGCAGCCGAGATGCCGGACAGAGAGTAGCTGTAGGAGGTACCGGTACCCTTGCGCGAGGTAGCGCTGACAGTCATCGAATGACCGGTCTTCATGGCTGCGACGAGCGCCGGCTCCTGAGCCGCGTTCTCGACCCATCCGGCCTTGTCCTTGGTGAACATCACGAAAGTTTTATTGTCGATCGTAACGTTGATCTTCGAATTTTCCTTCACCGTATAGCCCATCATCGCCTGCGGCTCATAGGAGATGTTCTGGCCGGGGCGCTGCGACACGATGAAGAAGTTATCGCCATGGTCGACGCTTGCCGGCTGCTTGGCGGTCGGCACCGAAAGCACGTAGCAAACGGTGGAGGCGCCGGACTTGTAGGAATAGGCGCCCCATGCCTGGAACTGCTGAATGCGGGTCGGTGCTGCTGCCGCCTGCTGCGCTGCCGCCACTCCGGTCATAGCAACTGTGAGGGCGAAAGCGGATACGATACTTTTTACAAACATGGAATTCCTGCCGGTTCTTGCGGTTCAAGGCCCGAAGCGATCATTGCGGGCGGCGCATGATCACGATCTGCTTTATTTTGACTTAATTCAGGTTACCAAATGGTCAACAATGGCTGCGAATTGTATCTGACTGTTTCATTTTCGCCCGACTGTTAATTTGCGAACCGACAGCGGCGCGTAGGGTTACACGCTGCCTTGATGGCTGAGCCCATCCGTTCGGCTGAATTTAAGACACAAAGATTCAGGCAAGAGTTTGACCTTTCTAAAATCCGTTGTAGGTCGTTAAGGTGAGGAAATTCGGATCGAAATCTTGGCTGCGGGGAGTTCGTGAGAGGGATGGATGCCGAGGAAAGACAGCGTTTCGCTGCCCTCGCAAAGGCCGTTGCCGATGAACGCGACGAGTCGGCATTCTCCATACTCTTCGACCATTTCGCGCCTCGCCTGAAATCGTGGCTGATGCGCCAGAAAATGACATCAGGCGAGGCTGAGGAACTGGTGCAGGAGATCATGATCGTTCTCTGGCATAAGGCCGATCTCTACGATCCCACCCGCTCCTCCTTCTCTACTTGGCTTTTCCGCATCGCCCGCAATCGGCGCATCGATCTCCAGCGCCGCGCGCTGGTACGCGTTTTCGATGAGAAGGATCCGACGCTTCAGCCACCGGAAGAAATGAGCGCCGACGAAATCGTCGCCAATGATGACCGTGACGCCAAGGTACGCGATGCCATCGCCCAACTCCCGCAGGAACAGCGAGCGCTGCTGCAGGCCGCCTTCTTCCTTGGCCAGTCGCATACCGAAATCGCCGAAGCGACCGGCCTGCCGCTTGGCACGGTCAAGTCGCGCATCAGGCTTGCCTTCGGCAAGCTCCGAAACCTGGTGGAACGGGAAGAGGCCTAAATCGTCTTCATGCCGTCTTCGGAACGCTCGGCAAGAACGCGATCGGCCGCCTCATAATGGCTCGGTCGGATATTGCCCCTGATCATGGCAAATGCCGCCGACAGGACGGCGATATCGTCAGAAAAGCCGATAACGGCAAAGATATCCGGGATGATGTCGACAGGCATGACGAAATAGGCAAGGGCCGCCAGGAGCACGCCGCGCACTCTGGTGGGCGTCTGCGGATCGAGCGCGCAATAAAAGCCGGCGACCACATCGCGTGAAAACGGAATCTGCCGCACCGCACGACGAAAGGTCGGCCAGAATTTCTGCCGCACCGTCTCCTCGCGCCGGTTCTGCGTATCCTCGTCGCCCGGCAACAGGATCTCTCCGTATTTGACCTCGTCCATCCCGATATCCCTTTTCGTCGCTCCGATCATATGGTGATGGCCCGAGCTGAATCAATCGGCCGATTCAATCGGTCCGTCTTGCCGCCGCCTTCTCCATGGCCTTTGCCAGCTTGAAGTCCAGCTCCGTCAACCCACTGGCATCATGGGTGTTGAGCTTCACCTCGACACGGGAATAGACGTTGAACCATTCCGGATGATGGTTGAGCTTCTCGGCGGCAAGCGCCGATTCAGCCATGAAACCGAAAGCTTCCACGAAACTCGCGAATTTGAACGTCTTCGAAATCGAGCTTGCGGAATCGTCGAGCGCCCAGCCCTTGAGCTCGCCGAGCAATTGGTTGATTGCCGATCTTTCCAGCTTTTCCATTTTCATGCCATGCTCCTTTCATCCTTCCGTCGGATCCTCAGATGAAACGTATCAGTCTCCTCTTTGTTTGCATGGGCAATATCTGCCGCTCTCCACTCGCCGAGGGAATATTCGATCACGTTGTGGGCGAGGCAGGCCTTGGCAATGCACTCCGCATCGATTCCGCCGGCCTCGGCGGCTGGCATCAGGGAAAACTGCCCGACCCTCGCTCGATCGCCACGGCCAGCGCGCATGGCATCGACATTACCGGGCAGCGCGCCCGAAAGATCTTGCCCGAGGATTTTGACGATTTCGATCTGATCGTCGCCATGGACCGCTCGAATGTCGTGGAACTGCGCCGCCGTTCGCCACACGCAGACAACACTCATCTCTTCGGCGATTTCGCGCTTGGCACCGGCGAAGATATTCCGGACCCCTATTATGGCGGCCCGGAAGATTTTGAACTCGTCTATGCGAGGCTCTTGGCCGGCTGCAGCACGCTGGTCGAAAGGCTCGGCGCCATCAGCGGCTCGTGGAGCGGGAAGACTTCCTCGGTCAGGTAAGGCCCGCCGCCGACCGATTCGCGCGACGACAGAAGCACGAAACGCGGCACGGTGAAGGTAGAAGTCTGGAAGTTGCCGCGGCCGGCGAGATAGTGAACCACATCATCGACACGCGAATATTTCAGCCGGGCCAGCGTGACATGCGGCGTGAATTTGCGCGGATCCGGCGGCAGGCCGATGCGTTGGCAGATCCGCTCGATCTCGCCTTGAAGGGCGTACATTTCCGGCGAAGGAGAAACGCCAGCCCAGATCGAATGCGGTTTCTTGGAGCCGAAAGAGCCGATACCATCGAGCCGGAGCTGGAATTCCGGCCGGTCGATCCGGTCAAGGCGCTCGACGATTTCATCTGCGGTGCGGCCATCGACATCGCCGATGAAGCGAAGTGTGATGTGGTAATTCTCCACATCGATCCATCGTGCTCCGGGAAGACCACCGCGCAACAATGACAGGCTCATCGCCGCATTGCGCGGAATTTCGAGGGCGGTAAATAGTCTCGGCATAACGAGCACTCCCCGAATCTTTTGCAGGTGCTCACACGGAATCACGCATTACAAACCTGTGCAAGCCCCTATTTCTTCACAGAAGAAATCGTGTCGACGAATTTTGTGACAGCCGGCTCCATCTTCTCCACCATCACGTCCACGCCCTTGGCATTGGGATGCATGCCATCATCGAGCTTCAGGCCCGCATCGAGCACCACACCGTCGAGGAAGAATGGATAGAGCTCAACCCCATGTTTTTCCGCAAGTTTTTGGTAGATCGGGTTGAAGCGTTCGGCGTAGTCCGCACCCATGTTCGGCGGCGCCATCATGCCGGCAAGGAGCACGGCAATGCCACGCTCTTTTAACCGGCTTATCATCTGGTCGAGATTTTTTTCACTCTGTTCCGGCGGGATACCGCGAAGCGCATCATTGGCGCCAAGTTCGAGGATCACCCCGTCGGTTCCGTCAGGAATGGACCAGTCGATTCGCGCCAGCCCGCCCGTCGTCGTATCGCCGGACACGCCGGCATTGGTGATCGAAACGTCAATCCCCCTGGCCTTCAGCGCCGCCTGCAGCCTCTCGGGAAAGCCGTCGCCTGGCGGCAACTGGTAACCTGCCATCAGGCTATCGCCGAAACCGACCAGATTGATCGTACGCGCTTCGGCAACTGTCGAGAAAATCAGCGAGAAGATGATGACAGCGAAGTGAAGGGCGGCAACTTTAAATCTCATAATGCTTTCCCTAGATTGGCTAGGTGCCGTTATGCGGCCATTCGGTTAGGGAATTATATAGGGCGATTTCTGTTGGCCAAAACCATCATCGATCTGAAACACGCCGATTTGACGCTCGGTAATGCTGCCGCCTCCGTTCATGTGCTGAAGGGCATCGATCTGGAGATCAGCGCCGGCGAATCCGTCGGCATCGTCGGCCCCTCGGGCTCCGGCAAGTCGACGCTGCTGATGGTGCTTGCGGGCCTGGAAAAGCTCGACAGCGGCGAGATCAACATCAATGACACACCGCTTCACGCGCTGAGCGAGGATCAGGTCGCAGATTTCCGCGGCCGCAACATCGGCATCGTCTTCCAGTCCTTCCATCTGATTGCCAACATGACGGCGCTGGAAAACGTCGCGGTGCCGCTCGAACTTGCCAATATTCCCAACCCCTTCGAGATCGCCCAACGCGAGCTGAATTCCGTCGGCCTCGGCGAACGCCTGAGCCACTACCCCGGCCAGCTCTCCGGCGGCGAACAGCAGCGTGTGGCGATCGCCCGCGCGCTGGCACCATCTCCCGCCCTGCTGATCGCCGACGAGCCGACCGGCAATCTCGACACCGATACCGGCCGGCAGATTGCCGACCTCCTGTTTTCCAAGCAGGCCGAACGCGGCACGACCCTGCTGCTGGTGACCCATGATATCGGCCTTGCCAACCGCTGCTCACGCCAGATCCGTGTCCGCTCCGGCCGCATCGAAGGCGATAGTGCCGTCCGCCAATCCGAGGCGGCGATTGCATGACGATCGTCACCCCGCACATCTCGCTCGCCTTCCGCCTGGCCCTGCGCGAGCTGCGCGGCGGCCTGAAGGGCTTTTACATTTTCCTCGCCTGCATCGCACTCGGCACTGCGGCAATCGCCGCCGTCAATTCGGTGTCGCAGTCGATCACAGATACGATCGCTTCGCAGGGGCAGGAGCTTCTCGCCGGCGACGTTCGTTTCGAGCTCAACAACCGTGAAGCCACACCAGAGGAGATGAATTTCCTGCGCGGCCTCGGAGAAGTCTCCGTCTCCACCGGCCTTCGCTCCATGGCCCGCAAGCCTGACGGATCCGATCAAGCGTTGGTCGAGGTCAAGGCCGTCGACGAGGCCTATCCTCTCTACGGCACCCTCGAAGCGGAACCGAACTATCCGCTCGCCTCCATGCTATCGGGAGAAGGCGGCACCTACGGCGCCATTGTTGCCCCGCTGCTACTGGAGCGGCTGAGGCTGCAGATCGGCGATGAATTGCTGCTCGGCAACGTCAAGCTCAGCATCACGGGCACCGTCAAGACGGAACCGGATGCGCTCTCGGAAGGCTTCGGTTTCGCCCCCCGCATGCTGGTCAGCCGGAACGCGCTTCAAGCCTCCGGGCTGATCCAGACAGGCAGCCTTGTGGAGCATGCCTACAAGATCAAGCTCGAAGACCGCGGCACGATGGCTGGCATCCAGGCCCGCGCTACCAGAGAATTTCCTTCGGCCGGCTGGTCGATCCGCACCAGTGATCGTGCGGCACCGTCGCTGACGGAGAACATCACCCGCTTCTCACAGTTCCTGACGCTGGTCGGCCTGACCGCGCTGATCGTCGGCGGCGTCGGCGTCGCCAACGCGGTACGCGCCTTCCTCGACGCCAAACGAACCACGATCGCGACCTTCAAATGCCTCGGCGCGCCGGCGGCCGTCGTGGTGTGGATCTATCTGTTCCAGATCGCCATCATCGCGGCGGGCGGCGTCGTGATCGGCCTGGTGCTTGGCGCGCTGTCACCAATGCTGGCCGCGCAGTTCCTTGCCCAATTCCTGCCAGTTTCTACCGATCCGACCCTCTATCCCGGCGCGCTGTTGCTTGCGGCCCTCTTCGGCATACTGACGACACTCGCCTTCGCCATCCTGCCGCTCGGCCATGCACGCGAGGTTCCGGCAACCGCGCTCTTCCGCGAGCAAGGCTTTGAAGCCCGCCGCCTGCCCTCCTGGCCCTATGTGCTGCTGGCCGTGCTCTTCTTGGCCGCATTGGCCGGCCTTGCCATCTTTACCGCCTATGACCGCTTCATTGCTGTGGTCTTCGTCGGAGCCATCATCTTCGCCTTCGTCATTCTGCGCCTCGTCGCGGCTCTGATCGCCTGGCTGGCGCGCAGGTGCCCGCGCGTAAGCTCGCCGGCGCTCCGGCTGGCGATCGGCAATATCCATCGCCCGGGCGCTTTGACACCCTCCGTCGTCCTTTCGCTCGGCCTCGGCCTTGCACTGCTGGTGACCCTGACGCTGATCGACGGCAACCTGCGCCAGCAGTTGACCGGCCGCATGAACGAAGGTGCACCGAATTTCTTTTTCGTCGACATCCAGAGCGCCGAGGTCGACGCCTTTCGCAACCTGATCCACGCCCAGTCGCCGAACGGCAAGCTGGTGGAAGTGCCGATGCTGCGCGGCCGCATCATTGCCTTCAACGGTCAGGACGTGACCAAGATGAATGTTCCGGCGGCGGGCCGCTGGGTGCTGAATGGCGACCGCGGCATTACCTACGAGGAAAGCCTGCCGGAGAATTCGGCACTCGTCGAAGGGCAATGGTGGGGAAAGAATTATAGCGGCGAGCCGCTCGTCTCCTTCTCGGCGGAAGAGGCCCATGAGCTCGGCCTCAAGATCGGCGACACCGTCACCGTCAACGTGCTTGGCCGCAACATCAGCGCCAAGATCGCCAATCTCCGGCGGGTCGAGTGGGAATCGCTGTCGATCAACTTCGTCATGGTCTTCTCGCCGAATACCTTCCGCGGCGCGCCGCATGCTTGGCTTGCGACACTGACCGATCCCGCATCGACCGAGACTGAAGACGCCGCAATCCTGAAGTCGGTGACCAATGCTTATCCGACGATTACGAGCGTACGCGTCAAGGATGCGATCGATATCGTCAATCAACTGATCGGCGAGCTTGCAACCGCGATCCGCGCTGCAGCTTCCGTCGCCCTCATCGCTTCCGTCCTCGTGCTGGCTGGTGCACTTGCCGCCGGCAATCGCGCGCGAACGCATGATGCGGTGGTGTTGAAAACGCTTGGTGCGACGAGAACCATGCTGATCCGTGCCTTCAGCTACGAATATCTGATCCTCGGCCTCGCCACCGCCATCTTCGCACTCTTTGCCGGCGGCGTGGCAGCCTGGTTCATCGTCAGCCGCATCATGCGCCTGCCCTCCAGCTTCATGCCCGATGTTGCCGGCCTTACCCTCGTCACGGCGCTCGTCCTGACCGTCGGCATCGGCCTGATCGGCACCTGGCGCATCCTCGGACAGAAGGCAGCACCCGTTTTGCGCGAGCTGTAGCAGGTTGGATACTCAAATCCCTTCACCTTACGGCGATTTAACCGAACGGCTGATTGTAAAGGCCTTGTCTGAAAAGGTCGAAAGCCTCATATTGTCAGCAGGCATGCTGAAGCTCCGCAGCGGCGCCCGGGTCGTGAACCCGACACCGTATTTCCATCGGAGCTTGTAAGAGGAAACTATGGCTGATCTTCGTAACTACCAAAGCCGTGCACAAACCGGCGAAGTGATTGATCAAGGCCTCCGCGCTTATATGCTCAAGGTCTACAACCTGATGGCGCTGGGTTTGGCGATCACCGGTGTGGCCGCCTATCTGTCATTCCAGTTCGCTTTCGCCAATGGTGAGCTAACCGCATTCGGTCAGGCGATTTATGCGAGCCCGCTTCGGTGGGTTGTGATCCTTGCACCGCTTGCTGCCGTGTTCTTCCTGAGCTTCCGTATCAACCGGATGAGCGTGGCTGCAGCGCAGACCACCTTCTGGATCTATTCCGCACTGGTTGGGCTGTCCCTCTCGTCGATCTTCATAATCTATACGGGCCAGAGCATCGTACAAACCTTCTTCGTGACGGCCGCCTCCTTCGGTGCGCTGTCGCTTTACGGCTACACGACAAAGCGCGACCTGTCGGCAATGGGTTCGTTCCTGATCATGGGTCTCTTCGGCCTGATCATCGCTTCGATAGTCAACATCTTCCTGGCTTCGTCCGCCGTGCAGTTCGCGATCTCCGCGATCGGCGTGCTGATCTTCGCAGGCCTCACCGCCTACGATACCCAGCGGATCAAGGAAATGTATTTTGAAGCAGACGGTTATGACGTCGCTGGCCGCAAGGCCATCATGGGCGCGCTGACGCTCTACCTCGACTTCATCAACCTCTTCATGTTCCTGCTGCAGTTCATGGGCAACCGGAAATAAACGGCTCACACTGAAAACGGAAAAGGCGGCTTCGGCCGCCTTTTTTGTTGCGAGCGGCTGACCGGAGTGCTTCAACAGGAGCCTTCCTTCAACCGTGCCGATCGATCCGAAATGCCCCCTATTCTACGCGACGCTCTTCCTTCCGATTTTCCCGCCATTACTGAAATCTACCGCGAGTCCGTGCTGAACGGTACGTCCAGCTACGAGATCGTACCGCCGACGCAGGCAGAAATCGCAGCCCGCTTCTCCGCCATCCGCGAGCAGAGCTATCCGTACATTGCTGCCACGGGCGAAGACGGAACCCTGCTTGGCTATGCCTATGCCTCCGCCTTCCGCACGCGGCCAGCCTATCGCTGGCTGGTCGAGGATTCGATTTATCTCAGCACGGAGGCGCGCGGAAAGGGCATCGGCAAGCTGCTGCTCGCAGAGCTGATCTTCCGCTGCACTGTGTCTGGCTTCCGACAGATGACCGCAGTCATCGGCGGCGCGAGCCCGGCTTCGATCGCGCTTCACCGCTCGCTCGGTTTCGAAGTGATCGGCCTGATGAAGGGTGCTGGCTACAAGCATGGCCGCTGGCTGGACACGATGCTGATGCAACGGGAGCTCGGCGAAGGGACGGAAACCCATCCCGATCCCGAGGCCTATCCCGGTACGCTGTTCAAGGGATGAGCTTGTCTACTTATCGACGAGCTTCAACGACTTGTCGAAGACCTTCAGCACCGGTCCGAGCTCGTGACCGCGCTTCAGGATCATGCCGCTGAAATTCACGACGGAAAAAGCGCCCTGCTTTGCGGCAAGCTTCGGGTTCTTCTCGATTCGGAAGAGAGGCATTTCGCCTGAGCGCTTGAAGACGGAGAAGACTGCCTTCTCCTTGGTGTGGTCGATGGCATAGTCTTTCCACTCGCCCTCGCCCACCATTCGACCGTAGATCCACAAGATCTGGTCGAGTTCTCGCCGGTGAAACGTCACCGGCATCGGCTCCTTGTTTTGTCTGTATTCCCTGAGATCAACGACGGTTGAAGAGTTATTGTCGACGGAGCGGCTTTCGCCGTGTCGCAAATCCGGCGTATCTGTCATCAGAATCCCAAGACCTCCACGTGTGACAGGAGAGTGACAGTTTGCCCGAGCCGCGGCAAAATGCAAGGCCACGGACTGCCACACTGGGGACGAAACCGGCTTTCTCCGCCGTGCCGCATTTCAGTCAAAACAGCGCCTCATTTCCAAGAGAACTATAGGTTCCAGTTTGGCGCCAGCGCGCCAAAGGGCCCGGCGGAGCGTATCGACCTTAACCCCAGCCCCGAATACGCTTGGCCGGGCCGCCTGACATTCATCTGCAAGCAGATGAAATTCTTAGATATTTTTTCCAGCCATGACGACGGCCGCGCCGAGGATTGCTCCCGGATCGCCGTTAGCTGTCGCAGACTGCAAGAGAATCGCCGACCCCTCCAGATCAGGTTTTTCCATCACGCTCGCCGGCAGGGTGAGCGTCGTGGCCTTGCCATCCCACATGCCGACGGTCTCCACATCGGTCACGCTGTGGAGGTAAGAAATCTTCTTGCCGCTGTTTTCGCCCTTCTCGACATCGATCGTTTTTTCCTTCTCGAAATAGACGATCACGACATTGGCCTTGCCCTGTCCGGCGCCGAGCTTGATCTCCAACTCATCGCCGCTCATGCGCGCGCTGACAGGTATAGTCAGGCCTTTACCCTCGTTGGCATAGCCGTTTATCTTGCCGTTGATGCCGGCGAGATCCGCACCTGCAAGATGGTCACGGCCATTGACGATCACCTGCGGCGTATAGACGTTGCTGCGGCCCATCATGCGAGCATAGCCATACTGCCGCTCGGTATTTTCCTTTGAGCTCAGCGTGTCGGCCCAGCCGAGATAATTCCAGTAGTCGACATGATAGGCGAGTGCGATGACATTGCCCTGGCTGACGAGCTTGCGGAATGCGGCATCGGCCGGCGGACAGGAGGCACAGCCCTGCGCCGTGAACAGCTCAACGACGCCTTTCGGCGTGCCGTCTTCGGCCAAGAGCGGACCTGCAAAGGCAAGCCCGGCGACCAGCGGGATCAGAAAACGCGGGGACATTCACCAGCACCTCTTTTTCAGCGCCGGCAACAGTCCTGAACCGCCGGCTCTGAGATATGAACGTACGAATAATCCTTCCAGGTCCAAACGCAAAGTCACGAACGGGTGAGACGGAGCCGCAGGCGGAGTGCAGCCGAAACACATCACCGTGAGCAGTGAAACACCCTCGTTTTCCGCAAAGGAAAACCGCCGGAAATTGCTTTCCGGCGGTCATTATCAGGCAAGTATCTTAACAATCAGGCTGCAAGATCGCGCAGAACTGTCTGCAGGATGCCGCCATTGTTGAGGTAGACGACCTCGTCCAGCGTATCGACGCGCGACAGCAGCGGAACATCCTTCACCGTGCCGTCGGCATAGGTGATCTTGGCGATCTTCTTTTCGCGCGGCTTAATGTTTTCGAGGCCCTCGATGGTGACGAGTTCGTCGCCCTTCAGGTTGAGGCTCTGCCAGGTCGTGCCCTCTTCGAAGACGAAGGGGATGACACCCATGCCGACCAGGTTCGAACGATGGATACGCTCGAAGCTCTGGGCGATCACGGCCTTGACGCCGAGCAGGTTCGTGCCCTTTGCAGCCCAGTCACGCGA
This sequence comes from Rhizobium sp. BK275, assembly GCF_014193555.1. NCBI lineage: Bacteria > Pseudomonadati > Pseudomonadota > Alphaproteobacteria > Hyphomicrobiales > Rhizobiaceae > Rhizobium > Rhizobium sp. BK275. The sequence goes on from NZ_JACHZL010000006.1 coordinate 186,955, forward strand.
AGAACCGTTGCCATATTCCACGCCAGCGAAGATGACGAGCGGAACGCCTTCGGCCTTGTACTGCATGGCCGCGTCGTAGATCGAGGTCTCTTCCTTGGACGGATAGTGGATGGTGTAACCACCTTCCTTGCCGTTCGCACCGAGCATGAAGTTGCGGATGCGGATATTGGCGAAGGTGCCACGCATCATGACCTCATGGTTGCCGCGACGCGTACCATACTGGTTGAAGTCGGCGACTGCGACGTCATGGCCGAGCAGGTAGGCGCCGGCCGGCGAAGCAGCCTTGATCGAACCGGCCGGAGAAATGTGGTCGGTCGTGATCTTGTCGCCGAAGAGGCCAAGAACGCGTGCGCCCTTGATGTCCGACGTGCCGGTACCCTTCTTGCCCATGCCGACAAAGTATGGCGGGTTCTGGACGTAGGTCGAGTCGTCGTCCCAGGCATAGGTCTGGCCTGGAGGAACCTGAACGGCCTGCCAATTTTCGTCGCCCTTGAAGACGTCGGCATACTTGGTTTCGTAGAGCTCGCGGGTCACGTACTTCTGGATGAAGTCCTGCACCTCGTGCGAGGTCGGCCAAATGTCCTTCAGATAGACCGGATTGCCGTTCTGGTCTTCACCGATCGGCTCCTTCGTCAGATCCTTCTGAACCGTGCCGGCAAGCGCGTAGGCGACGACGAGCGGCGGCGAAGCGAGGTAGTTCGCCTGGACGTCAGGAGAAATACGGCCTTCAAAGTTACGGTTGCCCGAAAGCACGCCGGAGACGATCAGGCCCTTGTCATTGATTGTCTTGGAGATCGGCGCCGGCAGCGGACCGGAATTGCCGATGCAGGTCGTGCAGCCGAAACCGACGAGGTTGAAACCGAGCTTGTCGAGATCGGCCTGCAGGCCGGACTTGGCAAGATATTCGCCGACCACCTGCGATCCCGGAGCAAGCGAAGTCTTGACCCACGGCTTGGTCTTCAGACCCTTGGCAACGGCGTTGCGGGCAAGAAGGCCGGCAGCGATCAGAACCGACGGGTTGGAGGTGTTGGTGCACGACGTGATGGCGGCAATCGCCACGTCGCCATGGCCGAGATCAAAATCCGTGCCTTCGACCGCATAGCGGTTGGAAAGTTGGCCGGGCTTCTTGTAGTCGGCATCCATCGAGCCGGCGAAGCCGGAAGCGATGTTTTCGAGCGCGATGCGGCCTTCCGGACGCTTCGGACCGGCCATCGACGGAACGACGTCGCCGAGATCGAGTTCCAGTGTGTCGGTGAAGACGAGGTCGGAACCGTCGCCTTCGCGCCACATGCCCTGAGCCTTCGAATAGGCTTCGACGAGCGCGATCCGGTCATGCGTACGGCCGGACATGGTGAGGTAGTTGATGGTTTCGCCGTCGACCGGGAAGAAGCCGCAGGTCGCGCCATATTCCGGACCCATGTTACCGATCGTCGCGCGGTCGGCGAGCGGCATGTTGTCCATGCCCGGGCCGAAGAATTCGACGAACTTGGAAACGACGCCCTTCTTGCGCAGCATCTGCACGACGGTCAGAACGAGGTCGGTCGCGGTTACGCCTTCCTTGAGCTTGCCGGTCAGCTTGAAGCCGATGACTTCGGGCAGAAGCATCGAGACCGGCTGGCCGAGCATGGCGGCTTCAGCTTCGATACCGCCAACACCCCAGCCGAGAACGCCGAGGCCGTTGATCATCGTCGTGTGCGAGTCGGTGCCGACGCAGGTATCCGGATAGGCGATCGTTTCGCCGTCCTCTTCCTTCGTCCAGACGGTCTGGCCGAGATATTCGAGATTGACCTGGTGACAGATGCCAGTCCCCGGAGGAACGACGCGGAAGTTCTTGAATGCCTGCTGGCCCCACTTCAGGAAGCGGTAGCGCTCCCCGTTGCGCTGGTATTCCAGCTCGACGTTCTTGGCGAAAGCCTGCGGCGTGCCGAATTCATCGACGATGACGGAGTGGTCGATGACGAGATCGACGGGAACGAGCGGGTTGATCTTTTCCGGATCGCCACCGAGAGAAACCATCGCGTCGCGCATTGCGGCCAAGTCGACGACGGCGGGAACGCCGGTGAAGTCCTGCATCAGCACGCGGGCCGGGCGGTAGGCAATCTCGTTCTCGACGGCGCCCTTGTTGTTCAGCCACTCAGCAACGGCAAGGATGTGCTCCTTGGTGACCGATTGACCATCCTCGAAGCGCAGCAGATTTTCCAGCAGCACCTTCATCGAATAGGGGAGCTTCGATACGCCCGGCAGGCCGTTTGCCTCAGCCTTCGGCAGACTGTAGTAGACGTAGTCCTTTCCACCAACGGAAAGCTTGGACCGACAATTGAAACTGTCAAGAGATTTAGACACGAGAGACCCCGTTTCTGATAGCCAACACAGTCGTGCGAACGCCTATGCACTTAATGCACATCAGGATGCGGGTACGGCCATTTCCGCTGTCCGCACGTGAGGAGAAGACCCCAAGTTCGGCGCAAGGATGAAATTCACGCCGACCGCTGGCGTGGTTGCAGGTCTTATAGATAATTTCGTAAAGACTTGCCATACCGACAAAGGTCAAAATTGGACATTTTTTGAGCCTGCCCGAGAGCGTAACGAAGAAAGAGCCGATGCATGCATCTTACCGCTGAAAATCTGGCTGCCCGGCGCGGGGAAGATCTGATTTTCGTTAACGTTTCCTTTCACTTGCAGGCCGGCGAGGCGCTTATTTTGACGGGTAAAAACGGATCGGGAAAATCCACTTTATTGCGCGTGGTGGCGGGTCTTCTAAGGGCTGAGAAAGGCTCCGTCACAGTCACTGATTCTCACGGTGGCGAGAGCGGCCCGGCAGCCGAAGCGAGCCACTACCTTGGTCATCGCAATGCGATGAAGAATGAACTTACGGTTGCAGAAAATCTGGATTTCTGGCGATCCTTTCTTGGACCCGGCAAAACCGCAAGCCCGAGCATCGAAGAAGCCGCCGAAGCGGTAGGCCTGCCCGGCATCACGCATCTTCCCTTCGGCTATCTCTCCGCAGGCCAGCAGCGCCGCTTTGCCTTTGCCAAGCTTTTGGTCGCACATCGCCCGATCTGGATCCTCGACGAGCCGACGGCAGCACTCGATGCCAGCGCAGACAAGTTGTTTGCGGGACTGATCGAAACGCATCGCCGCGAAGGCGGCATCGTGATTGCCGCGACGCATCAGCCGCTTGGACTCGAAAATGCCGGAGAATTGCGCATGACCGGCTTTGCTGGCGTCGACCACGGAGTATGGGGATGATCGCCCTTTTCCTTCGCGACCTCAAGCTTTCCATTCGCGCCGGCGGTGGTGCCTTGATCGGCATTCTCTTCTTTCTGACGATCGTTGCCGTCATTCCCTTTGGCGTTGGCCCCGATCTTGCGCTTCTTTCACGCATCGGCCCGGCCATCGTCTGGATCGGCGCTCTGCTTGCGGCCCTTCTCGGGCTCGATCGCCTGTTCCAGGCGGAGCGCGACGATGGCTCGCTCGATCTGATGCTCATGCAGGAAACGCCGCTGGTGCTGACCGTGCTCGTCAAATGCGCTGCGCACTGGACGGCAACCAGCCTGCCGCTCGTCATCGCCTCCCCATTGCTCGGCCTCTTCATGAACATGAACGAGACGGCGATCGGCGCGACCATGCTCACCCTTCTCGTCGGCTCGCCGGCGATCACCTTCATCGGCGCCGTCGGTGCAGCCGTTGCCGTTGCGCTGCCGCGCGGTGGCCTGCTGGTCTCGGTGCTGATCCTGCCGCTGACGATCCCCGTGCTGATTTTCGGTGTCAGCGCCACCTATGCAGCAGTCGTGGGACCGTCGCCCTTCCTGCCACCCTTTCTTATCCTCATTGCCCTGACGCTTTTCTTCGCGGTCATTGGTCCGGCGGCTGCAGTCCTTGCACTCAGAAACACGGCGGATTGATCGGCGCTTCGATTGCGGCTCCGGGCGGATCAAGGTAAGGAAGCGGATATGAACGAAACGAGCCTTGCCATCAGCAAATTCAGCGACCTCGCCAACCCGACGCGGTTTCTGGCGCTGGCATCGCGTGTCATTCCATGGCTGGCCGGCATCACCGCCCTCTGTTTTATCATCGGCCTCTATCTGAGCTTCTCGACGGAAGGGGATTACCAGCAGGGCGAGACCGTGCGCATCATGTATGTGCATGTACCCGCCGCCTGGCTCTCCATGATGTGCTATACGGTCATGAGCATTTCGGCGATCGGCACACTCGTCTGGCGCCATCCGCTGGCCGATGTGTCGGCCAAGGCCGCCGCCCCGCTCGGAGCCGCCTTCACCCTGCTTGCACTCGTCACCGGCTCGCTCTGGGGCAAGCCCATGTGGGGCACATGGTGGGTCTGGGATGCGCGGCTGACCTCGGTCTTCATTCTCTTCCTGATGTATCTCGGCCTGATCGCGCTGAACCGCGCCATGGATGAACCCTCCAAGGCTGCGCGCGTCACCGCCGTCCTCATCCTCGTTGGCTTCGTCAATATCCCGATCATCAAGTTCTCGGTCGACTGGTGGAACACGCTGCATCAGTCGGCAAGCGTCATGCGCCTCGATGGCCCGGCGATCGATCCGGAATTCCTGCGCCCGCTGCTGATCATGGCGATCGCCTTCACCCTGCTGTTCTTCACGCTGCATCTAATGGCGATGAGGAACGAGATCTGGCGCCGCCGCATCGCCTCCCAGCGCCGCATGGCTGCCCGTATGGCAGGTCGGGAGGAATAGCGATGGGTAGTAGCTACGCTTTCTACGTCTACGGCTCCTACGGCTTCGCCGCCCTGGTAACGATTGCGGTAACGCTCTGGACCTGGTCTGACGGGCGGGCGCGCCGGAAGGAATTGGCAGCGCTCGAAGCCGCCGGCATCCGCCGCCGTTCCGCCAGACCGAGGGACGGCGAATGACCGAGGCTCCACAAGAAAATAGACCGAAGAGCCGCGGCCTCAGCCGCTATGCACTTGCTCTGATCCCGCTGGTCGTTTTCGGCGGCATTGCCGCGACTGCAGCAAAAATGCTCTACGATCAGGATTTCCACGGCAAGAACGTCGCCGAGATTCCCTCCGCCTTGATCGGCACCAAGGCACCATCGCTGAACCTGCCGCCGCTCGAAGGCTCTGGCCTGCCGGCGCTGACGGATGAGGCGGTCAAGGGCAAGCTCACCCTCGTCAACGTCTTCGCCTCCTGGTGCATTCCCTGCCGCGACGAACATCCTCTCCTGAAGCAGCTCGCCGAGGATGGGCAGCTGAATATCGTCGCCATCAACTACAAGGATAAAAACGACAACGCCCTGCGTTTCCTCGGTGAACTCGGCAATCCCTATCGAGCCATCGGCATAGACCCGAACGGCAAGGCAGCGATCGACTGGGGTGTCTACGGCATTCCGGAAAGCTATCTCGTCGCGCCTGACGGCACGATCATTTACAAGCGTGTCGGCCCCTTCGACGATCTCAGCCTGAAGGAAGGCCTCTTTCCGGCAATGGAAAAGGCGCTGGGCAAGCCGGTTTCTTAAGCCCCGCTCTGCCAGACCTTGATCGCTTCGACAGGCCAGATCAACATCAGCACATTCAGCGTCAGATTGTCCCGGATCACGTAACCGGTGAAAATCTCGAAGAAGATTGCGATCGCCACCGTCAGCGCCACGGGCGCCCTTGATGCAAAGAAGAAGCCGACAGCCATGAAGATCGTATCCATGACCGAATTGATGATGCTGTCGCCGTAGTAATCGAGCGAGATCGTCGCCGTGCGGTAGCGATCGATGATCAGAGGCGAATTTTCCAGAAGCTCCCAGCCGGATTCGACGAGCATAGCTAGAAGCAGCCTCGCCGCCAGCGGCTTGCCGCGAAGCAGGAGGTGCGCAAGCCCGTAGAACAGAAAGCCATGGATGATGTGCGACGGCGTGTACCAGTCGGACAGGTGCTGGGAATTGCCGCTGGAATTGACCGTGCCTTCCCAGAGTTTGACGTAACCGCAGGTGCAGATCGGCACCCGGCCCATCAGATATTCGGCGACGATCTGGACGACCAGCACCGCAAGGCATGCAGAAAACCAGAAGACCTGATGCCGCGCTCGGTCGGCGCCGTCGATGACAGTCACTTTTCGCTTTCCGCCTCGGTGGAAATGCTGTGCTTCAGCACCAGCGGCATCTGCGCCATCGTGAAGATGATGGTGATCGGCATCGTGCCCCAGACCTTGAAGGCGATCCAGAAATTATCCGAGAAATTGCGCCAGACGACCTCGTTCAGCACCGCGAGGAAGAGGAAGAAGATGCCCCAGCGGATCGTCAGCTTGCGCCAGCCTTCGGCATCGAGCTGGAAGGCAGCGTTGAAGACATAGCCGAGAAGCGACTTGCCGAAGGCAAGGCCGCCGAGCAGGGCAAAGCCGAAGAGCGCGTTGACGATGGTCGGCTTCATCTTGATGAAGGTTTCGTTCTGCAGCCAGATCGACAAAGAACCGAAGATCAGCACGACGATGCCTGAAACGAAGGGCATGATCGGCAGATGGCCAAGCATGATCTTGGAAACCACCAGCGAGAGAATGGTCGCGCCCATGAAGAGGCCGGTCGCCACGAAGAGCGGACCACCGAGTTCGGCCAATGCCGGAAAACGCGCGACGAGCCATTCACCACGCAGATTGGCAAAGAAAAAGACCATAAGCGGCCCGAGTTCCAGCGCCAGTTTCAGAAGCGGATGATGCCGGTCTGCGGCGCTGGGAGTAATATCGCTTTCAGTCGTCATGCTTCTTCAAACCTGCTTTTTTGCAATGCATGCAAGCCATCAACGGCTAATCTGTGGCATCATTGGCCAATGCCGGCAATGGCCTGCGCAAAATCCTCGGCCTCGAACGGTTCGAGATCGTCGACCCCTTCCCCGACGCCGATGAAATAGACCGGCAGCTTATGCTTGGCGGAGATCGCCACCAGGATGCCGCCGCGCGCCGTGCCGTCAAGCTTGGTCATGATCAGCCCGCTGACACCGGCGACATTGCGGAAGATCTCAACCTGATTGAGCGCATTCTGACCCGTCGTCGCATCGAGTGTCTGGAGCACGGTATGCGGCGCATCGGGATCGAGCTTACCGAGCACGCGCACGATCTTTTCCAGCTCGGCCATCAGCTCCGCCTTGTTCTGCAGGCGGCCCGCCGTATCAATGATCAGCACATCGCACTTCTTGGCTTTCGCCTGCTCGAAAGCGTCATAGGCAAGCCCCGCCGCATCCGCGCCGAGCTTGGTGCCGATGAATTCGGATTTGGTGCGATCGGCCCAGATCTTCAACTGCTCGATGGCGGCAGCGCGGAACGTATCGCCAGCCGCCACCATCACCTTGAGTCCGGCGCCGGAAAGCTTGGCTGCCAGCTTGCCGATCGTTGTCGTCTTGCCGGTACCATTAACACCGACGACGAGAATGACATGCGGCTTGTGCGAGAGATCGAGCTGCAGCGGCTTGGCAACCGGCTTCAATACCTTGGCGATTTCACTCGCCATGATGCGGCTGACATCCTCACCGGTCACATCCTTGCCGTAACGCTCGGAGGCGAGTGTATCGGTAACACGCATCGCCGTCTCGACACCAAGATCGGCCTGGATCAGCAAGTCCTCGAGATCCTGCAGCGTGTCGTCATCCAGCTTGCGCTTGGTGAAGAGCGCGGCGATCTGGCCGGTAAGCTGAGAAGAGGTGCGCGCGAGACCATTGCGCAGGCGCTGGAACCAGGAAAGCCTCGGCTGCGGCGCGACCACGGGTTCGGGTTCGGCTTCCGGTCCGGTGGCAAAGCCTCTGGGAAGGATGGGATTCGGCGCCGATTCGGCGGGGGTGACACCCCCCTCTGTCCTGCCGGATATCTCCCCCACAAGGGGGGAGATTGGCAAGGATTGAGAATCCTGCACTACCTTAGCTGGAATTTCCTGGGCGTCACGAGTTGGAATCTCTTCCGGAAATGCCTCGGTTGGCTCGACTCTGCCTTCCTCTCTCACGGCAGCGTCATCCTCCAAACGATCTCCCTCCTTGTGGGGGAGATGTCCCGAAGGGACAGAGGGGGGTGCTGCCGCAGCGTCGTCTGCACTCGCTTCCGCCTCGGCTTCCAACAGCGACAAAGGGACAACGCCCATGTCGCCCAGATCATCGGCAGTAGGGAGTAATTCGGACCGGGCTTCAACCGGTTCTTGCTCCGCGAGAGCTTCCTCGATATCCGCCGCCGGACCGCCGGCCGTATCCATTTCCTCAGCTAGGACCGGATCAGCAGCAACCGGCAGATCTTCGTCGCGCGAGCGCGGCTCCAATTCCTTCTCCACGGCTTCCGGCACGAGCTCTTCAGCCGGCTTGTCCTTGCCGAAAGTGAAGACCTTTTTGATGAAACTGAGTGCCATGAAGCTGTCCGTGAAGTCAGGCCGCCGCGGCAGCCGTCAATTGCATGTCGAGATGCTTGCCATTGTGGCCAGTGATCGTCGCTTCGACGATATCGCGCGGACGAAGACCGGGCACCGCGACAAGCGTGAAGTTTTCCGTATGGGCAAGACCGTTATTTTCCACCAGCAGCCATTGCCGCGTTCCGACCATCTTGTCCAGATGGCGCTGGTGCAGCATCTGTCCAGTGGCACGGAGGCAAGCGGCGCGATCCTTGATGAGCGAGCGATCGAGCTGTGGCATGCGCGCGGCGGGCGTGCCGGGGCGCGGGCTATAGGGGAAGACGTGCAGATGCGCGATGTCAGCCTCTTCCGCCAGCCGCACCGCATTTTCGAACATCTCTGCGGTCTCTGTCGGGAAACCGGCGATCATGTCCGCACCAAAACTCATCTCCGGCCGCAGCCGACGCACGTCTTCGATGAATCGCAGGGCGTCAGCCCGCAGATGCCGGCGTTTCATGCGCTTGAGGATCATGTCGTCGCCATGTTGCAGCGATAGGTGCAGATGCGGCATGAAGCGCTGCTCGTCGGCGATCAGATCCATGAGATGGCGATCGGCCTCGATGCTGTCGATGGAAGACAGCCGCAGGCGGCGGATATCGGGCACCTGCTTCAGCAGCGTTTTTGCCAGCAGACCGAGCGTCGGCTGGCCGGGAAGATCGTCGCCGTAACTCGTGGCGTCGACGCCGGTCAGCACGATTTCGCGATAGCCGCTTTCGACGAGGTTGCGCGCCTGATCGACCACCGCCCCCATCGGCACGGAACGCGAATTGCCCCGGCCATAGGGAATGATGCAGAAAGTGCAGCGATGGTCGCAGCCGTTCTGCACCTGGATGAAGGCGCGCACATGGCCGTCGATATGCCTGACCATCTGCGGCGCGGTGTGGCGCACACTCATGATGTCGTTGACGCGCAGCTTCTCTTCCGCCGAAACGCCGAAATCCGGAAGCGCGCTATAAGAGGCAGCCTTCAGCTTCTCCTCATTGCCGAGCACGGCATCGACCTCGGCCATTTCGGCAAAGGTCTGCTTTTCCGTCTGCGCCGCACAGCCGGTGACGATGATGCGGGCATGCGGATTGTCGCGGCGCGCACGGCGGATCGCCTGGCGGGCCTGGCGCACGGCTTCGCCGGTCACGGCACAGGTATTGACCAGGATGGCGTTGTTGAGCCCGGCTGCTTCCGCCTGCGATCTCATCACTTCGGATTCATAAGTATTGAGACGACAGCCGAAGGTGATGACCTCGACGCCGCTCACCGCGCTTCCGCTCCGCGTTCGGCATCACGCGACCATGTGCCGGTCGACGGATCGAGCGTGCCGGACCATTCCCATTCGGCAGGACCGGTCATGACCACGTGATCGTCCTCGCGCCAGTCGATAACGAGCGGCTGGCGGATCGGGCTGGAGGCGACGTCGATCGTCACCTTGCGGCCGGTACGACCAGTGCGCGCAGCACTGACGGCGGAGGCGCAGGCGGCCGAACCGCAGGCGAGCGTCAGACCTGCTCCGCGCTCCCAGGTGCGCGTCCGCAGCGCCGAGTCCGAGATGACCTGCGCCAACGTGATATTGGCCTTTTCCGGGAAGATCGGATGGTTTTCGAGCAGCGGCCCGAAACGTTCGAGATCGAAGCTCATCGGATCGCGATCGACCCAGAAGATCGCATGCGGATTGCCCATGGACATGGCCGAAGGCGAATGCAGCACGGGATTGTCGATCGGCCCGATCTGCAGCTCGATACGGCTCGTATCGTGGAATTCTTCGGCGAGCGGAATACGGTTCCATTCGAAAACTGGCAGGCCCATGTCGACAGAGATCGTGCCGTCTTCATGCTCGACGGCATTCAGAATGCCGGCGACCGTCTGGAAGGTGAAGGCCTTCTTGCCGGTTTCAGCGGCCAACGCCTGCACGACGCAGCGCGTACCGTTGCCGCAGGCCTGCGCCTTGGATCCGTCGGAATTGAGGATATCGATATAGACGTCGGTGCCCTGCGCCTTCGGATCATGGATTGCCATGATCTGATCGAACTGGGTCGCGGCATCGGCATTGAGCGCGACTGCCGCCTGCGGCGTCACCTTGTCGGTCCGCCCGCGCATGTCGACAACCAGGATCTTGTTGCCAAGCCCGTTCATCTTCGCGAATTCGACCGTATTGCTCATCTGACTATTTCCGCTGCGTTTCGGCTGTATATGGCGGAAATGCGCAGGGATTACCAGTGGGTGAGCGCCAAGCGAGGTCCGTCCTTTTTCTTACGCGCAAAGCAGAAGCCCCGCGAAATCACAACGGGTACGGCACAGTCAGCCTTTATAAACCAGGCCAAATCCAGACCTACCGCACCGTCCCATCGGAATTGAGGGACGCCGCGTGGGCTTCGACGATAGCAGCGGTAATGACCTTTCTGAGCTCGTAGACCAGCAAGCGAGACCGTTTGCGATCCAGGTCCTGTGCCGCCTTCGCCAAATTCAGGCCTTCCTTCAGAACTATATTATGGGCGCGAGCCAACGCCCAGCTTTCTATATCCGGGTTTATCATTTGATATCTCCGCCGATTCATTCGGCATCAAGGATATTCACGAATCATTTTACAGAATTTACTTAAGTAGAAAGTAGAATCAGAAGCGGAATATTTTGCAACTGGCTTTTAGCGCGAATTCGGCTCACCGATCGAAATATTCTACCAGACATCGGCGAATTCTAAAGCGAATATGTTAGTATATATAGATATATACTTCCGTCGTCGCGACCGGCTGCGTGATGTATCATCCCTCGCCATTCCTGCCGTTCGGCTTCAGAAAAGCCCGCAACGACGTCGCCAGACGCATTCGCCTTGACTTTCCCGCAACTTTCCTGTTTATCGCGCCAAATCCGCGACGAGTAACAGACTCCGAGCCGCCGACCGGGACTAGATTCCGGAGGTCAACACCCGACAGCGCGTCGCGCCCTCGGGTGCTTTTTGGCTTTGCGTCTTGTTTTCGTCAAGGAAAAGCACGACGTTCGGGACATCCCAAAACTCCCCGAAACGTAGCAAGGAAGAGCCGATGTTTGAGAACCTCCAGGACCGTCTTGGTTCCATCCTGAATGGACTGACAGGCCGTGGCGCGCTTTCGGAAAATGATGTTTCCGCAGCGCTGCGGGAGGTTCGCCGTGCGCTTCTGGAAGCCGACGTCTCGCTGGAAGTGGTCCGCTCCTTTACCGACCGCGTCCGTGAAAAGGCCGTCGGCGCCGAGATCCTGAAGTCGATCAAGCCCGGCCAGATGGTCGTCAAGATCGTCCATGACGAACTGATCGAGATGCTGGGTGGCGAAGGCGTTGGCGTCGATTTGCACGCGGCCGCCCCGGTCGTCATCATGATGGTCGGCCTGCAGGGCTCCGGTAAGACGACGACGACGGCAAAGATTGCCAACCGGCTGACGACGCGCGAGAAGAAGAAGGTGCTGATGGCATCGCTCGACACGCGCCGTCCGGCGGCACAAGAGCAGCTTCGCCAGCTCGGTGCCCAGGCGAATATCGACACGCTGCCGGTCATTGCTGGTCAGTCGCCAACCGATATCGCTGCTCGTGCCGTTCAGGCCGCAAAGCTTGGCGGCCATGATGTCGTCATCCTCGACACCGCCGGCCGCACTCATATCGACGAACCCTTGATGGCCGAAATGGCCGACATCAAGAAGAAGTCGAATCCGCACGAAATCCTGCTGGTCGCCGATAGCCTGACCGGTCAGGACGCCGTGAATCTTGCGCGCAGCTTCGATGAACGCGTCGGCATCACCGGCCTCGTCCTGACCCGTATGGACGGCGACGGCCGCGGTGGTGCTGCCCTTTCCATGCGAGCCGTCACCGGCAAGCCGATCAAGCTGATCGGCGTCGGCGAACGAATGGGCGAGCTGGAAGAATTCCATCCCCGCCGTATCGCCGACCGCATTCTCGGCATGGGCGATATCATCTCGCTCGTCGAAAAGGCGGCCGAAAACATCGACGCCGAAAAGGCGGCCGCCATGGCCGCCAAGATGGCCAAGGGTAAGTTCGACCTGAATGACCTCGCCGACCAGCTGAAGCAGATGCAGAAGATGGGCGGCATGGGCGGCATCATGGGCCTGATGCCCGGCATGAGCGGCATGAAGGACAAGATGGCAGCCGCCGGCCTCGACGACCGCCTCTTCAAGCGCCAGCTCGCCATCATCTCCTCGATGACCAAGGCCGAGCGCGCCAATCCCGACATGCTCAAGCATTCGCGCAAGAAGCGCATTGCCGCCGGTTCCGGCACCGATGCTGCTGACATCAACAAGCTTCTGAAGATGCACCGCCAGATGGCGGACATGATGAAGATGATGGGCGGCAAGGGCAAAGGCGGCATGATGAAGCAGATGATGGGCGGCCTCGCCGGCAAGATGGGGCTGGGGGGCCTCGGCGGCATGGGCGGCATGCCCGATCTCTCGAATATCGACCCGAAGCAGCTGGAAGCCTTGCAGAAGCAGGCGGAAGCTGCGGGTCTCGGAAAGCCGGGTGGGGGTATGCCCGGTCTAGGCGGAGGCTTGCCGGGCGGATTGCCCGGTCTTGGCGGCGCAAAGCTGCCGGGCCTCGGTGGTGGTTTCCCGGGTCTGCCCGGATTGCCCAAGAAGAAGTGAAAGGATCGCCTGCCCCATGATTGATCCAGACGTCAAAGTCCAGCTTTCGAGCTACCGCCAATCGATCGACAATATCGATGCAGCGCTCGTCCACATTCTGGCCGAACGCTTCCGCTGCACCAAAGAAGTCGGCGTGCTGAAGGCCAAGTACAAGTTGCCGCCGGCCGATCCGGCGCGCGAGGAATACCAGATCGCCCGTCTTCGTCAGCTTGCCGAAGATGCGCATCTGGACCCGGATTTCGCCGAGAAGTTCCTGAACTTCGTCATCAAGGAAGTCATCCGGCATCATGAGCAGATCGCTGCGGACCACGCTGAACAGAGCGCCGCAGCCCGATAACCACGCCGCCCAACGAAGCGGCTCAAGAAAAGCCTAAGGAGTAAAGAACATGGCACTGAAAATTCGTCTCGCACGCGGTGGTTCCAAGAAGCGCCCGTATTACCACGTCGTTCTCGCCGATGCCCGCAGCCCGCGTGACGGCCGTTTCCTTGAGAATCTCGGTTCTTGGAACCCGATGCTCGCCAAGAACGACGAGAAGCGCGTTCAGCTGAACGGCGAGCGCATCAAGCACTGGCTCGACCAGGGCGCCCTGCCGACCGACCGCGTCCTGCGCTTCCTCGACGAAGCCGGCATCTCCAAGCGCGAAACCCGCAACAACCCGGTAAAGGCAAAGCCGGGCAAGAAGGCTCAGGAGCGCGCTGCCGAGAAGGCTCAGAAGGCTGCTGACGCCGCTGAAGCTGCTGCTTCCGCCGAATAATCGATTTCGACCTCATCTGAACGGGCGGCATGGCGACATGCCGCCCGTTTTCGTTTCCATTCCCGCGCACTTCGTTTATGAGAGGCGTGATTTCAGCTTCCTGCCAGCGTTCGGATGAAGGAACCCATGACCAAGCTTGAAAACCCGGTGCTGATGGCAACCATCGGCGGCGCCCAGGGCATTCGCGGCGAGGTGCGTGTAAAGGCCTATACGGCCGATCCGACCGCGCTCGGCGACTATGGCCACCTGCACAGCATGGATGGACGCGTTTTCGAAATTCTCGAATTGCGCGAGATGAAGAACATGGTCGTGGTCCGATTCCGCGGCGTCAACGACCGCAATGCTGCCGAGGCGCTGAACGGCCTGGAGCTCTATATGGAGCGCGACAGCCTGCCGGATGAGGAGCTGGAGGACGACGAGTTCTTCTATGCCGATTTGGAAGGGCTGGAAGCCTATGACGACCAGGGCGTCAACTACGGCACCGTGACCGGCGTCTTCGATTTCGGCGCCGGCGATCTGCTGGAGCTCAAAGGCCCTGGCAAACGTCCCGTCCTGATCCCTTTCTCGGAAGCCTCCGTACTGGAAATCGATCTCGAAGCCGGCAAGCTGCTCATCGACCCGCTTGCAGCGGGCCTCATCGACGATCCTGACGATCTGAAGGGGCTTGCTCCCGACAGGCCGAAGAAAAAGAAGTAAGCGCCATGGCGTTCCGGGCGACCGTGCTGACCCTCTATCCGGAAATGTTTCCGGGCCACCTTGGCTTCTCTCTCGCCGGCAAGGCGGCCGAACGCGGGCAATGGTCGCTCGATACCGTGCAGATCCGTGATTTTGCCACCGACAAGCACCGCACCGTCGATGACACACCTGCCGGCGGCGGTGCCGGCATGGTGCTGAAGCCCGACGTGCTCGCCCGGGCAATCGACAGCACCTCCGAAAATGACACCCGCCCACGTCTGCTGATGAGCCCGCGCGGCAAACCGCTGACACAGGAGCGCGTGCGCCAGCTGGCGACCGGTGATGGCGTCATCATCGTTTGCGGCCGTTTCGAAGGCGTCGACCAGCGGGTGATCGAGGCGCGCGAACTCGAAGAAGTCTCGATCGGCGACTACGTACTGTCGGGCGGCGAGCCAGCCGCGCTGATCGTGCTCGACGCGATCGTGCGCATTCTGCCGGGCGTGATGGGCAATGATCTCTCGGGCCTGCACGAGAGTTTCGAAGGCGGGCTTTTGGAACATCCGCACTACACCCGCCCGCAGGAATGGGAAGGCCACGAGATTCCGGCAATCCTGACATCGGGCAATCACGGCGCCATCGAGAAATGGCGGCACGAACAAGCGGTCGTGCTGACAAAGGAAAGACGGCCGGACCTGATTGCGGCGCAAAAGGCCGGAAAAGCCGGTTGATTTCACAAATTTGTCGTCCTAGGGATGACAAGCGGAAGTCTTTCGTGTAATGGCCCACGCGGAAATGGGGCTAGCCCCGTCTGCCAGCAAACAAAGAATGGCGAATCCGCTCCCGCCCGCAAGGGCAAACTCCGGAGGCATCGACCGAAGGACAGTGTGAGCGCTCTGGCTGTTTCAGAAGAACCAAAGGTTAAGACGATGAACATCATTCAGCAGCTCGAGGCCGAACAGGCCGCCAAGATCGAAGCCAAGCGCACCCTTCCTGAGTTTTCCCCGGGCGACACCGTCCGCGTCAACGTGAAGGTTACGGAAGGCAACCGTACCCGCGTTCAGGCCTATGAAGGCGTTTGCATTGCTCGCTCCGGCGGCGGTCTGCAGGAAAACTTCACGGTCCGCAAGATCTCCTACGGCGAAGGCGTCGAGCGCGTATTCCCGGTTTACTCCCCGATGATCGAAAGCGTCGAAGTCGTTCGCCGCGGTAAGGTCCGTCGCGCCAAGCTCTACTATCTGCGCGACCGTCGCGGTAAGTCGGCTCGTATCGTCGAGAACACCGGCACCCGCGCCCGCAAGCTCAACGATGCAGAGCGCGCAGCCATTGCCGAGGAAAAGGCACGTATCGAAGCTGAAAAGGTTGCAGCAGCTCAGGCTCTCGCCGCCGAAAAGGCAGCAGCGGAAGCCGCTGAAGCAAAGGCCGCCGCAGAAGCTGCAGCCGCTGCTGAAGGTTCGGCTGAATAAGCATCTCGCGAAAGCGAAATCATTGCATGGGAAAGGCGGTCTTTGGGCCGCCTTTTCTTTTTTGCGCCGGTGCGTAGCGCCTGCAGCCTTGCCATATCAGTATCTTCCATGACAATTCTGCCGTTCAAATATTGGGGAGCCACACCATGTTCTTTCGCCGCACCGTTCTCGCCGGTCTAACGGCCGCTATGCTTTCGCCGCTCGGAGCCTTTGCCGCCGGCCTGCCGGATCTCGGTGGCAAGACTGTCATCGTGGTGACCGAAAATGCCTATCCGCCGCTGCAGTTCGTCGACCCCAAGTCCGGCAAGGCGATCGGCTGGGAATATGACGCGATGAACGAGATCGCCAAGCGGCTGAACTTCAAGGTCGAGTACCAGAACACGAGCTGGGACGCGATGATCCAGGCTGTGTCCGACGGACAATACAATATCGGCATGACCGGCATCACCATCAAGGACGATCGCAAGCAGAAGGTCGACTTTTCCGATCCCTACATGCGTTCGCAGCAGTTCATGCTGGTGCGGGGTGATGAGAAGCGCTTCACCGACGCCAAAAGCTTCGGGGCCTTCAACGACGGCCTGATCGGCGCCCAGCCCGGCACTTCGCCCTTCTATACGGCCGTCTATGAAATTCTCGACGGCAACGAACAGAACCCGCGCATCAAGCTCTTCGAAACCTTTGGTGCAACCGTACAAGCTCTGAAGACCGGAGACGTCGACCTCGTCCTGACAGACAGTGTCGCCGCAAAGGGCTATGTCGATTCCTCGAATGGCGGGTTGAAGGTCGTCGGCGAACCGCTCGGCACCGAGGACTTCGGCTTCATCTTCCCGAAGGGTTCCGACCTAGTCGCACCCGTCAATGCCGCTATCGCTGCGCTGAAGTCGGACGGTACCTTCGATGCGCTGAACAAGACGTGGTTCCTCGACTATAAGATGGGCCAGTAATCCCCCGAGCGATCGCAGATGGCACTACCACCATCCCCGCGACACGAGAAGGACGACCGTCCCTGGTGGCTGGTTGTCCTTGTTCTGATCGGCATCGTTCTCGCGGTCGTCATCATCACCAACGACATCTACGCGCAGGTCTTCCGGACGGTCGTGAATGGTGCCGGTATTACCGTGTTCGTGACACTCTTGGCCTTTGTGCTGGCGACCGTGCTCGGTCTGGGCATCGCGTTACTTGGCCTCTCCGACAATATCGTGCTGCGCCAGATCGCCCGCTTCTACATCGAGATTATCAGAGGCATTCCGATCCTCGTCCTGCTGTTCTACATAGCCTTCGTCGGCGCGCCGGGCGTTGTCGCCGCCTATAATTTTTTGATCACGCCCTTCGTGAAGGCCGGTTTTGCAGAACCGATCCTCGTGCGCGACCTGTCGCTGATGTGGCGCGCCATCATCGCGCTCATGATCGGCTATTCGTCCTTCATCGCCGAAATTTTCCGCGCCGGTTTTCAGTCGGTCGATATCGGCCAGATCGAGGCGGCCAAGTCGCTTGGCCTGTCGCGCTATCGCCGCTTCCGCCTCGTCGTCTTTCCGCAGGCAATCCGGGTGATCTTCCCGCCGCTCTCCAACGACTTCGTCTCGATGGTGAAGGATTCCTCGCTCGTCTCCGTCCTCGGAGTCGCCGACATCACACAGATGGGCAAGGTCTATGCCTCCGGCTCCTTCCGCTTCTTCGAAACCTACTCGATCGTCACCTATATCTATCTGATCCTGACGATCGGCCTGTCGCTCTTCCTGCGGCGGATCGAGAAGAAGATGAAGCAGATGCCGCGGCGCTAGGCCCTCAACGATTCGAATTGCCGTTTCGATCAAAAATCGCTATATCCGGCCCCATGGAATCCAAGTTCAGATGCATCGGTGCGCATATTTTCGTGCTGCAGGACCATTATCGCCTGCCGGCACGCTTCTTTGCGTCCGTTTCCGGTGCGCTCAACAGCCGACTTCGTTGATCGAATGACGGCCGGCGGAGCCTGTCCGCCACACCCCCAATTCCATGCTCCAGCCAAAACGGACATTAGCCATGAGCGCACCGCGTACCCTTTACGACAAGATCTGGGCCGACCATCTGGTCGACGAACAGGAAGACGGCACCTGTCTTCTCTACATCGACCGTCACCTGGTCCACGAAGTCACTTCGCCGCAGGCTTTCGAAGGCCTGCGCATGTCCGGCCGCAAGGTCCGCGCGCCCGAAAAGACGCTTGCCGTCGTCGACCATAACGTTCCAACGTCGGCTGACCGCCATCTCGGCATCAAGAACGAGGAAAGCCGCATCCAGGTCGAGCAGCTCGCCAAGAACGCCGCCGAGTTCAACGTCGAATATTATTCCGAGAACGACAAGCGCCAGGGCATCGTCCACATCATCGGACCGGAACAGGGCTTCACCCTGCCGGGCATGACGATCGTTTGCGGCGATAGCCACACCTCCACGCACGGCGCCTTCGGTTCGCTCGCCCACGGTATCGGCACGTCGGAAGTCGAGCACGTTCTCGCGACCCAGACGCTGATCCAGAAGAAGGCGAAGAACATGCTGGTGCAGGTCGACGGCCAGCTGCCGGCAGGCGTCACCGCCAAGGACATCGTTCTTGCCATCATCGGCGAGATCGGCACCGCCGGCGGTACTGGCTATGTCATCGAATATGCCGGCGAAGCCATTCGCTCGCTGTCGATGGAAGGCCGCATGACGATCTGCAACATGTCGATCGAAGGCGGCGCCCGCGCCGGCCTGATCGCGCCTGATGAGATCACCTTCGAATATATCAAGGGCAAGCCGCGTGCGCCGAAGGGCGAGGCGCTGGAACAGGCAATCGCCTACTGGAAGACGCTGAAGTCTGACGAAGGCGCCCATTTCGACCGCATCGTCAAGCTGAACGCAGCCGAATTGCCGCCGATCGTCTCCTGGGGCTCCTCGCCGGAAGACGTCGTCTCCGTTCAGGGTATCGTACCGAACCCGGATGAGATCCAGGACGAGACGAAGCGCGCCTCCAAGTGGCGCGCGCTCGACTATATGGGCCTGAAGCCGGGCACGAAGATGACGGACATTGCTGTCGACCGCGTCTTCATCGGCTCCTGCACCAACGGCCGTATCGAAGACCTGCGCGCCGCTGCCAAGATCGTTGAAGGCAAGACCGTTGCCTCGACCGTCGATGCCATGATCGTACCGGGCTCCGGTCTCGTGAAGGAACAGGCGGAAGCCGAAGGACTCGACAAGATCTTCAAGGCTGCCGGTTTCGACTGGCGCGAGCCGGGTTGCTCCATGTGCCTTGCCATGAATGACGACCGCCTGAAGCCGGGCGAGCGTTGCGCCTCGACCTCGAACCGCAACTTTGAAGGCCGCCAGGGCTTCAAGGGCCGCACGCATCTCGTCTCGCCGGCCATGGCCGCCGCAGCCGCGATTGCCGGTCACTTCGTCGATATCCGCGAGTGGAACTGATCTCTCTCGCACATCCGAGATGATAAAAGCCCGGCGCGCGAGCGCCGGGCTTTTTTAATTGCGCGAGGCTGAGAAGACGGCGCTTAGAACGTCGCCGTGTACGGATCCGGACCCATGCGAGCGCCGGCGCTATCGAGCTTGGCAATCGCGGCCATGTCTTCGCCATCCAGCTTGAAATCGAAGACGTTGAAATTCTCCTCGATGCGCGAGGGCGTCACCGACTTCGGAATAACGACGAGGCCGGTATCGATGTGCCAGCGTATTATCACCTGCGCCGGCGTCTTGCCGTGCTTGGCAGCAATCTGACCGATGACCGGATTGGAAATGAAACGGCCCTGGCCGAGCGGGCTCCAGGATTCCGTGACGATGTTCAGTTTCTTATGCGCTTCCTGCGCCGCTTTCTGCTGAAAGTCCGGATGCAACTCGATCTGGTTGATAACAGGAACCACGCCTGTATCGCCGACGATATGGTCGAGATGGTCCGGATAGAAGTTCGACACGCCGATGGAGCGGACGCGGCCTTCTTCCTTCAAGCGCACGAAAGCCTTCCAGGTTTCGCGGTAAAGCCCGCGATGCGGCGACGGCCAGTGAATGAGATAGAGATCGATATAGTCGCTGCCGAGCTTCTTCAGGCTGACCTCGAAGGCACGCAATGTATTGTCATAGCCCTGGTCGGTATTGCGCAGTTTCGTGGTGACAAAGATATCCTTGCGGTCGATGCCGGAGGAGCGGATGCCTTCGCCGACGCCCTCTTCGTTGTCATAACCGGACGCCGTATCGATGTGGCGATAGCCGGCGGCAAGTGCGGTGCGCACGGTCGGAGCCGCGATATCCTGCGGCGTCTGCCAAACGCCGAGACCCACCTGGGGAATGGAATGTCCGTCGTGGAAAGTCATGATGGGCTGAGTGGTCACAATATATCTCCGGAAGTTTGAAGGATTGGCCAAAGACACGAATTGAATGGGGCATGAATTGAAGCCGCGAGGCGGTTTTCCCTGGACGCATTGCAGCCCGCGCGCCCGGTCGAAAGTCCATATAGGACAGAGAGTCCGCAATACAATCAGAGAACGCGGAGGATCGTTCCCTTTCTGATGTGAGGCAGAATGCGACGCATGTCGCGGGCACTGATCGCAACACAGCCGGCGGTCGACTCGTATCCTGGCCGGATGAGATGGAAAAAGATCGCTGATCCGCGATTGCGCGCCCGGGAGGTCACGTTCCAGTCGAGCACCAGGCAGATATCGTAAAGCCCGTCCTTCCGCTTCATCTCCTCATGGCTCGGTTTGAATGGCGCCTTAACCAGCCTGTTGTAATTCGCATCGGCAGGCTGATCGCACCACAGCATGTCGGACCGGATGCGCTTGATGGGCAGCGCCGTCGGGAGATGGCCGTTTCGTTCGCCGCGCCGGAAACCGTAGAGCAGCCGCATGGCAGCAATCGGCGTCGCCCCGTCGCCTTCCCGCTTGATCACGGTCCGGCCGCTACGGCCGATCGCGGCGGGCAAGATGAGAGGGCCAAAACGGACGATGGCTCTGTTTGGCTTGCCTGGCGCGGCACGCACCACGAGCGTTGAGGGCTGCCCATTTCGCTCTCGCCTTGCTTTTTCCATTTTTCTCGCATGTTCTTGAATTGCCTTGGGCTTCGATTGAAACCATATGAAACCCTAGGCAGCAACAGCAGCAGATCGCCAATCCTTGCCAAATGTGGAATTTGGCGTAGGAGTATCTGACCAACGCAAGGACGCACCCGCATGACCGCACGCACCATTCTTCTGGTGGATGACGACGACGACCTTCGCCAGACACTGACGGAGCAATTGTCGTTGTATGAGGAATTCACGGTTCTGCAGGAAGCGACCGCGGGCAAGGGCGTCCAGGCCGCCCGTTCCAATCCGGTCGATCTGCTGATCATGGACGTCGGTCTGCCCGATATGGACGGCCGCGAGGCGGTAAAGCTGCTGCGCAAGGGCGGCTTCAAGGCGCCGATCATCATGCTGACCGGTCATGACACGGATTCGGACACAATCCTTGGCCTTGAGGCCGGCGCCAACGACTATGTCACCAAGCCCTTCCGTTTCGCCGTGCTTCTGGCTCGCATCCGCGTGCAGCTTCGCCAGCACGAACAGAGCGAAGACGCCACCTTCACCGTCGGCCCCTATCTCTTCAAACCGAGCCAGAAGCTGCTGACGACCGACAACGGCCAGAAGATCCGCCTGACGGAAAAAGAAGCGGCGATCATCCGCTATCTCTACCGCGCCGAACAGAAGGTCGTCACCCGCGACGTGCTGCTGGAAGAAGTCTGGGGCTACAATTCCGGCGTGACCACCCACACGCTGGAAACCCACGTTTACCGCCTGCGCCAGAAGATCGAGCGGGACCCATCCAATGCCGAGATCCTCGTGACGGAAAACGGCGGCTACAAGATCATCCCTTAGCATGTCTCTTTCTGACGATATCCATCTGCTGTCGCAGCTTCCGCTCTTCAAGGACATGAACGACGATCAACTGCGTCTGATTGCCTTCGGTGCCGACCGTCGCGTGATTGCCGCCGGGCAGATGCTGTTCCGTCAGGGCTCACCCGGCGAAAGCGCCTATGTGATTACCAGCGGCAGCCTCGAGCTCAGCGTGACGGGATCCGATGGCATGGGACGGACCGAAGCGATCGCAGGCCCCGGTGCACTGATTTCGGAATTGGCACTCATAACGCTAGTGGAACGCAAGTTCACGGCGATCGCACGCGAGGATACCGGCATTATCCGCATCACACGGGCGCTGTTCCATCGCCTGATCGAGGAATATCCCTCGGCCGCGCGCATCATGGAAAACCGTATCCGCGACAGCATTGCCGATCTTGCGGCGCAAGCCGCAAGCCAGTTTCACCGTTTCAGCTGACTCATGTCAGAGATTGAGATGCACGGTCACCGGCACATGGTCGGACGGCCGGTCCCAGCCGCGCGCTTCCTTCAGCACCTCGATGCGTTGCAGATGCGGACCAAGGTCGGGCGAGGACCAGATATGGTCGAGGCGCCGGCCCTTGTCGGCAGCTTCCCAATCCTTCGCGCGGTAGCTCCACCACGTGTAGAGCTTCTCATTAGCAGGCACATGCTGGCGCATGAGATCGTGCCAGCCGCCGCGCTTCATCACCTCGATAAGCCCGTCGGTTTCGACAGGCGTATGGCTGACGATCTTCAGAAGCTGCTTGTGCGACCAGACATCGTGCTCCAGCGGAGCGATATTGAGATCGCCGACAAGAATGGCTGACGTATTCGGCTCGGCACTGGCCTTCAAGTTCTTCATCTCCTCGATGAAATCGAGCTTGTGGCCGAATTTCGGATTGATCGTACGATCCGGCTCGTCACCGCCGGCGGGCACATAGAAATTGTGCAGGCGGATGCGCCGGCTGCCGCGCTCGAAGATTGCCGAAATATGGCGCGCATCACCGACATTGCAGTAATCCTGCCGATGGTCTTCAGTCAGAGGCACGCGGGAGGCGATGGCGACCCCGTGATAGCCCTTTTGACCGTGGATGATGATGTGCTCGTAGCCCATGGCGCGCAGCGGCGCGAGCGGGAAGAGATCGTTCGTTACCTTGGTTTCCTGCAGGCAAATGATATCGGGCCGTTGCTTCAGCACAAGCTGCTCGACGATCGGCATGCGCAGCCGCACCGAATTGATGTTCCAGGTGGTGATGGAAAAGCTCATACCATGCCCTTTCAGATCCCTCTGAAAGGGCTTTAGAGCAAAGGCGTCGGCGAGAAAACCAGCCGCAGGCAAAAGCGACCGGCGATCAACCGAAAAGCATCAATCGCGGTTTGCCGAGGTGCCCTTGATATCCTCGTAAGGCACGCGGAAGACGCGCTGGTCGAAGGCAACGCCGGTCTTCACGTTGAAGATCATCACCGACGTGTCCTTGCCCTGGTTGTCAGTGATCGTCCACTGGCGCAGGTCATAAGTCTTCGGGTCGAACATCATCGTGATGGTCGAATTGCCGAACACCGTATTGTTGCCTAGCGAGATCGTCGTCAGATCGGACTCTTGCTTCACGCCCTTCACCATGCCGGCCGAAAGGTCGATACGCGGCGCAAGCAGCAGACTGAGCGGCGTCTTGGAAAGCGGATAGAGATCCCAGGTCTTGAGCTTCACGTTGCCGATTGCGACGTTCCTGCCGTCGGCAATGACGCGCATCGGTGACGGAGCGTCATAGTTGAAGCGCAGCTTGCCGGGACGCTCGATGAAGAACTTGCCGCCGGTCTGTTCGCCACGAGGGCCAAACTGCACGAACTCGCCCTGCATGGTGGCGACGCCGGAGAAATGATCGGCAATCGCCTGTGCCGTGGCACTGTTGCCAGCGGGTGCTGCCGCCTGGGCGACCTGGGCGAGAGCGGGAAACGGTGCGGCGGTTGCAACGGCAGCAGCCGCAAAGACGCCAAGGACATCGCGGCGGGTTACCGGCAGGCCGGAAAAGATGGGCACGGAGTTGGTCATGTGAACCTCCTGTATGCGATCTGCATGCCGCCGAAAGGCGGCGTCTTCAAGGCGCCGCGATCGCCCGGTGAAAGGTAACGGATTACATGCCCCGAGGTTTCCACCGAATGGGCGGCGCAGCAAAATTATCCTGTATCAGCGGTCGAGAATATCCCCGTCCGTCGGCACGAGAATCTCGCGTTTGCCGGCATGGTTGGCAGGGCCGATGATGCCCTCCTGTTCCATGCGTTCGATCAGCGATGCCGCACGATTATAGCCGATGCCGAGCCTGCGCTGAACATAGGACGTGGAGGCCTTTCCGTCACGCAGCACGATGGCAACGGCTTGGTCATAGGGATCTTCGGAATCGGAAAGATTTGCCGTGCCGGCGGGACCGCCACCATAATCACCATCCTCGTCGTCATCGGCTGTGATGGCGTCGAGATATTGCGGCGAGCCCTGTGTCTTCAGATAGGAGACGATCTCCTCGACCTCGACGTCGGACACGAAAGGACCATGGACGCGCTGGATGCGGCCGCCGCCGGCCATATAGAGCATGTCGCCCATGCCGAGCAGCTGTTCAGCGCCCTGTTCGCCGAGGATCGTGCGGCTGTCGATCTTGGAGGTGACCTGGAAGGAAATGCGGGTCGGGAAGTTCGCCTTGATCGTACCAGTAATGACGTCGACCGAAGGACGCTGCGTTGCCATGATGACATGGATACCGGCCGCACGCGCCATCTGCGCAAGGCGCTGCACGGCACCTTCGATATCCTTGCCTGCGACCATCATCAGGTCAGCCATTTCGTCGATGATCACGACGATATAGGGCATCGGCTGCAGATCGAACTCCTCGGTCTCGTAGACCGCTTCGCCGGTCTGCCGGTCAAAACCGGTCTGCACCGTGCGCGAAATCGTCTCCCCCTTGGCCAGCGCCTGCTCGACGCGCGTGTTGAAGCCATCGATATTGCGCACGCCGATCTTCGACATCTTCTTGTAGCGCTCTTCCATCTCACGGACGGTCCACTTGAGCGCAACGACCGCCTTCTTGGGATCGGTGACGACGGGCGAAAGCAGATGCGGGATGCCGTCATAGACGGAGAGCTCGAGCATCTTCGGGTCGATCATGATGAGACGGCACTGTTCCGGCGTCATGCGGTAGAGCAGCGACAGGATCATGGTGTTGATGGCGACGGACTTACCCGAGCCGGTCGTACCGGCAACGAGCAGATGCGGCATCTTCGCAAGATCGGCGATGACGGCTTCACCGCCGATCGTCTTGCCGAGCGCCATTGCGAGCTTTGCCTTGGAGCCTTCGAAGTCGCGCGACCCGATCAACTCGCGCAGATAAACGGTTTCGCGCGTCTGGTTCGGCAGTTCGATACCAATTGCGTTGCGGCCCGGGACGACTGCGACACGAGCGGCGATCGCGCTCATCGAGCGGGCAATATCGTCGGCAAGGCCGATAACGCGGGACGACTTGATGCCGGGCGCCGGCTCCAGTTCGTAGAGAGTGACGACGGGGCCGGGGCGGACATGGATGATCTCGCCCTTGACGCCGAAATCCTCAAGCACGCCTTCCAGCATGCGGGCATTCTGCTCCAGCGCATCGGCCGAAAGCGTGGAATCGCGCACGACATTCTTGGGCTCGGCGAGCAGATGCATGGAGGGAAGCTGGAAACCTTCCGGCCGGATGAACGAACCCTGCGCCTCGCGTTCGACGCGCGCGCCAGGCTTCGGGCGAGCCGAGGCGGGAATGACGCGCGGCTCGGGCTTGGCGGACGATTTCGCCGGTGCGCGGATCATCCAGTCATCGTCATCATCGTCGGGCAGGATATCGGCCGGACGCGGCGGCATGTCGACATAGAACGGCGAATCGTCGTCTTCGTCCTCATCGTCGTTGAGTGAAATAGAGGGCGTCGAGACGACGCGGCGGCTCGATGTGGCACGCGCCTCCATGGAGGGATCCATCCGCTCGCTCCGCGCGGCGGGCTTGGCGCGCACCGGCTCGTTCAGCGTACCGAATTCATCGTCGTTGAAATCATAAGGCGATTCGAAATCACTCTGGCGGCGCTTGCGCGGACCCATGCCGAAAAGCCGACGGAAACGGGCCTGGTTCATGTACCAGGCATGTGTCATGGCACCGCTAAAGGCCATCCAGCGGGACCCATCGTCGTCTTCATCCTCTTCGCCGACAACGCGCGCCTTGCTGCGCGTATCGACATAATCCTCTTCTTCGTCTTCCTCCTCGTCGAGCTCGCTGCGGCCGACGATACCGGCGGCAAAGAGCATCATCCAGGCAGTCGGGATAGCGAAGACGCAGCCGACAGCCATAGCGAAAACGCCGGTCGGATAAGCGCCGACAAAGAGCGCCGGAAAGCGCAGGATCATGTCACCGATAACACCGCCGATACCGTTCGGGATCGGCCAGGTGAGCGGCGGCGGGAAGCAGCCGATGACGGCGGACGAAAGCACCGTGCCGGCAAGCCAGGCACCGGCACGTGCCGGAATGCGGCTGATTCGGCGGCCGGAGATCAGCGCCAGCGCCCAGGCAACGATCGGCAGCATCGAAACGACGCTTGCCAATCCCAGGAACTGCATGGCGACGTCGGCAAAGGCAGCACCGCTATAACCGAGCACATTGGTCGGCAGGTTGCCGGTAGCGTAGGAATAGCTGGGATCGGTGACGTTCCATGTCGCAAGCGCCGCTACCGCGAGCGCCAAGAGCAGGAAGACCGCAAAGCCCATAAGGGCCTGGATCTGCCGCAGCATGAATGCCGAGAAGGAGAACCGGTCAGGACGGCCGTCCATTGCCGGAGACGTGCTTCTTGCCATGTGTCTAACCCGTCCAATGCCTGTGGGCACGCGAATCGCAAATGCTTCGCCGCGCCAAATGCGTCCGCTCCACCTAATCAAAGTAGAGTTAAAGCGATGTTAACCATGCATATGCCGGATCGCTAAAAAGAAAGAGGCCCGAACCTTGTCAGGTCCGGGCCAAGAGCGGCTTATGGTTAGATAGGCCGCGACGGGCCGTTCAGCGGCGCCCTTATGCCGGGCGCCGCAAACCCTGTGATTAAGAGTGGTAGGCAGCTTCGCCATGCGTTGCGAGGTCGAGACCTTCGCGCTCGGCTTCGACCGAAACGCGCAGACCGATGATGACATCGACGATCTTGTAGAGGATCGCCGAGCCGATGCCCGACCACAGAAGCGTCGTGAGCACGCCCTTGGCCTGGGCCAGGACCTGCGTTGCCGTGCCGGCATAGGAGGCAGCGAAATCGGCCGTCGAGTAGTCGACGATACCGGCGCCGCCGAGGGCCGGGTTGACGAGGATACCGGTGCCGAGAGCACCGATGATGCCGCCGATGCAATGGACACCGAAGACGTCGAGGCTGTCGTCATAGTTGAACTTGTTCTTCACGACGTCGACGAAGAAGTAGCAGACCGGCGAGACGATGAGACCGAGAACGATCGAACCCATCGGGCCGGCAAAACCTGCCGCCGGAGTGACGGCGACGAGGCCGGCGACGGCACCGGAAGCGGCGCCAAGCATGGAAGCCTTGCCGCGAGCAAAGCTCTCGACGATGCACCAGGACACGGCGGCGGCGGCCGTCGCAACGAAGGTGTTGATCATGGCGAGCGATGCATAGGCATTGGCTTCGAGGTTGGAGCCGGCGTTGAAGCCGAACCAGCCGACCCAGAGCAGCGATGCGCCGACCATGGTGAGCGTCATCGAGTGCGGAGCCATGATCTCCTTCTTATAGCCGGTGCGCTTGCCGAGCATGATGGCGCCGACGAGACCGGCGATACCGGCATTGATGTGAACGACCGTGCCGCCGGCGAAATCGATTGCGCCATAGGAGAAGATCAGGCCGGCCGGCGAGGTGTAGGAACTCGGACCGCCCCAGAACCAGACCATGTGCGCCATCGGGAAGTAGATGAAAGTGACCCAGAGCACGACGAAGAGCATGACGGCCGAGAACTTGATGCGCTCGGCGAATGCACCGACGATCAGGCCGGGCGTGATGCAGGCGAAGGTCATTTGGAATACGATAAAGGTGTATTCAGGGATGGCGACACCCTTCGAGAAGGTTTCTGCGAGCGATGACGTGTTGACCCCGGCGAGGAACGCCTTGGAGAAGCCGCCGACGAAGCTGTTCAGCGAGCCACCATCGGTGAAGGCGAGCGAATAGCCGTAGGTCACCCAGATCAGCGCCACGACGGCGGTGATCATGAAGACCTGCATCAGCACGGAGAGCATGTTCTTGGCACGCACGAGGCCGCCGTAGAAAAGTGCAAGACCCGGGATCGTCATCAGGAGGACGAGCGCCGAGGAGACGAGCATCCAGGTATTGTCACCCTTGTCCATGGTGAAGGCCGGAGCAGCGGCTGCAGCATCGGCGGCTGCCGGGGCTGCTTCCTGCGCGAAAGCGACGACCGGCGCCAGGAGAGCGGCCGAAAGGGCGCCTACCCGTGCGATGTTGGAGGAAAACTTCGAAATTGACATTGGAAATAGCTCCTTGATCTGCCGTTCTTTTTACAGCGCTTCTGAATCGGTCTCGCCCGTACGGATGCGCACGGCATGGTCGATCGAGTAAACGAAGATTTTGCCGTCGCCGATCTGGCCGGTCTTGGCAGATGCTGCGATGGCCTCTACCGCCTTGTCGACGATTTCGGATGCAACCGCGATTTCGATCTTGAGCTTCGGCAGGAAGCTGACCGCATATTCAGTGCCGCGATAGATTTCGGTATGCCCCTTCTGGCGACCGTAGCCCTTCACTTCGGTCACGGTCAGGCCCTGGATGCCGATCGCCGTGAGGGCTTCGCGGACCTCATCGAGCTTGAAAGGCTTGATAATGGCCATCACAATTTTCATCTGGTTTCCCATCCTTCGTTATCCTCGGCGCGGAGCCGACTCTCCTTGCCGCTGACGGTTTCTTCAACAGCGACCGGCGATAGACATTCAAAGGGCGTGCCAGATTCGTGACAGTCTTTAAGTTATTGAAATATAAAGGATACAAGGGAGAGCGCTAATAAACAGGCAAATGATTGGCCAATAAGCGCACAAATAATGCGCAAATTTATAAATATGCACATTATTTATTCATTTGCCTTTTTCCGAATCAAGCCCTCCTGCGCGACCGACGCGATCAGGACACCGGACCGTGTAAACAGGCTACCACGGGTCAATCCCCGGGCACCTGAGGCCGACGGACTGTCCTGCGTATAAAGCAGCCAGTCGTCAAGTTTGTCCGGCCGGTGGAACCACATGGCATGGTCGAGACTTGCGACCTGCAAATTCTGATCGAAGATGGACGTTCCATGGGCATGCAGCGATGCATCAAGCAGCGTCATGTCCGAGAGATAGGCAAGTACCGCGGCCTGATAGAGCCGGCTGTCCGGCACGGGACCGGTGGCGCGCACCCAGACGTCCTGCCGCGGCTCGAGCTTCTCACGCGTGAAGTAATGTTTGAGCGAGACCGGTCGAATTTCGATCGGTCTCTCGCGCTCCCAGTATTTGCGCACGGCCGCCGACGCATGGGCGAGATACTGTTCCTTGATCTGCTGCTCGCCGAGCAGCGTTTCCGGCATCGGCACAGCCGGCATGTGGATCTGGTGGTCGAAGCCCGGTTCCTCGACCTGGAAGGAGGCCGACAGCGCAAAGATCGCCTTGCCGTGCTGGATCGCGACGGCCCGGCGCGTATTAAAGCTCGATCCGTCGCGAATGCGCTCGACCTGATAAATGATCGGCACGGAGGGATCGCCGGGGCGCATGAAATAGGCGTGCAGAGAATGAATGAAACGTTCGCCCTCGACCGTGCGATGCGCCGCCATCAGTGCCTGTGCGATCACTTGCCCACCGAACACCCGCTGCCAGCCAACCTGAGGGCTGCGGCCGCGAAAGATATCGACCTCGATCGGCTCGATATCCAGCGTCGAAATCAACGTTTCCATGGCGGTGGGCTTGCCCGTCTGCTCCGTCATTTTGTTCGGCTCCCGGCGGTAGGAAGTGGCAATCTGATGATCTATATAGATCGCATCTGATCGTAGAAAGTAACAGGAGCAGGCGATGCTGGATTTGCTGGTTGTGGGCGGAGGTTATGTCGGCCTGTCCGTGGCTGTCGCTGTCAAGCAGGCGGCACCTCACCTTGACGTCGCCGTCGTCGAGGCAACGGCGGAACATGTCTGGAAGACGGACATGCGCGCCTCCGCCATCATCGCTGCGGCAACGAAGATGCTCGAGGTCTTCGGCATCTGGGACGAGATCGAACCGGAGGCCCAGCCGATCAGCAAAATGATCGTGACAGACTCCAAGATGTCCGATCCGGTCCGCCCGATCTTCCTGACCTTCGACGGCGAAGTGGCCGATGGCCGGCCATTTGCCCACATGATCCCGAATGTCGTCATGGTCGGCGCGCTGCGCGGCGCCTGCGAGCGGCTCGGCATCGAAATCCGCCATGGCCTCAGCGCCACGGGGCTAAAGACAGGCGATGCCAATATCGAGGTCAGCCTATCCAACGGCAGTACGCTGCAATCGCGCTTGCTGGTCGCTTGCGACGGCGTGCGCTCCAGACTGCGCGACTTTGCCGGCATCAAGACCGTGACCTGGGATTACGGCCAGTCCGGCATCGTCACCACCGTCGAGCATGAGCGCCCGCACCATGGCTGCGCGGAAGAGCACTTCCTGCCGTCCGGCCCCTTTGCCATCCTGCCGCTGCGCAACAACCGCTCATCGCTGGTCTGGACCGAGCGAACGAATGATGCCGCTAGGCTCGTCGCCGCGGACGACCTGGTTTTCGAAGAGGAACTGGAACGCCGCTTCGGCCACAAGCTCGGCGCCCTCAAGGTCGTCGGCGATAAGCGGGCATTCCCGCTCGGCCTCACGCTCGCCCGTTCCTTCATCGCTCCGCGCTTCGCGCTTGCCGGCGATGCCGCACATGGCATCCATCCGATTTCCGGCCAGGGCCTCAATCTCGGCTTCAAGGATGTGGCGGCGCTTGCCGAAACCATCGTGGACGCCGATCGACTCGGTCTCGATATCGGCGCCATCAACATTCTGGAGCGTTATCAGAGCTGGCGCCGTTTCGACACCTTCCGCATGGGCGTCACGACCGATGTGCTGAACCGGCTCTTTTCCAACGACATGGCACCGATCCGAATCGCCCGCGACTTCGGCCTAGGCATCGTCGATCGCCTGCCCGGTCTGAAGTCCTTCTTCATCGGCCAGGCGGCGGGAACCACAGCCAAGGACAATCCACGGCTGCTCTCAGGCGAAACGATCTGACATTACTCGTCAGTCTTCGAGTGCGCGCGCCTCCGAAACCAGCATGATCGGAATGCCGTCCCTGATCGGATAGGCAAGCCGCGCCTTTTCCGAGACCAGCTCATTGTGCTCGCGATCGTAGGAAAGCCGCCCCTTGGTCAGCGGGCAGACGAGAAGTTCGAGAAGTTTCGGATCAACCCGGCTCAGCTTTTCGTCCATGGCATCCTCTACTGCAGCACGGTGTCGGAATCGCCAAAAACGCGGGCGAGAACGATTTCAGTAATGGCGATCAGGGTTTCCGCCCTGGTTTTCAAGTCGGGTGCCTCAAGCAGCGCCTGCTTCTCAGCCGGGCCGAAGGGCGACATCATGGCGAGCGAATTGACGAGGGTAAGATTGCTGGCACGCTCCACGCTCTCCCAGTCCGCCTCCAGCTTGTTGGCGTCGAGATAGGCCTTGAAGGCCGTCAGCAGGGCGTTGCGGTCGACGGCATCCTCCTCGTTTTCGGCAGAAAGATCGGAAATGAACGGCGCTATGCGGAAAGTACGGAACGGCTGGCCATGTGATCGCTCCTCCAGCAGCCGGAAGCGGCACACGCCTGTCAGCGAGACGATATAACGCCCATCGCCGGTTTCAGCATAGGACGTGATGCGGCCAAGGCAGCCGACGGCCGCAAGCTCCGGCGCATGTGCCTTGTCCTCATGCTCGCCGTGCGCCGGCTGCACCATGCCGATCAGACGGTTTCCGGTGAGCGCCGCATCGAACATCGCAAGATAACGCGGCTCGAAGATATTGAGAGGTAACTGCCCGGCAGGCAGGAGAAGCGCACCTGTCAGGGGAAAAACAACAATTTCGTCCGGTAAATCACCGGGCTTCAGATATCTGGCATTGCCCACTTGCATGAAGACTGGTCCCGCACTCTTGCGGTGGGCGTGTCCAACACGCCCACCCTGACGAGAAATGTGGTGCCCTTGTCCGAAAACGCAAGGGTGAAGGCGGCAAACTCAGGAAAACAGGATCGAGGAAAGCTTGCGGCGGGCCGAAACAGTCGCCGGATCCTTGAAGCCCCAGACCTCGAAGAACTGCAGGAGCTGGCGTCGCGCACCATCATCATCAAAGGCGCGATCCTTGCGCATGATGAAGAGCAGGTGTTCAGCCGCTTCCTCGCGTTTGCCCTCGACATTGAGGATCTTGGCGAGTTTCAGGCGGGCTTCGTGATGATCCGGGTTCAATGCCAGCTCGCGCTCCAGGGCAATGGGATCGCCGAGCTTGCGGGCTTCTTCGATCTGGTCGAGCTTCTTCAGCACCGCCTGGATGCCGGCATCCTTGGAAGCCTCTTCCGGCAACTCGCTCAGCATCTGGCGGGCCTCGCCATGCTGGTCGGCTGCGATCAGGCACTCGGCCATGCCGGCAAGCGCCTTCGCATTTTCCGGATCAGCCTGAAGGATGGCACCATAAAGCTGACCCGCTTCATTGATATCTCCAGCAGCCAGCGCTTCGGAGGCCTGCGCCAGATAAGCTTCGATTTCTGCGGTCTCATCAGCACCCGCAGGACCTGCGAGGCGATCGATGAACTGGCGAACCTGGCTTTCCGGCACCGCCCCCATGAAACCATCGGCCGGGCGGCCATTGACGAAGGCGATGACGGCCGGAATGGACTGGATGCCAAGCTGACCGGCGATCGAAGGATGATCGTCAATGTTCATCTTGACCAGTCTGACGCGGCCCTGACCTTCATTGACGACCTTTTCCAGAACCGGCGTAAGCTGCTTGCACGGACCGCACCAGGGCGCCCAGAAATCGACCAGCACCGGCTGATTGCGCGATTCCTCTAGAACATCCTTCGCGAAATTCGCCGTTGTGGTGTCCTTGATATAGCCACCGGCCGCTGTCGCAGGCTGGGGTGCTGTACCGTAGCTCGCCGTTGCCGACATCTGGTTGCCGAAAGAACCGTTGTAGGGATTGTCGCTGCCGCTCATGGATATCTCCCGCCGCGCCGATCTGCCGGCGTCTCTTGTAGCGCTAAAATCGTATGTCAGCACGTCACTTTCAAGACAAGCGGCTTATGCCCCGTCGCTTCCATAAATCGTATCAGGTCGGCACTGCCGATCGAAGTGGTCGCGTCGTTGGAGAGCGGATGGCAGTTGATGATGTCGTCATGCATCAGATCCGCATCGAGCACGAAGGTGACATTGTTACCGGTATCGTTGATCGCACCGAGCGCAGTAACCGCGCCCGGAATGACGCCCAGATATTCCATCAACTTTTCAGGCTTGCCGAAGGACACGCGGCCGGAGGCACCGATGATGGTGTGGACCTGCTTAAGGTCGACAGCGGCATTTTCCTCCACCGTCAGCAGGAAATAACGATCTTTCTTGTCCCTCACGAAGAGGTTCTTGGTGTGGCCCCCGGGAATCTCGTCCCGCAGCGCCACCGATTCGGCAACAGTGAAGACAGGGGCATGATCTTTGGTGCTGTGGGCGATGCCGATTCCGTCGAGAAAGGCGAAAAGATCCTGGCGAGTCTTGGGCTTGTTTTCGGTCATCGTCATTCCATCAGACAGGAAAAGGTAGATTGGATTGTCTGCTTACGTCCGCCTCATCAACTTGGCAATCTTCAGGACCGACGCATTGCCCTGCATTCGCGGCGTTTCCGAAGCCGGTTTTCCACCGCCAAAACTTTTCTTCGTTTTTCCGTCATTTCCCTGTTGCATTTGAAAATCGTTTGGGCGATATAGCGCCCGTCGCCGCAAGGTGGCGCCCACGGTCCGCTACTTACTACCCCGGACCGGCGTGGATTTGAGCGGGTGTAGCTCAGGGGTAGAGCACAACCTTGCCAAGGTTGGGGTCGAGGGTTCGAATCCCTTCGCCCGCTCCAGTTTTCCCAATATGGCTTACGCATACCGGAGCTTAAAACGTCTTTATGACGTGCGCTTGGTGTTGCCACCGGCCGCGCAGTGAATCGCCATCACCGGCTTCGTCAGGACAAAAGCAGGCCAAGTATCAATCGATACCCGATGCCGGAAGGCATGCGTTGCTCCTTCGGTCACCTTTCCGCAGACAAATTTGCGGCGTTCGATTGATCCAACTCAATGCAAAATGCGGTAGTATCCGATTAGGCTTCTTGAGCTTTGTTGGGAGAATTCTTCGCGCAAGCGGTTACCTATGCCTACCTCTGGTATAGGCAGAGGAAGATTCCCATCGTTCAGACCTGCGGTGGATCGATATGCTCGTCAAAGATGTAATGACGACAACGGTTGTCACAGTATCACCTGACAACAACGTTCGGCGGAAGGTGTCCGTGGTGTCCGCGGCGTGGTGGAGCATTTCCCGGAATCTCCTCCTCAATAATACCCCAGCATCGACATGAGACTGCATCGGCCTTCGTGAAACAGGCCAACGAGATTCAGCAATGTTATTTTGATTGGGAGACTCAGATGGCTTCACCTGAAACGGCAGTCATGAACAAACCAGCCTCAATCGCGTCGTCTGGAAAGACCCCGCTTTCCACTGAGGAACTCCGCCTGATGGACGCCTATTGGCGGGCATCGAACTATCTGTCTGTTGGGCAGATCTATCTGCTCGACAATCCTTTGCTCAAAAAGCCTCTCGCACGCGAACACATCAAACCGCGGTTGCTCGGCCATTGGGGAACCTCGCCAGGCCTGAACATGCTATATGTGCACCTTAACAGGGTGATCAAGCGAGACGACCTCAACATGATCTATGTGATCGGCCCTGGCCATGGCGGACCGTCGCTCGTTGCACATGCCTATCTGGAGGGGACGTACACCGAATTCTACCCGAATATTGGTCAGGACGAGGAAGGCATGAAGCGGCTGTTCAAGCAGTTCAGCTTTCCTGGTGGCATCCCGAGCCACGTTGCTCCCGAAACACCAGGGAGCATACATGAAGGTGGCGAACTCGGTTATGCGCTCAGCCACGCCTATGGAGCAGCCTTCGACAATCCCGATCTGATCGTCGCCTGTGTTGTCGGTGACGGGGAGGCTGAAACCGGACCGCTTGCGACGGGATGGCATGGCAACAAATTCCTCAATCCAGCCCGTGACGGATGCGTTCTGCCGATCCTGCACCTCAATGGCTACAAGATCGCCAATCCCTGCTTCCTTGCCCGTATTCCCAAGGAGGAATTGCTGAAGTTCTTTGAGGGCATGGGATATGCGCCCCTCTTCGTGGAGGGCCATGAGCCAGACAAGGTGCAGCAACAGCTTGCCGCGGCCATGGACACCGCCGTCGCCAGGATCAAGGCGATCTGGTCGGAAGCGCGGGACAAGGGAAATGTCAGCCGGCCGGCGTGGCCGATGATCATCTTCCGCACGCCGAAGGGCTGGACCTGCCCGGAGGAAATCGACGGCAAGAAATGCGAAGACTATTGGCGCTCGCATCAGGTTCCGATGGGCGACATGGACAAAGCGGAACATATCAAGGTGCTTCGTCACTGGATGAAGACCTACAGGCCCGAAGAACTTTTCGACGACGATGGCAGACTGCGTGCTGAACTGGCCGCGCTGGCACCGACCGGACATCGCCGGATGAGCGACAATCCGCACGCAAACGGTGGTCTGTTGTTACGAGATTTGAAGATGCCGGATTTCCGCGATTACGCCGTCTCGGTTCCCAAGCCCGGATCGGTGACCGCAGAATCCGCTCGCGTCATGGGCAAGTTCCTGCGCGATGTGATGAAACTGAATCTTGGCAGCAAGAACTTTCGGCTGTTTAGCCCCGATGAGAACAATTCCAACCGTTGGCAGGACGTGCTGGAAGTGACGGATCGCTGCTATATGGCCGAGATCTACCCCGAGGACGATCATCTGTCGCCCGACGGCCGCGTCATGGAGGTCCTGAGCGAGCATCAATGCCAGGGCTGGCTTGAAGGCTATCTGCTGACTGGCCGTCACGGCTTTTTCTCCTGCTACGAGGCGTTTATTCACATCATCGACTCGATGTTCAATCAGCACGCCAAATGGCTGAAGGTGTGCAACCACATCCCTTGGCGGCGGCCAATCGCCTCGCTCAACTACTTCCTGAGTTCGCATGTGTGGAGACAGGATCACAACGGCTTTTCTCATCAGGATCCGGGCTTCATCGACCATGTGATCAACAAGAAGGCAGAGATCATCCGGGTCTATCTTCCGCCGGATGCCAATACGCTCCTGTCCGTTACCGATCATTGTCTGCGCAGCCGCAACTATGTGAACGTGGTGGTGGCGGGCAAGCAACCCGCCCCGCAATGGCTCACGATGGATGAGGCCATCAAGCACTGCGCCGAAGGTCTCGGTATTTGGGAATGGGCCAGCAATGACCGGGACTCGGAACCCGACGTGGTCATGGCCTGCTGCGGCGATGTGCCGACCTTGGAGACGCTCGCAGCCGTACAGCTGATCCGTGAGCACCTTCCCCAAGTGAAGGTGCGGGTCATCAATGTCGTCAATCTGATGAAGCTGCAGCCCTCGAGCGAACATCCTCACGGACTTTCGGATCCTGACTTCGACGCGTTCTTCACAAAGGACAAGCCGATCATCTTCGCATTCCACGGATACCCCTGGTTGATCCACCGGCTGACTTATCGACGAACCAACCATAAAAACCTGCACGTCCGAGGATATAAGGAAGAGGGAACAACCACGACGCCGTTCGACATGGTCGTTCTGAACCAGCTCGATCGCTTTCATCTCGTCGAAGACGTCATCGATCGGCTACCGCAACTTGGCGCGCGCGCGGCCTATTTCAAGCAGGCAATCCGCGGGAAGCTGATCGAGCACCGGCAATATATCGAGGCGCATGGTGATGATATGCCTGAGATCAGCGGCTGGGCATGGGGCGTCAAGAGCGCGGGGAAAATGAAGGCGGCGACCTCCACAGAGGGAGACAATGCCTAATAGACGCGTTGCGCGTAAACGATCATGCCGGCAGGCGTCCGGCCAAGGCCGCCTCCGGTTGTCCGACGAAACCATCTGATCTCCTCGGCTACCCTATCATGTCGGAATTACTGTCAACCGATCCCGAATTGAACCGAATGCCGACGGATGAGGACCTCGGTCGCCTTCAGTTCACGACCTTGCTCTATTATCTGCAATGCACGAATCCGGACAATGGATTGGTTCGCGACAAGACACAGGCGGGCGCACCGGCGAGCATCGCCGCCATCGGCATGGCTCTTGCGACCATTCCTGTCATAGTGGAGCGCGGAGTCGTCATTCGCGAGTTTGCCGCCAAGATCGCCCGACGCCGCTTGGAATTCCTGATGTCCTGCCACCAGGGGCCGGAACCTGATGCGTCCGGCTACAAGGGTTTCTTCTACCATTTCCTCGACATTGAGACGGGGCGACGGGTCTGGCAATGCGAATTGTCAACGATCGACTCGGCTTTCCTGTTCGCCGGCGCTCTGACCGTCGCAGCCTATTTCGATGCAGACACCGAGGACGAGGCGAAGGTTCGCGCACTTGCCAAATCGCTGTATGAGCGAGTGGACTGGAATTGGGCTCGCGACCACGGGGCTACGCTCACCCATGGTTGGCGACCGGAAAGCGGATTCATTCCATATCGGTGGCGCGGCTATGACGAAGGCCTGCTTCTTTACATTCTCGGACTAGGCTCACCGAGCCACCCTCTGCCGCCTGAAAGCTTCACGGCCTATACGGAGAGCTACGAATGGCGGAATATCTTCGGACGTGAATTGCTCTATTCCGGTCCGCTCTTCACGCACCAGCTTTCACATATGTGGATCGATTTTCGTGAAATTCGCGATAAATTCATGCGCGGGCACGACAGCGACTATTTCCAGAACAGCCGGCACGCCACGTTCGTTCAGCAGGGATACGCCATTCGCAACCCGCTGAACTTTAAAGGCTACGGCGAACATTGCTGGGGTTTCACGGCAAGCGATGGGCCTGGCTGGATCAAGCGAAACATAGACGGCGTCGATAGGGAATTCTTCGACTACGTCGCCCGGGGCGCTCCCTATGGACCGGATGATGGAACGGTATCCCCCTGGGTTGTGGTTGCCTCGCTGCCATTTGCGCCGGAAATCGTCATCCCGACCGTGCGAAACTTTGCCCGCATGAAACTGGGCATGACGCGACTTTACGGGTTTAGGCCGTCGTTCAACCAGACATATACGACTGGCGACAACAACGACGGATGGTGGGTCAGCCCCTACCATTTCGGGATCGACCAAGGTCCCGTCGTCCTGATGATCGAAAACTACCGAACCGGCTTGCTGTGGAACATCATGCGTCGATGCGAGCCGGTGGTGGTCGGACTAAGACGAGCAGGGTTTTCAGGCGGCTGGTTATGATGGTCGTGCCGAATCCGCCCCAACTTCCTGACACACAACCGGCTAGCGCACAGCACTGCAGACGACCTGAGGTTTCAAAGAACCAAGCTGCGTGACAGTCAGGCTTTCTGTTTTTGATCGATCCACCTCCAGGAACCGTCCGAAACATATTCCAGAACGGCATCATAGGATGAGCGCGGGGCACCCGGCTCGGCGAAGTTGACGCACGCGATCCTTCTTTCGGCCAGGAGCCCGAGGATAGCGGTCAGAAGTTCGTGACCGAAGATGGCGTCGGCTTTTTCCAGAATAATGTATGACGGAGTGGCTATGATCGCGCTTGCAAGTGCGACGAGCTGTTGTTCACGCGGCGACAGCAACGTGGACCAGTCTTGCTCGCTGTCCAGATCGCTGGGTGTCAAACCGCGTGCAAGGCCGAGATTCCTCAGCAAAGCGAGGATTTGGTCATCCGTTTCCTCTATCGAGCGCTCCGCCGGCGCCAGGATCTGGCGCAGGGTTCCCGGACCCGAATAGGCCCGCTGACCGAGAAACCGCACATGTTGACGGGGTGGGATGACGATGCGCCCGGTCCCTGACGGATTAAGTTCTGCCGTGGCCCGGAATAAAGCGGTGGCCGCGGCCTCACTTTCTCCAGCAACGATCACTCGCGTATCTGTCGGGATGAGAACCGACAAATCCTTTACCAATGCCTCTCCTGTCGGCGACCTCAGCGTCAGATGTTCATAGCTAAGGCTCCCCTCAGCCTCGACGAGTTCGAGACTGATGTCTGCTGGGCTGCTGGGCTCCTCGATCGCTTCCAAAAGGGAACTGAGACGCGCCACGACGGTCGCGAAATTCGAGATCGAGTTGAATTGTGCGACGATGAATGAGAACGCACCGACAAGCATGGCAAAGGCCGCCGCCGACTGCGTGATGACACCAAATTCCATGTCACCGCGCATGAACGCGGGTGCGATGATAACGACAGGAATGATCTGTATCATCCAATTGTAGCCGGTGGTGAAGAAACCAACATTGCGATTGATGCCAATTATCCGCCTGAAGTTTGCAGCGACGCTATCAAACTGCTTGAGGAGCCGATCTATGTGGCGTAGCTCGGAGCCCCCGATCATGATCGATTCCGTATTTTCGCGAACACGGATCAGCTCGGACCGGAAGGCCGCTTCGCGATCGAGCTGGTTATAGTTCAGGTCGATCAAAGGTCGTCCCAACATGATCGTCATAAACGACCCGAAGGCCGCGTAGATAACCGCCGTAAAGAAGAGAAGCGGACTGATCAGCCACAACACGCTCGAAAAGGTGAAGACCGTCAATACGCTGCTGAGCAGCATAAGCAGAAAGGAGAGCGTCGTCGTCGTGAACGCTTTGACATCCTCAGCGATCCGCTGATCAGGATAGGAAACTTTACCCTGAATGCCGAGCCGGTGGAACGTACCGTCGGTCATATAAACGCTGATTGCACGACGGGTGAGGTGTTCTCGCCAAAGCAAAGCCAGTCGTTCTTCGGCGAAGCGGGCAATCACCGATACGACCGTCGAAGCAGCAAAAGCGCCAGAGTAGAGGATCGCCTGGCGAACAAATTCGGCAGTCTGCCTTTCAGCGATCGCAGTCATGAAATGCCGGCCGACGAAACTGTTGACGACATTCAGAGCACTGATACCGGCAAAAAGAGCGATCAGCGATGCGAGAAGGAACCCGGCTCGTCCACCGACATCGGATGTCATGAACAATTTGATCGCGTGGATGAACCGCGTCGCCGTCAACTTGAGCGGAATTTGCTGCTGGCCCATAGTTGCCTCCAACTTATGCTTGGACGAACTATAGCGCGAAAAACGTGCGACAGAGAACGGCGCGCGAGCGGATGAGCCAGCCTTCTCCATGGCGGGCTCCCAACCGGGATATGACTCCTAAACGATCGATCCTGCGCAACGCAAGACGCGTTGCATCTATCTGCTATTTTCGCGGATCGAGCAGGCCGAAAGCGGCGCAAACAGCGCTCCGGCACAACCTAGTGCGAATTGGCGAGCGCTAATAAATTTCTTGCGTATGATATCCATAGATTCACCCTCTTTTGATTCTTGAAACCGCCCTTTTGGTCCGCCTTGATCAATTTTTGTAATTTATATTGATTGATTGGTTCATTTTGTGAACTTATTGTCGAGGCGAAATCACAAGCAGTAGGATCAGGAATTTTAATGTTCAACTCATCGCAGCGCGAGCTTCTGCGGGTCATAAGCGAGTCCGGTCCCCTCAGCCGGACCGATCTCGCATCTGCGATCGGGCTGAGCAAAGCGGCGATGAGCGGCATTGCCCGCGAGTTGATCGATCGCGGCGTTCTACATGAAACGGAAACGGTCTACGGCCAGGGCCGCCCCTCCGTCCTGCTCGACCTGAAGCCGGAATGCGCCTTCTTCATCGGCATATCGCTTCTGGAAGATCCTGCGCCGATGATCCTCAGCGATCTTAACGGCAATATCATCGCCCGCCAGCAGTTGCCCTATTCCCGCGATCCCAAGGTCATCGCCAATGCCATCACCTCCAGCCTGCCGGAAATCCTGAAGGGCCAAACGCAGGCAAGCTCGAAGCTAGCCGGCATCGGCGTGGCGCTGTCGGGCTTCGTCGATGAAAAGCAGGCGACCTGCGTACAATCCACCCTTCTTGGCTGGCAGGATGTGCCGCTCGCCGAAATCATCCGCCAGGCAAGTGGCGTCGATACTTTCATCGAAAACGACGCCAAGGCCGTGGCCGTCAGCGAGAAGCTCTTCGGCATTGCCCGCGACACGCCGAATTTCTCGGTCGTGTCACTGGGAGACGGTATCGGCTGCGCCCATTTCATCGACGGCAGACTCTATCGCGGCAATCATGGCGGTGCCGGCGAAATCGCCCATGCGACGATCGACCCCGGCGGCGCGCCCTGCCGCTGCGGCAAGCGCGGCTGTCTCGATACGATCGCCTCCATGAAAGCGATCAAGGAGATGACGCGGGCCGCCGGGCTAAAATGCACCTCGCTGTCGGAACTGGAAGAAG
Source organism: Rhizobium sp. BK275 (assembly GCF_014193555.1). Lineage (NCBI taxonomy): Bacteria > Pseudomonadati > Pseudomonadota > Alphaproteobacteria > Hyphomicrobiales > Rhizobiaceae > Rhizobium > Rhizobium sp. BK275. The sequence goes on from NZ_JACHZL010000006.1 coordinate 228,337, forward strand.
AAGCCTCGCACGGCACCGCCGAAGCGATCGCCATCATCCACAAGGCGGGCGCCGCGCTCGGGCTGGCGATCTCGCATCTGATCCAGATGAACGATCCCGGCATGATCCTCATCACCCACATCGAGGGCTCCTTCGACGGCCTGTTCGGCACGGTCGTGCAACAGGCGATCGAAGCCAATGTTCTTCCCCGTTACGCAGGCACAACGCCGATCCGCACCCGCCGCGTCGACAGCGACGTCTGGGCACGGGGCGCTGCCAGCATCGCTGCCCATAATTTTCTGATTGGTCCCAAGATAAGCTGAGGTTTCCCATGCGCATCGCCGTCGGTGGCATTCACATCGAATGCAGCACGTACAATCCCGTCCTGAACGAGGAGAAGGACTTCCGGGTGGTGCGCGGCGAGGGACTGCTGACCGCTCCATATTTTGCGTTTTTGAAGGATTACGACGCCGAATTCCTGCCGACGATCCATGCCCGCGCCATTGCCGGCGGCCCTGTCGCGCGCCACACCTACGAGGCCTTCAAGGCCGAATTCCTGGAACGCTTAAAGCCGCTTCTGCCACTCGACGGCCTCTATCTCGCCATGCACGGCGCCATGTATGTCGAAGGCATGGAGGATGCGGAAGGCGACTGGATCAGCGCTGCCCGCGCGCTCGTCGGCGACGATTGTACAGTTTCGGCAAGTTACGACCTGCACGGCAACGTCACCCAGCGCATCCTCGATGCGATCGACATGTACTCTACCTACCGCACCGCGCCGCATATCGATGTCGAGGAGACGATGCGCCGTTCGGTTTCGATGCTGGTGAAGAGCCTGAAGAGCGGTGTGAAACCCACCCTGCTTTGGGCACCGATCCCGGTCGTCCTGCCGGGCGAACGCACGAGCACCGTGGATGAACCGGCAAAGAGCCTCTATGCCGAACTGCCCGGCATCGATGCACTCGATGGCGTCTGGGATGCCTCGCTGATGGTCGGTTATGTCTGGGCCGACGAGCCCCGCGCCACCGCCGCCGCCATCATGACCGGCACGGACTGTGCCGTTCTGGAGCGTGAGGCAAAGCGTATAGCAAAGGCCTATTGGGACGTACGCGAGGAATTCGTCTTCGGCTGCGAGACCGGCTCGATCGAGGCATGCGTCACCAAGGCGATCGCTAGCCCGACCGGCCCCGTCGTGCTTGCCGAATCCGGCGACAACCCGACCGGCGGCGGTGTGGGCGATCGTGCCGACGTCCTTGCCGAACTGATCGCTAAGGGCGCCACCGGCGTTGTCTTCGCCGGCATTGCCGACAAGGCGGCAACGGAAGCCTGCTATGCGGCCAACGTCGGCGCTACGCTGGACCTGACCGTCGGCGCCTCGCTCGATACCAAGGGCAGCAAGCCGGTGACGGGACGCTTCACGGTGAAGTTCCTGCACGAAACCGGCGACGCAGCCGATCGGCAGGCCGTCGTTTCCATCGGCGGCATCGATCTGGTGCTCTCCGCCAAGCGCCGCCCCTATCACAACATCGTCGATTTTACCCGCCTCGGTCTTGATCCGCGCACGGCAAAGATCGTCGTCGTCAAGTCGGGTTATCTCTCGCCGGAACTCGCACCGATCGCCAATCCCAACCTCATGGCGCTCTCGGTCGGTGTCGTCGACCAGTTCGTCGAGCGCCTGCCGCGCCTGCGCAAGCAGCACCCGACCTATCCTTTCGACAAGGATTTCGGCTTCGAGCCGCAAGCTTTCCTATCGGCACGCTCCGCGAACCGCTGAGGTTTGATAGGCGAACCAATTGATTTTTGGTACCGCACGTTTGTCTAGCGTGCAGTTCTCATCAAAACGTGTGCGTACCTTTGGATCTGTCGCAAATATAGGCCATACGATCAATAAACAGGCAGATATTTATTTGCACAAAAAAGCGCTTGACGATCCGCTGGATTTGGTTTGCATTGAACCAATATTAAATTGGTTCAGCCAATCATGGACGATACGCAAGGCAATTCGAACTACGCGCTGGAGAAGCTGAGGGCTCTCCTGCAGTCGGATAGTCTCGATGCCGATGGCAAGCTGCCAACCGAACGTACGCTCTCCGAAATCCTCGGCGTCAGCCGCCGCTCGATCCGTCGCGCGCTGGAAGTGCTGGAGGCCGAGGGTCGCATCTGGCGCCGGCAAGGCTCCGGCACCTTTGCCGGCAAGCGGCCGGACGGTTGGAGCAACCATGTCGATTCCATCGTCGCCGACACCGATCTCATGGAAATCATGGAAGTGCGCCTGCGCGTTGAACCTCAGCTTGCACAACTTGCTGCTATGCGCGCCAAGGTAGCCGATGTCGAGCGGATGTATGATCTGGTGAAGAAGATCTATGAAAGCACGGATGCCGACGGCCGCGAACTCTGGGATGGCGCGCTGCATCGCCAGATCGCCCAATGCGCCGGCAACACATTCTTCCTCATGATCTTCGACGTCATCAACCGCGTGCGCCAGGACGAAGCCTGGCAGGCGATCCGCGAGCGCGCCCGCAGCGCCAGCCGCACGCGCGAAGTCACCCATGGCCAGCACACAGCCATCGTCGATGCTATCGCCGCCCGCGATCCGGGAAAAGCCGGCGAAGCCATGCGCCAGCACCTGCTGACGCTGCAGGAAAGCCTCATCCGCATTACCTCTCTCGACCACAGCGAGACGGAGGTCGAGAAGGAACCCACCTGAGCGGGGAAACGGCACGGCGGAGATAACCGACGGCTCGACACGACAATCGTGAAACAAAAACATAACAGAGGAGAATGAAATGAAATTCGCCAGATTGCTGACATCAGCCGCAGCGGTAGCGCTTTTTGCGCTTCCCGCTGTCGCGACCGAACTGAAAATCGGCCTGCAGGACGATGCCGACGTGCTCGATCCCGCGCAGTCGCGCACCTTCGTCGGTCGCATCGTCTATACCGCGATGTGCGACAAGCTCGTCGATGTCTCGCCCGACCTGAAGATCGTGCCGCAGCTTGCGACCGAATGGAACTGGTCGGCTGACGGCAAGGCACTCACCATGAAGCTTCGCCAGGGCGTGAAGTTCCAGGACGAGACACCCTTCAACGCCGAAGCCGTCGTCGCCACCATCGAGCGCAACATGACCCTGCCGGAATCGCGTCGCAAGAGCGAGCTGAGCTCCGTCGAGAAGGTCGAGGCGTCAGGCGAATATGAAGTCAAGTTCACGCTGAAGAGCCCAGATGTCACCCTGCTGGCCCAACTTTCCGACCGTGCGGGCATGATCGTCTCGCCGAAGGCCGCAAAGGAACTCGGCGCGAAGTTCGGCGACCATCCCGTCTGCGCCGGCCCCTTCAAATTCGTCGAACGCGTCCAGCAGGACCGTATCGTACTCGAAAAGTTCCAGGACTACTGGAACAAAGACAATGTCTTCATCGACAAGCTTACCTATCTGCCGATCCCGGATTCGACCGTACGCCTCGCCAACCTGCGCTCCGGCGATCTCGATATGATCGAACGCCTGGCTGCCACCGACGCCGAGACGGTCAAGAGCGACCCGAACCTCGTCTACAAGGATGTCGTCAATACCGGCTGGCTCGGCATCTACACCAATGTCGGCAATGGCGTGCGCGCCGACAACCCGATGGGCAAGGACAAGCGCCTGCGCCAGGCCTTCTCGTTGGCAATCGACCGCGATGCCGCCATGCAGATCGTCTTCGAAGGCACCGGCGTTGCCGGCAACCAGCCCTTCCCGCCGAGCAGCCCGTGGTTCGACAAGAATGTTCCGGTTCCGGCCCGCGACGTCGAAAAAGCCAAGGCCCTCGTCAAGGCGGCAGGCTTCGACCGCATTCCGGTTGAAATGCAGGTGTCGAACAGCCCGGTGGTCATGCAGATGATGCAGATCATCCAGTCCATGGTCGCCGAAGCCGGCTTCGACCTGACCCTGAAGACAACGGAATTTGCCACCCTGCTCAACGAGCAGACCGCCGGCAACTATCAGCTCAGCCGCTCCGACTGGTCCGGCCGAGTCGATCCTGACGGCAATATCCAGCAGTTCGTCACCTGCGGCGCCGGCCTGAACGACAGCAAATATTGCAATGCCGATGTCGACAAGTTGCTGAACGAGGCTCGCCAGTCCCCTGACGATTCCGTGCGCAAGCAGAAATACGATGCCGCAACCACGATCCTCAATGACGATTTGCCGATCATCTTCCTCGGCCACCAGTCCTGGATCTGGGCGCTGCACAAGAACATCACCGGCTTCGTTGCTTCGCCCGACGGCATGATCCGCCTCGTCGGCGTGAAGAAGGAAGGCTGATAGCCGCACGCTTCAGGAACGCGGCGATCCTCGCCGCGTTCCGCTGATGGTATCGGAGCGCCCATGTACAGGTTCATCGCCAAGCGGCTGCTGGTCGCCATTCCAACTCTGCTGATCATTTCGGTCTTCGTCTTCTCCCTGCAGAAACTTCTGCCGGGCGATCCGGTCCTAGCCATGGCCGGCGAAGAGCGCGATCCGCAGGTGCTGGAATTCCTGCGGGAAAAATATCACCTCAACGATCCCGTCCCCTACCAGTATTTCTACTGGCTGGGCTCGGCCCTGAAGGGCGATCTCGGCATTTCGCTGCGCACCAACCAGCCGGTTCTCGAACTGGTGGCCGAGAAACTACCGGTTACCGTCCAGCTCGCCATCATGTCGATGATCTTCGCCTTCGTCATCGGCGTGCCGATGGGCATCCTGGCGGCTGTCAAGAAAAATACGATCATCGATTATCTCGCCAACATCATCGCATTATCCGGCCTGTCGATCCCGAATTTCTGGCTCGGCATCATGCTGATCCTGCTGATCTCGGTGAACCTCGGCTGGCTTCCAGCCTCGGGTTACGAGCCCTTCTTCTCCAATCCGCTGCGCTCGATCGAGACCATGCTGATGCCCTCCTTCGTGCTCGGCAACGCGCTTGCCGCCACGCTGATGCGCCACACCCGCTCGGCGATGTTGAGCGTCTTGAGCGCCGACTACATCCGTACCGCCCGTGCCAAGGGGCTTCCGGAAAGCTCCGTCGTGCTGGAACACAGCTTCCGCAACGCGGTCCTGCCGATCGTCACACTGACCGCTCTGCTTTTTGGCGAACTTCTCGCCGGCGCAGTTCTCACGGAGCAGATTTTCACCATTCCAGGCTTTGGAAAGCTCATCGTCGATGCCGTCTTCAACCGCGATTACGCTGTCGTCCAGGGGGTCGTCATCTGCACGGCGATCGGCTTCATCCTGATGAACCTCGTGGCCGATGTGCTCTACGTTCTCCTCAATCCGCGCATGAGGGCTTCGCTATGACCGCAATCGATCAAGTCGTTGCCGCACCCATCGCCTCAACCGAGCAGCGTGCGCCGAGCCGCGCCTGGCGCAAGCTCAAAGCTAACAAGGGCGCGCTCGTCGGCCTCGCCATCATCGCCTTCTTCGCCATCCTTGCCATCATCGCGCCACTCCTGCCGCTCCCCGATCCGAATGCCACGAGTTGGTCGATGATCCGCAAGGCACCGTCAGCGGCCCATTGGCTCGGCACCGACGACATTGGCCGCGATATTCTCTCCCGCATGATCTGGGGCGCGCAGGCCTCGCTGATGGCCGGCGTCTTTTCCGTGGCGATCGCCGTTCTCATCGGCGTGCCCTTCGGCCTGATCTCAGGCTATTTCGGCGGCTGGATCGACATGATCATCTCCCGCATCACCGAAGCCTTCCTCGCAATGCCTTTCCTGATCACCGCGATTGCGCTTGCCGCCTTCCTCGGTCCGAGCCTCAGCAACGCGATGATCGCGATCGGCCTTTCGGCAATGCCTATCTTCGTGCGGTTGACGCGTGGCCAGGTACTGGCGGTCAAGACAGAGGAATATATCGAAGGCGCGCGCTCCATCGGTCTTCGCCATTTCAGCATCATCACCCGTTACATCCTGCCGAATGTTTTCGCACCTATCCTCGTGCAGGCGACGCTGACGATCGCGACCGCCATCATCGCCGAAGCCAGCCTCTCCTTCCTCGGCCTCGGCCAACAACCGCCCGCGCCGAGCTGGGGCTCGATGCTGAACGTCGCCAAGAATTTTCTCAGCCAGGCGCCCTGGATGGCGATGTGGCCGGGCATTGCCATCTTCCTCGTCGTTATCGGTTTCAATCTCTTGGGCGACGGCCTGCGCGATGCGCTCGATCCGCGCGAAGCATGACTCTTCGAAAGGACATATGAAATGACCGCATTTACGACCCGCCCCGAAATTCTGGGCACGTTCGGCGTCGTCACCTCAACGCACTGGATCGCCTCGGCGGTCGGCATGAGCATCCTGGAAAAAGGCGGCAATGCCTTCGATGCGGCGGTTGCGACCGGCTTCACCTTGCAGATCTTGGAGCCGCACCTCGTCGGTCCCGGTGGAGACATGCCGGCAATCATCTATTCGAAGAAAAAGGACAAGGTCGAGGTCATCTGCGCGCAGGGTCCTGCTCCCGCAGGAGCCACCATCGAACACTATACGTCTGAGGGCCTAAAACTCATCCCGGGCGACGGCCTGCTCGCAACCGTCATTCCCGGTTCCTTCGACGGCTGGATGCTGATGCTGCGCGACTACGGCAGGATGAGTGTGCGCGACGTGCTCGAGCCGGCGATCTACTACGCCGAAAACGGCCATCCGCTGCTGCCCCGCGTTTCGGCCACCATCAAGGGGCTTGCCGAATTCTTCGAAAAGGAATGGCCGACCTCCTACGACACCTGGGTGCCGGGAGGCTCTGTTCCGGAGCCGAATTCCAACTTCAAGAACCCGGTTCTGGCCGAGACCTGGAAGCGCATCATCTCCGAGGCGGAAGCAAAGCAAAACCGCGAGGCGCAGATCGAAGCCGCCCGAGACGCCTTCTATCGCGGCTTCGTCGCCGAGAAGATCGCAGACTATCTAAAAAACGCGGAAGTGATGGATGCAAGCGGCAGCCGGCATAAGGCAGTGCTGACGGCGGATGACATGGCGAACTGGTCGGCAACGATCGAGGAGCCGCAGACCTACGACTATCACGGCTGGACGGTCGCCAAGATCGGCCCCTGGGGCCAAGGTCCGGTCTTCCTGCAGACCCTGTCGATCCTCAAGGGCATGGACATCGCCGCAATGGCGCCTGATGGCGCCGACTTCGTCCATACCGTGACCGAAGCCATGAAGCTCGCCTTCGCCGATCGAGAGGTCTACTACGGTGATCCCAAATTCGGCGAGGTGCCGCTCGATCAGCTTCTGTCAGACACCTACGCCGCCGTCCGCCGCAAACTCATTACGAACGAAGCATCCTTCGACCTGCGTCCCGGAAAACTGGCGGGCTTCGAGCAGCAATATGACGTAACGATGGAGATGCTCGGCGCAGATTCCAAGACAGGCGCAGTCTACGAGCCGACCATGGCGCATCTGACGGAAAAGCGCGGCGACACCGTCCATATCGATGTCATCGACCGCGAAGGCAACATGGTCTCGGTCACGCCCTCAGGCGGCTGGCTGCAGTCCTCGCCGATCATTCCGGGCCTTGGCTTCTGCCTGAATTCGCGTGCCCAGATGTTCTGGCTGAGGCCCGGCCTGCCGACGTCGCTCACTCCCGGCAAGCGCCCGCGCACGACGCTGACACCTTCGCTCGCCCTTTACGAAGGCCGCCCGACACTTGCCTTCGGCACGCCGGGCGGCGATCAGCAGGAACAGTGGCAGCTCTCCTTCTTCCTGCGCTATGTCCATCACAAGATGAACCTGCAGGCGGCGATCGACCAGCCGCTCTTCCACACCTCGCATTTCCCCGGCTCCTTCTATCCGCGCACGCGTGAACCCGGCGGCCTGATGGTGGAAGGCAATTTCAGGATCGATGTGCTCGATAACCTGCGCGCCCGCGGCCACGCGCTCACCGTCTCCGAGCCCTGGACCATTGGTCGCCTAACGGCTGCCCGCCGCGATACCGATGGATTGCTGCGCGCCGCAGCCACGCCGCGCCTGATGCAGGCCTACGCGATTGGGAGGTAAGTATGACCTGGTCCATGGTCGCCCGCGATCCCCAGACTGGTTATCTCGGCATAGCCGTCGCCACCCGTTTCTTTGCGGTCGGCGGGCTGGTGCCGCATATCCGCGGCGGCATCGGTGCGGTCGCCACTCAGGCTTTCGTCAGCCCACTCTACGGCACGGATGGCCTTGTCCTGCTTGCCGGCGGCAAGGCGCCGGATGAGATCATCGCCGAACTGACCAGTCGCGACGCCGGTCGCGACCAGCGCCAGTTTCACCTGATCGATGCCGCCGGCCGCAACGCTGCTTTTACCGGCACGAAATGCATCGACTGGGCCGGTCATCTGGTGGACGACAACATCTCCGTCGCCGGCAACATGCTGGCTGGTCCCGAGGTCGTCGCTCAGACGCTTGCCGCCTACAAGAAGGCGATGGACAAGCCCTTCATCGCGCGCCTGCTCGAAGCCATGCAGGCCGGCGAGGATGCCGGCGGCGACAAGCGCGGCAAACAGTCCGCCGCCCTCCTCGTCCACCGCGACCAGGATTATCCCTGGCTCAGCATCCGCGCGGACGATCATCCCGATCCGCTCGCCGAACTGCACCGTCTCTATGCCGTAGCGCAGGAGCGCTACATGCATGTTGCCGAGACCATGGCTACGAAAGCCAATCCTGACGGAATGATTGACAGGCGCGAGATCGATGAAAAGATCGCAGCGCTGGAAGCCGCGCGCATTGCGGAAGGGCGGCCATCGGCCTCCTTCGCTACGCCTTTGAAGACCTGAAAGCCCGACCATCCGGTATAAAAAAGAATAAGGGAACGAAATGAGTGATCAGCCTGCAGCATCCGTCTCTCCGGTTCTTTCCGTCCGGAACCTGACGACCTCCTTCCTCGCCGACGGTGAATGGAAATCCGTCGTCCGCAACGTCTCCTTCGATGTCATGCCGGGGGAAACGGTAGCCATCGTCGGCGAGAGCGGTTCGGGCAAGAGCGTCACCTCGCTCTCCATCATGCGCCTGCTTGCCAAAGGCTCGAGCCGTGTCGAAGGCAGCATCACGCTCAATGGCCGTGACATCCTTTCGCTCTCCGACAGCGATATGCGCGCGGTCCGCGGCAAGGAGGCAGCCATGATCTTCCAGGAGCCGATGACCAGCCTGAACCCGATCTTCACCATCGGCAGGCAAATTTCCGAAGCGCTCACCTGCCATGGTGATATCAGCAGGGCTGACGCGCGGGCTGAAACCATCCGCCTTCTGGAGAAGGTCCGCATTCCCAATGCCGCCTCCCGCTTCGACGAATATCCGCACCAGTTTTCCGGCGGCATGCGCCAGCGCGTGATGATCGCCATGGCGCTCGCATCGCGGCCGAAGCTTTTGATCGCCGACGAGCCGACCACCGCGCTCGACGTGACGATTCAGGGCCAAATCCTCGATCTCATCAAGGTGCTGCAGGAAGAGGAGGGCATGTCCGTTCTCTTCATCACCCATGACATGGGCGTGGTCGCCGAGATCGCCGATCGCACCATCGTCATGTATCGCGGCGAGGCGGTCGAAACCGGTATGACGGATGATATCTTCAACCGCGGTAAGCACCCTTATACGCGTGCTTTGCTTTCCGCCGTGCCGCGTCTCGGCTCGATGGACGGGCAAAAATGGCCTTTGCGCTTTCCCGTTATAGATACGGCGACGGGCGAGCGCAGTGAACCAGTGGAGGTGGCCGACACCATCGACCGTCGCAAGACGCCGATCCTTGAGGTGAAGAACCTCGTCACCCGCTTCGATATTCGCGGTGGCCTCCTGGGCCGCAGGACAGGCGCTATTCATGCCGTCGAGAATGTCTCCTTCAACCTCTTCCAAGGCGAGACATTGGCGCTCGTTGGCGAATCCGGCTGCGGCAAGTCCACGACCGGCCGTTCGATCACCCGCCTGGTGCAGCCGAATGGCGGCTCCGTCAACCTTGACGGCTATGACGTGCTGAACCTCGATGCGACCAGACTGCGCAACATGCGCCGCAGCATCCAGATGATCTTCCAGGATCCTTTCGCGAGCCTCAATCCGCGCATGACGGTGGGAGCAGCCGTTGCCGAACCTTTCATCGAACACGGGCTGGGCACCCGAGCCCAGGCGCGCGACAAGGCCGCGGACCTGCTCGAACGCGTCGGCTTGAAGCCGGACATGATGAAGCGTTACCCGCATGAGTTTTCCGGCGGCCAGCGTCAGCGCATCTGCATCGCCCGCGCTCTTGCGCTCGACCCGAAAGTGATCGTTGCGGATGAAAGCGTCTCGGCTCTCGATGTCTCGATCAAGGCGCAGGTCTGCAATCTCCTTATGGACCTGCAGCAGAGCCTCAACCTCGCCTTCCTCTTCATCTCCCACGATATGGCTGTTGTCGAACGCGTCAGTCACCGCGTCGCGGTTATGTATCTGGGTGAAATCGTCGAAATCGGCCCGCGTGAAGAACTCTTCCGCAACCCGCAGCATCCCTACACCAAGAAACTCATGGCGGCGGTTCCCATACCGGATCCCGCCCGCCGCGGCATCCGCCGCAATCTCGGCACCGACGAACTGAAAAGCCCTGTCCGCCCCGTGGGTTACGTGCCTCCGAAGCGTCAGTTCCGCGAGGTCGTGACGGGCCATATGGTGCGGATGGAGGAAGCCGCCTGAGCCAGTCCAGCAGGTTCAACCGACAGCTTGAGAATGGTAGATATTGCGCGAGACGAACCGCATCCGCGGGGTGCGGTTTAATCCCTTTTGCTGCATCGCTTATATCATTTATTCCAGATATTATTTCACTGGGAATTATTAACGCCAATTGCCGGCGTTTGTGTTCTCTTATCCTTGCGAATCAAAAAGGTTTGATTTGCCTGGGGGCAGCCACCATGTTGAAGCATGGGGCGATATAACAGTTGGGCAGGAGCACATGCTGCAACGGATTGAAGACATTGATGCCGCGCTAGTCGACAGGCTGCAGCACTCAGCGTTCAAATATTTCCTGAAATATTCCAATCCAGAAAACGGGCTTGTGCCGGATACGTCGATCCCTGGCGTGCCGGCAAGCATTGCCGCGGTCGGCTTCGGACTTTCCTCCTATCCTGTTGGCGTCGAGCGCGGCTGGATCACCCGCGCGGAAGCTGCCGAGCGCGTCTTCAACACGCTGCACTTTTTCGCCAACGCCAAACAGGGTACGGAACGCCACGCAACCGGGCATCGCGGCTTCTTCTACCACTTCCTGCACGTGAATACCGGCAACCGCGCCTGGAACAGCGAGCTTTCGACCATCGATACCGCTCTGCTCGTCGCCGGCATTCTGACCGCCGCGCAATATTTCGACGGCGAGGATGAAACCGAGACCGAGATCCGCGCGCTCGCAAAATTCATCTACGAGCGCGTCGACTGGCGCTGGGCGTTGAACAAGGGCGACACTATCTCGATGGGCTGGAAGCCTTCTTCCGGTTTCCTGCGCTGGCGCTACCATGGCTTCGATGAAGCGATCCTCCTCTACACGCTGGCGCTTGCGTCACCGACCTACCCGATCCCGCAATCGAGCTATGACGCCTTCACGGCAAGCTATTCGTGGATGATCTTCAACGAGCAACCCTATCTCTATGCCGGCCCGCTCTTCATCCATCTCTTCTCCCATGCCTGGATCGATTTCCGCGGCATCAAGGACAAGCCGATGGCTGAGCGGAACTGGGATTATTTCCGCAACACGCAGGTCGTCATCAACGTCCAGCGCGATTATGCGGAACGCAATCCCGGCCAGTTCGTCGGCTACAGCAAGGATATCTGGGGATTTACCGCTTGCGATGGCCCGCCGCCGACGCGGCGCATGCGCGGCGGCCGTAACCCGAAAGTGCTTGGTTATGCTGCCCGTGGCGCTCCGCTCGGTCCCGATGACGGCACGATCGCGCCCTGGGCATCACTCGCCTGCCTGCCTTACGACCGGCAGGCCGCCATCGACGGCACCAAGGCACTGCTGACCACCTATCCGAACCTGCTTCTGGAAGGCGGCTTCCCTGGCGGCTTCAACCCGACCGTCCAGACCAAGCGGCCGGAAGGCTGGGTCGATGACCGCACCGTCGCCATCGACCAGGGTCTCGTCGTCATGACGGTCGAGAACGAACGTTCCGACTTCATCTGGAAACTGATGCGCAAGAACGCGGTGATCCGCCTCGGCCTCGAGCGCGCCGGCTTCACCGGCGGCTGGCTGGCTGGCGAGGAGTCGGAAGAACTGGTTCTGAAGGCAGGCTAGAGAGCAATTCCAATAAAACTGCGCAGCGGTTTTCCTTCCGGAAGTGCGCGAAAAGAGAGACAGAGCATTTCCGCATTCGAAGAAAACGGAAATGCTCTGGACCTATCGCACGAAAACATGCGCCTTGCCGGCGATATCGAGGCGAACGAGATCGCCCCGCGCCGGCAATGCTACACTTGAGGTCTTGATCAGGATCGGCGGCAGGGCGACAGCAGCAAGCGACACCGCCACCGTGCAGGTCGCGCCGCCGAATTCCACATCCACGACACGCCCGCCATATTTCGCATTCGCCTCATCGACGACGACGCGAATCTGCTCCGGCCGCAGCATGATTTCCGCTTTGCCCTGGTGGGCTCCCTCAACCGGCACATTGCCGAGCGCACAATCGGCAAAACCATTCTTGATGATCGCCGGCAGCATCACCGCATCGCCAAGGAATAGCGCCGTCTCGCGGTCACGCGGCTTGAGATACAGCGTCTGCGGCGTGCCGGCCTGCACAAGCCTCCCCTCGCGCAAGACCGCAACCTGATCAGCAAAGGATAGGGCCTCCCCCTGATCGTGCGTCACGAGGACCGCGGTAATGCCAGCCGTCTGCAGCACGCGGGCAACCGCTTTGCGCATGTTTTCGCGAAGCCCCGTATCGAGCGCCGAAAACGGTTCGTCGAGCAGCATGAGGCGCGGCCGGCGGCCGAGCGCACGGGCAAGCGCCACGCGCTGCTGCTGACCACCCGAAAGCTGGTGCGGACGACGCTCCAGCATGCCGCGGTCGAGCTCCACCATTTCGAGAAGATCGAAGATGCGCTTTTCGCGATCCGGCGCACCGCGCTCGAATCCAAAACCGATATTCTCCGCCACACTCAGATGCGGAAAGAGCGCGCCATCCTGCGAGACGATACCGATGCCGCGCTTGTGGGCAGGCACGCAGGCCGGCCCGTCAGCCAGAACCTCGCCATCGAGTATTATCCGGCCGATGTCCGGCTGTTCGAAGCCGGCGATGATGCGCAGCAACGTCGTCTTGCCGGAGCCGGAGGGACCGACGACCGCCGTGCGGCTGCCCGCCTGCACTTCAAGCGAGATGTCCTTCAAGGCTTGAACCGGTCCGTACCGCTTGCTGATAGTGTCGATCGTAAGCAGCGTCATTGGCCGGCAGTCCGTTTCGATTGAGCATAGAGCATGAGGGTAAGCGGCAGTGACAGCACGACCATCATGAAGGCATAGGGTGCCGCCGAGACATAATCGATCTCGCTGGTCAGCGACCAGAATTTCGTCGCCAGCGTGTCAACGCCGTTCGGCGAGAGCATCAGCGTCGCCGTCAGCTCGTTGGTGATGCCGAGCGCTGCAAGCGCCAAACTGGCGGCAGCCCCTGGCGCAGCAAGGCGCATGGTGATCTGGCGCACTGCCTGTCCCGGCGTGCGGCCAAGCCCCATCGCCGCACGCTCCAACTCGACAGGAGCCTGCGCGATGCTGGCGCGCAAGCCGACCATGGCACGTGGCAGGAAGAGCAGCACATAGGCGACAAGCAACGTCGCAAACGTCTGGTAGAGCGGCAGTACGAGGCGGACGGTAATGGAAACAAGCGCCAAGGCCACGACGACACCCGGCAGCGAGCCGACATAATAGTGGCAGGCTTCGAGAATACGCTGGAAGCGGCCCGGCGCGCGCACCGAGAGCCAAGCCATGGGCGCTGCGGCAACCGTCGCCAGCACACCGCCTGCGATGGCGAGAACGATCGTCTGCGCGAAGGCACTCGCGACCTCGATGCGCCAGATGCCAAGCCCACCGAGATAGAGCCAGCGGCCAAGCGTGATCAGCGGCACGCCGAGGGTCAGCACTGCAAGGATGATCGGCAGCGCCACGGCCGGTACCACGAACCAGCCGAGCCGGCGTCGATCAGCCGGTCGCGCCGAGCCGGAGCCGACGCGCGCATAGCGCTCGTTGCCGCGCAGCAGAATCTCGAGACCAAGCAGGAACAGGCAGCAGCCGACGAGCACGCCGCCGAGCATGTTGGAAGCCGGGCTGTTATAGGAGGACTGGAACTGATCGACGATCGCAGTCGCGAACGTGTCGAAGCGGATCATCACGAACAGTCCGTATTCCGAAAGCAGATGCAGCGCGATCAGCAGCGAGCCGCCGCAGATCGCAAGGCGGAGCTGCGGCAGGATCGTCCGGAAAAAGACGCACCACGGATCGAGGCCGAGAGAGGCGGCGGCATCCTCGATCGCCGGATCGAGCCGACGTAGCGCCGCCGCGACCGGCAGATACAGAAACGGATAATAGGCAAGCACCGAAACGAAGGCGCCGCTTTGCAACCCGCGCATGCCCGGAAGCAGGCTCACCCAGGCATAGGAATGCACGAAGGCCGGCACGGCGAGCGGGGCAATGGCGAGCCACGCCCAGAGCCGCGCAAGCGGGATATCCGTCCGCTCTGTCAGCCAGGCGAGCGTGACGGCAAGGACGATCGACAGCGGAATGGTGATCGATTCCAGCAGAACCGTATTGACGAGAAGCTCGCCGACGCGCGGGCGGAAGACCAGCGTCTTCACCGTTTCCCAGCCGACGTCATAGGTCACCCAGGCAATGAAGCCGAGCGGCACGAGGCTGAAGATCGCCACGATGGATGCAAGGAGGACGACGGGAGCGTGCGGCATGCGCCCACGCGGCAAAACGATTGGCGTGGCCCCCGGCGCCACCGGCGCCTCATTGCCGGATGCGAGCAATCTGTTGTCCTGCAGCAAGGCCGATGCCTTCACACGCTGAAAAAGGAAGGCAACCGCCTTTGAAGAGCGGTTGCCGGATTTTGTCATGCCCTAAGGTTTTCTTGAGCCAAAAGCAATAGTTTTGGCCGGAAGAAGACTGCGACAGAAAAGCTTAGATGAGACCAGCGGCCGTCATCAGCTCCACGACCTTCTTGCTGTCGAGGGTCGAGGCTTCAACCTTCGGAGCGTTGAGGTCGGCAAGCGGCACCAGCTTGTCGTTGGAGGCCGCATTCTTGCCGACGGCATATTCAAAGGAATCGCCGTCCTTAAGCACCGCCTGGCCAGCCTTGCTGGTGAGGTACTTGATGAAAGCCTGGGCTTCCTTCATATGCTGCGTGGACTTCAGGATACCGCCGCCCGAAACGCTGACGAAAGCGCCCGGATCCTGGTTCTTGAAATAGTGCAGGCCGACATTCTTGCTGTTCTCGCCGGTCTTCGCCTGATCGCCGAACCAGTAATAGTGATAGATGATCGCGCCTTCGACTTCACCGGCATTGACGGCCTTCATGGCGACGCTGTTGCCCTTATAGGGGGTGGCGTTGTCCTTGAGACCCTTCAGCCAGGCCTTGGTGGCGTCTTCGCCCTTCAGCTGCAGGAAGGCGGCAACGATTGCCTGGAAGTCTGCGCCGGCAGGCGCAGCACCCCAGCGGCCCTTCCAGGCGGGATCCTGAAGGTCGAGCATCGACTTCGGCAGCTTGTCTTCCGTCAGCTTCGTCTTGTCATAGACAAAAACGGTGGTGCGGGCGGCGATGCCGGTCCACATGCCATCGGCCGGGCGGTACTGTTCCGGAACCTGATCCAGCGTATCTTTCTCGATCGGCGCGAACAGGCCGGCGCCGTCGACCAGCGACATGGCCGGCGAGTTTTCGGTCAGGAACACGTCGGCAGGCGATGCATCGCCTTCCTGGATGATCTGGTTGGCGAACTGCATGTCGCTGCCCTGACGCATGGTGACCTTGATACCGGTCTCCTTGGTGAAGGCATCGATCCATTCACGGCCGAGGCTTTCGTGCTGGGCGTTGTAAACGACGATACCTTCGGACTCCTGCGCATTGGCGCTGCCGGTGAGTGCGGTGGCGGCTAGAAGCGAAGCGGCAAGCGCGAGCGCGCTGGAAAGATGGTTAAGGGCAGTTTTCATGATGGCCTCCGTGGCGATGTCACCCGAGCAAGGGCGATGGCAGGCGTATATTTTTGTTGACTGATAATTTCAAGTTTCAGCGGCAAAAATAACATCAAAATATCTTGACTCAATCTTTCATCTTCGCGGGAATAAATTCGGATTTGAAAAAAAGCGACGCCGGTGAGGCGTCGCCTGTTGTATTCCAATGCGTTAGCCTATTCGACGTCGAATTTGACGCCCTGTGCCAGCGGTAGGGTCTTTCCGTAGTTGACGGTGTTGGTCGAGCGCCGCATGTAAGCCTTCCAGGCGTCGGAACCCGATTCACGACCGCCGCCCGTTTCCTTCTCGCCGCCAAAGGCACCGCCGATTTCCGCACCTGACGGGCCGATATTGACGTTGGCGATACCGCAATCCGAACCGCGCGACGACAGGAAGGTCTCTGCTTCACGCATATTGTTGGTGAAGATCGACGATGACAGGCCCTGCGGCACGGCATTGTGCAGCTCCAGTACGGCGTCGAAATCGCTGTACTTAATGACATAGAGGATCGGCGCGAAGGTTTCGTGCTCTACCGGGCCGGTCTGTTCCGGCATTTCGACGAGTGCTGGACGAACATAGAAGGCCTCTGCCGAACCGTTCTCGACGCGCTCGCCGCCGACGACAGCGCCGCCGGCAGCCTTTGCCTGGCCGAGGGCACTCTGCATCTTGTCGAAGGCCTGGCCATCGATCAGCGGGCCGACCAGCGTGCCGGTTTCCAGCGGGTTGCCGATCATCACCGAACCGTAGGCCTTCTTCAGCCGCGGTACGAGCTGGTCATAGACGCTCTCATGAACGAAGAGACGGCGCAGCGTCGTGCAGCGCTGGCCAGCCGTGCCCATGGCCGCGAAAGCGACACCGCGCAACGTCAGATCGAGATCGGCCGTCGGGCAGACGATCGCAGCATTATTGCCGCCGAGCTCAAGGATTGCGCGGGCAAAACGCTGCGACAGGCGCGGGCCAACGGCGCGACCCATGGCCGTGGAGCCGGTTGCCGAAACGAGCGGGACCTTCGGATGGTCGACCAGCACTTCGCCGATTTCGCGGCCGCCGATCAGCAGCGTGGAGAGATTTGCGGGAGCCTTGCCGCCTTCGGCGACGAAACGCTTCAGCGCCTTCTCGAACAGAGCCTGGACGGCAAGCGCCGTCAGCGGCGTCTTTTCCGAAGGCTTCCAGACGGTGGCATTGCCGCAAACGATGGCAAGCGCCGCATTCCACGACCAGACGGCAACCGGGAAGTTGAAAGCCGAGATGATGCCGATGGCGCCGAGCGGATGCCAGCTTTCCATCATGCGGTGCTCGGCGCGTTCGGTGGCGATCGTCAGGCCATAGAGTTGGCGGGAAAGACCGACCGCGAAATCGCAGATATCGATCATCTCCTGCACTTCGCCGAGGCCTTCGGAAGTGATCTTGCCGACTTCGATCGAAACGAGCCGGCCGAGTGCTGCCTTGGAAGAGCGCAATTCTTCGCCGAGCAGACGGATCAGCTCACCGCGCTTCGGCGCCGGAACGGCCCGCCATTCGAGGAAGGCCTTGTGGGCCGCGTCGATCGCCGCCTTGGCATCCGCAACGGAATGTTCCCTAAGCTTGCCGATTTCCTTGCCCGTGATCGGCGAGGTGACGGAAAGTGTGCCACCTGTGTAGCTGTTGGCATCGACGCCGAGATCGGCGAGCAGCTTGGCGGTTTCGGTGGCGAGATCGAGGACGGCGATGTTCATTGTCTTGGTTCCAGTCTTGTTGTTCTCAGAAACGGGCATCGGCGAAATGGGCGACCTGAGCGCCGGCTTCGTACCATAGTTCCCTAAGTGCGCGGAAGCTCGGCTCACACGGATCGGTCAGCGGCAGCGGCAGGTCCGCCTCGCCGACCCGGCCAAGGATATGTTCCGCCAACGTGCGGCCGAACACCGTGCCGGGCGCGATCCCACGACCATTATAGCCCGAAAAACCAACAACGTTGGGGGCGAATTTGTGGAAGCGCGGCAGCGCATTGTCGGTCATGCCGATCTGACCGTACCACTCGCATTCGAACTCGATATCGCCGATTTCAGGGAAGAGCCGCTTCAACGAGCGTTTGGCCCAGCCCTTGTGCACGGAAAGACCGGTATTGCGCAGCGCCCCGACACTGCCGAAAACGAGACGCCCTGCCTGATCCATCCGGAAGGAAGAGAGGATTTCCTTCGTATCCCAAACGCCTTCGCGATTGGGGAGGATGGACTGGCGCAGATTATGGCCGAGCGGCACGGTGGCGAAATTGAAATAGGGCAGAAACACCTGCTCGTTGCGCACCTGCTCCCAGGGGCCAGTGCTATAGGCGTCGGTCGCGACGATGATCCAGTCGGCAGTGACCTGTCCCTGCGCCGTCTTCACCACCCAGCGGCTGCCCTGAAGCTCCGTTGCGATGACCGGGCTCGCCGTATGCAGCACGACTCCCGCCTTCTGCGCGGCATGGGCAAGCCCGCGCGCATAGGCAAGCGGCTGTAGCGTGCCGGCGCGCATGTCCAGAAGCGATCCGGCATAAGCATTCGTGCCGATACGTTTTGCCGTCTCGCCCGCGTCAAGCAGCATAACGGGCGCTCCGCGCGCCGACCATTGCCTGTAGCGGTCTTCGATTTCCTTCAAGCCGTCGGCACCGACGGCGCAGTGCAGCGTGCCATGCTTTTCGAGCTCGCAGGCGATCCCGTGCTTTTCGATCAATTCCATCACTAGTCGCGGCGCATTGCCGAGCAGATCGAGCAGCCGCTCGCCATAGACAGGGCCGAGCACGTCGGGAAGATCATCCGGCATGACCCACATGCCCGCATTGATCAGGCCGACATTGCGGCCTGCCCCGCCGAAGCCGATTTCCTTCGCTTCAAGCAGCACGACCCGCGACCCCGCCTCGGCCAGATGCAGGCCGGAGGAAAGGCCGGTATAACCGCCGCCGACTATGACGACATCAGCCTCGACAGCACCCGCCAGTGCAGATGTGACGGGTGGCTGAGGAGCAGTCTTTTCCCATAGGCCGTGGGAGCGCGGATCATTGAGCATCGGACAGTCCAGTCAGGATCGAAATCAGCACTCTAGCGCCGCCTCCACTCTCGCGGAAGCGGCCAAATATCAGGCGACCGTCTTCAGCTTCAGACCGGAAAGGCCGAGCTTTTCCATAGCCATGTCGAGCGAAGCAGTCTGTCGCTCGGCATAAAGCGCGAGCTCATCCAGCACATCAGCGCCGAGTGCTTCCTCGAAGGCTGCCCGGTTCGAGCGCGTCGCATAATTCTGCTGCTGATCGGTACCGAGGTTCGACTGGAATATGCCGGCCGCACTCACGGGCAGGAAATCCTCGTAGATGATAGGATCAAAGCCAAGATAGCCCTTGGCGATGAGAATTTCCGGATCGGAGGGGAGCTGCCCCCTCGCCGCAATGCCTTCGGGGGACGCCGAATAGTGGAAGAAGGCCAGCCCTTCGCGCCGCAGTCCGTCCCAGCTGTCCGGCAGCGCTTTGAAGCGTTCGGTGAGCTCGGTATCGTAGTCCCCGGCCTTGGCGCCGGATGCCCCGACCTGCACTTCACTGCGCACCGTAGCAAGCAGCCGATCATAGAGCGCCCGGCCCTTGGCCGTCAGTGCCACGCCGCGCTGCTCGATCTCGCCGAAGCGGGCCGTATGCGTGCCTGATGTCGTCCCGGCCGCTCCGGTAAAGGCGATCGGTTCTTCCAGCGCCTTGAAGCTCGTCTGCCGCAGCAGGATATCGCAATTGCGCGGCGGCGGCCCCTCGATGACGGCCTTGGGCGTGATGCCACGTTCCGGCATGCGCCGCTGCACTTCGTCGATATCGAGCGTGCGCGGTGTCAGATGGTTGATATGCGGCCCTTTGAAGCTGACGACATCGGCAATAAGACGGTGCGCGTCATGCAGACGCTTGTAGGTCTCAGCGCTGACCGTCGCCTCGCCATGCCAGCGGAAGGTCTCCAGCGCCTCGGCGACGAATTCCGTCGCTTCCGCTTCCGTCAGCCCGCCAGCCTTCTCGTGCTGCTCGATGAGCTCGATAGCGCGTGGCGTATAAATTCGCCGTTTTGCGAGAATAGCCGCGGCTTCGGCACGCAGCTCCTCGTCCTCGATCAGCTCCAGTCGCAGAAGCGAGGTGAAAACACGAAAGGGATTGACGTTCAGCGCCGCTTCCTCGACCGGCCGGAAACAGGTGGAATGCACGGGAACGCCGGCGACCGAGAGATCGTAATAGCCGACCGACTGCATGCCCATCACGGCAAAGAGCCGGCGGATCGTGAAGAGCTCCCCGGCAGTTCCGAGCCGGATCGCACCGTGGCGCTCGACATCGATGCGCTCAAGTTCGCCTGCACGCCGAAGCCGCGCGCTCAATTCCCCGTCTTTTGCTAGGACTTCGGCGTTGACCTCCCCCACAAGCTCAACCAGCGTGCCGTATTGCGGAACCTCCGTCCGGTACATCTGCGACATGGCTTCGGTGAAAAGCGAACGGATGCGATCCGTGGAGACGAAAGCGCCGGGCATGAAGAACTCCGCGTTCATTCCGATTTTGCAGGATGAAGTTCTTTACAAATCGGTCGGAGCAATGAATATCGACGTTTTGGAAACAGCTCATTCTGAAATGGAATGAACATGCTCGCAGCAAGGCGCTTTTTGCCATCGACCGCCCATCTTGCCGCCTTCGAAGCGGTCGCTCGCACCAGCAGCGTGACGGCAGCAGCCCGCGAGCTCGACCTGACGCAGAGTGCTGTCAGCCGCCAGATCAAGGCGTTGGAAGAGCAGCTTGGCGTCGAGCTTTTCCTGCGCGAGCGCCAAACGGTGCGCCTTACCCTTGCCGGCGATGCCTATGTGCGGGAAATCCGCGAAGCGCTGCGGCGCATCTCCAGCGCCTCGCTGAACCTGCGTGCCAACCCCCATGGCGGCACGCTGAACCTTGCCATCCTGCCGACCTTCGGCACACGCTGGCTGGCACCACGCCTCGGTCGCTTCCTCGCCGCCAATCCCGGCGTCACGATCAATCTCGTAACCCGGCTTTCCTCCTTCGATTTCCGCCTCGATTCCATCGATGCTGCCATTCATTTCGGCCATTCTCATTGGCCAGGTGCGGAGCTCGCCTTCCTAATGTCGGAGCGCACGCTACCCGCCTGCAGCCTGGATTTTCTGAAGCACAGCGCAATCTCCCGCCCGGAAGATCTGTTGACGGTGCCTCTCCTGCACCTGACGACCCGGCCTGATGCCTGGGAACGCTGGTTTGCGGATAGCGGCGTCGTCTTCGAAAGCGTGCATGGCATGCTGTTCGACCAGTTTGCGACGGCTGCGCAAGCAGCGATCGCCGGCCTCGGCGTCGCTCTTCTGCCAACCTTTCTCATCCAGGAAGAGTTGAAGCGCGGCGATCTCGTTGCCGCCGTCGACCGCGAAATGGAAAGCCGCGAGCGTTATTATCTGGCCTTCCCGCCGGAGCGCGCCGATTACGCGCCGCTTGCCGCCTTTCGCGACTGGATCATCGCCGAAGCCCGTTCGGGTTCTGAAACGTAAGGAAGGCTTGCATCGCGGCAGCGGTTTCGACCATTATGCGCGCCATCAGAATTCGATGCAGGAAATTCCCATGAAGCCGATCTTCGTCCAGCTCCAATGCGCCCCCGGCAAGACCTACGAGGTCGCCGACGCCATCTACAAGACCGAACTGGTCTCGGAGCTCTACTCGACATCAGGCAATTACGATCTGCTGCTCAAGGTCTACATCGAGGAAGGCCAGGATATCGGCAAGTTCATCAACGACAACATCGCCAATATCCCCGGTATCATCCGCTCGCTCACGACATTGACCTTCAAGGCGTTCTGAAGCGGTTAACCCTTTTGCTAATAAAGCCTGCAGCGGCGCGCCCTTCATAAACCACCCCTTAAGCACTGACATGACTGATAATACCCACAAAAACAGGTGGGAAATGTCCGTCTCCATGAAAGAGACCTTCGAGAATAGGGAGCAGCCGCAGGTGGCACCGCTCATCGTCCATGTCGTCCGGCAGTTCCTGCCGAACCGCGGCGGCATGGAAGATGTGGTCGCCAATCTGGCTCGCCAGACGTTGAAGCGCGGATATCGCGTTCGCGTCGTCACGCTTGATTCCCTTTTTACCGCTCCCGAAAACAAGCTTCAACGACGCGAAACCATCGACGGCATCGAAGTCGTCCGCATCTCCTGGTCCGGCACAAGCCGCTATCCGCTGGCGCCGCAGGTCTTTCGCCATATCGGCGATGCCGATCTCATCCATGTCCATGCCATAGACTTCTTCTATGATGCGCTCGCCTGGGGCCGCTTCCTGCATCGCAAGCCCATGGTGGTCACGACCCATGGCGGCTTCTTCCACACAAAGAAATACCTTGTTATCAAGAAGATCTGGTTCAGTACGCTGACACGGCTTTCTGCAATGGCCTACCGACAGGTCGTTTGCTGCAGCGCGTCCGACCTCAGCCAGTTCATCCGGATCGTTCCTGACGGCATCACCATCGAAAACGGCGCCGATATCGGCAAATTTGCCGATATCGGCTCGCGCGCACCGGAACGGCGCATCGTTACGATTGGGCGTTTTTCCGTAAACAAACGGCTCGATCACCTGCTGGATGCCGGGGCCGCACTTGTCAGACGTCATCCCGACTGGCATCTCGATATTGTCGGTGCCGAATCTGATCTCAATGCCGCCGATCTCCGGCGGGAGATCGCGGCAAGGTCGCTGGAGAAGTCCGTCACGCTCACCATCTCGCCTGACAACCAGGAGATCCGCGATATCATCGCCAAGGCTTCGCTCTTCGCTTCCGCTTCGGAATACGAAGGCTTCGGCCTCGTCGCACTGGAAGCGATGAGTGCCGGCCTGCTGCCGGTTCTGAACGCCAACGACGCTTATCGTTCGCTGGCCGGAAGACATGAGGCAATCGTGCTCGCTGACTTCGCGAAACCGGAAGCGGCCGCAGATGCGATCGAAGACGCTTACCTCAAAGTCGCTGCCGGGGGTGCTATCCTACGGAAGAACCTCATCGATGCCGCCCACGCCTATTCGTGGGATGCCGTGGCGGAGCGCTACATCGACCTTTACCGGTCGATCGGCATTATCGCTTAGACAAATTCCAGCAAACGCGCGCAGCCCCTTTGTGTCCGCAATTATGGGAACACAAGCGAGAAAGCGCTTCCGCCATTCGAGGAAAACCAGAAAATTCTCAGGCCTTCGCCAGCCGAACAATCTCCTCCAGCACCAGCTTGCGTGATTCCGGCGGTGTCAGGTTGTGGTCGGCATCCTGCAGCATCACCAAACGCACATTCGGGTGCCGGGCGAACTTGTGCCCGCGCGGACCGAAGTGGAAATACATGTGGTCGAGGCCGACATCGCTTTCGCTGTAGATCAGCGTCAGCGGCACCTTTCGTTTGGCGAGCGCTGCAAAGGACTGGCGGACCTGCCGAGCGACATGGCGGCGTCCCGGGATAAGTTCGACGAGCGGCGCAATGCGCGGCGAAAGCCTGCGGCCGACCGCAATGAAGATATTCTGCAGCGCTGCGAAGACATCGACCTCGCCGCGGAACAACCGCTTGAGCGTGTCGAGCCGCATCATCCGCTGGCCATAATCATCGACACTGCGCGGAACCGAAACGACATGCTCACGCCGCACCGGCATGTCGGGATCCCAGTAGTAAACGAAAGGATTGATGGAAACGATCGCTTTCAGACGTTCATCCTCGATGCCTGCGCGCAATGCCACATAACCACCACTGCAGCGACCCGCGACCATGATCGGGCCGGCCACGAAGCTTTCCAGCAGATCGAGCGAGGCGAGCGCATCGTCCGTCTGCGTCGCCGAATAGAGAACCTGCTCCGGCGCATCCGGACGCGGAACGCTGTCGCCGACATTGGCAGAATCGAAGCGCAGCGAAACCACGCCCTGACGCGCCAGCGCGCGCGCCATATCGACCGTCGTACGGCCCCAACCGGCATGCCGGTCATAGGCCGTCGACATGAAGAGAACAGCATTGCCTTTGATCTCGCCCTGCGGCCGGCTGACGACACCGATGAGATGCTGGAAGGCGCCGAAACGTACCGGAACTTCCTCAAAGCCGTCGCCCGCGAGCGACTGATTTTCGATCACTTGCGGTGAGTGCTCGGCTGATGTTGAGGGCCTAGTCGTTTCGACGAGCCATTCGGAAAGCAGCTCGATGACTGCCATCGGCGTCTTGGCAAAGAGCGGGTTCGTGACCAGCTCGTCATACCCTTCGAAAACGCGTTGCTCGACATTGCCGCCGAGCGCCTTCAGCGCGTCAGCGAAGGCCGTATCATCGACGCGAACCGGGCGTTCTAGTATAAGATAATTCGGCGCCGCCAGGTCCTGCGGTGAACTGATGTTGAGTTTGCCGATTTCCGCGGCAATCGCGTCCGGCAGGGTCAATCCGGCGATCTGGACCTGGGTGCTCGGCGCATGTTCCTTGCCGAGACCGAGGTCGGCGTGGATGATCCGTGACCACATGTTGATTTCGCGCAGATGCCCCCTGCCGCTTAAAACAGGCGCAAGCAGCACGATGTTGTCGACGCCCTCGATCGTGTGGCCGGTCAGATGGATAAGCGTGCCGCCGAGACCCTGGCCGACAAGAATGATCTGCGAGCAACCACTGAGTGCCTTCAGCTTCGCAGCGGCCGCGCGGATGGAATTCTTCCAGATTTCGAGGCTCGGTGCGTGATCACCGAAATCCAGCGCGTCGCCCGTGCCTGGATAATCGAAACGCAAGCTCGGAACGCCAATATCGGAGAAGTGCTCTGCAGCCACGCGGTAGAATTTCCGTGTGCACATTTCCTCGAAACCCCAGGGGCTGACGAAGAGAACGGCAGCCGAGCGTTTTACGACGTCAGGCTTTTCCGGCATGAAGAGACCGATCGTCCCATCGAAGACAATAGGAAGGGCGGCGGCGCGGCCGGCGCCTTCTGCCGGCTCACGCGAAAATTCCTCGTTGACCGGCCTTTTCTCTTCCCCTTCGGGGGTCGGCGCGGTGATGAAATTGACCGCGCGCCTTGCCGTTCCCTGCAGCAGCGCCGGCATCTTGTCGAGGATCGAGCGCAGGACTTGAATATCCTCGGCCGGAACGGCACGGAAGACCTTCAGCGCAGCAAAATAGGTAAACGTGCCGACGATGATCGCAGCGACAAGACCGATCGGCCCCTGGACGAACTCAAGTGCGGTAATGGCGCCGCAAGCGCAAAATACCGCTGCGAGAGCAATCTTCGTAAGGCTGAGATAAAGGCCCGAAAGCTGAGTTCCGAATCCCGTTTGTCTGACCATCATTACCGACATCGCAACAAATACGGCTATGCGCACGAGCGCGGCACCCTCGGCGGCCAGACTAGGTACGATGAGTAAACAACCCACTACCATCAGGAGGCCACCTATCACACTGATTTTCAACCGTACGTTAGCTTTATCGATGGAAAGCAGGTATAGGCTGAGAACCTGCATGAAGGTGTAGGCCGGCGCGACAAGCGCAAGCAGGGCAACAACCCCACCGCTTCGATCGAAGGCTTCGCCGAAGACGACATGCACGAGTTCGCTGGAGATCGCGGCAAGCCCGAGGCTCATCGGCAGCACGATATAGGCCATGCTGCGGATGACGGCGGTAAAGGCTTCGACCGGAAATTTCGAGTCGGCGCTGGTATGCCGGCGCTCCGAATAATAGGGCAGCAGACTGCCGCTCATCTGGATCGGAAGCTGCAGCGCGATATTGGCGATCGACAGGCCGGCAGCATAGAAGCCTACCATTTCCACCGACCAGAACTGCTGCAGGAAAAGCAGCTCGATACGATTAAGGAAAATCGAATCGATAATGAACTGCATCGACAGGATGACCGAAGACGAAGCCAGATATTTGAGGGAGATGCCGCAGCGGTCACGGCGGGTAAAGAGGATCGGTAAGGTAGCGACGAAAAGCACGAACTGGCCGAGCGCATAACCGACGAGCACACCTTCCACCCCATAAAAGACGGCGCCGATCGCGACACCTGCGAGTTGGAAGACCGAGACGATCAGCGTCAGCTGGAAGAAGGTGCCGAGCCGCTTTTCGCCGATGAGGTAGAATTTGACGAAGGAACCGATTGCCTGGATGAAGAAAAGGATACCGGTGACCAACGCCACCGACGGCGCGGTATCGGCCCAGTGCATCTCCTCCGACGTCAGGAAGAACATGGCGTAGAGCCCCAGCAGCACGAGCGTGGAGCAGACCATGAAAGTGACGAGGATCGAAGCAAATCCCTTGCGCTGCTCAAGACCGTAGCCCTGCGCCGAGAGTTGCGGCAGCGTCTTCAGAAGCGTGATGCTGGAGCCGAGTTCGGCAATCGAGGCGCCGGTGACGACGAGCCAGAGCGAGAAAGCGACGATGCCGTTGGCCTCAGGCCCGAGCAGGCGCGCGGTTATGATTGAGGACACGAACCCCGTCACCAGAAGCAGCATGCCCGCCGCCGCATTCATCATCGAATTTGCGATAATGCCCTTCGACATCTGTCCATCCGTTGCACGCCGCATCGCGGCCGAAAAACAAGCCATCTCTAAATTGGAAATGTTAAAATAAAGGGGAGTGACGCCCTCAGCTTAGCTCGCCTGCATTGCCGAAAGCCTTGAAAGCGCCTTGTCGTAGCTGTGCTCGGCAAGGTGGCGCATCAGATAGTCCCGAGCCGCCTCAGCCTTCCGCCTCGCACCATCAGGATCGGAATAGATGCTCTTCAGATGCGCTGCCGCTTCCGTCGGCGAAGGATCGGCCCAGACGGCATCCTTGAGATCGGCAAATTCCGGATGATCATCGATGACGGGAATGAGTGAGGGCTCGACCAGCCAGGTATTATCAGGGTCGCAAAAGTCTGCGGTACCCGACCATCCGGTCGAGACGACAGGCGTGCGGTGCATGATCGCTTCAGCCACCGTCAAACCAAACCCTTCCGAACGATGCAGCGAAAGATAGGCGTTGGAATCACGGATAATGCCGTTGATCTCCGAACTCGCCAGATTGTCGGTAACGATCCTGATGTTAGGGTCGCCCTCGACGGACTGCATGAGCATTCGGAGCGCTTCGTCCCTGCCCGGATTGCCGCTCGCCTTCATCAGCAGGAAGGCATTGGGGCACTCGGTGCTGAACAGCCTGAAGGCCTCGATGGCAGCCTGCGGATTCTTGCGGTTGATCGAGGAGCCGGCACTGAAAATGAAGGATACGAGGAAGGCATCCTCGGCAATCCCGAATTTCCGCCTGATACCGTCAGCCGCCGGCCGCTCGGTCACCGGATGCGGCACGACGACGACAGGTGCGCTCGTATGCGGCGCGATCGCCCGCCTGGTGAATTCGGAGGGAACGAAGACGGCGTTCATGTAATGCATGGCATTGCGCCATTCCGCCGGCACCACTTCGAGCTCCCAGGCCCAGTAGCCGATGTTGAAGGCACGGGTGAAATTGCCGAGGCCTTTCTTCAGGATCGCGCGCGGCAGCATGGGCGGATTGAGATGCCATATGCGGTTTCCTGGCTGACCTTGGGAAACCTGTGTAGATGCCCACTCCACCAGCTTGCCTTCATCCGGATGCGTGCTGACATCAGCAAACATGATCTCACGGCCAATCTGTGAGAGCGCAGCGGCGCAAAGCCGCGCGGATTCGCCGACACCTGCCGCCATCGACAGATAACCGACGACTTCCACTGGGCGGCGCGGGTCGAAGGCGAGCCGCGATTTGACGATGAGCCGCTGCAACACATGTCCGCGCACGCTCCGATAGACGCCCCGCAAAGCCTCTTCCGCCTGCACTCTTATCGTCATTGCCAC
Organism: Rhizobium sp. BK275; assembly: GCF_014193555.1. Lineage (NCBI taxonomy): Bacteria > Pseudomonadati > Pseudomonadota > Alphaproteobacteria > Hyphomicrobiales > Rhizobiaceae > Rhizobium > Rhizobium sp. BK275. The sequence continues at coordinate 256,251 of NZ_JACHZL010000006.1, forward strand.
TCCCCAGCCCTTAAAGCGCGAAACGGCGCGAGGCGCCGACGCTCCTGATTTCGCCCGTCGGCAATGCATCGCCATCCGTACCCGCAGTGGCGATGAGCTTGACCCGCTTGGCAGAACCCGGCGCCAGATGGAACCAGTCTTCTTCAGGTCGATAACCTTCGACATCGATATGGACCGATTGGGCGAGCCTGTCGGTCGCAAGCGTGATGAACCAATCATCGCCCTCACGCATGAAGGATGCCTCGATCGTTGCGTCGTGGAACGCCCTGGTTCGCCCGCGCGGAAAATGGAACGCCTGCGCCAGCAACGCGCCGTCCATGGTCGATCGTAGCCAGGCGACGCTCACATCATGTGACGGCGCGCCGAAACGGAAGGCATAGGCCGCATCGAAGAAGCCACCGAAGAGATCGGTGCAGGCGATGCGCTCCGCGCTTCTGGGATCAAGATTGAAAGCCTTGCTGCCACTCGCTACCTGCTGGCGCCCATCGCGCAGGCAGGCAACATCGAGTTCGAGAGCGACCACCTTGTCCGTTTCATTGATAACATGAGCGTAAAGGCCGTTCGTCCCCTCATCGGTGAATATGAGTTGGACAGGACGGAAGGCGCGGCGCATGGCATGCCAGACGGGCTTCGGCTCGCCGGTGGAATCGATCACGCCCCAGCCAGCGCCCGGCAACAGATCCTGCAGGGTCCAGACGAGCGCGCCATTGCAAGGCGATTCCTTACGCCTCCATTCGGCAAAGGTCTCCTCCAGCACCTCGCCCGTCACGGCGCGCGAAAGATCGAGATAGCGCTCTGGGTCTTCGCGACGGAGCTTAGCCGGGTCGAGATCGTAGAGAAGCCCGAGATAGAAATCCCTGATATCCTCGAAATCCCAGGACGCGCCGCGGTCGCGCGGCACCCGCTCTTTCCAGAGCGGACTGTGAACCGAGGGCACGTCGAGATGCCGCTGCAAGGTCCTCTGCTGCGGCACATGGGCGAAGGCCAGGCTTTCGGCCGCAAAACGGACCTCGGCACGGCGCGCATCCTCGAGCGGCCGCATATAGGCACCCACGCCGTAATAATGCGTGACGCCGGCATTGGGCGAAAAGGGCATGGTTCCGCCATAGGGCGAATTTGGCACATAAGGCACATCCGGCCGCATGCGCTGGCAGATCGCCGGGATGATCTCGTCGGTGATCGGCCCGCTCCAGAAATCCGCCGGCAGGCCGAACATCGCCGCCTGCTGGTGGATTTCGCTGCCGCCGCAGAGCACGGCAAGCGAGGGCGAGAGCTGCACGCCGTGCAGAAACTCCTCCACCTCGGCATGCACATGGCCGATAAAGGCCTTGTCGTTCTTCGGATAGTCGAAATTGGCGAACATGAAGTCCTGCCAGACCATCAGCCCGAGCGCATCGCAGAGCGCGAAAAAGTCGGGCGTTTCATAGGCCATGGTACCGCCGATGCGGATCATGTTCATGCCAGCTTCTGCCGCAAGCCGCAGGTAGGGCTCGTAATCGGCTCGCTCGCCAGGCAGCCGTACGATATCGGCCGTTGTCCAGACCGCTCCGCGGCAAAAGACCCGCTCGCCGTTGACGACAAGCGCGAAATCATTGCCATCAGCACCGCGGTCTGCCTCGATACGGCGAAAACCGGCTTTGCCCAGCGAATGTTCTTCGCCATCGATAACCAGCGTCACGTCATAGAGATGCGGTACGCCATGCGTATGCGGCCACCAGGCCTCGATGTCGGAGAGCTTGAGAATTGCCGAATAATGCCGATCGCCGATCTTCTCGAAACCTTGTTCGGCGCCAGCGCAACGCAACAGCATCACCGGCTCCTCGCCAGCAGTATAAAGCGAAACGCTGAGCCGCCCCGCGCCACTTTCCTCCAACACCGCGCGCACCGAAACATTATCGACCGAGGCCGCGCCTCGGCGCACGAGCGAAATCGGCCGCCACGGCCCGACTGCATGGATTTCCGGGCACCAGCCGGGCATATGCCCGAGCAGCGTCGTGCGGATATTCTTCAGCCCTTGCGGTGTGATCATCTGCGGGCGCCAGCGGGCTCGCGGTCCGGGTTCGCCAAGGCGGGGGGCGAGCGCCCGGAAGCAGAGCGCCAGTTCATCGCCGCCTGCGAGCGTCACCGGTATCTCATGGGCGGTGAACATGCTCTCGGAGAAAAGGATCTCCACCCCGTTCAGAAAAACATGGCAGACCGTCGCCAGCCCCTGAAAACGCAGGAGCGCCTCGCCCGGCTCCACATCGAAGAGGCGAGTCAGATACCAGGCATCCCTGGTGTTGAGCGCTTGGGCATTTTCCCGGTCGAAAAGCCCGGCTCTTTCCAGCGCAGCCGCGACAGTGCCCGGAACGGGTGCCGGAATGAACTGCGCTGACAGATGGATATCGTGCGGCGTCGCACAAGCGTCAGGCTCAGTCAGAACCAGATTCCATCCTTCGGAAAGCAAGCTTTCCTCAGCCCCGATGCTTGCTAACCGCCCCCGCATGGTCAGATCTCCGGCTTCAGAATCGCTCCGCGAGCGATGCCATCATCGAATCCCATGCATCGGCGGCCGGATCAAGTGCCGCCTTCAACGGCTCGAACTTGCGACGGGTGACAGCACGGGCAAGCTGGAACTGAACCGACTTCGCTACTTCCGAGATCCGGCGCGCCTCTTCGGCCGCAACACCAAACTCGCCGGCCGAAAGCCAGGCCAGATGATCGGCAGCAAGCTCGAAATTCGCACCAACCTGCCGCAGCGTGTTGAAGGCATATTTATGGAAGAAGCCGAAGGAGCGGTCAGCCACCGCTTCGACCTGTAACGGGAAAACCTCTGCAAAGGCGCGGATCGGATTGGCGCTCGGACGACGTTTGAAATGGAAGCCGAGAAGCCCCCGCGACGCCTCGCGCAGATGTGCCTCGCCGACCGGACGTTCGGGGAACTTGGCGAACTCCGTATACGGGAGGAACGGCGCATCCTCATCCGTCAGATGGGACTGGAAAAGCCCGTCGAAATCCTCTCCCTCGATACGGAAAAAGCCGGCATTGTGGAAGTAGTCGACGCGCTTGCCGGCAAAGTCCAGGCGGTTGATCGCGACCGTAGTCTTGCCGTGCTCCTGCCGGTAGGCAGTGCCGCGCGTGTCCGGCATGTAGAAGGAATCCATCTCGATAAGGCAAAGCCGCCCGCGGGCGATCTGCACCTCGACATGTCGCTCGACGCGGTCATAGATCGCAAGCTCGGTGGCGCGGATGTCATAGAGCGCTTCGAGATCTTCCAGCGGCACCTTGAAGAAGGTGAACTGGTCGCCCTCGAAATCCTGCGTCAGCGTGAAGCCCAGCATCGCCTCCGGCGCAACGCCGAAGGTCGAGAGCACCTCGATCCAGAGGTCGATGTAACAATTGGTCTCCGGCCACATGCGCTCGCTGGAATGCAGCGCATGCGGCTTGTAGGTATCGGGATCGATACCCGCAAAGACCGATATCATCGAGCCGCTCAGCCCCACAGGACTTTCCGTACGCTGGCCGGCCATTCCTTGACGTCAAGGCCGTGGTGATGGAAGAGCGCCAGAGCAATGCGTTCCAGGCCGAAGCCGACGCAGGCGGTGTGGGCGACACTGCCGTCTTCGAGGTTCAGGCCCCACTTCAGGCCGAACGAATCCTGGTGGTAGTTGAAGCTCATGCAGGCGGTTGGGTTCGCCGCCGAGGTGATCGGGATCAGCAGCTCGAACTTCAGGTTCTGGTCACGCTGATTGTTGACCATCATCTTGCCAGCGCGGCCGAAGAACGGGTCGTTGGCAACGTCGATGGTCACGTCGAGACCGACCTGCTTCATCATTTCGACGCCGCGGTCCATCCAGCTCTGGCGGAAATCGGTCACATGCTGCTCGGTGCCCATGCAGACATATTCGCGCATGCGGAAAAGCTGCTGGCGAGCCGGGTCCTTCGAGGGCTCATGGCGGAAGCAATAGGACTGCAGATCGAAAAGGCCGCCCTTGGCCGGCAGATTGCCGCGTTTCGCAACCGTCGGATAGAGCGGATAGCAGGCGGCCGGCGTCAGCACGATATCGGTTGCTTTCTGGTCCTTGGTCCAGTCTTCGCCAACTTCCATGCATTGCAGCAGGCTCATGTGATCGAGCTCGCTGCCGCAGAAGCTGTGCACCGTGCCGGCAAGCTGCGGGAAGCTCTTCATATAGCCGCTCTTTTCGAAGAGCGCGCGGTTCATGCCGGGCGGAAAACGCATCGCCTCGGCGCCGTCGGCACCGCCGAACTTGTCGATCAGCCGTTCGAAGGCGGCAATGACGTCTTCAAACTGGCCGCTGCGGCCATAAAGGCCGTCAACGCCGGTATCGATCAGCAGGCCGGACTCGAAGAGCCGGTCCAGAAACGATGTCTGCATATCCATGGCTTTACCCCAGTAGGCTAGTGTCCTGCTTGTGGACGAGGAGCATGCTCGACGTATTGCCGAGGATGCGGTCGTTCGAGATCATGAGCTGTGCGGAATGGGCATCGCGCAGATGACGTCCGAGGCTGAAGGGCGTACCGTTCTTGTAGCCCATGATGCCGCAGATGAGCATGGTGTGATTGACGATTTCCAGGATCGTTTCCGAGGAAGCGATCTTGACGTTGTTCATCGCTACCGCAAAGCCCATCGATGAGAGCTTGTCGCCGTCAGCCTTGGCATCTTCATAGGCCTTGAGGCCGGCAACGACGTTCGACTTCACCATCTGCAGGAGGTTGGAGACCTCCGCGAGGCGAAGTGCGCCGGGCGGCGTCGCATCTGGAGACTTGCGGGCAGCGGCACGTACGAAGGCCTGTGCGCGGGAAACGGCATCGACGGCAATGCCGTACCAGACACCGCTCCAGAGTAAGTGTGACGATGCCAGCATCGACTGCGCAGCGATTTCAGCAAAAGGCTTCGGCAGGATCTGTACAGCCGGCGCCTCGCCCTTGAACAGGAAGCCGTCGGAGCAGGTGCCACGCATGCCGAGCGTATTCCAGACATGCGTCTTTTCGATCGTGTACTGATCTTTCAAGAAAGCTGTCAGCACCTGATCGGAAGAGGCGGCCTGCGGATGGCTGCGCGAGGTTATGAGAATGGCATCGGCATGCGAGCCGTAGGAAATGACGGTCGCATCTTTTTCCAGCCGGCAGATATCGCCATCGATTTCGATGGCGCAGATGCTGTTGCGCAGATTGCCGCCGATTCCGCCCTCGGTGGTCGCGGAGGCGATCAGGAGCTGTTCAGCGACGATGCGGCGCATGAAGGCGCAATGCCATTCGCCGTCGACGCCATGTTCGACGAGGCTCGAAAGCTTGATCTGGTGCATGGCGAAGACCATCGCGCTTGCCGCGCAGGCCTGGCCGAGCATCGAGCACAATTCGGCAATATCGGTGGTGGAAGCAGCCTCGCCACCAAGATGGCGGGGAATCTGGATACCGAGCAGTCGCTCGGCTTTCATCGCATTGACGGCTTCCTGCGGAAACCGGCCTTCGATATCGACGGCATCCGCGTGTCTTGCCGCAATTTCGGCGACGCGGGCAGCCCTTGCGACAAGGCTGTCTTCCGTGATCTTGACCGGGAAGTTCATCAGGCGACCTTTCGGCTATCCCGGATGAGATCGACCGTTTTGGCGATCGCCGAGATGCTCGCAAAGGACTTACGGTTCAGGAGATTGTCGGGAAATTCGATGTCGAATGCCTCTTCGATGCCGAGCATGAGCTGCACCGAGGCGAAGGACGTCAGACCTGCAACGTAAAGATCCGCATCATCGGCAACCTGATCAACCGGAACAGGGAGCTTACCGAACTTGGCTACGAGGTCGCGGATTGTCTTGTTCATCCCATTCACTCCAGATTTTCATGATCCTGAGCCGGCATTCATCGCCTTTTCATGGGAGTGCTTTTAGTGCGGAAAACAGAACATTCCGCTAATATAATTAGTTAAATATGACTGTGACTCATACTTGGTATTTTACAAATCATGCTCGCTTGAGGCCTAATACTTAATTTCTATCAATAGGTTGATGTGGCCTGAGAAGACCGGCAGTAAATGGTGCCGGCTATGTTGAGTGCAGAAATGGCACGCCGGGTGCGCGTTTTTGCGTTAACCGGCAGGCGGATAGGAATGCTCGTCGCCGCGATAATCCGAAACCGAATAGCAACCCTCACCGGTCGCCTGCACAGCGCCTTTGCCGATCACAGCCTTGCCGTAACCGCCGGGAATATCGAGAATATAGGTGGGCTGGCAGAGGCCCGAGATACGGCCGCGAAGCGAGGCGACGATCTTCTGCCCCTCCTCTATCGACAGCCGGAAATGGCTGGTGCCGGGCGCAAGATCCGGATGGTGGAGATAATAGGGCTTCACGCGCGTCTCGACGAAGGCCCGCATCAGCTCCGCCAGGACATCGGGATTATCGTTGACGCCCCTTAAGAGCACCGACTGGCTGACCATGACGATGCCAGCATCGACGAGACGGGCGCAGGCAGAGCGTGCTTCCGCCGTCAGCTCACGCGGATGATTGGCGTGAAGCGCAACATAGATGGTCTTGCCGCTCGTTTTCAGCGCCGCGATCAGCGCCGCATCGATCTTCTGCGGATCGACGACAGGTACGCGCGTATGGAAGCGCACGATTTTCACATGCTCGATCTCTGCAAGCTGGCTCAGAATCTCACCAAGCCGCCGTGGTGAAAGCACCAGCGGATCGCCACCGGTCAGGATGACCTCCCAGATTTCACCATGCCCGCGGATATAGTCGAAGGCGGCCGCCAGCGCCGTTTGATCGAGCGTGCCAAGCCCCTGCGGCCCTACCATCTCGCGCCGGAAACAGAAGCGGCAATAGACGGGGCAAACATGTACCGCCTTCAGCAACACGCGGTCCGGATAGCGATGCACGATGCCTTCGACCGGACTGTGCGCCTGATCGCCGATGGGATCGGCCCGTTCTTCGGGCGTGGTGACGAGCTCGGCGGCATCAGGCACGAATTGCCGCGCAATCGGATCGACCGGATCGCCATGATCGATCAGCCTCGCCATGGCGGGCGTCAGCGCGATGGCGTAACGCATGGCGACCTCATCGAGCGCCAGCCGTTCGGCTTCCTCGACCAGCCCTGCCCTGACGAGATCATCGACACTCTTTATCGGGCGCATAGCGTTCATCGACCATACTCCGCAACCGGCGCCCAGAGGACCTGATCGATCCGCGATGCACCCGTCGCCAGCATCACCAGCCTGTCGAAGCCGAGCGCGATGCCGCTTGCTTCCGGCATGATCGCAAGCGCCGCCAGAAAGTCCTCGTCGATCGGATAGGCCTCGCCGTAGATCCGCATCTTCTCCGCCATTTCGATCTCGAAACGGCGCCTCTGCTCGGCAGCATTGGTCAATTCGCCAAAACCATTGGCAAGCTCGACGCCGCAGGCATAGAGCTCAAAACGCTCAGCCACGCGCGGATCGTGCCCAGACGGCCGCGCAAGAGCGGCTTCGGGAACAGGATATTCATCGAGAATGGTGACGCGGCCGAAACCGAGATGCGGCTCGACCTTTTCCACCAGCACCCGGCTGAAAAGATCGGCCCAATGATCGTCATCGGCAACGCGCATGCCGACCCGCCGCATTTCGGCGGCGAGATGCTCGCGATCCGTCGAGCCGTCGGCGGAAACCGACGCCAGAAGATCGATACCGGCATGGCGGCTGAACGCTTCTGCGACGCTCACCCGCTCCGGTCCTGCGAAAGGATCGCACTCAGCACCGCGATAGGTGAGCTTTGCCGCTTTGACCGTTTCGGCGGCAAGCGCCAGCAAACGCACGCAGTCCATCATCAGGCTCTCATAGCTTTCGCCCGCCCGATACCATTCCAGCATGGTGAATTCCGGATGATGCAGCGGCCCGCGCTCGCGATTGCGATAGACATGGGCAAAACAAGCGATGCGCTGCTCACCGGCCGCAAGCAGCTTCTTGCAGGCAAATTCCGGCGACGTGTGCAGATAGAAGGGTGCCGCTTGACCGTCCGTCGTCAGCGCCTGTGTGGCAAAGGCATGCAGATGCGCCTCGTTGCCCGGTGACACCTGCAGCGTGGCGGTATCGACCTCTATGAAGTCCTCGCGGGCGAAATAACCGCGCAGGGCTGCCTGGATCGCATTGCGCCCGACGAGGAACGGGCGGCGATCGGCATGCACTGATGGTGTCCACCAGGGAGACGCTTTGGCGCTCGTGGGGTTCATTCAACGTTTTCCTCGCCGGATTCGGCCGGGATGGGGTGGCTATTTCCGCGATTTTAGGTTAGTGCGCCCCCGAAGAAAAACATTTTGCGTCTTCAGGGCCATTCCGACAGTCCTCTACGACGCCGAAAGCCGACTTACAAGGAAGTCTTATGGTCAAGGTCATCGCCTCCTCGGTCCGCAAGGGCAACGTTCTCGATGTCGACGGCAAGCTCTACGTCGTTCTCACGGCTCAGAATTTCCATCCGGGCAAAGGTACGCCGGTCACTCAGGTCGACATGCGCCGCATCGTCGACGGCGTGAAGGTTTCCGAGCGCTGGCGCACCACCGAACAGGTCGAGCGCGCCTTCGTGGAAGACGTCAATTTCCAGTACCTCTACGAAGATGGCGAGGGCTTCCACTTCATGAACCCGGCGACGTACGACCAGGTCGTCGTCAGTGCTGAAACCATGGGCGACCAGAAGGCCTACCTGCAGGAAGGCATGACCTGCATCCTGTCGATCCACGAAGGTATCCCGCTGGCGCTGGAACTGCCGCGCCACGTCACGCTTGAGATCGTCGAGACCGAACCGGTCGTCAAAGGTCAGACGGCATCTTCTTCCTACAAGCCGGCTATGCTCTCCAACGGCATCCGCACCTCGGTTCCGCCGCATATCGATGCCGGTACCCGCGTCGTCATCGCGACGGAAGACAATTCCTACGTCGAGCGCGCCAAGGACTGATCGCGCATCGGTTTCCAGACATTCGAACGGCCTGAAGCACCCGCTTCGGGCCGTTTTCGTTTGGGACCGTTGATTTTGAGACGACACGGTTGGATGGAGAAGATCGGCAAAAGCCGGCCTCTCTTTCCCTTAAAGATGCGGATTGCGCGGCCGGTACTTCTTGACCAGTTTCTGGTTGGTCTCGGCAGCACCCGGCATGTTGGCACTGAGATAGACCGGCGCATCCCCGGATTTGGAAAGCTCGGAGGCGACCTCCGCGAAAATGGCGTTGATGACAGTCACGCCGACCGCCGTCGACACCGGCCCGACCCGAAGGCCCGTGCCGTCGAGATCAAGAACGGCGTCACCCGGCGGCAGCCCGTTGTCCAGAATCACGTCGGCCACATCGGCAAGTCGTCGGCGGCCATTGGCGATCGCCGTCGAATAGGCGATCGAGGTGATGGCGATCACCTGGGCACCGATCTCGCGCGCATAATCGGCTGCTTCGATCGGTGCAGCATTCACGCCGGAATTGGAAGCGATGATGATGACGTCGCCCGGCTGCATGCCGTAGCGTTCCAGCATCGGCCGCACCAGGCCCTGCGTCCGCTCATAGACGGAGCTGATGACCGCGCCCTCATGCAGCATGGCCGAGCCGACGAGAACCGGCACCGTGAAGGCAAGCCCGCCGGCGCGGTAATGCACCTCTTCCGCCAACATATGCGAATGGCCGGTGCCAAAGACATAGACGCGCTTATCGTCACGGGCGGCCTCGAGGATCACGGCAGCGGCCTGCGCCATCGGCTCGGCAAGCGCCTGCTTCAGTTCTTGCAGCCGGCCGATCAGATCGGAGAAATAGGCATCGGTGATGTCAGTCATCGCCCATACTCCTTTACGCTGCTTCGCCGCTGAGCCAAATTGCCTTCACGTCGATCGTATCGGAGAAATGCACGAGATCGGCGCGCGCGCCCGGCGAAAGGTGGCCTCGATCGGCAAGCCGCAGGAAACGCGCTGGATAGAGCGTCGCCATCCTGAGCGCTTCGGCAAGCGTCAGATCCAGATAGGTGACGCCGTAGCGGATCGTTGAAGCCATATCGACATCCGAGCCTGCCAGCGTGCCGTCCGAAAGCACGAGTTTGGAACAGAAGCCGCCTCTCTCGCGCCGCACAGTGCGGCCATTCAGCGTGAACGTATCTTTCTCCGAGCCGACGAGCGACATGGCGTCGGTCACGAAGAACAGCTTGCCTTCGCCACGCTTGGCGCGCAGCGCCGTGCGCAGCGCCTTCGGATCGACGTGGTGGCCATCGGCGATGATGCCGCACCAGACGGCCGGATGGTCGATCGCCGCCCCGACGAGCCCCGGCGCGCGGTGCGCCAGCTGGCTCATGGCATTGAAGAGATGCGTGACACCCCGCGCGCCGGCGTCGAAACGAGCTTCCGCCGCCTCGCTGGTGCTATCGGAATGGCCGATACTGACGATGACGCCAGCTTCGCTGAGTTCGCGCACTTGCGAAACCGTCACCTGCTCCGCCGCGATCGTGACGAGCAGTGTGCCGATCGCCTCGCGTGCAGCGATGAAGGCCTTAACGTCCTTGTCCTCGACAGGGCGCATCAATTCGGCCAGATGCGCACCCTTGCGCGCCGGCGCCAGATGCGGACCTTCCAGATGCAGGCCGGCAACGCCGCGATTGGTCTTTACAGCGACTTCCGCCGCCTCGATCGCAGCGGCCGTTGCTTTGGCCGTATCGGTGATCAGAGTCGGCAGAAGCGCCGTCGTGCCATAGGGGCGATGCCCATCGGCGATCATGTACATGGAGTCAGACGACGGCTCATCGTTCAGCATGCGGCCGCCACCGCCGTTGACCTGCGCATCGATGAACCCGGCAGACAGGACGCCGCCATCAAGCGTCACGACTTGGCCTTCGGGCAGATCATTGCGGCCGACGATCGCCTCGATGCGTCCGTCCTTGACGATCAGCGCCCGCTCATCGTGGAAGCGTTCGCCGTCGAAGATACGTGCGCCGGTGAAGATCTTGCGGGTCATCAGACGGTCTCCGTCACCTTGAGCAGGTTTGCCGGCTTGTCCGGATCGAAACCCTTGCGGCGGGTGACGGACTCGATCAGGCGATAATAGACGAGCAGCGAAACCAGGGGATCGATGAGGCCGTTGCCGGTCGTGGGAACCTGCAGATTGACGCCGGCGAGCGGCTTTGTCGAGAAGGGCACGGTGGTGGCGCCGAGCGTCTGCAGCCGCTCCAGTGCCTTCACATTGTTGTCGAAGGCGGCATCTTCCGGCACGAAGCCGACAATCGGGAAGCCCGGCTGCACGAGGCGCATCGGTCCATGCATGAGCTCGGCGAGCGAGAAGGCCTCGGCATGCAAGCCGGCCGTCTCCTTGGCCTTCAGCGCTGCTTCGAGGGCAATGGCGAAGGCCGTACCGCGTCCACCGGTATAAAGCGATGCGGCGGTGAACAGTACATCCTCGGCAGCCTTCGTATCGATACCGGACGTCGCAGAGAGAGCGGCTGGAAGCTTATCGAGCGCGGTCTGCAGATCGGCCTTGCCGTCGATCGCAGCGGTAACGCCAGCAAGGGCGGCAACGGATGCGATGAAGGACTTGGTTGCTGCAACGCTCTTTTCAGCGCCAGCATTGAGGCCGAGAACGATATCGGCCTGCTTGGCGAGCGGACTGTCGGTGACGTTGACGACGGCAATCGTCGTCGCTCCGCCCTTCTTGGCCGCTTCTTGCAAAGCAACGATATCCGGGCTGGCGCCCGACTGTGAAACCGTGAAATGGATGCCACCTTTCAGATGCAGGGGCGCATTATAGACGGAAGCGATGGACGGGCCGATCGAGGCGACCGGCACGCCGCAGGTGATCTCGAAGAGGTATTTGAAAAAGGTCGCGGCGTGGTCGGAAGAGCCGCGCGCCGCTGTCGTCACGACACTTGGGCGGGTGGACGAGAATAGCCGGATGATTTCGGCGAAGACCGGCTTTTCCTTTTCGAGCAGGGTAGCGACCACTTCGGGCGACTGGCCGGCCTCCTGCAGCATCAGCGACTGGTTCTCACTCATAGGTCATCTCCAATTCTCAGTTCGGCGACAAAATCATAGGCATCGCCACGATAATGCGAGCGGGTGTATTCAACGACGCGCTGGTCTTCCAGGCGTGAAACGCGTTCGATCAGAAGGGCCGGCGCGCCGGCTTTGACATCGAGAATAGCGGCCGATGACGGATCAAGCGTGACGGCCGTCAATCGCTGTATGGCGCGTACCGGCTTGTGGCCACTCTGGGCGAGCGCATCGTAGAGCGAGCCTTCACCGCCGGCATCCTCGCCAAGAAACTTGACGGGTACGACGGCGCGCTCGATGGCGAGCGGCAGCCCGTCGGCCAGACGAAGGCGGTCGAGCCGCAGCACCGGTTCGTCGACGCCGAGGCCGAGCAGAAAGGATTCTTCAGGGGATGGATTGTTGACGGTGCGGGACAGGATCTTCGCCGCTGGCGAGCGCCCGCGCGAACGCATGTCCGCAGAGAAGGAGGAAAGCCGCCAGAGCGACTGTTCCATGCGCTCCACCTTGCTGGAAACGAAAGTGCCACTGCCATGACGCGATTCCAGCGCACCTGATGTCATGAGATCGCGATAGGCCGTCCGCACTGTGACGCGGCCGAGCTTCAGCGCTTCCGCCAGATCGCGCTCGCCGGGCAATGCCGTGCCGGGTTTCAAGAGGCCTTCCTGGATAAGGCCGGTCAACGCCTGCGCCAGCCGCTTGTAAAGCGGTCCTGCTGCCGCCTCGTCGTGCAGCGCGCGGCCCTTCAGTTCTGCGACCAGACTGGTTCTATCCATGGATAGATAATAGAACCTATTTAGAACCAATCAGCAAGCCGGATTCGCTCCATCAAAGAAAAACCCTCGCCGGACGCCGCGAGGGTTCATTGATCCAGATAGGACGACGAACTCAGTTCTTCGTGAAGATGTAATCCGTTTCCTGACGCAGCACTTCGCCTGGGCGCAGCACCGCATTGGGGAAGCCCTGGTGATTGATCGCGTCAGGCCAGATCTGTGTTTCCAGGCAGAAGCCGGCGAAGGGACCATATTTACGGCCGCCGAGACCCGGCACGGGCACGTTGAGCTTGAAACCGGCATAGAACTGCACGCCCGGCTCTGTCGTGCGCACTTCCAGCGAAACACCGGAATGCAGGCTGCGGGCAAGCACGACGGAGCGCTTGCCCGTGCGCTCGCTCGATAAGCAGAAATTATGGTCGTAGAGGGCCTGCTCCTGCCTGACGAAGCGCTTCATTGGCGCCATCTCGCGGAAATCGAACTCGCTCCCCTCAACAGGGCGGATCTCGCCGGTCGGTATCTGCTTCTCATTGGTCGGCAGATAGTGGTCGGCGGCGATCATGATCTCATGCGCCAAGGCATCTTCGCGGCCATCGAGATTGAAATAGGAATGCTGGCAGACGTTGGCAATCGTCGGCTGGTCCGTCGTCGTCTCGTAATTGACGGAAAGCTCGCCATTGCCATGCACACGATAGGTCGCCTGGATCGTGCAGTTGCCGGGATAACCAGCACGGCCATCGCGGTCGACGATCTTCAGCACTACGCGGTCGGCCTCGTGTTCGACGATCGTCCAGACGAGCGTGCCGATATTGTTGCTGCCGCCATGAAGATGCGTGACGCCCTTCTCGTTGAGTTCGAGTTGGTAAGCCTTGCCGTCGAGCGTGAACTTGCCATCGCCGACGCGGTTGGCGCAGCGGCCCGGCGTTGCCCCGAAGAAGGGCGAATGGGCGAGGTAGCTGCTGAAATCCTCGAAGCCGAGCACCAGCGGCGCATCATGGCCCTCCAGCCGCGCGTCCTGGATAACCGCACCCCAGGTCAACACCTTGACCGTCAGTCCACCACCGCGGATGACGACGCGATGGACGGTCTCCCCCTCCTTCGTCTGTCCGAAAACTTCCCGTTCCAATTTGTCCACCATGATCGACGCTCACTCCATCCCTAGGATTCAGGAACCGGAACCTGCCTCCATTCGCTGCAAATCGCAACCGGGCGGACCCAGAAAACAAAACGCCGTCGCGGAAGTGCGACGGCGCCATTTCTAAACCCACCCTGTAACGCTCAGATGTCCGAGCCGATCTCTTCGATATCGTAGGGCGTCGTCTGGTAGATCTCATTGATCCAGTTGCCGAAAAGCAGATGCGCATGGCTGCGCCAGCGGTTCTGCGGCGCAAGTGCCGGATCGTTATGCGGGAAGTAATTGTGCGGCATCTTGATCGGCACGCCGGCATTCACGTCGCGGAAATATTCGTCCGAGAGAGACGTGGAATCATATTCGACGTGATTGAAGATATAGAGCCGCCGACCCTTCGGCTCGTGGACGAGACAGACGCCCATCTCGCTCGATTCCATCAGGATCTCGAGGCCGCCGACCTTCTCGATGTCGGCCCGGCGCACCTCGGTCCAGCGCGACACCGGAACCTCGAAATTGTCAGAGAAACCATTGAGATAAACGGAAGAGGGCTTGAGATTTCGGTGGCGGTAAACGCCGAAGGCCTTTTCCTTCAGCTCATACTTCGGCACGCCGTGGAAATGATAAATCCCCGCCATCGCGCCCCAGCAGACATTCATGGTCGAATGGACGTTTGTCTGGGTCCAGTCGAAAATCTGCTGCATTTCCTTCCAATAGGTAACGTCCTCGTAAGGCAGCGTCTCGATCGGCGCCCCCGTGATGATGAAGCCGTCAAACTTGCGGTGCTTCACTTCCTCCCAGGTCTGGTAGAAGGCGAGCAGATGTTCTTCAGATGTATTCTTGGCCTTGTGGTTGCCGACACGGACCAGCGAGAATTCCACCTGCAGCGGCGAAGCACCCACCAGGCGCGCCATCTGCACCTCGGTCTTGATTTTGTTCGGCATGAGGTTCAGCAGCCCGATCTGCAGCGGGCGGATATCCTGGCGGATCGCCACCGTTTCGGTCATCACCCGCACACCTTCGTTCACAAGGGTTTCGAAGGCGGGCAGCGTATCGGGGATCTTGATGGGCATTGCGGTCAACTCGATCAAAATAAAAAACCGGCGGCGAAAGAATCGCTACCGGTCCGCACGCGGCCCTTTAGCGACTTATTTAACGTGGCTGCAAGCCGGCCGGCCAAATCACCACAAGGCATCCTAGATAGCGCCAGTCCAGCTTCGAATCAACTGTCAATGCAGATAGCTGCAAAAGCCATCACGCTTTCTTTATGCGTGGCGGAATCTGTTGATGGACCAGTGACGCCCCCATGTTATTAATATAGGGATGGGCGGATTTGGAAACTTGTAATGGCAAATAACATCGAAAGGGGGAGGGGCATCCAGAGTCAGGACCGGGTAGGGTATGATCTCAGCCTGACATATCGGCTTGGAGTGATGTTCTCCGCATTCTGGAATTCGCAGGTCCGCGGCAAGGTCGTGGGGCTTGCGATCCTGCTTGTCGTCATCATCCTGGCGACAGCCTACGGACAGGTGATCCTCAACGAATGGAACGCCCCCTTCTACGATTCCCTCGAACGCCGTGATCTTGGAGAGTTCTTCCACCAGCTCGAAATCTTCGCGATGATCGCCGGCGCGCTACTGCTACTCAACGTGCTGCAGGCCTGGCTGAACCAGATGACTGCGCTCTATATGCGCGAAGGGCTTTCGCGCGATCTCGTCGATCAATGGCTGAAGCGCAAGCGCGCCCTCAAACTCTCTACCATCGGCATTCTCGGCGTCAATCCGGACCAGCGGCTGCATGAGGACTCCCGCAACCTGGCCGAAAGCACCACCGGTCTCGTGCTCGGCCTCCTGCAGTCGACCATACTACTCGTCAGCTTCATCGGCGTGTTGTGGGAGCTTTCGAGCGGCTTCATCTTCCATATCAGCGGCTACAGTTTTTCCATTCCAGGCTACATGGTCTGGGCGGCAATCTTCTATGCTGCATCGGCCTCGGTACTAAGCCAGGTCGTCGGCCGCAAACTTGTCAAGCTCAATGCAGACCGCTTCTCCAAGGAAGCCGAATTGCGCTTCGCGCTGATGCACGCCAACGAGAACATGCCAGCGATTACAGTGGCGCACGGCGAGGAAAACGAGCGCAAGCGCATCAATATCGACATCAGCAACGTTCTCGCGGTTATCAAGCGTCTCGCCATGGCCAATACCAACCTCACCTGGGTTTCGGCAGGTTATGGCTGGCTGGTCATCGTCATTCCGATCATCGTTGCAGCACCCGCCTATTTCTCCGGCGGCCTTACCTTCGGCCAGCTGATGATGTCGGTCGGGGCCTTCAACCAGGTCAACACGGCACTGCGCTGGTATGTCGCCAACTTCGGCCCGATCGCCGAATGGCGCGCCACGCTGATGCGCGTCACCGATTTCCGCCAGGCACTGCAGGAGATGGACGACGACTTCGATCTGAAGGACGCCATCGTTTATGAGGAAACCGCAGCAGATACGCTGACGCTGAAGAATATCGTCATCTTCGCCAAGCTTGGCGAAGACATCGAGGATTGCGGCGGCTTCCGGATACGCGAAACGGATGTTACGATCAAGGCCGGCGAGAAGGTCATGATCAACGGCGATCACAGCGTGAACCGCCGCCTGCTCTTCCAGGCCATGGCCGGCCTCTGGCCGTGCGGTAAAGGTACGATGGGTCTGCCGCCGATTGCCGACATCCTGTTCATCCCGCAGGTCGCCTATGTCCCCGGCGGAACGCTGCGTGAGGCAATCTCATTCCCCGAAAAACCCGAGGCCTATGACACGGCGGCCATCGAAGCCGCGCTTGAGGCTGCCGGTCTGCATGCGCTGGTTGCCCGACTCGACAGCCGCGCGCGCTGGGACAAGCTTCTCGACGCCGACGAGCAAAAGGCAATCGGCTTTGCCCGTCTGCTTCTCGTCAAGCCCCGTTGGGTCGTTTTCGACGAAGTGCTCGAGGGCATGGAGCCGGAATGGCAGCATACGATGACGAAGCTGCTTGCCACTATGCCGGACACCGGCATGATCTATATCGGCCGCTCGGAGACCTATCTGGAAGCGCTGCATCCGCGCACATTGCATCTGCTGGCGCTGCCCTCGAAATCCGAGGAAGAGCCGGTAGTTTCGGTTCTCGGGTCGAGCGCCGCGGCAGCCCGCGCCCCGGCGCTTTAAGGCAATTCCCATAAAATTATGTAGCGGTTTTGCGTCCGGAACTGTGTGTCTTACATTGGCGGCATCACGCCGTGGACGCCGACGGTGACCTGCGCGGCCGAGATGCTGCCGTCGGCTGCCTTTTCCGCCATGACGATGACGCCTGCACCCGGCTTCAGGTCGTCCTTCGTCGCCGGCGCAAAGGTGACGATCGGCGTGCCGTCGGCAATCGAGATGGTCTTTTCCTTGCCTTGATAAGTCAGCGTGATCGTATGACCATCGACGGCCTTGACCGCATTGCTGACGGTCGCATTCGTCATCGAGCTGTTCGGCTGCACGTCCCACGGACGGTTGCCTTCGCCGGTACCCTTCATCGCTGCCGGGAAAATCAGCACCTCGATGGCACCATCGGGACCTGTGCCTTTCGGCAGGGAGGCGACGCCGACGAAATCGCCGACCTTGATGTCGTCCACCGACGCATTTTTGATGCCAGCGACCTTCCAGCCCGATTTAAGTGCCACCGTCGTGTCGCTGCCCTCGCGGGTCTTGACGGTCAGTGTATCGCCGCTAAGGCTCTCGATCGTGCCACGCACGCGCATGCGTTGCGTTTCCTGCGCGCTCGCTGCCTGCGAAAGGCCGAGCACGACAAAACTGCTGGCGGCAAGCGCCATGAATAGTCCGGTATAGGATTTGCGAGACATGTGACTCTTCCTTCTTGCCTCTGATCGGCACGGTCCCGGCTGCCGAGCGGCACTCTATGCCGCATGACGCAACACTGACGAATCAAGGAAAAGTGAGAGAAAATGGACTCCGGCAACTCGATCCGGATACCGGAAGTCCACACCAGATCTTTGGAAATACCGGCTCAGCCGGCAGCAGACATATCCATATACATGATTTCCCAGACATGACCGTCGAGATCCTGGAAGCTGCATCCGTACATTGGACCCATGTCGAGGATCGGCTTCCAGGGCTTGCCGCCGGCTGCCAGCGCCTTCTTCAGGTAGTCATCCACCTCGACGCGGCTGCCGGCCGAAAGGCAGGTCAGCACTTCCTTGCCCTTGGACGTATCGGCGATATCGCCTTCGATGAACTGTTGGAAGTGACCGTGGGTCAGCAGCATCACGTAGATATTTTCCTCGACGATCATACAGGCAGCGTCGTCGGTGGTAAAATTCGGATTGTAGGAAAAGCCGAGCGCCGAGAAGAACTCCTTCGACTTGACGAGGTCCTTGACCGGCAGGTTCACGAAAATCATGCGCATGAAAATCTCCCTTATGACGTGGCGGCACCATGCCGTTGATCACGCTCGGCCCAAGGACGGCCAATAACCACCCGATCCGACATTCGAGAAATTTTTATTCCGATCAACCTTCCAGCTCTTCCCGCAAGATTTCGAGCTCTAGCCATTCCTCTTCCATCTTGGTCAGGTTTTCGCGTAGCTTCTCCATTTCCGATGCCAGCCGGCTGAACGTCGCCGGGTCCTTGGTGAAGAGGCTCGGATCAGCCATTTTCTTCTCGCGCTTGGCGATCTCGGCCTCCGCCTTCGCCATTTCCTTCGGCAGGTTTTCGAGCGCGAATTTCTGCTTGTAGGAGAGCTTGCCCTTCGAGACGGACGGAGCGGCAGCCGCAGCCTCCTGCGACTTCGGCTTCTCCACCGCCTTCTCAGCCTTGCGGCGCTCTTCGGCGGCACCCTTGCGCTGTGCCAGCATATCGGAATAGCCGCCGGCATATTCGATCCAGCGTCCGTCCGGCGCTTCCGGATTGGCAGGCGCGATCGTCGAGGTCACCGTCCTGTCGAGAAAATCGCGATCGTGGCTGACGAGGATGACGGTGCCGGGAAAACCTGTGACAATTTCCTGCAGCAGATCCAGCGTCTCGATGTCGAGGTCGTTGGTCGGTTCGTCCAGGATCAGCAGGTTGGTCGGCCGCGACAGGATGCGCGCCAGCATCAACCGGGCACGCTCGCCGCCGGAGAGGTTCTTGATCGGTGTGCGCGCCTGCTCCGGCTGGAACAGGAATTCCTTCATGTAGCCGGTCACATGCCGCTGCTCGCCATTGACCAGCAGGTTTTCGCCACGCCCATCCGTCAAATAGTTGGCAAGTGTATCCTCGGGGTTCAGATCTTCGCGCTTCTGGTCGAGAGTGGCAATTTCGAGATTGGTGCCAAGCTTCACCGTACCGTTATCAGGCGCAAGCTGGCCGGTCAGCATCTTCAGAAGCGTCGTCTTGCCGGCGCCGTTGGGACCGACCAGACCGATACAATCGCCCCGATGCACGCGGATCGAGAACGGCGCGACGATCGGCCTGTCGTCATAGCTCTTGGTAATCTTGTCGGCCTCGATCACAAGCTTGCCGGATTCCTGTGCGTCGGATGTGGTCGCCTGCACGGTTCCCTGCGGCCCCTTATGGCCACGATATTGTGAGCGCATGGTCTGCAACTCGCCGAGCCGTCGCATATTGCGTTTGCGCCGTGCCGTCACGCCATAGCGCAGCCAGTGCTCTTCGCGCTCGATCGCCTTGCCGAGCTTGTGCTGTTCCATCTCTTCCGCCTCCAGCACCTGATCACGCCAGGCCTCGAAAAACGCAAAGCCCCTGTCGAGCCGACGCGACGTGCCGCGATCGAGCCAGACGGTCGCTGTCGAGACCTTCTCGAGGAAGCGGCGGTCGTGCGAGATCAGCACCAGCGCGCTGCGCGTCTTCTGCAGTTCGCCTTCCAGCCATTCGATGGTCGGCAGGTCGAGATGGTTGGTCGGCTCGTCGAGCAACAGGATATCAGGCTCCGGCGCCAGCACACGGGCAAGCGCTGCGCGGCGCGCCTCGCCGCCGGAAAGGTTCTTCGGGTCCTCTTCGCCCGTCAGCCCTAAGTGCGACAGCAGGTATGTGACCCGGTAAGGATCATCGCCCGGCCCGAGCCCCGCTTCGGCATAGGCCTGCACGGTCTTAAAGCCGGCAAAATCCGGTGCCTGCTCCAGATAGCGCACCGTTGATGCCGGATGCCGGAAGACCTCACCGGACTGGGCATCGACGAGACCGGCAGCAATCTTCAGAAGCGTCGATTTACCCGAGCCGTTGCGGCCGACGAGGCAGATCTTGTCGCCGGACTCCACTTGCAAGGCCGCGCCGGCAAGTAGCGGCGTGCCGCCGAAGCTCAGGAAAATATCGTCGAGTTTCAGAATGGGAGGCGCCAAGAATCAGACTCCGGAAAGATCATAGGGCCGCGCGAGCACGATGGCCCTGCCGCTGGCAAGCGAGAAGCGCACGGGGCCTTCCGCTACATTGGAAATGGTGCGCGACGAACCGAAGGGCAAATGGAAGTCGGCGAGCGGATAGCGGGCATTCTCGATGAAGAGCCCGGTCAGCTCGCTGAAACCCGGCACGGAAAACAGGCTACCCGGCGGAAGATCGATCTCCAACGAGCCGGGAAGCAAAGGTACCGCCTCTTCGCTGCCCGAGGTCAAGAGCACGTCGAAGCCTTCTTGCGCCAGTTCAACGCCATAGAGCAGATGTTGAAGCGCATGGTCGGAGCGTTCACCGCCCAATGCGCCTGCAAGGATCAGGCGTTTTGCGCCACGCTCGATTGCCTCGGAAACGGCGATCTCGCCATCGGTCGCCGCCTTTGCGGCCGGATAGGGTTGACGCGGCACATTGGGAAAGGCGCCGTCGAGATCGGGCGGTGTCGAATCGAAATCGCCAACCCACAATTCCGGCACCACGCCCAACGCCGCTGCGTGGCGCATGCCGCCGTCGGCCGCGATGAACCGGGTGTCCCGCACGGCTTCGCGCAGACGATCCGTCAGGCTGAGTACCCCGCCGAGCAGGATAGTGAAGGTGGATTGGCTCATGGGCATTGCCCATAGCGCAAACCGGGGGTGAAGGGGAAGAGGCGCCGAAGATCCGGCGCCTTTCTCTCAGAAGCGGTAGGTCACACCGGCGCCGATCAGCCAGGGATCGAGTTTCGCCTTGCCGCTGACATTGGCACCGCCGACGGTCGCATCGAAATCCGGACGCAGGAAGATCTTCTTCACATCCAGGTTCGCACCCCAATGCTCATCGAACATGTAATCGAAACCCGCCTGCAGCGCGACGCCGAATGTATTCTTCACATCGAGGCTGTCGGCGCTCTTGCCTGACTGATTGTAGAAGACCGTGTAATTCACGCCTGCACCGAGATACGGCTGGAAGGCACCGAAATCGGTGAAGTGATATTGCAATGTCAGCGTTGGCGGCAACAGCCACGTCTTGCCTATATCGCCGAGGCCGGCAATCGAGCCTTCGCCATGCACATTGGCATAGGTCGTGCCGAGAATGAGCTCCGCGGAAATATTGTCGGTGAAGAAATAGGAAATATCCGCTTCCGGAACCACTGTGTCCGAATAGGAAAGACCGGATCCGGAAATGCCGTCGACCGAGCCGTTATCGCGCGTCACCACGCCCAGCGCACGCAGGCGTACCTGCCACGGGCTTTGCGTGGCCATCGGCGGGCCAGCCGAAGGCGCCAGATCGGCGGAAAGCGCCGCGTGCCCGAAGGATGCGAAAACGATAGCGGCGAAAATGCCCCTCAGCCGAAGCGGATGATGTTTCATGTGAATCTCTCCTGATGTCGTCGAACGGGGAGAGACTTAGGCCTGCCTCAGGCGGGTCGGCTTGAGCGAGATCAAACGCTCAGACTATTTTCTTCAGCCTGGCGTATCCTTGTCACGGGACAGGAAGATTGCCTCATAGCCGCCGATGAATTTCTCGAACAAGACGGAGAAAGTGTCGATCTCTTCCTGCGGCCAGTCCCGCACGACCTCGGTAACGAAGGCGAGCTTCTGGGCCTGGATTTCCGCCAGCAGATTCTGTCCGACCTGAGTCATGACGACGACGATACGCCGCGCATCCGCCTGCGATGCCTCGCGGCGCAGAACATTACGGCCGACCATATCGGAAACGACGCGGCTGGCCCGCGACGGATCGATGCGCAGCATCTCGGCAATGGCACCAACGGTCACCTCGCCGTTTGCCTGCGCCCGCCTTACGGCATCCAGCACATCGAGATGCGAGAGCTCCAGATCCGGAGCCACGCTCTGGATCGCCAGCCGGCCAATCAGCCGGCGGCCCGTCATCATTCTCATGCGCGTCATGGAACGGCCGATGCGCAGCACGCTGTCCATGGGAGGCTCATCAATCTCTGTCGTTCTTGTCTTGGTCAGCGTCTCGTTCATGACGGAACCATAACAGACCGGAATCAAAAATAAAATATGCCAATGTCAATAATGTGCTATTGACAAATATATGCCATTAGCACATAAAGCATCGAAATAACGAAATTGGCCCCCATGGATATGCAACTTGCCCCTGCGCCGCTCGTGACGGATCCCCGTCGGCGGCTCATCCTCTTTTTTTTCCTGATGACCGCCATGTTCATGGCGACGCTGGATAATCAGATCGTCTCCACCGCGTTGCCGACCATCGTCGGCGAGTTCGGCCATCTGGACCGCTTCGGCTGGATCGGCTCGGCCTATCTACTGGCGCTGAGCGCGGTCATGCCGCTTTATGGAAAACTCGGCGATCTCTTCGGCCGCAAATATGTGATGATGACAGCGATCGCGATCTTCACGGTGGGCTCCGCCGTCTGCGGTCTCGCCGTCTCCATGAACACGCTGATCGCCGCCCGTGTGCTGCAGGGTTTCGGCGGCGGCGGTATCATGGTTTCGATCTTCGCCGTCAACGCCGACCTCTTCGAGCCGCGCGAACGCGCCCGCTACCAGAGCTATTCCAGCCTCGTGCTGATGGCCTCCGGCGCCATCGGCCCGGTCCTCGGCGGCACGATGAGCGATCTCTTCGGCTGGCGCTCGATCTTCCTCGTCAACGTGCCGATCGGCTTTATCGTGCTTGCCGGCCTCGCCTTCATGCTGCCCTACCGTAAACCGCATCGTCGACCGAAGATCGATTATGCCGGCGCACTTCTGCTAGCGTTGACGACGACCAGCATCGTGCTTGCGACCGACAGCAGCGAACTTTTCGGTGCGTTGATCTCCCCGCAGAGCATCAGCATCGTCGCCTTCGGCGTGGTTTGCGCCATCGCCTGGGTTTTCGTCGAACGCCGCGCGCCGGAGCCGATCGTCCCTCTGCCACTTTTCCGCAATTCCACCTTCAGCCTGCTGCTGGTGATCTCGATCATGGGCGGCGCGATCGCCATCGGCATGGTCAATTACCTCGCGCTGTTCCTGCAGACGACCACAGGCCTTTCGCCGTCTGGCGCAGGCCTGCTCTTCATTCTGCTGACAGGCGGCCTCGTCTGCGGCTCCCTGAACGCCGGCCGCATCATTTCGAAGACCGGTCGCTACAAGCCCTTCGCCATCGCCAGCCTCACCTGCAGCGCCATTGCTTTCGCACTGATGTCGCAGGTCCATGCCGGCACGCCGATCGCCTTCATCGGCGCGATCATGCTGCTGCACGGTATCGGCATCGGCCTTGCCCAGCAGGTTCCGGTCATCGGCGTACAGAACGCCGCGCCGGCCCGCGATGTGGGTGCGGCGACCGGCTCGGTCACGCTGTCGCGCATGGGAGGCGCTTCGATTGCCATCTCCATCTACGGTGCGATCATCGCATCGCAACTCGGCAAGCTCGGTTCCTCCATCCCGGGCGTGGCCAATATCGAGGAGCTGACGCCAAGAATGATGGCCGCACTTCCCGAAGCCAGCCGTCAGGCCGTCGCGGATGCTTATGCCGCCGCCTTCTCACCGCTGTTCATGACCTCTTGCGGCATTGCTTTGATCGGCCTGATAGCCGCCATCATGCTGAAACCAGTGCAGCTGCCCCGTGCCGGCGAACCAAAGACCGGCCCGACCAGCGCCGCCGCCGAAGCTGCGGAATAAGCATAGGCGCGCGGCCCGCACGCCTCTTCATTTCGATCAAGCAGCAAACACTACTATTAATTGTATTCTTCGCGCGGACGTTATGGTCGCCCGCATCGGTCGCCGTGCTGACCTATTTTTTCCGCAGTGTAGCCGGAATCTGCACTTGCGATGGAACTTTCGCCATAATTTCATCGGAGCGAGAAAGTGCCTCGACAGGCGAGGCATTGCCGAAATGCAACGGCACCACATTTAGATAGAGTCTCGCTATGCAACCCACGCGGAAATCAGCTACAGCAAAGACTTGGATCGGCCGATTGTGCAGCGCGAGAACCGAGGCGGAAGCCTATTGAATTTTTCTGGCAGCGGCCGGCCCGAAGATGCGGCAGACCGGCGACTTAAGATGATGGGGAGAGACAGACTGGACAGCATGACGACGTGGAAATCGCCCGCGCTTTCCAGTGATGCTTTTCTTGCGCCGTGCCGTTGGGCGCGCCGTCTCCTGCTGCTTTCAGTCTGCGCCATCGCGCTGAACGGCTGCGAGACGTTGATCGAACAATCCTATCAGCCGACCGTCGGCCCATCGTCCAATCCACAGATCGTCGACGAAGTACAAAAAAATGACCCGCGCGCTGCCATGGGCGCTCGCGAGCATCCGCGCATCGTCGCGAGCTATGGCGGCGAATATAAGGACGCCAAGACCGAGCGCCTCGTCGCCCGCATCACCGGCGCGCTGACGGCCGTGTCGGAAAATCCGAGCCAGTCCTATCGCATCACCATCCTGAATTCGCCCGCCATCAATGCCTTCGCGTTGCCGGGCGGTTACCTCTATGTCACCCGCGGCCTGCTGGCGCTCGCCAATGACGCCTCGGAAGTGGCGGCTGTACTGTCGCACGAGATGGGCCACGTCACCGCAAACCACGGCATCGAACGCCAGAAGCGCGAGGAAGCCGAAGTCATTGCCAGCCGCGTCGTGGCTGAGGTTCTGTCGAGCGATATAGCCGGCAAGCAGGCGCTTGCCCGCGGCAAGCTGCGCCTGGCCGCCTTCTCCCGCCAACAGGAGCTGCAGGCCGATGTCATCGGCGTGCGCATGCTCGGCGAAGCCGGCTACGATCCCTATGCCGCAACCCGCTTTCTCGATTCCATGGCCGCCTACAGCCGCTTCATGTCGGTCGATCCGGAAGCCGACCAGAGCCTGGACTTCCTGTCGAGCCATCCGAATTCTGCCCAGCGCATCGAGCTTGCCCGCAGCCATGCCCGCGCCTTCGGCCAGGAAGGTTCGGTCGGAGACAAGGGCCGCGATTACTATCTCGATGGCATCGACGGTCTTCTCTACGGCGACAGCCCGGAAGAAGGCTATGTGCGCGGCCAGACCTTCCTGCATGGCGGCCTCGGCATACGCTTCGACGTACCGCCGGACTTCAGTATCGACAACAAGGTCGAAGCGGTCATGGCGACCGGCCCGAACGATATCGCCATCCGCTTCGATGGCGTCGCCGACAACCAGAACCAGAGCCTGACGAATTATATCTCCAGCGGCTGGGTTACCGGGCTTGATCCCGCAAGCATCCGGCCGATCAACGTCAACGGTATGGAAGCTGTGACCGCCCGCGCCACTGCCGATCGCTGGGATTTCGATGTTACGGTCGTCAGAAACAACAACCAGATATTCCGCTTCCTGACGGCCGTGCCGAAGGGCAGCCCTTCGCTGGAGCCGACGGCAGACGTCCTGCGCGCCAGCTTCCGCCGTATGACGCCGGACGAAGCCGCCTCGCTGAAGCCGCTGCGCATCCGTGTCGTCACCGTTCGCTCTGGCGACAACATCACCACGCTCGCCTCCCGCATGATGGGTACCGATCGCAAGCTTGATCTCTTCAAGCTCATCAACGCCTTGCCGACGGGCGCTGCTGTTTCTCCCGGTGACCGCGTGAAGATCATCTCCGAATAAAAGAAAGCCCGGCTTATGCCGGGCCAGTATGTGCTGCTGGGGAGTAATTCTTGGTCAGGCATAGGCTGCCATATGCGGATCGGCGCTCACGAGCGCCGTGCGAAGCTTTTCCATCGCCCGGCTTTCGATCTGACGCACGCGCTCCTTGGAAATGCCGAGATCGGCGCCGAGCTCTTCGAGTGTCGCTCCGTCTTCTGCGAGCCGGCGCGCGCTGATGATCTTCATTTCGCGCTCGTTGAGATGCTTGAGGGCAGACGCAAGCCAGACGCGGCGGCGCTCGCCATCGATCATGTTGGAGACCTGCTCGTCCGGCAGCGGCTCGTCGCTGACGAGGAAATCCATCTTCTCTGCACTATCGGCGTCGCCGGAGACGGAAGGCGCCTGCAGCGACGCATCGTTGCCGGAAAGGCGCGCATCCATGGTCTGCACGTCGGCAAGGCTGACACCGAGAGCGGCGGCGATTTCCTGATGAATGGATTGCAGCGTCAGCTGCGTGTCGCCCTTGGCGAGCTTGGCGCGCAGGCGCCGCAGATTGAAGAACAGTGCCTTCTGGGCCGAACTCGTGCCGCCGCGCACGATCGACCAATTGCGCAGGATATAGTCCTGGATCGAAGCACGGATCCACCAGCTTGCATAAGTGGAAAAGCGTACATCGCGCGCCGGTTCAAAGCGAGCGGCCGCCTCCAGAAGCCCGACATAGCCTTCCTGCACGAGATCGCTCATCGGCAGGCCGAAGTTGCGGAACTTTCCTGCCATGGAAATGACGAGGCGCATGTGCGCCATGGCGATCTGGTTGCGGGCGCCGCGGTCCTCGTGATCCTTCCAGCGGATGGCGAGATTATGTTCCTCTTCACGGGCGAGATAGGGAGCCGCCATTGCTATTTTGATCATGCGCCGATCTGCAGACATGTTCTTCATATCGCTCTCCTGAACAGGCCACGTGCCTAAAAATAAACAAGCAAACATCGTTTCCGGAACATTGCTGCGCCGGAGCAAACTAGGCTCTTGAATGCATAAAGGCCTCGCTCCTGGACTTTTCAGGAGGAGGCCCTATCTCTCTTCATATGCCGCTGAAGCGGCTGGACTGGATCAGTTTCTTGAGATTGCCGGATAGGCAAATTCTGGAAATCATGATCCGCTCCTCATCGAACATTGACAGCTTTAGCGGAAGTCAAACCGAGCTTATGGGTTCCGGTGGAGTCCGCATTACTGTATATGAACGTCGCAGCGGCGAAAAAGTTCCAATAAAAAACCCGGCACCAGGCCGGGTTTTTTCATCAGCAAAAACAATGCGCTATTAAGCTGCTTCGTCCTGCGAATCGTCTTCCTCGATCGCCTTGCCGCGCTTCGGACCCTTGTTGAGGTTGGTCTCGACGAGGCGAACGGCTTCCGTTTCAGACATCTTGTTGACGGCAGCGATTTCGCGAGCCATCCGGTCGAGGGCAGCTTCATAAAGCTGACGTTCTGAATAGGACTGCTCCGGCTGGTTTTCAGCGCGATAGAGATCGCGAACGACTTCTGCGATGGAAATCAGGTCGCCGGAATTGATCTTGGCATCATATTCCTGGGCACGGCGAGACCACATGGTACGCTTGACGCGAGCCTTGCCCTGCACGACCTTGAGGGCGCGCTCGACAAAGTCGGTTTCGGAAAGCTTACGCATGCCGATGCTCATGGCCTTTGCGACCGGAACCTTCAGACGCATCTTGTCCTTTTCGAAATCGATGACGAAAAGTTCAAGCTTCATGCCGGCGACTTCTTGCTCTTCGATAGCCGTGATGGTACCGACGCCGTGAGCGGGGTACACGATCGATTCACCAGTTTTGAAGCCGTGACGTGCGGTAGAAGGTTTTTTCTGCTGGATGGTCATTCTAATCAAAAACTCCCTGTTACGCTTCCGGCAACGGCCGGAGCCCGGGTCAGTCAGGCCCGGATGAGACGGTTAGATCCGTCGGGTGACTTCACTCTGGTTCCACCAGACAGAAGCAAAAAGGTATCCTCGCGCGCGATCTTGGGATCCGACAGCTCAAGTTATTGATATGTCACGGAAACCGCGTGCGGATTTGCTTTTACTTTCGTGATGGTTTTGGGCATGCGTCATGCCACAAGTGGAACAGTGTGGTGAACGTATCACAAAAATATGAGGAAATCAATAATTTGCTTAACGTGAGTCATGTGGGCAACACATAGCCCCCATGTGACTCACGCGTAATTTGAAACGTTTAACCTGAGGCTGAACCCGGTTTCAACGGCGCTGCCCGTCGAGAATTTCAGTCGCCACTACCGGGCTTTTCAGAGAAGTATTTCTCGAATTTCCCGGTCTCGCCGTCCAGCTCCTTGGCCTCCGGCATCGGCTCCTTCTTAACAGTGATATTCGGCCAGATGCTCGCATATTCCGCGTTGATCTTCAGCCACTTGTCGAGACCCGGTTCGGTATCGGGCTTGATCGCCTCGGCCGGACATTCCGGCTCGCAGACACCGCAGTCGATGCATTCATCGGGATGGATGACGAGGAAATTCTCGCCCTCGTAGAAACAGTCGACAGGGCAGACTTCAACACAATCGGTGTATTTGCAGCGAATGCAATTGTCGGTCACGACATAGGTCATGAAGAACTCCAGGATTTCCATGCGGGCGGGGCCGGGCAACCTGGAACGTCGCGCCTGTCCCCTGAGCCGGAGAAAAAGCGTGAACAGGCTTGGGAGGCAAGCACACTACCCGGCAGGTTGTGTGTGACGTATCGACTTTGCAGCAGGATTTCAAGGACAAACGATCTTCGAAAGGCTTATGGCAGGAAGAGTTTTCTAATCCTCGTCCGACATCAGCCTGTCGATTGCGCGTCGTTCCTTTTTCGTCGGCCTGCCGGAACCAGTCGCCCGGATTGCCTGTTCGTATGGGGTGAGGCGTTTTGTCTCATCTGGAGGCGGCGACAGGTCCTCATAGAGCAGCCGCGCCTCCTCGTAGGGGCCGCGTCTGTCGCCGGGCAGCCGAACGACGAGAATGACGTCTCGCCGCTCCAGCTTCAACTCGATGCGATCACCGACTTTGATCATTTGACTAGGCTGCGCGCAGCGTGAGCCGTTGATGCTGACATGGCCAGACTGGATATGGCTTTGCGCCAGCGAGCGTGATTTCGCCATACGTGTGAAAAACAGCCATTTGTCGATGCGCTGGCGCGAACCGCTTCCTGGCTGTGTTTCTCCGCCCATGATTACTTCTTCATCTGCTCCTTGAGCGCTGCAAGTTTGGCAAAGGGCGAATCCGGATCGATCGGCTTCTCCTTGCGCGGCGGCTTGGCCTCGAAACGCAGCGGCTGCGAATTGCCGCGGTTGTTGTTACGGTCGTTGCGGTCGCCACGATCCTTGCGATCACCACGGTCCTGACGGTCGCCGCGCTGCTCGTTGCGCGCCTGCTGCGGCCTGCCGCCATCACGATTCCCGCCTTCGCGGTTGCCGCCATCCCGGTTGCGGTTGTTGTGGCGGTTGCCATCACGGGCCTCGCCGCCCTCACCGCCGCCAGGACGGCGATTACGGTCGCCACGTTCCTGACCTTGGCCATGACCTTGGCCATGACGTTCGCCCTGACCTTGCCCGCCGCGGCGGTCGCCATGGCCGCGCGCCTGGCGCTGGTTCTCGTTGCGGCCACCGAGACGCCACAGAAGAACCGGCTTCGGCTCTGCAGCCTCAGCTTCAGCCTCGCTGACTTCAACCGAACCTTCGGCTGCCACAGGCGTCTCCGCAGCCGCAGGAGCGGCTTCGACAGCGGGCGTTTCTTCCGAAGCGCCATCTGCGTCGTCATGATCGGCCTTTTCAGCCGTTTCCTCTGCCACGGTCTCAATCGCCGTTACGGGAGCCGATGCCGCATCCTGCGTCGCAAGGAATGCTGCAGCCTCCTCGGCCTTTACCGCGTCTGCGCGATAGCCGAGACCCTTGAGGATCTCTTCCATGTCTTCCAGCGTCGCGCCGAGAATGGACAGCATCGCCGTCGTCGTCGTGAAGCGGCGGCCGTCATAAGCGCCTTCCGGACGGCTGGCTTGACCCGGCTTCCACTGCAAGAGCGGGCGGATGAGGTCGGCCAGACGCTCGAGGATATCGATACGCACCGCGCGCTTGCCGAGGAAACGGAAGCCGGCGAGCTTATAGAACATGCGCTCGAAGCTCGGATCGGTGACGACGGAGGTACGGCCGGCGGCCAGCACCGGAATGAGGTCGCCATAACCTGGCTTGTCGAGCCCGTCATTCTTCAGCGCCCAGAGCAGTGTGATGAGCTCTGCTGGCGCCGGCTTCAAAAGCGCCGGAACGAAAATGTGGTAGGCACCGAAGCGGATGCCGTAACGGCGCATGGAGGCGCGCGCATCCTGATCCAGAGACTTCACCTCTTCCGTCACGTCGCGGCGGAAGAGCACGCCGAGATTCTCGACGAGCTGGAAGGCGAGCCCCTTGGCAAGGCCCTGCAGGTCCTCAGCGCGCGACAGATCGTCGAGCGGCTTCAGCACCGTGCTGATATGATGATTGACGAAACGTTCGATACGGGCGGCGACATGATCGCGCGCATTGCCCGTAAGCTGCTCGTCGGCAAGCAGGATGACGCGCGGACGCATCACGTGATCGCTACCGGATAGACGTCCGACAGGGTCGCCGAGCCAACGCACAAGACCGTCCGAGCCGATCGCCAGATCGGCGTTGCCTGCCGCATGCAGGCGCGCGGCACGGGCTTCGAATTCAAGCGCGAGCGCCTTCTGCGACGCAGACTGAACCGCCTTGGCGTCCGGCCCATCCGTTCCACCCACAGGCGTAAAACGGAACCCGGTCAACTGCCCCACATGATGTCCTTCAACAAAGACATCGCCATTCACACTGATTTCAGCTTCCAGCATCGCATTCTCTCTCAGGCGCTTCATGAGCACAGATGTCCTGCGATCAACAAAGCGTTTCGTCAACCTTTCATGCAACGCGTCGGACAATCGATCTTCGATTTCCCGCGTCTTTTCCTGCCAGTGTGTCGGATCGGCAAGCCAGCCGGGCCGATTCGATACATAGGTCCAGGTTCTTATCTGCGCGATTCGCGCCGAAAGCGTGTCAATTTCTCCATCTGTCCGATCCGAGCGATGAACCTGTTCCGCGAGAAACTGCTCGTTTACCGTGCCATAGCGCACCAGATCGGAAAAGAGGGTAGAAATAAGATCGGCATGTTGCGCAGGCGTTATGCGCCGATAGTCCGGTAGAGCGCAAGCCTCCCAGAGCTTTTCGACGCGCGCCGGCGTGTTAGCGAGATCGGTGATTTCCGGATAGCGCGATAAATGGTCGAGCGCCTGCTGGTCGACCGCCGGCAGCGCCCGCGTCAGACCCGGCACGCGGGGTCCGGTCTCAAGGCTTGCCCGCAGGGATTGTATCGAGGAGAAATCGAGATCCTTGGTCCGCCACTGCAGAACCTTGATATTATCAAATTCGTGGCCCTCGATGCGCTGTACCAGCTCCTCGTCGAACGGCGAGACCTGGCCGGTTACACCAAAGGTTCCGTCGCGCACATGACGTCCCGCGCGCCCGGCAATCTGGCCGAGTTCACCAGGATTGAGATTGCGGAACTGATAGCCGTCGAACTTCCGATCCTGCGCGAAGGCCACATGATCGACATCGAGATTGAGACCCATGCCGATCGCATCGGTCGCAACCAGATATTCGACGTCGCCCGCCTGGTAGAGCGCCACTTGCGCATTGCGGGTGCGCGGGCTCAGCGCCCCGAGCACCACGGCCGCTCCGCCACGCTGACGACGGATCAGTTCGGCGATCGCGTAAACCTCGTCCGCCGAGAAGGCGACGATAGCCGAACGCTGCGGCAGCCGGGTGATCTTCTTCTGTCCCGCATAGAGAAGGTGAGAAAGCCGCGGCCGCTCCGTGACGGTTATCCCCGGTAGAAGCTGCTGCAAGATCGGCCGCATGGTACCGGCGCCAAGCAGCAGCGTCTCGTCACGACCGCGCAGATGCAGGATACGGTCTGTGAAGATATGGCCGCGCTCGAGGTCTCCCGCGAGTTGCACCTCGTCGATAGCAACAAAGGCGGCTTTGGTTTCCCGCGGCATCGCCTCGACCGTGCAGACAGAGAAGCGCGCATTCGGCGGCGAGATCTTTTCCTCCCCGGTTACCAGCGCAACATTCTGGGCGCCGACTTTTTCCACCACCCGCGTATAGACTTCGCGCGCGAGCAAGCGGAGCGGCAGGCCGATAACACCTGTGCCATGCGCCACCATGCGTTCGATCGCATAATGGGTCTTGCCGGTATTGGTCGGCCCAAGCACCGCGGTCACGCCGCGCCCGCTCAGTATCATCGGCTGCGAAGTCAGGGTCATGGTCCATGCAAGTGAGGCGGGGACGCCCCGGGTCAAGTCGGCTCCTGCGGGTAAGGCAGAGAACACATGGACAGCCGAAGCTCCAAACGCAAGGGCAGATTTGAAATAGACTTTGGATTGAGCATGGAAGTCACAGTCCGCTAAGTCCTTGATTTAAGATTCGGAACAGCTTGAGAACGAATCGGAGACGAATCGCTGACTCCGGCTGATTCAGCTTTTGTTCACGGCTAAGTATTGATTTTGAATCGCTTTTTTACACTAGATGCAGAATCGATAAATTCAGCGCGGGAGAGATTTCATCAACCGCGATTAACGCTTCTTGCCGAACCGTAAAGACCGCAAGATCCGATCCAGAATTAACGCTTCGACCAAATCCGGAACGAATCGGAGACGAATCGCTGATATCGAGACTTTCCCTTTTTGTTCACGGCGAGATGTTGTGGGCCTTTCGCCGCCGCCACCAAGATACGGTTCCACCAATTCGGGAGAGCCGGGCTGAAGCGCCAGATCGCGTTAATCTTTTACATGTCGAATTTACGATGCCTTAGACGCGGGCGTATGCAAACCGACGGACGATCGGCACCGATCAAAGCCGGAACGAATCGCTGACGAATCGGAGACATCACCACTTTCCCGCTTTGTTCACCACAACATGTTGTATTTAAACACATTTTTAACCATACAGAGAAAAGGCTGGGGCGTTCTTCGCCGACTTGGCTTTTGGCGAACCGGCTAAACTCCGCTTTGGAGAAATGACCGATAACGCCGCCGCGACATTCCGAGAGATTAGCCGGGAACAAAAATCGAAGATGCGTGTTTCTAGTCCAATCGAAATGAGGATGAGACAGGACAAACACCATGCTAGGCACGATACTTCTTATTATCCTTATTCTGCTATTGATCGGCGCCTTGCCGAATTGGGGTTATAGCCGCGGCTGGGGCTATGGACCTTCCGGTGGTTTGGGGTTAGTTCTCGTCATCATCATCATTCTTGTACTGATGGGCCGAATTTAAAAGGCCGGCAACCTGGGGAGTTAGACATGAAAAAGATTGTTCTTAGCTGCGCTCTTATCGGCGCTCTCGCATCCTGCACTCCGACGGAGCAGGGCACGGCGATCGGCGCCGGCACGGGCGCCATCATCGGCGGCGCCGTCAGCAACAGCTGGGGTGGCGCGGCAGTTGGCGCAGTCGCCGGCGGTCTGACAGGCGCACTGATCGGCCAGTCGGTTGAACGCCGCGGCTACTGCATCTATCGCGACCGTTACGGCCGCCGCTACGAAGCGCGTTGCCGCTAATAGACCCCGGTCCATCGGAAATTTTGAACGGGCGCTTCGGCGCCCGTTTTTCTTGCGCGCTTTTATCGTCAACATGGCGTTGACGATTGGTCGCTGAAGTCAAATCTACCGCGCCGCCGACGCCAGGCGCATATTCCCTTCAAGATCGCAAAGGGCAGAGCACCTGCCGCCCGCGAATGGAAAGGGACGCCATCATGGCCCAGATTCTGCTCAATTCCGCCGTCGCCGTCCTGATTGCCGCGGCCTTTCTCACGACAGCAATCGCCGCTCTCCGCAGCAAGGACCGCGCCCTCCAGAAGGTGCCAGTCAAGGCCAACAGACGGCATCATCCAAACGCCTGACACCATCAAAGAAACCGAAAACCGCGCGACGGCAACTATTCGAGCGCCCGTCCGCGGCAGAAACGGCCATGGACAGGATCATCGTGATCGCCGCCCTCTCACCATTGCCTTCGCGGCCTATGGTGCATCTGCCGGCCCGCATGACGGCACCGGCAGCTATGCCCACAATCAGAAGAAATAGGGCTCAGACGAAGAACTGACCGCCATTGGCCGTCAGCGTCGAACCGGTAATGAAACCGGCGTCGTCCGAAACGAGGAAAGTCACGCAACGCGCGATCTCCTCGGGTTCACCGAGGCGCCCGACCGGGATTTGCGGAATGATCTTCTCATTCAGCACCTTTTCCGGCACGGCCAGCACCATCTCCGTACCGATGTAACCGGGGCAGATGGCGTTGACTGTTATGTTCTTGACAGCGCCTTCCTGAGCGAGCGCCTTGGTGAAACCGAGGTCGCCGGCCTTGGCCGCGGAATAATTCGCTTGTCCCATCTGGCCCTTCTGCCCGTTGATGGAGGAGATATTGACGATGCGCCCGAAGCTGCGGTCGCGCATGCCGCTCCAGACATGATGCGTCATGTTGAAGAGGCCGGTGAGGTTGGTATTGATCACCTCGTGCCACTGCTGCGGCGTCATCTTGTGGAACATCGCGTCACGCGTGATGCCGGCATTGTTGACGAGGATTTCGATCGGACCGAGCTCGGCCTGGACCCTCTCGATACCCTCGCCGCAGGCGACATAGTCGGACACGTCCCACTTGAAGGCCGGGATGCCGGTGACATCGTGAAATGCCCTGGCCTTTTCGTCATTGCCGGCATAGTTGGCGGCAACCTTATAGCCGGCATTCTTCAGCGCCATCGAAATTGCCGCGCCAATGCCGCGCGTACCCCCAGTGACCAGAGCCACCCTGCTCATGTTCCGCTCCCCTGTTGTTGTCAGCCTGCTCTCAGGCAGGCCTCAAAAAACATGCACTGTACGCTATTTATATTGCCTCAAAGCACATCGCGACACCCATGCCGCCACCGATGCACAGTGTAGCCAGCCCCTTTTTGGCGCCTCGCCGCTTCATCTCGAAGAGCAGCGTGTTGAGGACGCGTGCACCCGACGCGCCGATCGGATGACCGATCGCGATCGCGCCGCCATTGACGTTGACGATGTCAGGGTTCCAGCCGAGATCCTTGTTGACGGCGCAGGCCTGAGCTGCGAAGGCCTCATTGGCTTCAACGAGGTCGAGATCGCCGACGGACCAGCCGGCCTTTTCCAGCGCCTTACGAGAGGCCGGGATCGGGCCTGTACCCATGACCTGCGGATCGACGCCGGCTGTTGCCCAGGAAACGATGCGGGCAAGCGGCTGGATGCCGCGTCGCGACGCTTCCGCTTCGCTCATCAGCACGGCTGCAGCAGCGCCGTCGTTGAGACCGGAGGCATTTGCCGCAGTCACCGTGCCGTCCTTGTCGAAAGCCGGTCGCAGCTTTGCCATGGCCTCCAGCGTCGCGCCGTAGCGGATATATTCGTCGGCATCAACAGTCACGTCACCCTTGCGGCCCTGAATGACGAAAGGAACGATTTCGTCCTTGAAGCGGCCCGCCTTCTGCGCGGCCTCGGCCTTGTTCTGCGAACCGACGGCGAACTGATCCTGATCATCACGCGAAAGCTGCCACTGGCGTGCGATATTTTCTGCGGTAACGCCCATGTGATAGCCATAAAAGGCGTCGGTGAGACCGTCCTTGATCATGGTGTCGATCATCTTCATGTCGCCCATCTTCACGCCGCCGCGCAAATGCGCTGCGTGCGGCGCCATCGACATGGATTCCTGGCCGCCGGCGACGATGATCTTCGCATCGCCAAGCGCAATCTGCTGCATCCCGAGTGCGACAGCACGCAGGCCGGAACCACAGAGCTGGTTGACGCTCCAGGCTGTCGCCTCCTTGGGAACGCCGGCCTTCATTGCGGCCTGACGGGCCGGGTTCTGGCCTTCACCAGCCTGCAGGACCTGGCCAAGGATGACCTCGTCCACGTCTTCAGGAGAAACACCTGCCCGCTCCAGCGCGCCCTTGACGGCCGCCGCACCGAGTTCGTGAGCGGGAATTGTGCCGAAAGCACCGTTGAAGGAACCGACAGCGGTGCGCGCTGCAGAGGCGATGACGACGGATGAACTGCTCATAGGGTGGTTTCCTCGTTTCTCGTCACACATATAAGTGGAAACTGACAAAGCTGCAGGCGCAAGTCAAATGCCAAGACTGTCCCGCCATCTGCTGCAGCGCCCTCGAATGGATTTATCCGTACGGGGAAAGGGCTTGCCGCATCGCACAAAGAGATTGTCACCGCCCTTCTTTTGCGTCTACAGTCTCTGGTGGAGGAGTATACATACAATCAGATGGGGGTTCGGAGACTGATATGGCAAAGACCGAGGGTCAGATCGTAATCAAGAAATATGCCAATCGCCGCTTATACAATACGGGCACCAGCACCTATGTGACGCTGGAAGACCTGGCGGAGATGGTGAAGAAGGGGGAGGACTTTGTCGTCCAGGACGCCAAAAGCGGTGACGACATCACGCATTCGGTATTGACCCAGATTATTTTCGAGCAGGAATCGAAGACCGGCAACACGCTGCTTCCGATCTCCTTCCTGCGTCAGCTCATCACCTACTATGGTGACCAGATGCAGATGGTCGTTCCGAGCTTCCTGGAGCATTCCATGCGTGCATTCACGGAACAGCAGTCGCAGATCCGCGAGCAGGTGAACCGCGCTTTCGGCGAAACGCCGCTCGGCAAAAACCTTCAGCTTCCCATGCAGATGATCGAGGATCAGGTCCGCCGGAACACCGAGATGTTCCAGCAGGCCATGCAGATGTTCTCGCCCTTCATGACGCCGCCGCCCAAGGAAACCCGCAAGGCGGAGGCCAAGGACATCGACGAGCTGAAGGAACAGCTTCGCGCGCTGCAGAACAAGCTCGACAGCCTATAGGCCGATCGAGACGTCCCGGCCGGCGCTGCGGATCGACACTGCAAAGCCGCCGATCACGTCGATCAGCGCAATGGTCATCAGAATGAAGAAGACCTGGGTCGCCGCGTCCCGGACGAGAAGAAACTCGACCAGGAAGGCGATGAAGACCAGCATCGACAGCATATGATTGATCAGGTTGCCGGAACCGTTCCGGGTCGCCTTCAGGATCTCCAAGAAAAGCACGACGAGCGCCACGACGATGAAGAGATCGCCGAGCGCCATGCTCCACATCGCGCCTGAGAGCATCGACAGCACGACCACGTCGTGCTGGAGCGAGGGAATTCCGCCACCACCCATCAGGCCCAGCATCGCCAGATTGTAAAGAATAAATGGAATAACCATCAGCGGTATTGCGGTAATCATGCAGAAAAATCTCCCTAACCTCCAGGGAATACTGCCTGACATTACCGTCTCACTTCAAGGCATCGAAGATTATGATATCTTGAAAAGAAAAAGGCCGGCGTCAAGCCGGCCTTCAAAGCTCTCATCGGACAAGCCGCATGGAATTTATGCGTTTTCCTTCGGCGTCAGAACCTGGCGGCCACGGTACATACCGGTCTTCAGATCGATATGGTGCGGGCGGCGCAGTTCGCCGGAGTTCTTGTCTTCAACGTAGGTCGGAGCCTTCAGCGCATCAGCCGAACGGCGCATGCCGCGCTTGGACGGGCTCGTTTTTCTCTTCGGTACAGCCATTTCTCTTACTCCACTTGCGGGCAAAACATTCCCACGGCCAGACTGGCGGCCGAAACGGACATGTCGCGATTTCGGAAATTTTGCGCGCTTATACATGCAAGGGGCGACCTTGACCAGTCCCCATATGGATTTTTTGCGATGCGGCTGATTCTCTGATCAGACCTCGTCTTCCGGCACGATCCACGGCTCGGCGCGGGCCGCCTCTTCCCATCTCCGCCAAGCCGGGTGCGCCTTCATCGCATCCATATAGGCCAGTGTATCCTTGCCGCTGACGAGATCATATATATCGAAGCGATTAACGACGGGCGCAAACATCGCGTCTACCCCGCTGAATTCACCGAAGAGGAACGGGCCACCGGATTTTTGCAGAAGATCGCGCCAGATCGTCTCGATACGGCTGATATCGGCGGAAACCCCGTCGGGAAGTGCGATCTTGCCTTTCGGCCGGCGGATATTCATCGGGCAGGCGCTGCGCAATGCCCGGAAACTCGAAAGCATCTCCAAGGAAACCGAACGGCCAAGCGCCCGCTCGGCACGATCCCCAGGCAGCAATCCTGCTTCGGGAAAAAGCTCGGCCACATATTCGATAATCGCGAAGGATTCCCAGATCTTCAGCGCACCATGCTGCAGCAGGGGCACATGGCCGCTCGGCGAGACCGCCTTGATGTTGGGGTTACCACCTGGATAGTCGAAGGGGATCAACACCTCCTCGAAATCGATGCCGACGCCCATCAGCGCCATCCACGGCCGGAACGACCAGGAAGAATAGTTCTTGTTGGCGATGTAAAGCGTCAGCTTGTTCATGGTGTTCTCCTGTCAGGGTTCGAAATCGAAAATCAGCACTTCGTGGAAGTGGTTCATATCCTCGAACACGCAGAAGGCCGGCGGATTGAGTTCCAGCACAGGCGCCTTGGTGCGGATATACTCTGTCACCTCGTCGAGCATTGCCTGCCAGCGCGGCAGTGCCTTGTCTTCCAGCCGCTCGATCGGGTAGGCAAAGGTCATGTGGAACTTGTAGTGCTCATGGTTGGGCTGACGATAACCCAGGAGATCTGCGAATGCATCGCGCCAGGCGCGCATCACCTTGCGGTCACCCTCTGTCGCGCCATCGAGAAGCAGGCCGGACGGACGGGCTTCGACGATCGCTACCTTGAAGGGATCGAACATCGTGAAACCTTCGAGCCGTGCCGCCATGAGCTCCGTCATGTCATCGATCGGCGCATCGAGTGGAATATCATCGGGCCAGTGGTTCTTCTTGCGGCCGGTCTCGATCACGCCTTCGAAAAGCGTCATGTGGAGGCTGGTGATCGGAGTGAAGATGAATTGCGCTGCCTCCGGCATCGCCAGATATTTCTCACGCGCTTCGATCAGCACCTGCAGCGTTTGTGAGCCCCTCGGGGGATGGCAGACGATCGTGTTGCCCTGCTCCGGCAGGAAGCCCGCGAGTTTGCGGTAGCGGGAGCCGAGATGCGCTGGCGGAGCGGGATTGTGGGTCTTCGAATAGTGGAGAAGCTCGGGCGAAAGCGTCGTAGATGTCATGGGCGACTCGGGGCTTTGGTTGCTGATGTATCGCCCATATGGCAAAACCAAGAATGTCAGATGACGCTTGCCTCTTCCAACGACACGTTCTGATATCAATCATAGATGCACTTGATGTAATCGCCCGAACCCTGCGCCCGCCGCTCGATGAGCGCAGCAAGCCTGCGCAGGCCTCGCCCGGGTTTTCCGGCATTGCGGTCGATCGGGTTCGGCAGAGAAACCGCAAGCAACGATGCCTGTCGGCGTGTAAGTTTCGAGGCAGGCACCTTGAAGTGATATTGCGCAGCCGCCTCGATACCGTAGATGCCCGGCCCCCATTCGGCGATATTGAGATAAATCTCCATCAGCCGCCGCTTCGACCAGACGAAATCGGAACCAACGGCCAGTGGCAGTTCCAATCCCTTGCGGATGAAGGAGCGGCTGTTCCAGAGGAAGAGGTTCTTCGCCGTCTGCATGGGGATCGTGCTGCCGCCGCGAGTCTCCTGGCCCTTCAGCGTGTCTTCGACCAGCATGCGCATCTCGCCCCAGTCGACGCCGCCATGAAAGCAATATTGCCCGTCTTCTGACATCATCACCGACTGCACGAGAACAGGCGCGACGTCATCGATCGACACCCACTGCCGGTCGTAACCGCGCAGAAGCATGAGATCGCGCAGCATCAGCGTCGAAACCGGATGGATGAAGGGCAGCAGATAGACAAAAATCAGCACATAGGGCAAAAGCAGTACCGCCAGAACGGCAAGAACAATGCGTTTCAGCACCTGACGGTCTCCAAGCCAACGCCGGTGAACCGGCGCCTCGACGCTTTCCTCTGTCTGCGGCGCTATATCCAATGTCCCAGTCCGATTTCGCCCTGGTCGTTGTCATACCGCCTGAAAACCCGCATTGCCAGAGTGCGGCGGAAATCTTGACGCGGTGATCGACAATTCCGTTGCCAGCAGCCGTTCTGCCGTGCCAAAGAGCGCGCATGGACGCAAAGCGGGAAACATTCGAGACACGGTTGAAAAGCAGTGCCGCCGAGATCGAGGCGCTGCTCGATCTCCTGCTCTCTCCTACCGTACTGTCCGACGAGATCGCTCGTCCCGACCTCCTGCGTAGCGCCATGCACTACGCCGTCCTGAATGGCGGCAAACGCCTGCGCCCCTTCCTCGTCGTGGAAAGCGCAGCACTTCTCGGCGGCAACAGGCAGGCCGCGCTTCGCGTCGGTGCGGCACTCGAATGCAT
Organism: Rhizobium sp. BK275; assembly: GCF_014193555.1. Classification (NCBI taxonomy): domain Bacteria; kingdom Pseudomonadati; phylum Pseudomonadota; class Alphaproteobacteria; order Hyphomicrobiales; family Rhizobiaceae; genus Rhizobium; species Rhizobium sp. BK275. The sequence goes on from NZ_JACHZL010000006.1 coordinate 296,515, forward strand.
CCATTGCTATTCACTCGTTCACGACGATCTGCCGGCTATGGACGACGACGACCTGCGCCGCGGCAAGCCGACCGTACACATCAAATTCGACGAAGCGACCGCCATTCTGGCCGGCGACAGCCTGCTGACCTACGCGTTCGACATCATCGCCGCCCCGGAAACTGACCTGCCGGACCGCAGCAAGACGGAACTTGTGTTGGCGATCGCCCGCGCCGCTGGCCTCGGCGGCATGGCCGGCGGACAGGTCCTTGATCTTGCAGCGGAAACGCAGACGCCCAATGAAGCTGGCATCATTCGCCTGCAGGCGATGAAGACGGGCGCGCTGATCCGCTTCGCCTGCGAGGCCGGCGCCATCATCGCCGGCGCGTCTGGGCAAGACCGTGAGCGCCTGCGCGGCTTCGGCGAAAAGATCGGCCTCGCCTTCCAGCTTGCCGACGATATTCTCGATCTGACTTCCGATACCCAGACGATGGGCAAGGCGACCGGCAAGGATGCCGCCCGCGGCAAAGGAACACTCGTGGCGCTCCACGGTATGGAATGGGCGGAGAAGCAGTTGCGCCGGCACGTCGAGGACGCGGAAGAGCTGCTTGCTCCCTACGGCGAGCGCGCCGCATTGTTGATCACCGCAGCCCACTTCGTGGCCGAACGCAAGAGTTAGACAGAGAAAAGACTGCGTCATCCAGCCCTGAAGGCTGGAGGTCATCGAAAAGCGGAATGATTACTCCGCCGCCGTCTTCCGGCCGAAGCGCTTCTCGATATAGTCGATGACGAGCGCCTCGAAATCCGAAGCGATATTCGGGCCGCGCAGCGTCAGGGCCTTCTTGCCGTCGATGAAGACAGGGGCAGCCGGCGTCTCGCCGGTGCCGGGGAGCGAAATGCCGATATCGGCATGCTTGCTTTCACCCGGTCCGTTGACGATACAGCCCATGACCGCGACATTGAGCGCTTCCACGCCCGGATACTTCTCGCGCCAGATCGGCATATTCTTGCGGATGTCACTCTGGATGTTCTGGGCGAGTTCCTGGAACACCGTCGAGGTCGTGCGCCCGCAGCCCGGACAGGCCGCAACGACAGGCACGAACTGGCGGAAACCCATGACCTGGAGCAATTCCTGCGCCACCTGCACCTCGCGGGTGCGGTCACCGTTCGGCTCCGGCGTCAGCGAAATGCGGATCGTATCGCCGATGCCGTTCTGCAGCACATAGCCCATGGCAGCCGAAGAAGCGACGATGCCTTTCGTACCCATGCCGGCTTCGGTCAGGCCGAGATGCAGCGCGTGGTTGGAACGTTCGGCAAGCATCGAATTGACGGCAATCAGATCCTGAACCTGGCTGACCTTTGCCGAAAGGATGATGCGGTTGCGCGGCAAGCCGATCTCTTCGGCAAGCTGGGCAGACAGCAGCGCTGACTGCACGATCGCCTCATGCGTTACCTGCCGGGCAGAAAGCGGCGATCCCTCGGCCTGGTTCTTGTCCATCAGCTGCGTCAGCAGTTCCTGGTCCAGCGAACCCCAGTTGACGCCGATGCGCACCGGTTTGTTGTAGCGGATCGCCATCTCGATGATTTCGGCGAACTGCTTGTCCTTCTTGTCCTTGAAGCCGACATTGCCTGGATTGATGCGGTATTTCGCCAAAGCCTCGGCGCAGGCCGGATGATCGGCAAGCAGCTTATGGCCGATATAATGGAAGTCGCCGATCAGCGGCACATCCATGCCGAGGCGCGCCAGGCGCTCGCGGATCTTCGGCACGGCGGCAGCACTTTCGTCACGGTCGACGGTGATCCGGACAAGCTCAGAACCGGCGCGATGGAGCGCGGCCACCTGGGCGACGGTGGAATCCACATCCGCCGTATCGGTGTTGGTCATGGATTGCACGACGACCGGCGCCCCGCCGCCGACGATGACGCCGCCGACATCAACGGCAACGGAGGCGCGGCGCGGTTTCGGATCGAAATCGAAAGCAGACATGAAGAGCTCTTACACCCGGAAAACAGAGCCTTTCAGGTGGATCAAGCCCGCAGGCTTGTCAACCGCCCCGTATATCACTTTTGTTTGGAGGCGGCTCAGTGGCCGCCACCGGAGACCCCGTCGGCATAACGCGCCAGCTTGGAGAATGCGAGAACCACGACTAGCAGCATCGGCAGCGCCATGAAGACAGCCGCAAAGCCGACATGTTCAGCCACGAAGCCGATCACCGAAGGCGCAACCAGCATGCCGGAATAACCCATGGTTGTCACGACGGAGATAGCGATACCGGGCTTCAGGCCGGGAATATTGCCCGCCGCCGAAAAGGCGATCGGCACCATGTTGGAAATGCCGATCCCGCAAAGCGCGAAGCCGAGGATGGCAATTTCCGCATTTGGCGCAAGGCTCGCAAGTAGCATACCGGCAATCGCAAACAGGGTGCAGATACGCAGCGTCTTGACGCCACCGAGACGGTCGCGAACCAGGTCGCCGGCAAAGCGCATGGTCGCCATGGTCGCCGAGAAGGCCGCAAAGCCGAGGCCGGAGAGGGCGACCGACGCACCCATTTCCTGCCTGAGATAGAGCGCACCCCAGTCCAGGACCGCACCTTCCGGCACCATGCAGAATAGCGCCATAATGCCGAGCAGCCACGGCAGCGGCACCATCGGCAGCTTCGTCTTCTCCTTCTTGGTATCAGGATGCGGCGGGTCGGCCAGGATCATCGGCCAGGCGATGGCAAGGAAGATCGCGGCAAGCACGGTCGCCAGTTCCGCGTGGCCAAGAATACCGAGTTTGGAGATCACCAGGCCGCCGAGACCGGAACCGATCAAACCGCCGAGACTCCAGAAGGCATGGCAGGACGACATAATGGCACGGCGCATGGATTTTTCCACCGCCACGGCATTGGCGTTCATTGCCACGTCCATCGCGCCGATGAAACCGCCGAACAGAAAGAGCGAGATCGCCCCTGTGATGACGTTGGGAGCCAGCGTCAGCGCCAGAAGCATCGGCAACAGGCAAACGGCCAGTACCTGCACGACAACCCGCGAGCCATGCTTGGCGATCTGCGCGCCGGCGATCGGCATCATGACGAGCGAACCGAGGCCGAAGACCAGGATCATCAGCCCGAGTTCGAACTTGGTGAGATCAAGCCGTTCGGCAAAGTCAGGAATCTTTGGCGCCCAGCCGCCGATGACGAAACCGTTCATGAGAAAGAGCAGCGAGACCGCCGCTCTGTTGCTGGTGACAAAGCTGCTCCGCACCCTCGGAGCCACGCTCACGTTATTATCCATTTCCTTGTCTTTCCTCTCATCGGGCTTGACTACCCGATCCCCATAAAAGGAGGGACGGCCTCAAGCCGTCTTCTCCGCAACGATCGTCCGGCACCCGCGTGCACGGTATTCCTCGAGCATGAGAGCATCGGCGTCATGCTCCACGACAAGGCATTCGCAATGCGCGACCGGCAAAACGCTGTGCGGCGCTGCTGTGCCGAATTTTTCCGATGTGGCCGCAACCATGACCCGCTTGCTCCTGGATGTGGCGAACCGCTTGAACTCCGCATCCTCGAAGCCGAACGCTGTCAATCCTGCCTCGATATCGACGCCGCAGGCGCCCAGAATACAGAGGTCGGGCGAAAGCTGCTCCATGTCGCGCAGGGCCTTGGCGCCGAGCGAGCCACCGGTTTGACGGTCGACCAGGCCGCCGATCAGGATGACGTTGACTTCAGGTTTTTCGATCAGCGCCGCAGCGATCACCGGTGCATTCGTCGCTGCAGTCAGCGGCAAGTCAGCCGGCAACGCATTGGCGATTGCCAGATTGGTGCTGCCGGCATCGAAGAAAACCGTCATGCCGGCGGCGATTTCGCCTGCAGCGGCGCGCGCCAGAGCCTGCTTCCGGTCGGCAGCAAAACTCATGCGCTGGGTCAGGCTCCCGCGCGCCGGCGAGACCGGCAACGCTCCACCGTAGACCCTTTCGCAGAGGCCTGCTGCAGCCATCTCGCGCAGGTCACGCCGCACCGTGTCTTCAGAGACTCCGAATTCGAGCGCAAGCTCCGCAGCCAGCACGCGGCCATGCGTCTTGAGCCGCTCGGAAATCACACTCTGACGTTCTCGCAACAGGAAATCCTGCATGTTCCTACCGGATCAATCTATCAACACCTATAATCATGCATAAACGCTGACGATCGTGCATGCAACATGCACGGTCACACGTTTTCTGACATTGTGAAACGAAGCTCCACCAGTAGGGCGAAATCTGGCCTATTGACCGGCTCCAAGGGCGCGAATATCGATCGGGCATTCCCGATTCCTGCCGGCATATCCCGCCTCTGGTGCATTCCCGTGAAAAACTCCGTCAGCTTGGGCATCGCGCTCACGACAGCAGCCTATATGGCGTTCACCTTCCATGACGCGATCGTCAAGGTTTTGACATCAGCGATCCCCGTCTGGCAGATCCTGTTTTTCCGCAGCCTCACGATCCTTGTCGGCTGCCTTGCCTATGGCCGCGGCAAGCTTGTCCATCAGGCTGTCACCTCTTCGATCATCAAACCGATGATCGCCCGCAGCATCCTGCTGCTCTGCGCTTGGCTTTCTTACTATACCGCCGCACGCCACCTGCAACTCGCCGAAGTCACCACCCTTTACTACGCCGCTCCCGTCGTCGGCACCGTGCTTGCCTGGTTCATCCTGAGAGAAGAAGTGACACCCGCACGTTGGCTTGCGGTGGGCGTCGGCTTCGTGGGCGTGCTCATCGCCTGCAATCCCGTCGGCCTGACCATCTCCTGGTCAGTCTATCTGGCGCTGCAGGCAGCCGTGCTCTGGGCATCGGCCATGGTGCTGCTGCGTAAGACCTCGCTGCATGAGAAGACCATCGTCCAGCTAGCCGTCTCCAATGTCTTCTTTCTCATCATGACCGGCATCGCCGTCATCTATACCTGGCAGACGCCGACTCTCACACAACTCGGCTTGCTCATCGGCACCGGCGTCGTTGCCGGCTGCGCCCAGTTCGCGCTTTTCGAAGGCATGCGTCAGGCGCCGGTTTCGGTGCTCGCACCCTTCGAATATACCTCGCTCGTCTGGGCCTTCATCCTTGGCTACATGATCTGGGCCGACATTCCGACGTACAATGTCGTTGTCGGCGCGATCATGATCCTTGGAGCAGGTTTGATCATTATCGTCAGCGAAAGACTGCGCCATCGCGCGACGGCCTGATACCGGTTTCAGCCGGATTCGTAACCAGAATGGCGGCTTGAGAAAAATATTCGCAGTTGCCGCTTTTATTTGCAGTTTTCTACGCTTCCGATGCCGCAATTTTCTGCGATGTATCAACCATCCGAACACGCTCTTCCCAAGGATGGATAGAACAATGAACTGGTTGAAAACCGTCGCCGCCGCTGCCCTCATTCAGGCTGCAGCCCTTCTGCCTGCCCATGCCGGCGAAAACCTCGGCGCCATCAAGTCTGCCGGCGTCTTCAAGATCGGCACGGAAGGCACCTACGCCCCGTTCACCTATCATGACGAAAGCGGCAAGCTCGTCGGCTTCGACGTGGAGATCGGCGAAGCAGTCGCCGCCAAGCTCGGCGTCAAGGCAGAGTTCGTTGAAGGCAAGTGGGACGGCCTGATCGCCGGCCTCGACGCCAACCGCTATGACACGGTCATCAACCAGGTCGGCATTACCGATGCGCGCAAGCAGAAGTACGACTTCTCCGAGCCCTATATCGCTTCCAAGGCCGTTCTGATCGTCCGTGACGGCGACGACAGCATCAAGACCTTCGCCGATCTCAAGGGCAAGAAGGCCGCTCAGTCGCTGACCAGCAACTTCGGCAAGCTCGCCACGGAAGCGGGCGCCGAACTCGTCGGCACCGACGGCTTCGACCAGTCGATCCAGCTCGTGCTGACGAAGCGCGCCGATGCCACGATCAACGACAGCCTTTCCTTCCTCGACTTCAAGAAGCACAAACCGGACGCTCCGGTGAAGATCGTCGCCCAGCAGGAAAATGCTGACTATTCCGGTATTATCATCCGCAAGGGCGAACCGGAACTGCTCGAAGCGATTAACAAGGCGCTCGCCGACATCAAGGCTGACGGCACCTACAAGAAGATCGCCGACAAGTATTTCGGCCAGGACGTTTCCAAGTAAGTCCTGACACCGGCGGTTTCGCGCTGCCGCCATATCATCTATAGCTGCATGAGAAAGCGTCCGGCGAACACTCGCCGGACGCGTCTTTTCTTGAGGACACGCCCTTGCCGCACTGGCTCCAACTGATGGCGGAATCGCTTCCCTCGCTCCTCTGGGCGGGGCTGATCTTCACCATCCCCTTGACCCTGCTTTCCTTCGCCTTCGGATTGATCCTAGGCCTGATCACCGCGATCGCCCGTCTCTTCGGACCAGAACCTGTTGCAGCCATTGCCCGTTTTTATGTCTGGGTCATCCGCGGCACGCCTCTGCTCGTCCAGCTCTTCGTCATCTTCTACGGCCTGCCGAGCATCGGTATCTTGCTCGATGCCTTTCCGGCGGCCCTGATCGGCTTCACGCTGAATATCGGCGCCTACAGCTCCGAAATCATTCGCGCCGTCATCTCCTCCGTGCCCAAGGGCCAATGGGAAGCGGCCTATTCGATCGGCATGAGCTGGCGTCAGGCCATGAGCCGCACCATTCTGCCGCAAGCCGCCCGCGTAGCCGTGCCGCCGCTGTCGAACACCTTCATCTCGCTGGTCAAGGACACTTCGCTCGCAGCCGCCATCACCGTGCCGGAGCTCTTCCAGGCCGCGCAACGCATCGTCGCCACCACTTACGAGCCATTGATCCTTTATATCGAGGCAGCACTGATCTATCTCGTCCTGAGCTCCGTGCTCTCAACGCTGCAGCAAAGGCTGGAACGCCGCTTCGCGCGTTATGGCGGCATGCTGGAGGCAAATGCATGATCGAGCTTTCCAATATCGAAAAGCGCTTCGGTGACGCCGTCATCCTGAAGGACATCAGCATCCGCATTCCGGAAGGCAGCGTTACCGCTCTCGTCGGCCCGTCCGGCGGCGGCAAGAGCACGCTGCTTCGCTGCATCAATCTCCTGGAAATCCCGACCGCAGGCGTAATCCACCTCGGCGAAGAAACGCTTTCCTTCGCACCCGGCAAGCGTGTCGGCTGGCAGGCAATCCAGAAGATCCGTCGCCAGACTGGCATGGTGTTCCAGAACTTTCAGCTATTTCCGCATCAGACGGCGATCGAAAACGTCATGGAAGGTCTGGTCACAGTCCTGAAATGGCGAAGGGAAAAGGCGCGCGAACGCGCCATGGAACTGCTGACCAAGGTCGGCATGGCACACAAGACCGATGCCTGGCCCTCGACGCTCTCCGGCGGCCAGCAGCAGCGCGTGGCAATCGCCCGCGCTCTCGCGCCTTCGCCGCGCGTATTGCTCTGCGACGAGCCGACGTCTGCGCTTGATCCGGAACTGTCAGCGGAAGTGGTAGACGTGCTGGGCCAGCTTGCCCGTGAAGGCACGACCATGGTCATGGCGACCCATGATCTTCGCCTCGCCTCCAAGATTGCCAATGACGTGGTTTTTCTGGAAGCCGGCAGCGTGGTGGAAACGGGCAGCGCCAGGGCGATCTTCAATACGCCGGAGAAGGAGCGCACCAAGCGCTTTATCTCCACCATCAATGCGGCGCACACTTACGATATCTGAGCAATGCCGGGATGCGAACATCCCGCCACACGGAAATTCCAATTAAGCGGCCGTGACGACGGCGCGGGCTGCCTTCAGCGCATTGCCCCACCAGGTCAGCTGATCGAGCAGGTTCTTGGCGGCTTCGTTCAGATGCGCGTAGTCGCCGAGGTTCTTGCCTTCCTTGAGAACCGAAAGATATTCGCCGAACGAGATGTGAACGGCCGTCTTGACGGAAGCCGCGCTCATTTCGACGAAGACCAGACGAAGATGCTCGACCGCGCGTGCGCCACCGACGCCGCCATAACCGACAAAGCCGACCGGCTTCTGGATGAATTCGCCGAGATCGATCGCGTTCTTCAGAACGGCCGTCGGGGCATGATTATATTCGGCGGCCGTGAAGATGAAGCCATCGAATTCGCGTAGCTTCTTCTTCCAACGCTCGGCGGTTTCGCTTTCCGCCGCGGTGGCACGCGCTTCACCGAAGAAATGCATGGGGTAGTCGAGAAGATCGAGAATTTCGACTTCGAGTTCGGAACGCTGACCGACGAGTTCGGCGATCCACTTGGCCGGATGCTCGGCGAAACGGCCAATGCGCGTGCTGCCGACGATGACGGCAATCTTCAACTTGCTCATAGAGATGCTTTCCTGATTGGGCTTGGGGGCTGGTGGTGAGAGCGGAATTCTATGAGAAAGCCTCCTCGCCCGGCAAGGCGAGAAGGCTGCTAACTCTCAGAAAAATCAGCTTTTTAACAAGCCAATCGGACACAATCGGGTGATATCGGAGACAACGTCGCCTTCTGCTTAACCGGCATAGACGACGAGCAGATCCTTGGCATCAATCTGGTCGCCAGCCTTGACCAGCACTTCCGAGATCGTTCCGCCCTTCTCCGCGTGCAGGGCCGTTTCCATCTTCATCGCCTCGATGGAGACGAGCACGTCGCCGGCACTGACTGCCTGTCCCGGCGAGACGAAGACGCGCGAGATGACGCCCGGCATCGGCGCACCGACATGGACCGCATTGCCGGCTTCCGCCTTGCGCCTGATAGCGGCACCCGACGCACCATGCGCCCGGTCCGGCACCTTGATGCGGCGTGGCTGGCCGTTGAGCTCGAAGAAGACAGTGACCATGCCCTGGCTGTCGGTCTGGCTCATCGCCTGATTGACGATGACGAGCGTCTTGCCCTTTTCGATATCGGCAAAGAGTTCCTCGCCATCCTTGAGGCCGTAGAAATAAGCGGGCGTCGGCAGCACCGAGACCGGGCCGTAGGTATCCGAAGCCAGCGCAAAATCGGTGAAGACCTTTGGATACATGAGGTAGGAGGCGAACTCGAAATCGCTCACCTCACGCTCGAGCTTGGTTTCGATCGCCTTGCGCTCCGCATCGAGATCAGCATCGTCAAGCAGAGAACCTGGACGCACGGTATAGGGCTGCTCGCCCTTCAGAGCTTTCTTCTGCAGCGCTTCCGGCCATCCCGACGGAGGCTGGCCGAGATCGCCCTTCAGCATCGAAACCACCGATTCCGGGAAAGAAACCTCCCTGTCCGGGCTGACGACGTCGGCAACCGTCAGATCTTGAGAGACCATCATCAGCGCCATGTCGCCGACAACCTTGGAGGACGGCGTCACCTTGACGATATCGCCGAACATCTGGTTGGCGTCGGCATAGGCCTGCGCCACCTGGTGCCAACGGGTTTCGAGACCGAGCGACCGGGCCTGTTCCTTGAGGTTGGTGAACTGACCACCCGGCATTTCGTGCAGGTAGACTTCCGATGCCGGCCCCTTCAGATCGCTCTCGAAGGCCGCATACTGATTGCGAACCGCTTCCCAATAGAAGGAGATGCGGCGGATCCATTCCGGATCGAGGCCCGGATCGCGCTTGGAGCCGCGCAGCGCCTCGACGATCGAGCCTAGGCAGGGCTGCGAGGTATTGCCCGAGAGCGCATCCATCGCCGCATCGACGGCATCGACGCCGGCATCCACGGCAGCAAGAACCGTGGCAGCAGCGATGCCCGACGTATCATGCGTATGGAAATGGATCGGCAGGCTGGTCGCTTCGCGCAGCGCCTTGAAGAGGACCTTGGCGGCGGCCGGCTTCAACAGGCCCGCCATGTCCTTCAGTGCGATGATATGCGCGCCGGCCTTTTCGAGCTGGACGGCAAGGTCCGTATAATATTTGAGGTCGTATTTCGGCCGGGCGGAATTGAGGATATCGCCCGTGTAGCAGATCGCCGCTTCGCAGAGCTTGTTTTCCTCGGCAACGGCGTCCATCGACACGCGCATGTTCTCCACCCAGTTCAGGCAGTCGAAGACGCGGAAGAGATCGATACCGCCTTTCGCAGCCTGGCGGACGAAATATTTCACGACGTTGTCAGGGTAGTTCTTGTAGCCGACGCCATTCGCTCCGCGCAGCAGCATTTGCAGCAGCAAGTTGGGAGCTGCCTCGCGGATCAGCCCCAGACGCTCCCACGGATCTTCCGTCAGGAAGCGCATGGAAACATCGAAGGTAGCCCCGCCCCAGCATTCCAGTGACAAGAGGTTCGGCAGCGCATGCGCATAAGTGCCGGCGATCCCGGCAATGTCATATGTGCGCATGCGGGTGGCGAGCAGCGACTGGTGTCCGTCGCGCATCGTCGTATCGGTCAGCAGCACCTGTTTCTGCTCGCGCATCCACTCGCCGAATTTCTTCGGGCCAAGCTGGTCGAGACGTTGCTTCGTACCATCGGGGATCTTGCCGCCATTGATATAGGGTACGACAGGCTTGGCGGCATCCTCTGATGGCCGCGGGCGATCCTTCGCTTCCGGGTGGCCGTTGACGGTGACGTCGGCGAGATAGGTGAGAAGCTTGGTGGCACGGTCCTGGCGCTTGACCTGCTGGAAGAGTTCCGGCGTCGTGTCGATGAAGCGTGTCGTGTAGGAATTATCCTTGAACTTCGGATGCGTAATGATCGCCTCGAGGAAGGTCAGGTTGGTGGCGACACCGCGGATGCGGAATTCGCGCAGCGCGCGGTCCATACGGGAAATGGCTTCCAGCGGATTGGGTGCCCAGGCGGTCACCTTGACAAGCAAAGGGTCGTAGTAGCGGGTGATGATCGCGCCGGTATAAGACGTGCCGCCGTCGAGGCGTATACCGAAACCCGATGCCGAACGGTAGGCGGTGATGCGGCCGTAATCCGGAATGAAATTATGCTCGGGGTCCTCTGTCGTGATGCGGCACTGCAGTGCATGGCCGTTGAGGCGGATATCCGCCTGCTTTGGTACGCCGGATTCCTCAGTGCCGATCGCAAATCCGTCGAGAATGTGGATCTGCGCCTTGACGATATCGATGCCGGTGACGACTTCGGTGACCGTATGCTCCACCTGGATGCGTGGATTGACTTCGATGAAGTAGAATTTGCCGGTGTCGGCATCCATCAGGTACTCGACGGTGCCGGCACCGACATAGCTCGTCGCCTCGGCGATCTTCAGCGAATAGGCGGCGAGTTCCTGTCGCTGTGCTTCCGAAAGATACGGCGCGGGCGCGCGCTCGACGACTTTCTGGTTACGGCGCTGGATGGAGCAGTCGCGCTCGAAGAGATGCACGACATTGCCGTGCGTATCACCCAGGATCTGGCTTTCGACATGACGAGCACGTTCCACCAGCTTTTCGAGATAGACCTCGTCCTTGCCGAAGGCGGCCATCGCTTCACGCTTGGCTTCCGTCACTTCGCGGGCGAGATCGGCTTCGGAGCGGATGACACGCATGCCACGACCGCCGCCGCCCCACGAGGCTTTCAGCATGACGGGATAGCCGATCGTGGCCGCCATGCGTGCGACCTCCGCCATATCGTCCGGCAGCGGCTCGGTCGCCGGAACGACCGGAACGCCGACGGAAATGGCAAGGTTTCGCGCCGCAACCTTGTTGCCGAGCTGGCGCATCGTTTCGGCCCTCGGGCCGATGAAAGTGATGCCTGCGGCATTGCAGGCATCGACGAATTCAGGGCTTTCCGAAAGCAGGCCGTAGCCGGGATGAATGGCGTCGGCACCGGAAAGCTTAGCGACGCGGATCACTTCGTCGATCGAAAGATAGCTTTCGATCGGCCCAAGATCGCGGGCGAGATGCGGGCCGCGGCCGACTTGATAGCTCTCGTCGGCCTTGAAACGATGCAGCGCCAGCTTGTCTTCCTCAGCCCATATCGCGACCGTTTTTATCCCGAGCTCGTTGGCCGCGCGGAAGACACGGATGGCGATTTCGGAACGGTTGGCGACAAGAATCTTCGATATGGGCAATGTACTCTCCTCAAAGCACGGAAACGGGCCATGCTGCACCCGCGAAGAGAATTCTTAACGTGCTGTTACAGAAAGTTCAATTTCCCTTGCCGTGACGAAATAGAATTTCTCTAGATCTCAGGTGATCAGCCCGTGCCGGAAAGCCAGAGCCACTGCCTGCTGCCGATTCTTGGCCTTCAGCTTGTCCTGCAGGCCGTTCATGTACCAGTCGACTGTGTGATTGGAGATCTTCAGATGCTTACTGATCTCCATCGAGGTCATGCCCTCGGCAAGATAATGCAGGATTTCCATTTCGCGCCTGGTCAACTGCGTATCGCTGATCGGCACCGTTTCCAGCGTCGCAGCCTCGCCCTGCATATCGAGCAGCCGCCAGAAGGCCTTGCGGGCGATCGCCTCGAAAAGCGAGATCTCCGGCGGCGAAAGCTCAATCGGCTTGCCGCCGACGCTGAGGCTGCCGAGGATGCCGTTTCGCCCATAGATCGGGAAGATATAGCCGTCTTCCAGCCCATGGCCGTAGGCATCGACCATCATCTGCTCCATGCGGCGTTGATGCGGGTCATCCCGGAAAGCCGCCATGCTGTCGCGCCAGCGGAAAGGCCGCTGCGCATGCGCAAGATACCGTACGGTCGGATCGACGAGCACGTATTTTTTCACCGCATAGATGTGCGACCATCTCTCCGGCCATCGGCTGGCCATAGTCACACCCCACGGGTTGTCTCCCTGCTTGGGATGACGAAGCAGACCGTAGAAATCGAATCCGCTCGCGCGGATCACCTTTTCGAGTTCGTCGAGCACACTTTGGCTATCGGAACTTTCCTCTAAAATGACAAGCAATTGAATTAAAGAATGAATTTGCACAAAATGCCCCTTGCCCGGACCAACGAGGCCGCCGGAGCAGGCCTGTTAACCCGCCGCTGAACGGTCTTTCCTAAAAATTGCAGTTCGCAAGTTGGATGGTGCGCTAGACGCTCCAGCGAATGCAAGCGCAAATTGTCGTGATGTATAGCTAAGCAACAATTTCAAAACCATGGTCACTTATCGCACTCTACGATCACAAATTTCGAAGCCGGATTCCAAACCCGAAGATCCTGTTAATCGTCGGTTCAGGTAGTTTTTTGTAGCATCGCACCATCCCGTTTTTCGCAGATGCAAAAAGAGGTTCCGACGTGTCGTTATTTAAGGTCTATGCAAGGGCTCTGCGCTATCTCGGCGCCTACAAGCTCCGCGTATCCCTCGTCGTTATCGCGAACATCGTATTGGCGGCCATCACCATTGCCGAGCCGATCCTGTTCGGCCGTATCATCGATGCGATTTCCGGCAAGGGCGAAGTCAAGCCAATCCTTATGATGTGGGCCGCCTTTGCGGTTTTCAATACCATCGCCTTCGTCCTCGTGGCACGCGAAGCAGACAGGCTGGCCCACGGCCGCCGCGCGACGCTTCTGACGGAGGCCTTCGGCCGCATCATCTCCATGCCGCTTTCCTGGCACCATCAGCGGGGTACGTCCAACGCGCTGCACACGCTGCTGCGCGCCTGCGAAACCCTGTTCGGCCTGTGGCTGGAGTTCATGCGCAACCATCTTTCGACAGTCATTGCGCTTGGCCTGCTCATCCCGACCGCGATATCCATGGATCTGCGTCTCTCCGCAGTCCTGATCGTGCTCGGCATCGCCTATTGGATCATCGGCCGCGTGGTCATGAGCCGCACGAAGGATGGCCAGGCTTCGGTCGAGAACCACTATCATACTGTCTTCGGTCACGTCAGCGATTCCATCAGCAACGTCTCGGTGCTGCATAGCTATAACCGTATCGATGCCGAAACGCGTGCGCTGAAGTCCTTCGCCGATCGCCTGCTGCAGGCGCAGTACCCGGTGCTCGACTGGTGGGCGCTTGCGAGCGCACTGAATCGCATGGCCTCCACGATCGCCATGATGATCGTGCTCGTCATCGGTACCGTGCTGGTCCAGAACGGCGAACTGCGTGTCGGCGACGTCATTGCCTTCATCGGCTTCGCTAACCTGCTGATCGCCCGCCTGGACCTGATGCGCCAGTTCGCCACGCAGATCTTCGAGGCCCGTTCGAAACTGGAAGACTTCTATAATCTGGAAGATTCCGTCCGCGAACGCGAAGAGCCGGCCGGCAACGGCGAGATCAAGGACGTCAAGGGCGACGTCGAGTTCAACGACGTCTCCTTCGGCTTCGCCAACAGCTCGCAGGGCCTGCACAACGTCTCCTTCAAAGTGAAGGCCGGCCAGACGGTTGCGATCGTCGGTCCGACCGGCGCCGGCAAGACGACGCTCGTCAATCTGCTGCAGCGTGTCTACGATCCGCAGGGCGGCCAGATCCTCGTCGACGGCACCGATATCAGCAAGGTCACGCGCAAGTCGCTTCGCCGCTATATCGCCACCGTCTTCCAGGATGCCGGCCTGCTCAATCGCTCGATTAGCGACAACATCCGCCTCGGCCGCGAGAACGCGTCTGAAGAGGATATGCGTCGCGCCGCCGAAGCCGCCGCCGCGTCCGACTTCATCGAGAACCGCGACGAGCAGTACGACACCCATGTCGGCGAACGTGGCAACAAGCTCTCCGGCGGCGAACGCCAGCGTATCGCGATCGCCCGCGCCATTCTCAAGGATGCGCCGATCCTGGTGCTGGACGAGGCGACCTCCGCGCTCGACGTCGAGACGGAAGCCCGCGTCAAGGCCGCGATCGACAACCTGCGCCAGAACCGCACCACCTTCATCATCGCCCACCGTCTCTCGACGGTCCGCGAGGCGGATATGGTGCTGTTCCTCGACAACGGCCGCATTGTCGAGCACGGCAGCTTCGACGAGCTCAGCCACTCCAACGGCCGCTTCGCTGCTCTGCTGCGCGCCAGCGGCATCCTGACGGACGATGAAGTCCGCAAGGCCCACACGACCGAAGCTGCCTGATCGGCTTCGCAAGGACACGACGAAAGGCCGGAAGGGCATCGCTCTTCCGGCCTTTTTGTTGCGTGGATTCCCTGTGAAACGCTGTGGGCAGACCCGCTTGTCATCGTCCTCGGTAGGGATAGATCTGTAGAACCTCTAAGCCGCTTCTGCATAGACCAGGTCAGGTGCAAGGATCCATTCGCCCTGTTTGAGCGACATGACATCAAGCCTGCCGCGGCCATCCCTGGCGGCGATGCCGACAAACCGATAGCGGCCACCGTTCCGGTCGATGACCACGGCAGAAATCGGTTTACCGCGAAGATGACCGACAACAGGGCCGTCTGCCTTCGCGGCATCAAGCACGAAATATTCGTGAGGAACGTTGCGACTAACCATCACGCGCGACCTCGCTCCGGCCGACATCCATCTTTGTCCCTGCCTTCATTGCGGCATCCGGGCGATTGGCCTCGGCCGGAACCGGCTTGCGGCAGAACTGTTTCGTCTTCTTGATCTCGGTAATGAATGGCTTTCGCTGCGGCCTCATAACTTGTCCTTTCGGTTTGAAATGCGTGTCACGCAAAGATGCATTCCACCTGTCCAAGTGGTCCGAAATCAGCCGCCATATGCTGGCCGGGCCAAACCTGAAGAATGGTCGTGCACGATCCCGTCGCAACGATATCGTTGGCCTGAAGCTGCCTGCCGTTCGCCGAAAGCTGGCCTGCCAGCCAGACGACGGCATTGAGCGGATTGCCCATGACCGATGCGGATGTCCCCGAAAAGACCATCTGCTTGAACAGGAAGGTCGTAATATCGATGCCGGCAAGATCGGCTGATGCCAGCGCCCCGGTATGATCACCGCAGAGGGTTGCGACATGCAGGCCGAAGTCGGCGATCGCTGCGTGGTCTCCCGTGAAGACCCGCCGCGTGCGCCGGCCGAGAATGCCGACGGCCGGGCGGCAATCGAGCACGGCTTCAGCAGCACTGTCGAGGTTGATCGGCTCTCCGATATCCGGATAGGACCGCAGCATCGTGAAAACCAGCTCACACTGGACACCGATAGTGCCTGGCGGCAGCCGGAATTCCTTCGTGCCGGCAAGAAGTGCAGAACCGGGAATTTCGGAATAGATCGGCCTTGCGAGACCGAGGATGTGGCGCGATTCCTCGCTCGTGCCGACAAGCACGTAGCCCTTGCGCTCGAAACCCAGCGCATCCTGTGCGATCGCCTGGATGTCATAAGCCTCGCGTTCGGAGGAGATCAGGTCAAGGGGAAGATCGCAGAGTTCATTATGCCGACGGCTCCTGGCGAGGATATCGGCTGTGGCGTCCTTGAGTTCGAAGTACATCTTCGTGCTCCCTATCATTGGCATTGCCTCAGGAAGCCAAAATGGAGCCAGGCGCGTAACCGTTCCATTCGTGATGAACAGCTAAAAAATCAAAATCTCATAGTGATCCCGGAGGTTTGCCCTCGCGCTTCCACCTGGAGCAACTGCGTCAAGGCGTAGCCATCCACGCTCGGCGAAAAGAAAAAAGCCGGCGGCCTCTTCGACCGCCAGCTTAATATTGTTTGAGGAAGCCGGCCTATTTGCGCTTGCCCTGACCGTAGGAATCCGCCGCCCGGTTGACACGGACCGGTACCGGAATGGCGCCGCCGGCAAGAGGCCGGGTCTTTTCCTGTTCGCGTTTGTATTCAAGATAATAGGCATAGGCGAACTGGGCGGCGATACCGGCAAGCACGAAGATCGGGCCGATGATCTGGTCTCGATTGGTGATGTAGAGCAGCACTTGCCCGGCCATTGCAAGGATGGTGCCGGCGACGAAGATATTGAGCGAGTGCCGGCCGAGGATCGTCAGCGGATGATCGGCCGGGCGGCGGAAAGCCTGCGATACCGCCGGAATATTGATCACCAGATAGGCGAGCGCCAGCACGTGCATAAGACGCGGCAGCGACAGGAAGGTTTTGTCGAAACCGGTGAGCACTACCGGCAGGCCGAGCGCCGCAAGATAGTTTCCGAGATCCCAGAGACGGGCTGTCACCCAGATGAAGGAGAGCACGACATAGCTGAGTGCGAGCGCGAAAAGCAGCGGATGGCGGGGAAGCGTGCCGCCGCGCTTGACATGCATCATCGACACGATGCCGATCGTGAACAGGAACTGCCAGGAGAAGGGATTGAGGAACCAGTCTCCTTCAAACAGCATGTTCTGCGGCGCAATCTGATAGACGCCCGCAAGCAGCCAAACGGTGCCGGAAACGACTAGCGCCAACAGCGTGCTCTTCTCGTTCAGAAGCAGGATCAGCGGCACCATCAACATCAGCGCGCCGTACATCGGCAGAATGTTGTTGTAGCCGATCTGGTGGCCGAGCAGCAGCAGTGCGGGAATGCCCTCCTTCAGGTTCATCAGCACCGCCAGAATATTGATCTCGACCAGTAGCCCCGGCCGATGGAACAGCCAAGCGCCGCAGATAAAGAGCGCCAGCGTCACGAAGGTGGTGATCATATGAGCGAGATAAAGCGTGAAGGCGCGCTTTGCCGCCTTGATCGCCATTTCCAGCCGTCTGCCCGCCTTGAAGCGCGAACCATAAGCAAGACCGACTGCAATGCCCGAGATCAGCACGAAGGCTTCGGCGGCATCGGAAAAGCCGAAATTCTTCGTCGTGATATATTCGAAGATTTGCCCTGGGACGTGATTGATGAAGATCGTGATCAGGGCAAGACCACGAATCACATCGAGCCTCGTATCACGCTTCGACGCCGCTACTGATATGGAACTTCGTTGGGCGCCAATGGCTTTGGTCGGCATACCTGCCATGGTGTCTCTCCTGTTATCCGTTTTGCAAACGCTACGCCGGCCAAAAGGGTTCCCCTTTGGCCGCGCGAATCGCCGGAAAATCAGCTTGGAGATTGCTGTTATCCGACCGGATATCCCTCGTGGGGATTGGCGACTTCGCTGCCGTTTATAGACAGAGTGTAGCCTTCAGCATTGGACGCTTTTGAGACCGAAATGCGGTATTTGCTTCCGCCGCGCTTGATCTCTGCCGCAAACCCGTCCCAATTGGAAGGGAGCGACGGGTTCACAAAAAGTTGTCCACCCTTTAGCCGGATACCGAGGATGCCTTCTACCGCCGCGCGGTAGAGCCAGCCGGCCGAACCCGTGTACCAGGTCCAGCCGCCACGCCCGATATAGGGATCGTCGCCGTAGACATCGGCCGCTACGACGTAGGGCTCTACGCGGTACCGTTCGGCCGCCGCCTTATTCAGCGAATGGGTGATCGGATTGAGGATTTGGAAGCAACGCAGCGCGTCGTCCCCCCGTTTCAAATTTGCCAGTGCCATGACCACCCAAGTCGAGGCATGTGTGTATTGGCCACCGTTCTCGCGAACGCCGGGCGGATAGGCCTTGATATAGCCCGGATCCTTTGACGACTTCTCGAAAGGCGGCGTGAAGAGGCGGATGACCCGCGCCTCCTCATCCACCAACTGGGCGAGCACCGCATCCATCGCTTTGGCGGCCCGCTCCGAATCGCCTTCGCCCGAGAGCACACTCCAGGACTGGGCGATCGAATCGATCTGGCATTCCAGGTTTTCCTTCGATCCGAGCGGCGTGCCGTCATCGAATGTGCCGCGACGATAATAACCGCCATCCCACGCAGCGCTTTCGAGCGCCCTCTTGAGTTCGGTGAGGTGGGTCCTCCAGCGTTCGGCACGAGCCTTGTCGCCCCGTTCTTCGGCATATGGGACGAAAGAGCGCAGTGTGCCGGCAAGGAACCAGCCGAGCCAGACGCTCGTGCCCTGGCCGCCGATGCCGACTCGGTTCATGCCGTCATTCCAGTCGCCGCCGAGGAAGAGCGGCAGGCCGTTTGTGCCCTTGCGGGCAATGGCGAGATCGAGCGCCAGGGCCGCATGTTCGTAGACGCTTGCCGTATCCTCGGACATCTCCGGCTTGGAGAAGGAGTCGTGCTGACCTTCCAGCAGCGCCGGGCCTTCAAGAAAGGGAAGCTGCTCGTCAAGCACGCTCCTGTCGCCACTGACGCTGCAATAATGATCGATCGCATAAGCGAGCCATACAACGTCGTCGGAAATCATGGTGCGCACGCCGGCGCCCGTTCCCGGCAGCCACCAGTGCTGCACGTCGCCTTCGCGGAACTGACGCGAGGCGGCGTTGACGATCTGGCGCCGCGCAAGCGCAGGTTCCTGCAGCACAAAGGCGAGCGTATCCTGCAATTGGTCGCGGAAGCCGAAGGCACCGCTCGCCTGATAGAAGGCGGTGCGGGCCATGATGCGGCAGCCGAGGCTTTGATAGGGCAGCCAGGTATTGACGAGATTGTTCATGCCCTGATCCGGCGTCGAAATCTGCAGCTTGCCGGTGAATTCCTGCCAGAAGCCCTGGTTCGCCTGCACCGCCTCATCGAACGAGCCCTTTCGAATATCGGCAAGCAAGGCGCGCGCGGCCTCTTCCGTCGGCGCATCCCCCAGGAAGAAGGTGACGTCGCGCTCTTCGTCGGCGCCGAGCTCGATATCGATCGCAAGGATCGCTGCTGGATCGCCGTCGAGGTCCGTGGAGCCGGAAAGAGCCGCCGCTGCTGTCACAGCGAAAGGCGCCTCAATCGTCCCGGTTTTGCCAAGAAACTCACGACGACTTGCTGAGAAACTCGAAACCGTTTCGCTCGCGGCGAAGAAGGCGGTACGGCCCGAATAATCGATGCTGTAGAGGTTCGTAGCAAACAGCGCCCCTGTCTCCTCGTCGTGTTTCGACAAGATGAAGGAGGCAGTCTTCTGCGGATTATTCCCAAGGACCCATTCGACATAAGCGTAGAGCCGAAGCTTGCGGCTTTCCGAGCCTGTATTGCGCAACCGCAGGCGCTGCAGCTTCACCGGCTTCTCGCGACACACCGTCTGCGTCACTTCCAGCGCAATTTCATGTTGCATGCTGGAGAAAGTGGAATAGCCGAGACCATGCCGCGCTTCAAAGCGAATGTCGTTGCGACGGGAAAGCGTTGCAAATGGCGTCATGACCGCCCCGCTTTCGAGATCCGCTATGTAGAGGGCTTCGCCGGAACGGTTGATGACTGCATCGTTCGACCAGGAGGTGAGCTGATAATCGCGCGAATTGACGCTCCAGGTGAAACCCGCACCTTCCGCCGACACATGGAAGCCGAACTGGTCGTTCGAGATGACGTTGATCCATGGCTGTGGCGTCGCCCGCCCGCCCGGCAGACGTGTGACATATTCACGGCCGTCGCGGCTAAAGCCACCGATGCCATTCCAGAAGTCGAGATCGCCTTCCTCCTCAATGGCGACGGTCTTGATAGCCGGGGCCGGCAGGGGCGGTATGCGCTTGACCGGCATCCCCGCGCGTTCGGTCTTTTCCGTCTCCTCAAGCTCTTCCTTGCCGAGCGCAAACAGCATGAGGGTGCGGTTGATCTGATCGACCACCTTGCCGTTCCTGGCATGCAGCGTCACCCGCGAGGCAGCAATCAGTGCCTGATAGGTGCTCTCTTCCATCAAGTCCCTGCGGACCGCAAAGATGTGCTGGCGCAGGCCGTCAGCCTGGCCCATGCGGCGCACGTTTTCGCACATCGCGTCGAGCGCATGCTGCATATCCTGCACATAGGAAGAGGCCCGTTCGTTCATGATGACGAGATCGGCGGTCACGCCGCGCGAGCGCAGATATTCCTGCGCCAGCAACGCCTCGCGGGCAATCTCGAGATCCATGTCGTCATCGATGCGCAGCGTGAAGATCGGGAAATCGCCCGAAATTGCCAACGGCCAGAGCGCCGACTGCGACTGCATGCCGGTCCGGACGACCATGTGATCGCCGCGAAGCTGCATGTCCGGATAGACAAGATAACGACCGAGATGCTGGAAGGCGGCCGCCTGCTGCGAGCTGACGCCGACATGGCGCATCTGCGCCTGTGTGCGCGTCCAGGCTTGAACGAGTTCGTGGTTGAAAGCATCCGGATGGCGATAGCGGTCGACGGCCTTGTCCACCTCGGCACGATCAGGCGCCGCGATTGTCCAGAAGATCACGCTGACCTTCTTTCCGGTCGGAACGCGGACAGTACGACGCAGCGACAGGACGGGATCCAGCGTGAAACCATCAGTGCCTGAAAGCGCCGCACCTGGATCGAACGCGGCAGCGTTCGCCAGGCTGCGACCGCGGCCGAGGAACTTGCGCCGCTCGGTTTCGAATTCGGTGTGGCGCGCATCGCCGGCATTGTCGACGATCAGATGTGCGATGCTCATGGCCGCTTCGTTCGGGTCGCGCTTGTTGCGCCAGGCGCGGATAGCGTCGCCGCGCTTGTCGATCTCCGTCCGCACGAACATTCGGGCGAAAGCCGGATGTGCATTGTCCATGTCGTCCGATGCGATCACCGGTTCGAGATAGGAAGTCACTTCGATGAAGCGATCTTCCGCGCCCATATTGAACAGCGTCAGGCGGCGGGCTTCCGCATCATGTTCGGTGGCGACGATGCATTCGACCTCGCTCGTGAGCTCGCCAAGCACCTTGCTGAAGACGGCCTTCTCGTCAGCAAATTCCACCCTGACCGTTTCGCCTTCAACGCTCTTCGGTTCCGCCGTCGCCGACCACCACTCATTGGTCGCCATGTCGCGCAGGAAGATGAAGTTGCCCCAGCGATCCTCGGTCGGATCGGGCTTCCAGCGGGAGACGGAAAGACCGTTCCAGCGGGCATAACCCGCGCCCGTCGCCGTCAGCATCAGGGAATAATGACCGTTCGACAGGAAGACGAGCTCGCGGTCGCGCGATGCCGGATCGGCAAGCTTGCGGATGACCGGACGCATGAGTTCGTCCTGGATGGCGGCGGGTGTAACGGATTCGTCCTTGCCGCTCATGACCGGGATGTCGCGCGGCGCCTTTTCCTGCAGCAGCAGTTCGGCCGCTTCGATGACCGGATCCGAGTGGAAGAGCTCGCGCAACAGCCCGTCGAAAGCGACGTTGGCGACAGCCGCAATCGACATGCCGTGATGGTGCGCATAGTAGTTATAGACGACCACACATTTCTTGCCCTCAGGCACTCGTGTCGGCGTGAAATCGACGGCATCATGAAAACCGAACTTGCCGAGAGCACCGAGCTTGCGAAGCTTCTGCAGGTTTTCGAGCGCCGCCGCCGGATAATACTGGCTGGCGAGCAGCGAGGCATAGGGCGCGATGACGGCATTGTGGCCGAGACCGCGCTTCAGGCCGAGCGTCGGCACACCGAAGTTCGTGTATTGATAGTTGAGGTTATGGTCGCGGGCATTGAAAGCCGCTTCCGAGATGCCCCAGGGCGTACCGAGCTTGCGGGCATGGTTCATCTGCTCGACGATGACGAGATTGTTGGTCTGGTTGAGAATGCCGCCGCCGCGCTCCTGCATGACGAGCGGGGCCATCAGATATTCGAACATCGAACCGGACCAGGAAACCAGCGCGCCACGCGAACCGACCGGCACGACCTGGCGGCCAAGCTTGTACCAATGCTCCGTCGGCAGGTCACCTTTGGCGATGCCGAAGAGTGAGGTCAGGCGGCATTCGGACGCGAGAAGGTCGTAGCAGGCAGCATCCAGTTCGCCGCTTTCCACACGGTAGCCGATCGACAGCAGGCGACGCTCCGAACGGAACAGAAAGCCGAAATCCATCGAAAAGGCGAGATCGCGCGCCTTGTCGCGAAGTGCGACGAGGCGCGGACGCAAGGCATCGATATTGGAAAGGTCGAAGGTACTATCGGAGATATGTGCCTCGCAGACCTTGACGAGCGAAGCCGCCCACAACGTGACCTCTTCCGTCTGCTTCGACTTCACCTCATGATGCAGGTTGCCGGCGAGGTTCTGAATGTCGCGCGCCAGGACCGCGAGGTTGATGACACGGATCGAGGCAAACTCGTGCTCGCGCTTGACCGCGGCAAGCGCGTTCTGGAAGCCGGCGATGCGCTCTTCCAGACGGCGGCGCAGCGGCCGCACGGTCTTGCGGTCGTCAGGCAGGTCGTCCAACACTTCACCGAGAATGCCGGCCGTATCACCGACACCGTCGAGATTGCCCTGGACATGTGCCGAGGGCGCCTCCGCCCAGTCGCGGCAGGCTGAGGAAATGGCAATCAGGTGACCGGCGAGATTACCGCTGTCGACCGCCGAAACATAGCGAGGCCCCAGCGTCTGCAGCGTATCGGTGTGATACCAGTTGAAGAGATGGCCGCGGAACTTTTCCATGCGGTCGACCGTGGCGACCGTCTGCTCCAGGCGCTCGATCGTCTCCTCGAAGGAGAACCATCCGAAATAGCGGCCGGAAATGACGGACAGGAGATAGACGCCAATATTTGTGGGCGAAGTGCGCGTCGCCACGATGACATGCGGCGTTTCCTGCACGTTGTCGGGCGGCAGATAGTTCTGCTCCTCCGTCGTGAAGGTTTCGAAGTATCGCCAGGTGCGACGCGCGACCTTTCGCAACTCGTCGGAGACGTCATCCGGCACGTCGAGACGATCTTCCGTCTCGGCCGACTGGCTTACATACCAGGCGACGGCTGGTGACAGGATCCAGAGGAGCGCGAAGGGAATACCAACGAGGAAGGCGTCGTCGCCTGACAGCGCCGCAAAACCTATCGCCAGGACCGCGAGGACCGGCGCATGCCACATCGCTTCGTAATAGGAAAGAATGGTGCCCTGCTTGCCGGCCTGGACGCTGGCCGCAGTACGCCACTGGAGCATCAGCCTGTGGCTGACGAACAGGCGGTATAGCGAACGGCTGATCGCATCCGCCATCATGCAGGCAGAGTCGGCGATGAAGATGATGCGCAGCGCCACCTGAGCATTGGCAGCCGTGATATCCGACCAGACGGTATGGAGATGAGCGCTGGCGACGATATCGCTGCTGCGCGGAATGATGCCGCTGACGAGCGACAGGGTGGGCGCCACGAACAGGCAGGAGATCAGCAGGATCTGCCAGATCAGCGCGCCGAACGGCTCCATCAGATACCAGCCGAGCACGGAAGCGAAGAACCAGGCGATCGGTGTCAGCGACCGGCGCAAATTATCGAACATCTTCCAGCGGCCGAGCGCGGTGACGCCGTATTTCGGATTGAGCATATAGGGCAGGAGCTGCCAGTCGCCGCGAGCCCAGCGATGCTGCCGCGAGGTCTCGACCTCATAGCGGACCGGGAAATCTTCGACGAGTTCGAGATCGGTGACGAGCGCGCAGCGCGCCATCGACCCCTCGAGAAGGTCGTGGCTGAGCACCGAATTCTCTGCGATGCGGCCTTTCAGCGAAGCCTCGAAAGCATCGACATGATAGAGGCCCTTGCCGGTGAACGTGCCCTCGCCGGCAAGATCCTGATAGACATCCGAAACCGTGAAAACATACGGGTCGAGACCGCGGTTGATCGAAAAGACGCGCTGGAAGACCGACGCATCCTTGCCCGTCGTCAGCGACGGCGTCACGCGCGGCTGCAGAATACCATAACCGCTTTCGACTCGACCAGTTTCCGGGTTGATGACCGGCCGGTTGATCGGGTGATGGAGCTTGCCGACGAGTTTGGTGACGGTATCACGCATGAGGCGGGTATCGGCATCGAGCGTCATGACGTATTTGATATCGGCAGGCACGGTATTGGCGCCTGGCAGGTAGGTCGTGTCGCGGTCGCCGCGCAGCAGCAGGTTCAGCTCGTGCAACTTGCCGCGCTTGCGCTCCCAGCCCATCCATACACCCTCGGACGGATTGTAGAGGCGGCGGCGATGCAGGAGATGGAAGCGCGTCCCGCCGTTATAGGCATAACGAGCTGAGAGATTGGCAACTTCACGGCGTGCATATTCCAGCACGTCCAGATCGGAAGAGCTTTCCTCCACATCGCTGTCCGGCCAATCGCTGAGCAGTGCAAAATGGATTTCGCCGTGCGGATTGGCGAGATAATGAACCTCGAGATTGCGCACCATCTCGTCAACGCTGTCACGATCGGAAATCAGACAAGGCACGACGACGAGCGTGCGCGCATCGTCAGGGATACCCCGCTTGAACTCGTAACCGACGAGCCGCGCCGGCGTGACGAAGAAGGACAGCACGGTATTGAAGAGGCCATTTGCACCTTCCGACGCCGGCAGCGAGAATAGGATGAGCAGCAGGGCGATTTCGATCGACGCCATGCCGGCAATGGCCATGAACCCGCCGACAACAGCCATGGCGATGATCGTGATCAGCACGACCGGAACGGCGATCGCCATCCAATTGAACTTGCGGACGGCGCGGAAGACGTGCTGCGCCAGCGTTGGACGGTAATCCGCGCGCGCTTCGAACTTCAGGCGTTGAGCGCCTGTAATGAAGCCGCCGATATCAGGCTCATGCGGCTGCGCCTCGTCGGAATGCCTGACCTCAGCCACCATGTCGACGGCGAGTTGGGCGATTTGCACCTCGCTCAGCGGCGAGCGTCTGGCAAGCTTTTCGATCTGCCTGCGATAGCTGTTGCGCGAACCGGGATCGAGATCACCGTAGTCGGACTTGTCCCAGAGCAACCTGTCGACATGGCTGACCTGCTCGATCCAGACCGACCACTCCGTATCGTTGATCTCGCGTAGGCTGCGGATGATATTGCCCGTTGTGACATTGCCGGCAGAGAGGCGGCTATGCTCCGCCATCGTCACTTCTTCGCTGTCACGCCCGAGCCGCTCCAGCCGCTGGTCCAACCAGGAGATCGCCATGCTCGAAGTCTGCGAACCATCACGCATGCGGTAGAGGAATTGCGTCGAGAAAGTATTGTCCTCGGCAAGTTCCTCCAGCGTCCTCAGATAGGCGGCAGCCTTTGCGGTGTCGGCTAAGCGAACCAGTACGTCGGCGGCCTCATTGGCGCGGCGGCGCATGCCGCGGCTGCGCTCGACTCGGCTCGAAATACGGCGGAGGTTTTCGACCAGCACGTAGCGCACCAGAGACGGCAGCGCCCAGAGCTCGCCAATTCTCAGTGTCTCATGCTGCTGGAAGCCATCGACGAGCGCCGTCAGGCTTTCCTGCGAGATGGTGCTGTGGGTATGGGCGACATAGAGCCAGGCCAGTACGAGCGTGCGCGGAACTTCGGCATCGCCGATATCAGTCAAAGGCAGTTCGCGATAGAAGCGGCGCGGGAAATCACGACGGACTTCCTGGATAGCTTCTTCGACGATGTAATGATTGTCGAGCAGCCATTCGGCGGCTGGCGTGATCCTCCCCCCGGCCTCGGCGTCGGCCGCTGTCGTGCGGTAGACGCGCAGGATTTCCTTCTCGTTCTCCCTGTGGCGCGCGAAGAAATCGAACGGTGCGAAGCCTGGCAACTCGTTCACCGTACGGCAGGCGACGCTTTCACCCATTGCCCTGATGTCCTCATTGGACAGATAGGTTGAGCGGATCGAATCACTGTGGTCGATCTGCTTCTTCTCAGGCTCGCGCGGTAGGCTCGGAGACGGATTGGCAATGGACATAGGTTCGGTTCTGGATCCAAACGACATTGTTGAATGTGGGCGGGCTTTCTACATTGCTTATGATGCCTCTCGCATGAACGGACCGATCCTCGCCGACGGCCGGAAAACCAAGATAAACGAGCGGTCCGAGAGCGTTGCAGCAAGGGAGCGACCCCATTCAGCCGTGACTTTGCGATGGTCACGGGTGCCCGATACCCTCCCCGCAAGGCCATTCGGGAAAGTTGGACAGGCTTGCGATAATTCAAGTCGTGAGACCTGTTTCCAGAGCGCCATACGCCCATGCGGACGCACTAAGGACGCCCTAGCTCTTTGAATCTACGCATCAGGCTTTCCGTAAGTCGCCCGACCCACAGGCATGAAAAGCCGCATGGATGACGTCCATGCGGCTGGACGGCCTTATCAGCGCCTCACGCCTAATTTCGGGGATGAGCTGGATTTCGCGGAACAGGTGAAGATGGATGATGGCCGGGATCGGGATACCCAGCGACCACAGCAGGATGCCTCTCATGACCATTCTCCAAGTCGAACACCAAAGTGTCAGGAGAATGCCGCTGCATCCCAATTGTTCCAGATAGGGAAATGATCGATCAGGCGAGCGCCATCAGGTAGCGCCCGGAACGAGCCGTCTCAGCCGACGACGCCGAAAACCATTGCGACGACGAAAAGGAATGCCGCCGTGAAAATCGTTGCATGGATCGCGGTCTGAATCTTGTGCCGCGTGGTGACCGGCTTCTTGGCCGATACGGATCCGTACTGGTTCACATGAGTATGCGAAATACCCAGATTTGCCATGTGTCGCCTCCGTCTGTTTGTTTTTGCGGCCGGACAGCCAGCTCGCATTTATTTTCTTACATTCTCTATAAGGTAGGTAGAGATAAATTTCCGTCCAGAGCAGACGAAAGAGAAAATCCACCCAGGCTTCTGCTCAGCAGAGCGTGCGCCACGCCCAAATCCAGGAACGCTCTGCAGCGTTGTCGCCCTGGGGTGTGTTGGGGGATGTTTCGATCAACCGGCGATCCTTTTCCGCCGGGATAGTAACGGAGGCGGTTTCCCTCCGCTCGGCCTTAACAGGTGGATCGAGGTAACCCATGGTCATCCCACCGAGAAAGAACATGCCTCAACCTCCATCGATCACGAAAGCTAACGGTCGTTAACGCGATCATGACAGAACTAAGGCAGCTGTCAATAGTCTAGTCGAATGGTCGTGTTTTAGGAAACCATTATCCTTAACGTCGACGCGGTGCGAGATTTTTCAAAGGTTTGAAAACATTGGCTTTCAAGCCTTTACGAAACCCTTGCTCGCGATCATCAAATTTCGCGTGTACTCTTCGTGAACACTGCCGGCGGCAAGTTCAGCCGATGTCAGCCGTTCAACGACGGCACCGCCACGCATCACAGCAAGCCTCCCACACATATGGGTGATGACACCGAGATCATGGCTGACCATGACGAAGGTTAGGTTCCGGTCGCGGCGGATCTGTTCGAGAAGGTTGAGAACTTCGGCCTGCACGGAGGCATCGAGCGCCGATGTCGGCTCATCGAGCAACAGGATCGACGGTTCGACGATCAGTGCGCGGGCAATCGCCACACGCTGCCGCTGGCCGCCGGAAAGCTGATGCGGATAGCGGAAGCGGAAGCCATTGCCGAGCCCGACCTCGTCGAGCGCGCGGGCAATGCGCTTCTCGCTATCACCTATGCCATGGATCGCCAGCGGTTCTAGAAGCAGCCGGTCGACGGTTTGGCGAGGATGCAGCGAGCCGTAGGGGTCTTGAAACACCATCTGGACGCTTCGGTAAAAGTTCCTGCTGCGCTTTACACCCTTCAGAACCTCGCCGTGAACGCGGACGATACCCTCGCTGACGGGCGCGAGCCCTGCAACGGCTCGCAGCAACGTCGACTTGCCCGAGCCGGACTCACCGACGAGCCCGAAGGATTCGCCACTTTCGATGGAGACACTCACATCCTTCAGCGCATAAAAATGGTCGTAGACGACACCGAGATGGTCTGCAGATAGCGCTGTACTCATGCAGCCCACTCCGGTTTGCGGTCGAGGACGGGCAGCGGATGCCTGTTTTCACCGATCTGCGGCATGCAGTTGAGCAGCCCCTGCGTATAGGGATGCTTCGCGTTGCGAAGCTCGGATGCGGCGATCTCTTCGACGATCCGGCCGGCATACATGACGATGACGCGGTCGCAGAAGGAGGAGACCAGCCTCAGATCGTGGGAGACGAAGATCAACCCCATGCCGCGTTCGGACACCAGCCGGTCCATGATCCTGAGCACGTCGAGCTGGACCGTAACGTCGAGGGCCGAGGTAGGCTCGTCGGCAATCAGCAATTCCGGCCCAGCGATCAGCATCATGGCGATCATCGCGCGCTGGCCCATGCCGCCCGAAACCTCGTGCGGATAGAGATCGAAGACCCGATGGGGGTCGCGGATCTGCACTGCTTCCAGCATGGAAAGCGCACGGTCGCGCGCCTCACCCTTGCCAACCTTCTCATGCGTGCGCAGCGTTTCGCAGATCTGCTTGCCGATGGTCATGACCGGATCGAGCGAATATTTCGGATCCTGCAGGATCATGGCGATGCGCTTGCCGCGCAGCCTGCGCCGTTCGACAGCCGAAGCCTTCAGAAGATCGATGCCGCTGAAATTCAATGTGTCGGCGGTAACGATGCCGTGCTTTGGCGTCAGGCCCATAATGGCGCGGCCGGTCTGCGATTTGCCGGAGCCGGATTCGCCGACGATACCAAGTCGCTCCTTGCCGAGCGTGAACGAAACGCCGCGTACGGCTTCGATCACACCGGTGCGGGTCGGATAGCTGACTCGCAGGTTTTTCACAGTCAGAAGCGAACTCATTGGCCGGCCTCCTTCGGATCGAGCGCATCGCGCAGGCCGTCACCCAGAAGGTTGAAGCCGAGGCTGACGACGAGGATGGCGATGCCGGGCATGGCCGCGACCCACCATTGGTCGAGGATGAAACGGCGGCCGGAGGCAATCATCGCCCCCCATTCCGGCAGCGGCGGCTGGGCACCGAGACCGAGGAAGCCAAGGCCGGCAGCGGTCAGGATGATGCCCGCCATGTCGAGGGTTACACGAACGATCAGCGAGGACATGCAGAGCGGCATGACGTGCCGCACGATGATCCGCAACGGCGAGGCGCCCATCAGTTTAACCGCCGATATGTAATCGGAGCGGCGAACCGTCAGCGTCTCGGCGCGGGCGATGCGCGCATAGGGCGGCCAGGACGTGATGGCAATGGCGATGATGGCGTTCTGGATGCCCGGTCCAAGCGCTGCGACGAAGGCGAGCGCCAGAACCAGCTTCGGAAAGGCAAGGAAGATATCGGTGATGCGCATCAGCGTCGCATCCACCCATCCGCCGGCATAACCCGACACCGTACCGACAATGAGGCCGACCGGTGCCGAGATGATGGCGACCAGCACGACAACGAGCAGCGTCAGCCGCGAACCGTAAACGAGGCGCGAGAAGATATCGCGGCCCTGATCATCGGTGCCGAGCAGATAGCCGGCGCTACCGGGCGGCAGTAAGCGGGCATTCTTGAGATCGCCGACAACGGGATTGTGAGTGGCGATGACATTGGCAAAGGCAGCAATCAGCAGCAGCGCCACGATGATGAGCAGGCCGACGACGGCGAGCCGGTTCGCGGTAAACTGCCGCCACGTGACATAGGCGCGGCCGAGCCGGGCCTGCATGCGCGACTGAGGGCGGTCGGACAGCAGCCACTCGCGGCGGCTGATCGGCGTGGAAGGAACCGTCATCGGTTGCGCGTCCTCGGGTCGAGTATCCGATAAAGAAGATCGGAAATGAGATTGATGCCGACAAAGACCGTGCCGATAACGATCGTGCCGCCAAGCACGGCGTTCATATCGGCACTCTGCAGCGAATTGGTGATGTAGAGGCCTATACCAGGCCAGGAAAAAACCGTCTCCGTCAGCACCGAGCCTTCAAGCAGGCCGGCATAGGAGAGTGCGATGACGGTCACCAGCGGCACCGCCGCATTTCTCAGCGCATGGCCCCAGATCACCCGCGTTTCCGAAAGCCCCTTGGCGCGGGCCGCCACCACATATTCCTGCGACAGCTCGTTCAGCATGAAGCTGCGGGTCATGCGGCTGATATAGGCGAGCGAAAAATAACCGAGCAGGCAGGCCGGCAGGATGATGTGGCGGAAGACATCATAAAAGACATCCCACTGCCCCTGCCACGCACTGTCGAGAAGATAGAAGCCGGTGACCGGCGTAAAACTGTATTCGTAGACGATATCGATGCGGCCGGGGAAAGCCACCCAGCGCAGTTGCGCATAGAAGATGACGAGGGAGATCAGTGCCAGCCAGAAGATCGGCACCGAATAACCGACAAGGCCGATGACGCGGACGACCTGGTCGGCAATGCTGCCACGGCGCACAGCGGCCAGCACGCCGAGTGGCACGCCGATGACCGATCCGATGATCGTGCCGACGGTCGCAAGCTCCAGCGTCGCCGGAAAGACACGGCGAATATCAACCATGACCGGATTGGTGGTCAGGACTGAAGTACCGAAATCGCCGGAAAGGATGCCTTTCAGGTAAATATAGAACTGTTCGTAGAGCGGCAGGTCGAAGCCCATCTCGCGGCGCACGCGCTCCACGACATGGCTCGGTGCGCGGTCGCCGAGAATGGCGAGCACGGGATCGATCGGCACGACGCGGCCGATGAAGAAGGTGACGGCCAGAAGGCCGAGATAGGTGGTGACGGCGGCGAAGAGGAAGCGCCCCAGCGCCTTTGCAAAGGAGAGTGCACGGCCCTTGCGGGGCCGCGCCTCCTGTCTTGTTTCGACGATGCTCACTGGATCAGCCTAGCCGGCTCATCACTTCGCGATCGGGCCTACATAGTTGGTGTCGAAGCTCGGCCCCAATTTGAAGTCCTTAAGGCTCTTGCGATAGCCCGCCACTTCAATCTGCTGGAAGATGATGACGAACGGGCTGTTGGCCAGGAACTTCTTCTGGACATCCTCATACATGGCGGCGCGCTTGGCAGCGTCGCGTTCGAGCAGGGCAGCCTTCGTCACCTTGTCGAGCTCGGGCGCTTCCCAGGTATTGCGCCATGCGAGCGTCTTCACCGTACCGGCGTCGGAATTGTCAGGGTTGGAGGTGAAGGTGTCGGCGTTGGAGTTCGGGTCGAAATAGTCCGAGCCCCATTGGCCGATATACATGTCGTGCGTGCGGGCGCGGTACTTGGTCAGCGTCTGCTTGCCGTCGCCGGGAATGATTTCCATCTTCACGCCGGCCTGGGCGAGCGTCTGCTGCATGGATTCGGCAATGCCGGTTACCGGCTGCGTGTTGCGCACATCCATGGTGACCGAGAAACCATCCGGCAGACCCGCCTTGGCGAGCAGTTCCTTCGCCTTGGCGACGTCGAGCTTGTAGGGGTTCTCGTTCAGCGCACCGAGCTGGCCGGTCGGCAGGAAGGTCTGGTGGATCTCGCCGATACCCTTGATGAGGGTCGCACCGATCGCGTCGTAATCGACGAGATACTTGAAGGCTTCCTGGACTTCAGGCTTCTTCAGGTTCTCGTTCTTGCTGTTGAGGCTGACGTAATAGACCGTGCTCTTCGGCGCATTGGTTGTCGCCAGATCCGCATTCTTGGAAACGGCATCGAGATCACCCGGCTCCAGGTTGCGGGCGATATCGATATCGCCGGCCTCGAGCGCCAGGCGCTGCGCCGAGCTCTCCTTCATGTAGCGATAGATGACGCGGGCAAGCTTTGCCTTTTCGCCGTAGTAATTGTCGTTGCGTTCCATGACGACGACTTCGTTGGCACGCCATTCGCGCAGCTTGAAGGCACCGGAACCGGCATAATTCGTCTTCAGCCACTCATTGCCGAAATCGTTGTCATACTTGTGGTCGGCATCGACGGTGACGGACTTCACATGATCCATGACCAGCTTCTTGTCGACGACGGAAGCGACGGTTGCCGTCAGGCAGTTCAGCACGAAGCTCGGCGCATAGGGCTTATCGACGGTGAAGGTAAAGGTGGTCGGATCGACAGCCTTTGCCTTTTCGGTGACATTGTCACCGGTCAGACCGAACTGAGTAAGAATGAAGGCCGGGCTCTTGTCGAGCTTGACGGCACGCTCGAAGGACCAGGCCACGTCTTCGGCAGTGATCGGGTTGCCGGAGGCGAACTTCAGATCCGGCTTCAGCTTGAACGTATAGGTCAGGCCGTCATCGGAAACGGTCCAGCTGTCGGCGAGATCGCCCTTGATCTTCGACGTGTCGTTCATGTCGAGGCGAACGAGCAGGCTGTAGGTATTGCTGGTGACTTCTGCTGTCGAAAGCTCGAAAGCCTCGCCCGGATCCATCGTGATGATGTCGTCGATGGCAAAACCTTCAACGAGCGTATCCTTCGGCGTCTCAGCGAAAGCAGCAGGCGCAGCTACCATCAGGAGCGAAAGGGCCGCTCCCGCGGAAAGAAGTCGGAAGCTACGGTTGAGTTTGGTAATCATCGTGGTTTGTTCCCCTGTTTTGATTGATTACTAAGTATTATTTGGTTTCAGACGTCCTCTTCCCTCCACGCCGAAGCCAGAATGCGAAGCCAGTTTTCGCTGGCCATTTTGGTCAAGTCTTCCGCACCATAGCCAGCTTGCCGGAGAGCGGCAATCAGCTTCTGGTTGCCCGAAGCATCGCCGATTTCTTCCGGAATGGTAGCACCATCGAAATCCGAACCGAGCGCCACGCAGTCGATCCCGACGCGGTTCACGAGGTAATCGATATGGCGGATCATGTCGGAGAGCGGCGTGTCTGCCTCGGAGCGGCCATCTGGTCGCAGCATGGCGGTGGCATAGTTCACGCCGACGAGACCGCGGCTCTCGCGGATCGCATCGAGCTGCCTGTCGGTGAGGTTGCGCGCCACCTGCGTCAGCGCGTGGACGTTGGAATGGCTGGCGACGAGCGGTTGGTCGGTCGTCTCCGCCACATCCCAGAAACCCTTTTCGGTGATATGGGCGAGATCGATCATGATGCCGAGACGGTTGCACTCGCGCACCAGCGCGAAGCCGGCTTCCGTCAGGCCCGGCGCCGTATCCGGCGAACTGGGGAAAGCGAAGGGCACGCCATGGCCGAAAATGTTGTGGCGGCTCCAGACCGGCCCCAGCGAACGCAGGCCAGCGGCATGGAAGACTTCGAGCGCGGCGAGATCGGCGCCGATCGCCTCACAGCCTTCGATATGCATGACGGCGGCGAAAATGCCTGATGCCATCGCTTTGCGGATATCCTTGACCGAACGGCAGAGCTTCCAGGCGCCGGCACGGTCGAGCCTGAGCGCGATCGCCGCCATTTCCGTGGCGATCGCGAGCGACGGCAGCGGATCGAGAGGGGCGGCAAGCGGCGTCGCGTAGTGGCCGTTCGCATCGGGATCGGCAAAGACCAGATCGCCCGACGGAATGTAGATGGCGCAGAGGCCACCAGCCAGACCGCCCGCCCTCGCCCGGGGAGCATCTATATGCCCTGCTGTCGTGCGATCAGCGAATTCCGCAACCGGATCGCTACCGTCTTTCGCATGGGTCCAGAGTCGAAGGAGAACGTCGTTGTGGCCGTCGAATACGAGTTGCATCTGCTTTCCTGCGCTGCCCGAACGGGCGGATCGAAGCGGCAAGAATAGAAAAGCTGACGGAAAGCGCCACCTATTTTTTTACAAATGCGCAATGTGGAAAGCATGCAATTTTGCGATGCAAAAAGGTAACGTCGCAAATACCCTGGATGCCGCGGTCCACAGGCTGAATCGCCGCGGAATGTCTTTTCTGCCAATGATTTGAGAGAACCCCATGAGTGAGGAAATTTTCCAGGCGCTTATTCGACAATACCCGGATGCCAGACTGACGGCCGCCGACCAGCCCTTACCGGAAGCCGATTTTGAGGCACAGAAACATAAGCACTTTTCCCGCCGGGCATTGGGTGGAGCGATCGGCATCATCCATAATGCCAGAGGCCAAATCGTCCTGGCGAAGAGAAGCGGCATGCATACCGGCTGGTCTCTGCCGGGCGGAACGGTCGAAGAAGGCGAGGATTTCTCCGCCGCATTTCGCCGGGAGATAATAGAAGAAATCGGCGTGTCCTTGGATCTGGTCGAGCCGATCGAAATCGAACGAAAAAAGTTTATTTCACCACAAGGCGAAAGCTTCGATTTTCTGCTCACCGTTTTCGAAGCACGGATGCGTGAGGAAGAGCTGCCGGGACCAACAGATGACGCCATCGCAGAGGGACTGGAAATCGCTCTCTTCTACCTCGCCGATATTCCGTCCGAGATGATTTTGGGTGATCGTCAGAAACTCACGCACCATCTGAAGACATCATAAGCCCTGCATCCTCGTCGTGATCACAGCCATTCCCCATAAAACAATGAAGGGGCCGAAGCCCCTTTTTCCGGTTCAGTGCTTGGTTCGTTTCTTCTGCCTATAGACGTCGATGACGACGGCCGCGATGATGATGACGCCCTTGACGATTTCCTGGTAATAGGCGTCGATCCTGAGGAAAGTGAAGCCTGACGTCATGACGCCGAGGATGATGGTGCCGATGACCGTGCCGGTGATCCGCCCGACGCCGCCTGTCAGCGAGGTACCGCCGATGACGGTCGCAGCAATCGCATCAAGCTCATATCCGACGCCCATGCTTGCCTGCGCGGTTTCTGCCCGCGCCGCCGTGACGATACCTGCAAGTCCGGCAAGCAATCCCGCGATCACATAGACCTTGACGAGATGCGCCTCGATGTTGATGCCGGAAACGCGGGCCGCCTGCGGATTAGCGCCGATGGCATAGGTGAACTTTCCGTAGCGGGTGTAGCGCAACGCAATGTGGAAGATCAGCGCGACGATCAGAAACACGACAACCGGCCATGCCTTGGTTCCGATAAAATGGAACTGTTCGGTAATCCCCGAAACCGGCTGTCCCTTGGTATACCACTTGGCCACCCCCCTGGCCGAAACGAACATTCCGAGCGTTGCGATGAACGGAGGGATCTTCGTATAGGCGATGAGCGCGCCGTTTATGAGGCCGGCGGTTGCCCCGATCAACAGCCCCACGACGATAGGCACGAGGGCAGGCAAATCGGTCAGCGAGGGAAACACAGCCCGCCCCCAGCTTGAGGACTGGGCAAAACTTGTTGCGATCATCGCTGTCATGCCGACGACCGAGCCCGAAGAAAGATCGATACCGCCGGTGATGATGACCTGGGTGACGCCGACGGCGATGATGCCGATGACGGAGACCTGCAGGATCATGATCGTCAGGCGCTGTGAATTTACGAGGAAACTCTGGCCGATGAAGATCCAGCCGAGGATTTCGTAAATGAGCGCAATGCCGACCAGCACGAGGAAGATGCTGAGTTCAGGCGGCACGCGCCGTCGCCTCGGCCTGGTTGCGAGCGGGGCTGCGCCCTCTGCTGCCTTGATAGTCATGTCAAACCTCCCTTCAGCGATCCCGGCTCACACGCAATCACTGCGCGGCAAGCTCCATCACCTTGATCTGCGTTGCTTCATCGCGATTGAGAAAACCGGTGACGCGCCCCTCGTGCATCACCATGATGCGGTCGCTCATGCCGAGAACCTCCGGCATCTCCGAGGAAATCATGATCACGGCGACGCCGTTGCGCGCCATCTCGGTGACCAGCCGGTGGATTTCCGCCTTTGCCCCGACATCGATGCCGCGCGTCGGCTCGTCGAGGATCAGAATCTTCGGATTGGTGAGCAGCCATCGGCCGATCAGCACCTTCTGCTGATTGCCGCCCGAGAGGTTCTCGACACGCTCATAAAGGTTCGGCGTCTTGACGCGCAGCTTTCGCGCCATGTCCTCGCAGGTTTCCTCGATGGCGCCTTCCTGCACGAAGCCGCCCTTGACGAACTTGTCGTGCAGCACGGCGACCTGCATGTTTTCGAGAACGTTGAGGATGAGAAGACAGCCCGTGTCCTTTCGGTCTTCCGTAAGAAAGGCCATGTGATTGCGGATCGCCACCGTCGGCGAGGTGATCTCGACCTGCTTGCCGAAAAGCTCGATCGTGCCGGAGCTCGCCGGCGTCACGCCGAACAGCGTTTCGGCAACGTTCGACCGACCCGAGCCGACGAGGCCCGCCACTCCGAGGATTTCGCCCGCGCGCACATCGAAGGAAACGTCGCGGAAGACGCCTGATAGATTGAGGTTCTTGACCGACAGTACCACGTCGCCGATCGGCACATCTTCCTTGGGGAACATCTGGGTGATCTCGCGTCCGACCATCATGCGGATAATGTCGTCGCGGGTGACGTCGGTGGAGGCGTGCGTGCCGATATATTTGCCGTCGCGGAAAACGGAAAACTCGTCGGCGATCTCAAAGAGCTCGTTCATCTTGTGGGTGATGTAGACGATGCCGATACCCTGCGCTCTCAGATCACGGATGATGCGGAAGAGATGCTCGACCTCCCGCTCCGTCAGCGCCGAGGTCGGCTCGTCCATGATCAGCACGTCGGAATTATAGGAGACCGCTTTGGCGATCTCGACCATCTGGCGGTTGGCAACCGAGAGATACCGGACCTCGATCGCGGGGTCGATGGCGATATTGAGCCGGGCAAACAATTCCTCGGTCTGGCGATACATCGCACCGTGATCGACGAGGCCAAAGCGGTTCTTCGGTTCGCGGCGGATCCAGATATTTTCCGCCACCGTCATGAAGGGCATCAGGTTCAGTTCCTGATGGATCATGGCGATACCGTTTTCCAGCGCATCGAGCGGCGATTGCAACCGGATTTCCACGCCTTTCAGCCGGATGTCGCCCTTATCGGGAATATAGATGCCGGCAAGAATTTTCATCAGCGTGGATTTGCCCGCACCGTTTTCGCCCATCAGCGCATGCACGGAGCCGCGCTTCAGCCGAAACTGTACATCATCAAGCGCCACGACACCCGGAAACTCCTTGCGCACGCCCTCGGCGGTCAGGAGATATTCCGCATTCGGAATTGCGCCACTTGCGCGAACCGCGGCCATGGTGGTCGGGCTGACAGCCATCTGGTTTCCTCCGGATACGGATAGGTTTAAAGGATGCGGGCGTTCCGGCCCGCACCCGGTTCGTCTCGACCCGCCTCAGTTCTTGGCGACAAAGTCCTTGACGTTTTCAGGCGTGACGAGCTGGAAGGGGATGTAGACCTTCTTCTCGACCTTTTCGCCCTTGGCAATCTTGAGTGCGGCATCGAGCGCCCCCTTGCCTTGGCCGGCGGCGTCCTGGAATACAGTCACATCGAGATCGCCCGCCTGCATGGCGGCAAGCGCGTCCTGCGTGGCGTCGACACCGCCGACGACGACCTTGGTCATGTCCTTGCCGGCCGCCTTCAGCGCCTGGATAGCGCCGATCGCCATTTCGTCGTTGTTGGAGATCACGGCATCGAACTCGATGCCGCTGGAGAGCCAGTTGGTCATCAGGTCGGAGCCCTGGGTGCGGTCCCAGTTGGCCGTCTGTTCTTCCACGATCTCCAGTCCCTTGCATTCGTCCGTCTTGATGACATCATGGACGTCCTGGGTTCGCATGCGAGCCGCCTGGTTGGAAAGCTCGCCCATGATAACGACGGCCTTGCCTTTGCCACCGAGAATACGGCAGATTTCCTTGGTTTCCAGCGTGCCGGATTCCTGCTCGTTGGACGCCACGAAAGCCTGCTTTTCTGGCAGCGTGTCGACATTGACCGGCTGACGGTTGACGTAAACCAGCGGAATGCCGGCATCGGCCGCAAGCTTCGACATTGCCGTCGTCGCATCGGTATCGACAGGGTTGACGATGATCGCATCGACCTTTGAGGCGATGAAGTTCTGGATCTGGCTCTGCTGCTTGGAAACGTCGTTCTGCGCGTCTTCAACCTGCAATGTGACGCCATTGAGCGTCTTCGCATAATCGGTCATGCCGTTGCGCAGAACGGTCAGGAAGTTGTCGTCGAATTTGGCCATCGAAACGCCGACCGTTTCCGCATGGGCGGCCGTCGACAGGACGAGCGCCATCGCAGTGCCCAGAATGAATTTTCTCATTGCATTTCCTCCACAAAGCGGTGCCCGGCTGCACCCTCCTCACGCCGGGGCCTCAGACATCCGTCTGCAGGCCTTAATCCCGCGCCGCCTCTCCCGTGGCGGCCCCGTCAAAACGGAACAAACAAACCGTAAAATTTGTCTCGCGGAATATTCATTCCATTTTATCGAAACGACGTCAAGCCTCTTTGCCGATTTCGGATACGGTTGGCGGCGCGAGGCCCGCTATTGCGGTGAACTGTGGGAGATCAGCCTGTTGCAATCCGGCCATGATCGGCAAAGAACCGTCACAGGCACTTATTGTGAAAGCCGTAGAGATCCCCATCTAGTCGAGGCCCCAACAGCCTGCGCACACCGGCTGTTTTTTGAAAATTTTGGAGACAGGACAGATGTCCATTTCGATGTATCGCCTTACCGTACCCATGTTTCAGCGCGGCATTGCCAGCCTGAAAACCTATCTCGACAAGGCCGAAGCCTATGCCGAGGAAAAGAAGATCGATCCGACCATTCTCGTAAACGCGCGTCTGGCACCGGACATGCTGCCGCTTTCCGGTCAGTACCAGCGCGCCAGCGACAGCGCGAAATTTACGCTCGCTCGCCTGACGGCGACCGACGCGCCGAAATTCGAGGATAATGAAACGACGATCGCCGAACTGCGCGAGCGTATGGCGAAGACCGAAGCCTATCTAGCCAGCTTCTCTTCGGAGGCTCTGGAAGGGAGCGACGTCAAGGATATCACGGTGCCAGGCCGCAACGGTCTGGTCGTGCCGGGCCTCGAATATGTCGCCCTCTTCGCGTTGCCGAACTTTTATTTCCACGTGACGACGGCACACGCCATCCTGCGCAATCAGGGTGCGCCGGTCGGCAAGCGGGATTTCCTCGGAAACTTCTGATGCCGAGAGCATCGGCCCGAAAATCGGAACCGATTTTCGAAAGCCTGATGCGTAATTTCCAAGAGTTAGAGCGTCCTTTGTGCGTCCGAACGGACGCACGGCGCTCTAATCAGGGTCGGTGCGTCACCGGCCCTTTTTCCGTCAGTTCGGTATAGGCAAGTGTCTGATCGAGATGTCGCGCCCGGAGCGACAGCAGCCGTTCGGCATAGCCGAGCCGTACCGACGCATAGGCCGGATCGTCGGCAAGGTTGCGCAATTCCATCGGATCTTCCGAGAGATCGAAGAGCAGCGCCGACAATGCGGTGAAATGCACATATTTGAACCTGTTGTCGCGGATGACGGCAAGGTTCAGTTCATTCGACCGAAGGCCGAAATGCCGCTCCGCCTCGCCATGGGCGATATCGCGGAAATCGAATTCCCAGAAAGCCGCGTCCCGCCAGCCCGACGCTTCGATACCGTCGAGGAACGATGCAAGCGAGCGGCCGTCGATGCCATTGGCAGGCACAATGCCGAGCCGTTCGCAAAGCGTCGGAAACACATCGGTAGCACTGGTAAAATGATCAACGATACCACCGGCTGCGGCCGCGCCGGGATCGCGAATGACGAGCGGAATATGGTAGCTGCCGTCGAAATAGCCGCCTTTGCCGAGCATCCAGTGATCCCCCGCCATCTCTGCATGATCGGAGGTGAAGACGATGATCGTGTTGTTCCACTCACCGGCATCTTTCAGCGCTTGCCAGATGTGGCCGAGCTGGTCGTCCACTTCGGCGATCATGCCGTAGTAAATAGACCGGATGGCATCGAAATCAGCGACGTTCCAGTCGCTGAGCGGCCCTTCCGCCCCGCGGATGAAACTGCCCTTGCCGGCGCGCGGCATCGCATAGGCAAGATAGGGATGGCTCTGCTGTTCCGTTTCGCAGTCGGTGGCACGCGCAAAAGCCGGGCCTTCGCCCGGATTGAACATGCGGTTAAAGGGCTCCGGTACGGAGAAAGGCGGATGCGGCCGCAAAAAGGAAATATGCGCGAACCACGGCGCATCCTGCTCCCCCATCCAACGGATGAATTCGCCGGTCAGGAAGGCGGTCTGCGTTTCTTCACGTGAATAGGCGGGCGCCGCGTCGGAGATTTCTCCTGCCGCAGCGCCGACTGGAATGTGGATATCACGGCTGACGGCATCCTTGTGGCCGCGTGAACGCAGCCAGGAAAGCCACTGTCTTTCATGTTCCGGCAGGAGCTGGCGAGCCGTGAAACCCGGCAGCAGGCCTTCATAGGTGGTCAGATGCGGATCATTGGCATCCATATCTCTGGGATCGGGCGCCGTGTCCGTGTAGCCGAACAGCGTCGGATCGTAACCCGCCCGCCTTGCCGCCAGCGCCAGATTATCGAACCGCCGGTCGAGCGGCGATCCGTTCCGGCAGACGCGATGGTTCATCTGATAAAGGCCGGTATAAAGCGTAGCGCGCGCCGGCGAACAGGGAGCTGCACCGGCATAGTGCCGCCGGAAGAGCGTCCCTTCTTTCGCCAGAGCGTCTACATTCGGCGTCTTGACGCAGGCGTGCCCCATAGCCGAGAGGCAATCGCCGCGCCATTGATCCGCAGTGACGATGAGAACGTTGGGCTTTGAGCCGCGTTCAGTGCTGATTTGATCTCGCATGCCAGTTCCAGGCCGACTGAATGATCTGCGAGAGATCATACTGCGGCACCCAGCCCAGCACGTCCCGCGCCTTGTCGTTATTGGCGACCAGCGTATGTGAATCGCCCTCGCGACGGCCGATATACTCCACCGGGAACGGCTTCTTGGAGACATCTTCGATGGCGCCGAGCAGTTCCTTCACCGTCGTGCCGGTGCCGGTGCCGAGGTTAAGCGCGACAGACTCGCCACCTCTCAACAGATATTCGACGGCGCGCACGTGCGCATCGGCGAGATCGAGAACGTGGATATAGTCGCGCACACAGGTGCCGTCGCGCGTCTCGTAGTCGCTGCCGAAAACCTTGAAGCCCTGGCGGCGCCCCAGGGCTGCGTCGATCGCCAGCGGGATCGCATGCGTTTCCGGCTGGTGCCATTCGCCGATCCGGCCTTCGAAATCGGCGCCGGCAGCGTTGAAATAGCGCAGCACGACGGAGCGAAGGCTCTTGTACTGGTCGTAATCGGCAAGCGCCTGTTCGACGATATATTTGGTGCGGCCATAGGGATTGATCGGCACCTGGCGGTGCGTCTCATCGAGTGGCACGCTCTGGGGCAGACCGTAGGTCGCGCAGGTAGAGGAGAAGACGAAGGCATTGATACCCGCCGCCTGCGCCGCCGAGAGGAGCGTCAGCGTGCCGATGACATTGTTCTCATAGAAGGAGACCGGATCCTTGACTGATTCGCCGACCTCGATCAGCGCCGCAAAATGCAGGATCGCCGACGGTTTGTGCTTTGCCAGCACCTCATCGAGACGGGCGCGATCGCGAATGTCACCCTCTTCCGCTGGTCCCCATTTGACGAATTCGCGATGACCGTTGGAAAAATTGTCGAACACCACGGGCTTGTAGCCCTTGTTCGCCAGATCGAGACACGTGTGCGAGCCAATATAACCAGCGCCGCCGACGACCAGTACCGTTTCACCTGCCATGCATCTATCCCTTTACAAGTCACAGATGCGTGGACCTTAGCCAAATTACACGTCAGTAAAAAGTTATCTCGGTTACATATTTGCAAAAAGAAGAAGATTAGAGATGCCTTGCACACGGAATGCGCATTGGGCAGCGCGATCGGCCTGCCGGCCACACCGACGCCTTTTGCATCGAAGACATTCGTTATATCGCTAACGCCGTCGGAATGGCGCCGACATTTCGGCTCTTCCGTGGTCGAAGAGATCGGTCGACATCTGGCCGCTCAGCCTTAGCACTATAATGTTTATCGTCGATAAGCCTGCTGCATGAGTTTAAGGAAGAAAATATGAAAAAGGCGATCATCGTCTGGGGCGGCTGGCAGGGCCACGAGCCGGAGCCCTGCGCAAACATCGTTGGCGAATTGTTGCGCGAGGACGGATTTGCAGTCGAAATCACCAATGACCTCGGCATCTTCGGCTCCCCGCTTCTCGCAAATGCCGATCTTCTGGTGCCGGTCATTACCGGCGAGAAGCTGGAAAAGCCGCACGCAGATGCCCTGGTCCAAGCTGTTCGCGG
The DNA here is from genome assembly GCF_014193555.1 of Rhizobium sp. BK275. NCBI lineage: Bacteria > Pseudomonadati > Pseudomonadota > Alphaproteobacteria > Hyphomicrobiales > Rhizobiaceae > Rhizobium > Rhizobium sp. BK275. The sequence goes on from NZ_JACHZL010000006.1 coordinate 338,834, forward strand.
CGGTCTCGGCCTCGGGGGCCATCACGGCTGCCTTGCTACTTCCTTCAAGGAAAGCGCACCCTTCCGCTACGTCTCCGGTGTCACCTGGGTTGCCCATCCCGGCAATATTATTGACTTCCAGGTTGCCATAACGCGGCAGGATGATCCGTTAATGGAAGGCATTCCGGACTTCGACTACCGCTCGGAGCAGTATTATCTGCACTACGATCCCTCGGTGGAAATCCTGGCCACCACGACCTTCACCGGCCAGTACGATCCTGCCGCGCGCAATATCGCGATGCCCGTCGTCTTCAAGCGACATTTCGGCGAAGGCCGCGTGTTCTACTCCGCACTGGGCCACGTCGCCGCCGAATTCAGCCACCCCTATATGCCCCTCATTCTCCGGCGCGGCCTCAGTTGGGCCGCTCGCCAGTAATGAGGGGTAGGACCGCAATGAGCTGCGATACTTGGCCGGGCGGCTTCGATAAATATACAGAGCCGAGGAACGTTCACATCATGCTTGCGAACAAGCCGGCCTGACAACAAAAAAGCCGACGGCTGACTAACATTCAGTATATAAAAGCGCCTCTGCGACGCCGGTCTCAGCCGAGCCTAGCGAGCGGCTGTCCTGCGATGGCTGTGTCGATTGTCCTGCACCTCAGCTTCGTCATGGGCACGCATCAAGCGTCCGGCTGCCTTAAGCTTTTCGATGAGATCGCTTCCGTCGGCAGAAGCCTTGGTGGCTTCGAGTTGCTGAAATTCCCTCAGCGCCTGCGCCCAATGGCTTTCGCCCCGATCATGCGGTCGGCCTTCCTCTTCCCAGATGGCATAAGCCCGCTGGCTGACCCAATCGTCCCGATTACGACTCATTTAGAAAACCCCAGCGAGTAAATACGCCAAAACAATATCAATAGGAATAAAGTGCCAAACGGGACTTTAGGAGTCGTTACTGCGGGATGTAATTTTGCAGGATAAATTACGTCACGCAGAGTAGTTTTTCGGCAGCTATAGTTAAAAGGGCGGAAACGTCGATCCGCCCCAATATTTCAGGCAGTGATAGACTCTTCCGCCATCTCGCCGGTGCCTCGTCCCATGAATGTGAAAATGACGATTGCCGTCAGGATCGTGATGCCGGTCAGCAGCCACAGAAGCAGGTTGAAGGCATTGTTATAGGCATGAATGAGCTCCAGTTCTCCCATGCCGGAAAGGGCCTGGGCCGCACCATGCAGATCACCGGTTACTAATCGCTGTGCTGCGGTTGTCGCTTCATGGCTTGATCCGAGAAACGATCGCGTCAGCGCGGAGAGGACAGCGCTGACGATCGCGAGCGCCACACCCTCGCCGGCGACACGCGTCGTGCTGAAGATCCCGGTAGTCATGCCGGCGCGCTCTTTTGGCACAACACTGACGGCGAGCCCGTCCATGAGACCCCAGGGCAGACTGATGCCAATGCCGATCGTCAGCAATGGGCCGATGAGCAGGGCGTGATCCGACCCCACCGGAATATGGGCAAGCCAGAAGAGGCCGGCAGCCGAAATGACGAGACCAACGCTGCAGATCGTCGCTGCCGGCAGCCACCGGGTCAGCAATCCAGCGGCAATCGGCAGAACGAGAAGCGGACCGGAAAGCGCGATCATCATCTGCCCGGCGGCAACCGCGCTGAGGCGCTCGATACCGACGAAGCGCACCGGCAGCAGGATCAGCAAGACGACGAAAGCATAGGCCGGAGCCGCTGCCAGCAACTGCACACCGACAAAGCGAGGATACCGGAAAAGCGTCAGATCAAGCATCGGCCTCTTCACAAGATGCTCGATAAAACAGAAGACGGCCACCAGCAGCGCAGAGCCGAGAACGAGCCCAAGCGTGAGAGCATCACCCCAGCCGCTTTCCGGACAGGGCGAGCGTGAAGCTGATCGCGCCTGGCCAATCAAGCCCCCTTGCCTCGGGGTCGCGGGTTTCCGTCAGGAATATTGCCCCGAAAACGAAGGCGATGGTGGCGAGGCCAACCACGAGAGCGAAGATCGCCCGCCAACCGAAGGCCTCGATCATCATGCCCGACGCCATCGGTCCAAACGCCAGACCGACACCGAAGCTTGCACCGACGAGGCTGAAGGCGCGCATGCGCTCCTTTCCGTCGAACTCCTGGGCCAGCGATGCCATCCCGCCGGAAAAGGCCGCGGCCGAGCCGAAACCTTGGAGCGCACGAAGGCCGTCGAACCAGACGATATCAGGCGAAAAGGCAAGCCCGCCGGAAAACAGGATGAAGGCTGCGAGGCCACACAGGAAGATGCGCTTGCGGCCATAACTGTCTGCCAGCGCTCCGGCCGCCATCAATGTGCTGCCGAATGTCAGCATGAAGGCATTGGTGACCCAGTTATGGGCAATGGGGCTGCCGCCGAGTTCACCACTGATTGCCGGCAGGGCGACGGCCGGACCGGTGAAGGTGAGCGGCATGGCCGCGGCTGCCGAGCAGACGGCGATCAGAACGAAGATTTTCTCTGCAATACTTGTAGGTTTGGACTTGTGAGTGACGGTCATAAAGATATCCGCTGGTTCGAGGATGAAGACACGCTTGGGAGGCCCGCGCGGGAGGCGTCGAAACACCTGGACTTCGAATGCGGAAATCAGCATAAATTGAGGATAATTCTTCGATAACCTATGGTTTGTTCCGCTCATAGTGGAAGAAATCGCTCGAATGGATCTGCAGATGGATCAGCCATTGGGAGGCCTGACTGCCTTCGTCAGAACCGCTGACCTTGGAAGTTTCGTTGCCGCCGGCCGCGCGCTCGGCCTCTCGCCCTCCGCTGTCGGCAAGGCTGTGACCGCACTTGAACAACAGCTCGGCGTCCGCCTGTTCCAGCGCTCGACACGGAGCCTGCGGCTGACGGAAGAAGGCCGCCTCTTCCATGAGCGCTGCCGGCGTATCCTCGATGATTTGGAAGACGCCCAGGCCTCGCTCGCTCAGGCTGTGGCAATCCCTCGGGGACGGCTGCGCGTCAGCGTACCGCTGGTCAGCTACCATCTGATCCTGCCGATCCTGCCGGAATTCGTGAACCTCTACCCGGAGGTCGAACTGGATCTCGACTTCAACGACCGGATCGTCGACCTGATCGAAGAGGGCGTCGATGTTGCAATCCGCAGCGGGACCTTACCAGACTCGAGACTGATGTCGCGCGCACTTCGCCCGTTTCAGCTTTTGCTGTGCGCCGCGCCTGCCTATCTGGAAAAATACGGAACACCGGATTGCCCCCGTGACCTCGAAGGCCATCGGAGCGTCCGGTTCCGCTTCCCGAATTCCGGAAAGCTGCAGCCCTGGCCGCTCAGCCTCGCCGCCGACCATCCGGAAATCAGAACCCGCACCGTTCTGACCTGCAACAACATGGAAGCCCTTCGCGGCGCCACCATCAGCGGCATGGGCATCGGCTGCATGCCCGATTTCCTCGCCCGCGACCCGCTGGCCGACGGCAGGCTGCGCACCGTGCTCGACGCCCATATAGACGCCCCCGCCCAGTTCCACCTGCTCTGGCCCTCCAACCGGCACCTCTCGCCCAAGGTCCGCGTCCTCGTCGATTTCCTGAGCGAAAAACTGTTTTCCGATCAATGTGAGAGCTACGCAAAAGATACGTCAGCGCTGCATTCTCCGAGACATTGAATGCCTGCATTGCCGTGATCGTGATGGCCTCGTCGAAGCGGATATGCATCGTGCCGGCCAACCAAATTCCGAGTCCAAATGACAGGCCTTCGAATACCTCAGCGCATAGGATGCATAACTTGCATAGGATTTTTCATTGGTCGTGTGGGAAATGTCAGACGGTGACATGACAGGCATTGAATCTGACATTTCCTATAGAGCCGCTGAAACTGCCTATGCAAGTTATGCATCCTATGCAGGCCCCGAAAACAAATGGGCCTTTCTCACCGCTGACTTCTCCCGACGTCCCCTCTTTCTCCTCACGTCCATCTCGGACTCAACCTTTCTCGCCGATAGTCTCTGTGATCAGCAACACAGGAAAGGCGAAAGGCTGCTTCGGCATAGTGCAGGGCGAGTCATATGCGTATTTTAAAGTTTTTTCGTGCTGTAGCTTTGTGTAACCTCAATCTCCTTAACGGCTGTTTTCCGTTCGTGTTCTGTAAAAATTGCTTCATCATCGTAAATCTTCTTTGCCTGATCCCACTCTCCGATCTCAACGAGATAGTGAGCATAAGTTACAAGGTATGCGCGATAGTTAGTCCTACTATCCTCAACATCCCGCGGACCTACCATCTCTCGCATGCCGTCCAGAACAGACAATGCCCTGCTTTTATTGCCGTCCTTCAATAAAATCTCAGCATATATACGTTGGGGCTCAAATAATGTTGGTGTTTTCACGATTGCACTCTCAATCAAGCGGAGGGCCTCTTTGTTATTTCCCCATAAATGTTCGAATTCCGCTTTTCGCGTGGTGTAAAAAGACTTTCCGCCCTCCTCCCCCACTTTCGATAAGATATCAAACATATCGTTGATTTCTGTTACACGCTTGGCATTGCGCCCATGTTTCCTCACGAGGACGGCCAGAAGAATATCGACTACATACGGGTTACGCTGAGCGTAACTGAATGCCTCTCGAGCAAATTTTTCAGCTTCATCAAGATTATCTCTAGCCAAGCAAATAGCAGCAATCTCTCGAGCGGCGGAAATATTTCCAGGGGAGAAATCATATGACTCCCGGAAAAACTTTTCAGCCGTCGGGAGACGCCCCTTCAAGCGAGCATTGAAACCCTCAAAAAATGCTATGTTGCTCTTTACCCAATCATTTCCATTTAGGCCCTTGAGCTTTTTGATTCCTCCGTCAAACGCGACCACATCTCCCGTTCTCGCCGCGGGCAAACAGATGTATCGGCAAGCAGCAACTACTCCCTCTAATGATAGTCGATCGGATCCTTTTAAGCCCTCCTGAGCATAGCGAATGCTCCGTTCCCATGCCCGCTGGTCGTAAGATCGCTTTGCCATCCAGACATAGTGAGACGGCAAGAGAAAAGCCGACGCAAAGCCGGACATTTCGTCATTGGTACTCAGAGACGCCAAGATAGCGGTGTCTACGAGCGCAACGGGCGCCGTTCCCTCCTCAAGCCTCACAGACAGCGAGTTGGCGATACTTCGCATAGCATTCTGCTCGACATCGCGGGGAATCTTAACGCGTTTGTCGCGCTCAACCGCAACAAGGACCGCAGGTGAGACTTGAAACCGATCCCCGTCACCATCAACCACGTGGAGATTAGCTAGTCTCGACAAAGCATCGCTAACAGACTGGGCATCAATTTCTAGTGCGGCAACGATTGCGCTAAAATCCAGCTCAGGGACGGTCCGCAGAATTGCGAGAATTTTAAGTTCTATATCGTTAAATTCGATTTTGGATACGTATTCAGAGCTCTGCCTATGCTTCCAATCAATAAAATCGCTCGGACTCGCAAGAAAAGCTTCAACTCCGCGCTCTGAAATTTCTTCAACAAGTCTATATATATTAAACGGGTGGCCATCACTCAACTTAATTAGGGTATCTAGGGCTTCAATCGAAAGAGTAATGTCTTTGTCCTTGGTAAGCCGCGACAGCAGTCGCTTCGCCGACTCATATGGAAGAGCGCGGACACCGACATATGCAATATCGTTCTGGGATCTCCTTAGCTTCTTCGGCGTCATTCGCGGCGCAATTATGATTGCTGGTGGGTGGGGTCTGGGGGAAAGTTTTGAGATCACCGCATCCAGCTCTTCGGTAAGCGCTCCGGAGTCCGTGAGAATACCCCCATTATCGATAAGGAACGCCGTTTCTTGTGCGGGCAGCAAGCCATTCAGCAAATCAGCAGTTTGGCGGCGCTTCTCATCGATGCCCGCAAGTTCGAACGCTTGTATGCGCTCTCTGAATTCTCTAGCGGTCAACGTGGGACGCAAAGTGGTGAGAATATTCCGATAAAGTTCATGAATACTGGAAAACGCATCGACTTTTACGCCCGGTATGACCCTCCCTGAGCGAGGGTAGTGGCTCTGGTAAAAGCTTCGAGCGAGACTTCTTCTGCCGGACCCAAAATTACCAGAGATAAATATGCCTTTGGCAGGGGGTCGGTTATGATCTGAGATCTGATCCTCAAGCTCTTTCAGCTCTGTTTCTCGACCTAAGAACGGATGAAACGAACTTTCAGCAGCCTGCTTCACTGAGATCAAAGTCCCTTCGATCAGTCTAGCCGCACCCTCAGGTGTTAAGGTTTTTCTGACGATGTTGAAGAATTTCGCGTTGCTGGAGGCCTGAGCGAATGCAACATCATCCAAGCAGATAGCTAGAAATCTCGCAATTCTTCCGCTCGCGATGAATTCCAAACCCAGTAGGAGCTCGAATTCGACATATGCCGAATTAACGCTGTTTTCAGACAGAAACAGACAAAATAAGTCGACCCTCTGCAAAGCTTTCACAATTGCCTGAGAGTTAACAAGGCCAGCATCGAAGGTCTCAGAGTCGAGCTCATAGCTTCCCGGCCTGAGTAAAGACGCAACCCCCTCGACATACCCTTTGTCTTTAGATGAGTGCGAGAGGAAAGCCTTCATGGTGGGGACCTTTGGTTGCCTGCGTTGTTACACGCTATGCGCGCCGCTGTATCAAGGCAAGCCACCACACTCGCCCTGTGTGACGAATATGAACGCAGGGCGCCGGAAGTGCGGTTCTAGCCAATTTCGACACCGACATCTAAGATGCGTAGAAGTCAGAAGATCACAGGGAAACTTACGGCCCAAAGCCCAGCATGGCGGAGAGGGTGGGATTTGAACCCACGATACCCTTGCAGGTATGCCGCATTTCGAGTGCGGTGCATTCGACCACTCTGCCACCTCTCCGCGGTCTTGGTCGGCGCTTGTTCGGCGCGGGCGTTCTCATAACGAGCAAATGACAGACTGGCAAGCCGAAATCTCAAGCTTTTCCATCCTTTTGCCTTGACACCTTTTTGTCACTCGCGTATCCCGCTTTCGCAATAGGAGTGGAGTATTCCGCCCCTTGCCCGCCTCGCGCTCGCGCGGGGTTTCACCGGCAGACCAGAGTTCCGGGCCAGTTCCCTGAAATCCCTGCTTAACTTCGACTGATAAGAAGACAGCCACCTGCCTGTAGCGGGGAGAGCTGGATCGAACATGAAAGGATAAAATAATGTTCGCAGTCATCAAGACCGGCGGTAAGCAGTATCGTGTGGCAGCCAATGACGTGCTGACCATCGAGAAGCTTGAAGCCTCCGCTGGCGACTCCATTGAATTCACCGAAGTCCTCGTGATCGGCGAAGGTGCCGACGCAGCGATCGGTGCGCCCTTCGTAGCCGGCGCCTCCGTCAAGGCGGAAGTCGTCGACCAGACCCGCGGCAAGAAGGTCATCGCCTTCAAGAAGCGTCGTCGTCAGAATTCGAAGCGTTCGCGCGGCCATCGCCAGCATCACACGGTTGTCCGTATCACGGACATCGTGGCCGCCAAGTAAGATCAACGGGTTTCAGGTTTAAAGGAGAACTCCAATGGCACATAAAAAAGCTGGCGGTTCCTCGCGCAACGGTCGCGATTCCGAATCCAAGCGCCTCGGCGTGAAGAAGTTCGGCGGCGAGAACGTCGTAGCCGGCAACATCATCGTTCGCCAGCGCGGTACGCAGTGGCATCCGGGCGCCAATGTCGGCCTCGGCAAGGATCATACTATTTTTGCGCTTACGGCTGGCAATGTGGACTACCGAACGAAGGCCAATGGTCGCGTGTACGTGTCTGTAATGCCGAAAGCGGAAGCAGCGGAATAAGCCGGTAGCGCTCAAAAACAGCCGGCGTCTCATCGACCCGGCTGGCCATACCAGGTTCAGTCCAGAAAACAGGGGAGATGGGGCGCCATCTCCCCTTTTTCTTTGTCCAAACAGGAGGACTGAACATGCAAGGCGAATTGATGAGGGTCGACCAATCACGGTCACCCCGGGAAGACCGGCGGTCTTCCATGGAACGGCTGAGGCCGGAGCGGTTAAGGACCGATTGCCCTGTCTTGTTATCGGAAAGGCTCGTCATGCGCGCGCCCCATGAAGAAGACATTGACGCCCTTGCCCATCTCGCCAACAACGCCAAAGTCGCCACCATGGTATCGCGTATGCCGCACCCCTATACCGCCAATGATGCCGCCGACTTTGTTTGGCGTACGCGAAATGGCGAGATTGGCAAGTGCGTCTATGCCATCACTAAGGCCGAGAACGGCGCCTTCATGGGCTGCTGCGGAGTGGAGCCGCATACCGATGAAAGGACTGTCGAGATCGGTTACTGGCTGGGTGAGCCCTATTGGAACCAGGGTTATATGACCGAGGCCTGCCATGCGCTCGTCGACATGGTGTTCAGGACGCGGCAGCAGGTCGAGCAGATCGATGCCCGTTGCCGGGTCATGAACGTTGCCTCGCGCCGCGTCATCCAGAAGTGCGGCTTCCAGTTCCAGGGATCCGGCCTTGCCGCCTCGCTGGCGCTCGGCAGCAACGTGCCGGTCGAATGGTACCGGCTCGACCGCAAGACCTGGATGTCGCTGAGAAGCTGGGGGGCAATCTCATGAACGCCGTTGTCCTGCAGAGGCCCAAGACCAAGCCCATGATGCCCGGCCCTGTGCCGGTCATCACGACGGCAAGGCTGACGCTCCGCCCCCATAGGCTGAGCGACGCGCCGGCGATTGCGGAATCGCTTTCCGATTTCGCGGTCACCAGAATGCTGGCCCGCGTCCCCGCCCCCTACGACCGGCAGGATGCGCTGGACTGGCTGGTTCCGGTCACATCTGGCGTAATGCCGGACTGGGTTCTGGCGATAACAGGCAGTGACGACGTCCATATCGGCAATGTGTCGATCGAACTTCGTCATGGTCGCTGGCACCTCGGCTACTGGCTGAACCGCTACTACTGGCGGCGCGGCTATATGAGCGAGGCCACGGAAGCCGCACTGGAGCGCTTTTCGCGGCGTATGCCTGATGTGCCGGTTCATTCGGGCGTCTTTGCCGACAACCCTGCTTCGCTTCGGCTTCAGGAAAAGCTCGGCTTCCGGATGACCGGCTGCAGCGAAATCTATTCTTTCGCCCGCAATACCATGGTCGCCCATATCGAAACCGTGCTTCAGCCTGGCGCACTTCAACAGAGACAGGTTGCCTGACATCGGAAGGACGCCGCTGAATTGGCGGCGTCCCCTCAATCGCCGATCTCGACCCGCAGGGGAAAATGGTCGGAACCCAGGGAATCCGTGTCGATGACGGCGGATTTTAATCGGTCCTTGAGGCCGCAACTGACGAAGCAATAATCGAGATGCATGCGCTTGCCGTGATCTTTCGGATCCATCCAGCTGTAGCTTCCGGGCTTATAGGCTCCGAGCTCCGCAAAGGCGTCGATGGGCGTGCCGATCCGCGCCGTGCGGCCGTAGAACCGGTCGACGGATCCGGCAAAGGCGCAATATTCCGGCGATTCCGGCTCCATGTTGAAGTCGCCCATAATGACATAATCGTCCGGCAGCGGCGGCTCGGAAAGCTCGAATTCGTGGGCACCACTCAGCGACGCGCCCTCCTGAACGAAGGCATTGATGCGGTCGGTGAGATGGTGAAGTTGCGCAATGCGCTCGTCGGCGGAAACATGGTCGAGATGAACGGAATAGACCCGCATCGCGCCGCCTGGTGCGGCAATAACGGTTTCCGTGGCACCGCGCTGGAGATTGATCTTCTCTACCGTGCGACTGCGCGGCAGAAGCAGCGTTCGCGTTGACAGGATGGGCCAGCGCGACAGCACCATGTTGCCGAACTGGAAACGGGTGCCGCGCAGCGGAGAAACCTGGCCCTCCGGCGCCACGGCATGCATGTCGCAGGCCGGACCATAGACCCAGAAATGGTCGGGAAACAGGGCCGCGATCGCGGCCGGCATGTCGGCATAATCGTTCCGGACGAAGCCTCTCGTCACCTCCTGCAGAGCTATGACGTCGGCGCCTTCGAGACTTTTGGCGATACGTTCCGGATCGTATCTGCCATCGAGACCGAAGCCGTACTGTATGTTATAGCTCGCAAAAATCACGATATTCTTTGACCTCCGCCTGAACCGCCTATATCGAATGGGCCAAGAGGGGTCGCCCAAACGCACTGAGTACTGGAAGTAAAATGAAATTTCTCGATGAAGCAAAGGTCTATATCCGGTCGGGTGATGGTGGCGCGGGCAGCGTTTCCTTCCGCCGTGAGAAATTCATCGAGTTCGGTGGGCCTGACGGAGGCGACGGCGGACGCGGAGGCGACGTCTGGGTGGAGGCCGTCAACGGCCTCAACACGCTGATCGATTTTCGCTACCAACAGCACTTCAAGGCCAAGGTCGGCATGCATGGCATGGGCAAGAACCGCACCGGCGCCAACGGTGATGACGTAACGCTCAAGGTTCCCGTCGGCACGCAGATTTTTGAAGAGGATCAGGAAACCCTGATCTGCGACCTCACTGCAGAAGGCCAGCGATTCTGCCTCGCCAAGGGTGGCAACGGTGGTTTCGGCAACGCCCACTTCAAGTCTTCGGTCAACCAGGCGCCGGACTGGGCCAATCCCGGTCTGGAGGGCGAAGAAAAGACCATCTGGCTGCACCTGAAGCTGATTGCCGATGCCGGCCTCGTCGGTCTGCCGAATGCCGGCAAGTCCACCTTCCTCGCTTCGGTGACCCGCGCCCGGCCGAAGATCGCCAATTACCCCTTCACGACGCTGCACCCCAACCTCGGTGTCGCGACCATCGACGAGCGGGAATTCATCCTTGCAGATATTCCCGGTCTCATCGAAGGCGCGCATGAGGGCGTGGGCATCGGCGACCGCTTCCTCGGCCATGTCGAGCGCACGCGCGTACTGCTGCATCTCGTCTCTGCCCAGGAGGAAAAGGTCGGCAAGGCCTATAAGACGGTGAAGCACGAGCTCGAAGCCTATGGCAACGACCTGGTCGACAAGCCGGAAATCGTCGCGCTCTCGCAGATCGACGTACTCGACGATGCGACCCTGAAGAAAAAGGCCAAGGAACTCGCCAAGGCCTGCGGCAAGACACCCTTCTTGATTTCCGCCGTCACCGGCAAGGGAATGACCGAGGTGCTGCGCGCGCTGCGCGACATCATCGTCGAAGCCAATACCGAAGAAAAGCCGGCCAAGACACCGAAGCTGCGCCATCGCGACATGATCCTGAGCGACGAGGACGAGGCGGATGAGTAGCCGTAAACCGCTGGACCGCTATCGCCGCGTCGTCATCAAGATTGGCTCGGCCTTGCTGGTGGACCGCAAGACCGGCCTGAAGAAAGCCTGGCTCGATGCCATGTGCGCCGATATCGCCGTGCTGAAGTCCAAAGGCGTCGATGTCCTCGTGGTATCGTCAGGTGCCATTGCGCTCGGGCGCTCGGTGCTCGATCTTCCCTCCGGCGCGCTGAAGCTGGAGGAAAGCCAGGCGGCAGCGGCAGTCGGCCAGATCGTGCTGGCACGAGCCTGGTCGGAAAGCCTTTCGCGCGACGAGATCGTCGCCGGCCAGATCCTGCTGACACTCGGCGATACCGAAGAGCGCCGCCGCTACCTCAACGCTCGCGCCACCATCAACCAGCTTCTGAAGATCGGCGCCGTGCCGATCATCAATGAAAACGACACGGTCGCGACCAGCGAAATCCGCTATGGCGACAACGACCGCCTTGCTGCCCGTGTCGCCACGATGACCGGCGCCGACCTGCTGATCCTTCTTTCCGATATCGACGGTCTTTATACCGCGCCGCCGCATCTCGATCCGGATGCACAATTCCTGGAAACCATTGCCGAAATCACCCCCGAGATCGAGGCCATGGCTGGTGGCGCCGCCTCCGAACTCTCGCGCGGCGGCATGCGCACCAAGATCGATGCCGGCAAGATCGCGACGACCTCCGGCTGCGCCATGATCATCGCGTCAGGCAAGCCTGATAGTCCCCTTTCAGCAATCGAAAAGGGCGCGCGCTCGTCTTGGTTTGCACCATCAGGCACGCCAGTTACCGCCCGCAAGACCTGGATTGCCGGACAGCTTCAGCCGGCCGGCGCATTGCATCTCGATGAAGGTGCCGTCACGGCGCTCGGCGCCGGCAAGAGCCTGCTTCCGGCAGGCGTGCGCAGCATCTCCGGCAATTTCTCTCGCGGCGACACGGTCGCGATCATCGCTCCCTCCGGACGCGAGATCGCCCGTGGGCTCGTCGGTTACGACGCGGAGGAAGCCCGCCAGATCACCGGCCGTAAATCGGCTGAGATCGAGGCGATCCTCGGTTATCCCGGCCGCGCCGCCATGGTCCATCGTGACGATATGGTGATGACTGCGCAGATCGGTTCGAAATCGGAAAGGCAGAAGAAGGACGCAAGCTATGCTTGATACAGTTGCGCAGAGCCCGGACATTGACGCGCTGATGAACGACATCGGCCGCAAGGCAAAGGCCGCCGCGCGACCATTGGGCTTTGCTCCAACCGACGCCAAGAATAAAGCTTTGAACGCCATGGCAGATGCCATCCTGGCGAACAAGGCCCATATCCTTTCGGAAAATGCTAGGGATTTGAAGGATGTAGAGGGTACGGACATGCTCGCCTCCTTCATCGATCGCCTGACGCTGAACGACAAGCGTGTCACAGAAATGGCCGAAGGCATCCGCGCCATTGCCGCCATTGCCGATCCCGTCGGCGAAGTGATCGCCGCCTGGGATCGCCCGAACGGCCTGAAGATTGAGCGTGTCCGCACGCCGCTCGGCGTCATTGGCGTCATCTTCGAGAGCCGGCCGAACGTGACGGCCGACGCCGGCGCACTGTGCCTGAAGGCGGGCAATGCCGTGATCCTGCGCTGCGGTTCGGATTCGCGCCGTTCATCAGCCGCGATCCATGCCTGCATGGTCGAGGGCCTCAAGGCAGCCGACCTGCCGGAACATGCGATCCAGCTGGTACCGGTTACCGACCGCGCCGCCGTCGGTGCCATGCTGCGCGGGCTTGATGGCGCAATCGACGTCATCGTGCCGCGCGGCGGCAAGAGCCTCGTTGCCCGTGTGCAAAGCGAGGCGCGCGTGCCGGTTTTCGCCCATCTTGAGGGCCTGTGCCATATCTATGTCGATGCTTCCGCCGATCTCGAAATGGCGAAGAACATCATCGTCAATGCCAAGATGCGCCGCACCGGTGTCTGTGGCGCAGCCGAGACCCTGCTCGTTGACGGTGCCGCCATCGGCACGCATCTGAAGCCATTGATCGAGGTTTTGACTGAAGCAGGCTGCGAGGTTCGCGCTTCGGCTGCCGTTCTCAAGGTCGTGCCCGGCTTGAAGCCCGCAACCGAAGAAGACTGGTCGACCGAATATCTGGATGCCATCATTTCCGTTGCCGTCGTCGACGGCATTTCCGGCGCGATCGACCATATCCAGAAATATTCGTCCAATCACACCGAAGCCGTGCTTGCCGAGAACCCTGAAGTCGTCGAACGCTTCTTCACAGAGATCGACTCGGCCATCCTCCTGCACAACGCCTCCACCCAGTTTGCCGATGGCGGCGAATTCGGCATGGGCGCGGAAATCGGCATTGCCACCGGCAAGATGCATGCGCGTGGCCCCGTCGGCGTCGAGCAGCTGACCTCCTTCAAATACCGCGTTCGCGGCACTGGACAGACGCGGCCCTGACGTGACCACAGAGCAGATGGACCGGCGCTATCTCCGCATGCCGCATAGCGAACGCGGCATGATCGTCGGTCTGTTTGGCGGCTCCTTCAATCCGCCGCATGAGGGCCATGCCCTTGTCGCCGAGATCGCCATCCGCCGCCTGGGGCTCGATCAGCTCTGGTGGATGGTGACGCCGGGCAATCCGCTGAAGAGCCGCAACCATCTCGCACCACTTTCGGAGCGCATCGCACGCAGCGAGGCGATCGCTACCGATCCGCATATCAAGGTCACAGCCTTCGAGCAGTCATTTGGCGTGAGTTATACGGCCAACACGCTCGCCCGCGTGAAGGCACGCAATCCGCATGTGCATTTCATCTGGATCATGGGCGCCGACAGCCTGGAAAATTTCCATCGCTGGCAAAAGTGGCAGAATATCGCGCGCACCTTCCCGATCGCCGTTATCGACCGGCCGGGCTCGACGCTCTCTTACCTTTCGTCGAAAATGGCAAAGACCTTCGCCTTTGCCCGCATTGACGAAGACGATGCCCGCATTCTCTGGAAGAAGCCGGCGCCCGCCTGGACTTTCATTCATGGCCCGCGCTCGACCTTGAGCTCGACAGCCATCCGCAATGGCGATCATCATAAAGCCGCGGAATAGATCAGTTTGTTTGGAACATTGCCGAAAATGAAAAGCCCGACGCGGGAGGAGGTGCGTCGGGCTTAAAACTTGATCGACAACTGGGAGGAGGAGTGTTGTCGATCCTATCGGACGGCTATGGGAGGAGGAGAAGCCGTCGGATGATTGTGTTTTAGCATATTTGTTCAGAAGGTGAATATATATAGGTGCATTGCAGCAATGCGTAGAATGCAAGCCTCGCGACAATATGGTGACATCAGTTGCCATTTTAATCAGCAAAAACAGATCGATTCAATCCCGCCATCCTTTCGACCTGCCATTTGCCAACTGAATCGCCACAATTTCACCTCAGTAATTTTCGGTCCGCCGTGAGCCATGCACTTCACGAATGCGTGAGGACGCAGTGCGGGAAAACCACCGTTCGCTGCCGTTATATTTTATGAAACGCAACCCTAGCCAAATCTCCCTCGCCGTTATATCCGTCTAGATATTTCGAACCCGGAGAGAAGATCATGCACAAACGCCGCCATTGGATGAAACTGGCAACCGCCGCGATTTCGGCCATCTGGCTTGGCGCAGCAGCGCTTTCCGCACCTGCCGGAGCCGCCGAAAAGGTCACCGTTTTTGCAGCCGCAAGCCTAAAGGATGCGCTTGATGCCGCCAACGCCGCCTGGACGAAGGAAAGCGGTAAGGAGGCCGTCGCCTCCTATGCGGCAAGCGGCGCACTGGCAAAGCAGATTGAAAATGCTGCCCCGGCTGATGTCTTCATTTCCGCCGATTTGAATTGGATGGATTATGTCGCCGATAAGAAGCTGATCAAGCCGGACACACGTTCCAACCTTCTTGGCAACCGCCTCGTACTCGTCGCCGAAAGCGGCAAACAGAAGCCGGTTGAAATCAAGCAGGGATTCGATCTCGCCGGCCTGCTCGGCGACGGCAAGCTTGCCATGGGCGAACCCAAGTCGGTTCCAGCCGGCAAATATGGCCAGGCGGCGCTCGACAAACTCGGCGTCTGGACGTCCGTAGAAACCAAGGTCGCCTATGCAGAAAGCGTGCGCGCCGCACTTGCCTTCGTTTCCCGCGGTGAGGCACCCTACGGCATCGTCTACCAGACGGATGCCGCCGCCGATAAGGGCGTCACGATCGTCGGTACTTTCCCGGCCGATTCTCACCCGCCGATCATCTATCCGATCGCACTGCTCGCCGAGAGCAAGAACCCGGATGCCCTCGCCTATCTTGATTTCCTGAAGTCGCACAAGGCTGCTCTTTTCTTCGCTGCCCAAGGCTTCACGACCCTGAAATAATTGCGCAATTAGCGCCCAGAGCTTAGCGTGAAGGCTCGCTTCGGCAGGCCTTCTATGTTTCGGAGAAGATGACGCTTGGATATGTTCGGCTTGAGCGATGAGGAATGGACGGCGATCCTGCTGAGCCTGCGTGTTTCCTTCGTCGCCATGATAGCAAGCCTGCCGCTCGGTATCCTCGTTGCCCTACTGCTTGCTCGCGGCCGTTTCTGGGGCAAGTCGTTGCTCAACGGCGTCATTCACTTGCCGCTGATCCTACCCCCGGTCGTCACCGGCTTCATTCTTCTTATCCTTTTCGGTCGCCGTGGCCCGATCGGCAGCCTGCTCGATCAATATCTCGGCATCGTGCTCTCCTTCCGTTGGACGGGCGCTGCACTTGCCTGCGGCGTCATGGGCTTTCCGCTGATGGTGCGCAGCATTCGCCCGTCCATCGAAGCCGTCGACCGCAACCTGGAGGAAGCGGCGGGGACGCTTGGCGCGAGCCCGCTGTGGGTCTTTCTCACAGTCACGCTGCCGCTCATCATTCCCGGTGTCATTGCCGGCATGATCCTCTGCTTTGCCAAAGCGATGGGCGAGTTCGGTGCCACCATCACATTCGTCTCCAACATCCCCGGCGAAACGCAGACGCTGTCGGCCGCCATCTACACCTTTACCCAGGTGCCGGGCGGCGATTCCGGCGCCATGCGGCTCACCCTTGTTTCCATCGTGATTTCCATGCTCGCCCTGCTCGCTTCGGAATTCCTCACCTATCTCGCAGGCCGAAGGATCGATCCGGAATGACACTTATTGTCGAAGCAAGACATCGCCTCGGCGCCCTCGGACTCGATGCCGCTTTCACCTCCGAGCGCGGTGTGACGGCGCTTTTCGGTCGTTCCGGCTCCGGCAAGACCTCAATGATCCGTATCATCGCCGGCCTCACCCGACCGGCCGAAGGTCGCGTTCTGCTCGATGGCGAGGTGCTGACGGATACGGCAAAGAGCATCTTCATTCCCCGTCACAGGCGCCGTTTCGGCTATGTCTTCCAGGAGGCGCGGCTCTTTCCGCACCTGAGCGTCCGGGCGAACCTCTCCTATGGCCGCTGGTTCGCGCCGAAATCCACACGCACTGAAAGTTTCGATTACGTCGTCGACCTGCTTGGCATCGGCCAGTTACTTGCGCGCAGCCCCTCAAAATTATCGGGCGGCGAGAAGCAACGTGTCGCGATCGGCCGTGCGCTGCTTTCCTCGCCCCGCCTGCTCTTGATGGACGAACCGCTGGCGGCACTGGACGAGGCCCGCAAAGCCGAAATCCTGCCCTATCTCGAGCGTCTGCGCGATGAGATGGATATTCCAATCGTCTATGTCAGTCATTCGATTGCCGAAGTCTCGCGCTTGGCCAACCAGGTCGTCGTCATGCGCGACGGCAAGGTCGAAGCGGCCGGCCCGGCAGTGGAAGTCCTCAGCCGTTCGTCGCTTCTCCCAGAAGACAGGAAGGAAGCCGGTGCCGTGCTGGAAGGCATGGTCGAAAGCGTCGATCCGGCCAATCGGATAGCAACGATCCTGCTGAAATCAGGCAGGTTTTATGTTCCGGGTGTCGCGCCGGCTGCTGGAAAGCCTGTGCGCATCCGCATCCCCGCGCGCGACGTGATGCTGGCAACGCGGAAGCCGAAGGGCTTGAGCGCACTCAACATTTTGGCAGGAACCATAGCGCAGGTTTCGCCGGCGGAGGATGGAACCGTCGAGATCCGCCTCGATTGCGCCGGCGACGCCGTGCTTTCGCGCATTACCGCATTGTCCTGCGAGCGCCTGGACCTGCAGCCTGGCATGCCGGCCTTCGCCGTCATCAAGACGGTTGCGCTGGAAGCCTGATCAGCCTCGGCTTTCGTGTTGCAGATTGCGGTTGTTCTGCAGCCAGGCGAGATCGTCGGCTAGGCTGGCGCGCACGGTCTTTTCCATTCCGCGAAAACGTGCCAGCAGGTCCTCCCCGAACGGCGTCAGCGCCGCGCCGCCGCCCTTCTGGCCACCGCGCTGCGATTCCACCACCGGGGCCTTGAACATGCGGTTCATCTCGGCAACCAGCATCCATGCACGGCGATAGGACATGTCCATGGCGCGGCCGGCCGCCGAGATCGAACCTGTCTCGCGGATATGCTCGAGCAGTTCCATCTTGCCGTGACCGAGGCGATCGTCATCGGGAAAGGTGATTCGCAGGACGGGTGTGAGCGGATTTTTGGCGGTTTCGGTCATATCGGTCGAAATTTGCAGAAGTCGTCGACACTTTACGCTCGACCGCCGGCGCTGTACACAGCCCCTCCATCTCGACCGAGGGTCGAAATCTCGATTTCGTGACGCCAAATGCGGTTTTCGGCCGCTCGCATGCTGCGCCGCGTCTTGAAACGTTAATGGTTTGATGCCTATCTTAACTATGATCCGGTTGCACCGGATCTGTGTTGTGCATGGTTTGTCATTCCAGGAAAGGAAAAGCACTGACAACAGTACACGCCAAGGGAAAAACGCTCGCCGTTGTCCCGAAGGGTGCGGAACGTGGCGCCGATGCCGCTGCCCGTGCTCTGGAAGCCGTCCTCGTCAGCCTCGAGGATTCCAAAGCTGAAGATATCGTCACCATCGACATTGCCGGAAAATCGGCGCTGGGAGATTACATGGTTGTCGTCTCCGGCCGTTCGAACAGGCATGTCATGGCGATCGCCGATCATCTTCTGACAGATCTCAAGGACGAGGGCTTCGGTACTGCCCGCGTCGAAGGTCAGGAAGGTGGCGACTGGATCCTGATCGATACCGGTGACATTATCGTGCACGTGTTCCGTCCCGAAATCCGCGAATTCTACAACATCGAAAAGATGTGGGCGGCTCCGGATATGGACGAGCAAACGCGGCACTAAACAGGCAGCCCGGCATTCGTCCGCCGCCTGAGACGTGGTAACTGACCGGGCCGGCCTTCGATGGCTGGCCGGAAAGTTCACATTGCGCTTCGAAAGCGCTGCATAGCAGGAGCGGATGAATGCGGATTGGTCTTTTTGCGGTGGGACGGCTGAAGTCCGGCCCCGAAAAGGATCTTGCGGCCCGTTATTTCGACCGTTTTGCCAAGGCCGGTCCCGCAGTCGGCCTGGAGTTCTCTCGTATCGCCGAAGTGGCCGAAAGCCGCGCCTCCAACGCGGAGACCCGCAAGCGCGAGGAAGCGGCCATGCTGCTGAAATCGCTCGCCGACGGCAGCATTCTCATTCTTCTCGACGAGCGCGGCAAGGCGCTGGACAGCGAAGCTTTCGCCAATCTTCTCGGCGCCTATCGCGATCAGGGCAAGCGTGACGTGACGATCGCAATCGGTGGCGCCGATGGCCTCGATCCTTCCCTCTATGACCGAGCCGACATGACCCTTTGTTTCGGCAAGATGACGTGGCCGCATCAGATCGTCCGCACGCTCATTGCCGAACAGCTCTATCGCGCCGTGACTATCCTCTCCGGCCATCCCTATCATCGTGTTTGATACCGCCGAAAATGGTCACGCAGCCGTGTTTTGCCTCCCGGCCCCTTCTCCTTCAAACTTTCTGGTCAACAGCCCCAAATCAGCTTAGGTTCCGGGCGATTTGAACGAGTAAACCCCGACACGCATGACGAGAGCTGCCCCCAAGCGATCCCGCCTGTTCCTGCCGGCCGTTGCCGCAGGGCTCGGCGCGGCCGTCATTGCCATTTCGGGAAACCCCTTTGCCGTGCAGGCGCAGGATGCTCCGCCACCACCAACCGTTGCCGAACCGGCCGCTCCGGTGACAACTGCCGAACAGCCGCCGCCTGATCCTGCTGCCGAACTTGCAAAGAAACGCGACGAGACGAGAACCGAACTGGAAACGCTGTCGAAGACGATAAGCCTTTCCTCTGACAAGGTGACAGAGCTTCAGAGCAGCATCGACAATCTGGAAAAGAGCACGGCGAGCATCCGCCAGGCGCTGATCGATTCCGCCACGCGCCGCAAATCTCTCGAAAGCAAGATTCTCGACAGCGAAAAGAAGCTCGCTGAGCTGGGCGTCAAGGAAGACGGCATCCGCCGCTCGCTGCACGAACGCCGCGGCCTGCTTGCCGAGGTTCTTGCCGCCCTCCAGCGCATGGGCCGCAACCCGCCGCCTGCCCTTCTCGTGACACCTGACGATGCGCTTGCTTCCGTCCGCAGCGCCATTCTGCTCGGCGCCGTGGTTCCCGGCATCCGCAAGGAGACCGAAAAGCTCGCGGCTGATCTTGCCGACCTCTCGGCACTGCAGACGGCAAGCGCCAAGGAGAAGGAAGGCCTGACCACCACCATGGCAAACAGCCTGGAGGAGGAGCGCCGCATGGACCTGCTGCTTGCCGAAAACGACAAGCTGAGCCGCTCCAATGCCGCCGAACTGGAAGCCGAAAAGCAGCGGTCTCAGGAACTGGCAAGCAAGGCAACGACGCTCGAAAGCCTCGTCGCTTCGATGGAAACGGAAATCGCCTCGGTGCGCGACGCCGCGGCCGCCGCCCGGCAGGCGGAGGAGAACCGCAAGCTCCTGACCGACGAACAGCGCGCCCAGGCAAAGGCCCTGGCCGACAGCGGGGTGCCTGATAAAAACCGCATTGCGCCCGCATATCCCTTCGGAGAATTGAAGGCGAAACTGGAGCTGCCTGTGGCAGGCGATATTCTGCGCCAGTTCGGCGATGCCGACGGCACCGGACACGAGGCCATGGGAATAACGGTCGCGACCAATCCGGAAACGGTGGTGACGGCCCCTGCTGACGGGCTGGTGGTTTTTGCCGGCGCTTTCCGCAGTTATGGCCAGATGATCATCCTCGACGCTGGCGACGGATATCACTTGGTTCTCTCAGGCATGGATACCATCAGCACCCGTCAAGGGAAATTCGTTTTCTCAGGCGAGCCGCTCGCCGTAATGGGTGCGAAAAGAGTGGCAAGCGCGACAGCATTGGCGCTGGAAACAGATCGGCCAACGCTTTACATTGAGTTTCGAAAGGACGGTAAACCGGTCGATTCCCGACCGTGGTGGACCGCCAAAGACACTGGAAAGGCACGCAATGATTCGTAGGGCTTCTCTTGTTCTGGTCGGCGCATTGATGGGCGCGACCGCGATGAGCGTCATTTACTCCGCAGGCGTGCCTGCAGAGGCGGCGGGAGCATCGACCTATAAGGAGCTTTCGGTATTCGGTGACGTCTTCGAACGCGTGCGTGCGCAATACGTAACACCGCCGGCCGAGGACAAGCTGATCGAAAGTGCCATCAATGGCATGCTCTCCTCCCTCGATCCGCATTCCAGCTACATGAATGCGAAGGACGCCGAAGACATGCGCACCCAGACCAAGGGTGAGTTCGGCGGTCTCGGCATCGAAGTCACGATGGAGGACGAGCTCGTCAAGGTCATCACTCCGATCGACGACACTCCGGCTGCCAAGGCCGGCGTTCTGGCCGGCGACTATATCTCGGAAATTGACGGCCAGTCTGTTCGCGGCCTGAAGCTCGAAGACGCCGTCGAAAAGATGCGTGGCGCCGTCAACACGCCGATCAAGCTGACGCTCATCCGCAAGGGCGCCGACAAGCCGATCGAACTGACGATCGTACGTGACGTTGTTGCCGTTCAGGCGGTCAAGTCGCGTGTTGAGGATGATGTCGGCTACCTGCGCGTCATCTCCTTCACCGAGAAGACCTATCCGGACCTCGAAAAGGCGATCCAGAAGATCAAGGCGACCGTTCCGGCCGACAAGCTCAAGGGCTTCGTCCTTGACCTGCGTCTCAACCCCGGCGGTTTGCTCGATCAGGCGATCAATGTTTCCGACGCCTTCCTGCAGCGCGGCGAAGTGGTATCCACCCGTGGCCGCAATCCGGACGAGACCCGCCGCTTCAACGCTGGCCCGGGCGATCTGACGGATGGCAAGCCGCTGATCGTCCTCATCAACGGCGGCTCGGCTTCAGCATCGGAAATCGTCGCCGGCGCTCTGCAGGATCTGCGCCGTGCCACAGTTCTCGGCACGCGTTCATTCGGCAAGGGCTCGGTCCAGACGATCATTCCTCTTGGCGAAAACGGCGCGCTGCGCCTGACGACCGCGCTTTACTACACGCCGTCGGGTCGCTCGATTCAGGGCACCGGCATCACACCTGACATCAAGGTGGAAGAGCCCCTTCCGGCCGATCTCCAAGGCAAGATGGTGACCGAGGGCGAATCCGCCCTGCGCGGCCACATTAAGGGCCAGAGCGAGACTGAGGAAGGTTCGGGCTCTGTCGCCTACGTGCCGCCGGATCCGAAGGACGACGTGCAGCTCAACTATGCACTCGACCTGCTGCGCGGCAAGAAGACCGACGCGTCATTCCCGCCGGACCCGGAAAAGGCCGTCGTCGCGAAGTAATTCATCGTTCTCAAGGCCGGGCACCCGCCCGGCCTTGAGGTTTTCTGCTGTTTCCCGGTTTTGGAGCGGGCAAGGAATTGGGAACGGACCTGCATGCACCTTTAGGCCGCAACCGCAAGGCCGCGCGCAAGCGCCCCAGCGTGCTGCGGATCGGGCAGATCGCCGCGAGCCTCTGCCTTGTCGCGATCGGCGGCTTTTCCCTTTACACGGCATTTCGTAGTGATGGCCTCGAACAGTCGAAGCCTCCGGCATTGCCGGATACCACGGCCGCGCCGCCGACCGACACAATTCAGCAACCGTCAACGTCGAGCAATCAGGCAGTAAATGGCATGCCGCGTTCAGAGCCAACCTCGGGTGCCAACGTGGAGCGCATGGTGGCCGGGGATGGCTCGGTCATCACCAAGTACAGCCCCCGCCCGCGCGACAGCAGCGGCCCGGTTCTGGTCGATGCCATGCAGAAGGGCCAGGATCCCCGCATGGCGGCCATCCCCAACGACGATCTGCTCGAAGAAACGCCCTTCGGCCGGCTGCCGATCACGGGTCCCGATGGCCGACGGCCGATGGATCAATATGCGCGGCCATGGTCCGGCACGCGCGGCACCCGCATCGCGATCGTCCTCAGCGGCCTCGGTCTCAGCCAGACCGGCACGCAGCGCGCCATCAAGCAATTGCCGGAAGAAATTACCTTCGCCTTTGCCGCCAGTGGCAACAGCCTGCAACGCTGGATGCAGGATGCCCGCCGTGGTGGTCACGAAATATTGCTGCAGGTGCCGCTAGAGGCATTTGATTACCCAGCGAATGATCCAGGGCCGGATACGCTGCTGACGTCGAAGCCCGTCGCGCGCAACCTCGAAAGCCTGCATCGGGCCATGGGCGAAATCACCAACTACACCGGCATCATGAACTATCTGGGCGGACGTTTCCTCTCCGATCCCAAGGCCATGGAACCGGTCATGCGGGATATCGGCAAGCGCGGGCTGCTGTTCCTTGACGATGGCACTTCGGCGCAATCCAAGACCGCTGCGGTCGCCAAAGGCACGGAGCTTCCTTACGCTTTCGCCGACCTGCAACTGGACAGCCAGGTCGATGTGAACACCATCCTGCAGAAGCTCGATGAGTTGGAGCGCATCGCCCGCCGCAACGGCCAGGCGATCGGTGTTGCCTCGGCTTTCGACGAGAGCATTGACGCGATCTCCAAATGGAGCGAGGAAGCGACCATGCGCGGCATCGAGATTGTCGGCGTCGCAGCGCTCGTCAACGACCCCAAGAATCCCTGAGCGGAGAAAACCATGAGCCAGGCGACCGTAAAAGCCGAGGACCTGCCCTATCGCCCCTGCGTCGGTGTAATGATCCTCAACCGCGAGGGCCTCGTCTGGGCCGGGCGGCGCATTCCCGACGGTAATTCGGAGTATGACGGTTCGCCCCAACTCTGGCAGATGCCGCAAGGCGGCGTCGACAAGGGTGAAGACCCACTGGAGGCGGCCTATCGCGAGCTTTACGAAGAGACCGGCATCCGGACCGTGACCCTGCTTGCCGAGGCTAAGGACTGGATCAATTACGACCTGCCGCCACAGCTGATCGGCATCGGGCTGAGGGGCAAGTACCGCGGCCAGACACAGCGCTGGTTCGCCTTCCGCTTCGAGGGCGACGAAAGTGAGATCGCCATCAACCCGCCGCCCGGCGGCCATGAGCCGGAATTTGACGCTTGGGAATGGAAGCCGATGGAAGACTTGCCCGGCCTGATCGTTCCCTTCAAGCGCGCCGTCTATGAACGGGTCGTGGCGGAATTCAGCCACCTTTCCGGCTTGATCCCGGAAGATTGAGCATCGACCGAAGCTGTCATCAATGCGTTCCGAAATGAAACCGGCCGCTTTGAAGGCGGCCGGCTGAGATAGGATTGCCGATGGCGAATTATTCGGCTTCGTTGGCCGAATCTGCGTTGAGCTGACCATATTTGGCTTCGCCGATCTTCTCGAGCAGTTCGAGCTGCGTTTCAAGGAAATCGATATGGCCTTCCTCGTCTGCCAGCAGCTCTTCGAAAAGCTTCATGGAAACGTAGTCGCCAGCGTCATGACAGATATCGCGCGATTTCTTGTAGGCGGTGCGGGCGTCATATTCGCCGGCAAGATCGGCCTCCAGAACTTCCTTGACGTTCTGACCGATACGGAGCGGCGCAAGCGTCTGTAGATTGGGATGGCCTTCGAGGAAGATGATGCGCGCGACCAGACGGTCGGCGTGGTGCATTTCCTCGATCGATTCGGCGCGTTCCTTCTTGGCGAGCTTGGTGTAACCCCAATCCTCAAGAAGGCGATAGTGAACCCAATATTGGTTGACTGCACCGAGCTCTAAAAAGAGGGCCTCGTTAAGCCGCTCGATGACTTTTTTGTCGCCTTTCAATGTCCGCTCTCCTGTTTTCCTCGTGGAATTGTTTCAAGCGGGACATGAAATCAAATATTTCCGTCTCCGTCGAGTGGCGACGGGCATGATAATCTTCGGTTGTCTGGATGATGATATCGACAACGTTCGGGAAGCAACCGCAGCAACGGCCGCGCTTGGCCATGGCGTGATAGACCTTCGCAGGCACGATCAGCTGCCAGCAATCTTCATCGAGAAGATTGTTGATGACGTCCCGGATTTCCTTGTCGGTTATGTAATTGCAACTGCAGACGAGCACGTCTTCATTCCAAACATGACACTTACTATCGTGTTTTCTGCAAAAGAAGATAGGAACTGTCAAGAAAATTCGCAACCGAACCCGTTCACTGTTCTGCCGCCAAACGTCACATCCCGGTGAGCTTCTGCTTAAGTCCTTAAGAAAAATCGCTTTCCCGGATACTAGGGACCATCAGTGGAAATTGCGCCCGCGCGGCATGACACTTGCGGTCTCGGCGAGATCGCCATCCCTCGCCCTCTCCGGCGATCGTCCATCCCCGATCCTTCTGACCAATTCATCCCTTGCCAGTGCATCAGCTTTTTTCTGCTGCCGATGATCTTGCGTCGGTCGCAACACCTCGTCCGAACGCTCGCTCACACCGAAACGTCT
Source organism: Rhizobium sp. BK275 (assembly GCF_014193555.1). Taxonomy (NCBI): domain Bacteria; kingdom Pseudomonadati; phylum Pseudomonadota; class Alphaproteobacteria; order Hyphomicrobiales; family Rhizobiaceae; genus Rhizobium; species Rhizobium sp. BK275. The sequence goes on from NZ_JACHZL010000006.1 coordinate 363,774, forward strand.
CGCCTCGCGCTGAAGGATGCCGAGCAGCGGAGTCATATCTTCGATATGTTCGACGACAGTATGGATGACACCACTCTGGCTCTGCAGCCGGCCGACGATTTTTACCAATCGCGCTCCCATGACGACTGATCGGTATTTTTCGAACATTTTCGGCCAGACGATCGCATTGGCAACACCAGTCTCGTCCTCCAGCGTCATGAAGATCACGCCGCTGGCAGAGCCCGGCCGCTGGCGCACCAACACCAGCCCCGCGATCGTGACCCGCTTCCCATTCGCGACGCGTAGCAGATCGACATTGCGCGTCACGCCTGCCTTGCGTAGCTCCTCCCGCAGGAAGGAAACGGGATGGGCCTTCAGCGACAGTGACAGGTAGCGGTAGTCCTCGATAACCTGTTCTCCCGGCAGCATGTCCGGCAGCTTCGCCTGGGGTTCGGGCTGAAGATCGATATGGCGGACCTGCTCGAAAAGCGGCAGCTCCTCAGTCGCACTCTTCACATCCAGCGCCCGAACCGCCCAGAGTGCCTGGCGTCGTGACAGCCCGATGGATTGGAAGGCATCCGCATCCGCCAGCCGTTCGATAGCAGATTTCTGCAGGCCGGAGCGCAGCCAGAGATCACGTACCGAATTATAACCCTCTCCGCGATTTTTCACGAGTTGCTCCATATCGTCAGAGGAAACGCCCTTGATCTGCAGAAAGCCGAGCCGAACAGCATGACGAGTCTTGATGACCTCTCGCATCTCGCCATGACGGAAATCGATCGCTGCCGGCTCGAAAGCCGCCTCCTCCAGAGTGCATTCCCAATTCGACAGATTGATATCTGCCGGCAGGATTTTCACCCCATGCTCACGTGCATCCCGCACCAGTTGAGCCGGCGCATAAAAGCCCATCGGCTGCGAATTCAGCATCGCCGCACAAAAGACATCGGGATAATAGGCCTTCAGCCATGAGGAGGCGTAGACGAGCAGTGCGAAGGAAGCGGCATGGCTCTCCGGAAATCCGTATTCGCCGAAACCTTTGATCTGGTTAAAGCATTGCTGCGCAAACTCGCGGTCGTAATTCTTTTCGACCATGCCATCGATGAACCGCTTTTCGAAATTACCGATCGTGCCGGTCCTTTTGAAGGTCGCCATCGCCCGTCGGAGCCGATCTGCCTCGGCAGGCGCAAAACCTGCCGCGGTGATGGCGATCTGCATAGCCTGTTCTTGAAACAGCGGAACTCCAAGCGTTCTCTCGAGCACCGTTTCCAGTTCCTTGCTGGGATATTTGATCGGAATGTTCTTTTTCTTGTCTTCCCGACGCTTCAAATAGGGATGAACCATGTTGCCCTGAATCGGCCCAGGCCGGACAATGGCAACTTCGATGACAAGGTCATAGAATCTATCGGGCTTAAGACGCGGCAGCATACTCATCTGCGCCCGGCTTTCGATCTGGAAGACACCAAGCGTATCCGCTCGCCACATCATCCTATAAACCGCCTCACCTTCCTTTCCATGCTCCTTATGGCCGAGATCGGCGAGCGTCTTCTTTACTTCGTAATGCAGCTCAAGCAGCGTGAAAGCTCGTCGCAGGCAAGTGAGCATACCGAGCGCCAGCACGTCCACCTTGAGGATTTCAACATTGTCGAGATCATCCTTGTCCCACTCGATCATGTAGCGATCCGGCATCGCCGTCTTCATGATCGGCACCACCTCATCGAGCCGGTCCCGCGTGATGACGAACCCGCCGACATGCTGGGTAAGGTGACGGGGAAAACTCAAAAGCTCGGAAGCATATTTCAGTACGTTCCGTGTCACCGGATCCTTGATATCGAGGCCGGCCGCCTTCGCGTCCCGCTCCGAGAGATTATCCTCCGACCACCCCCAGACGAGACTACTGATCGCCGACTGTACATCTTCCGACAGACCAAAGGCCTTGGCGACTTCACGGCCTGCCGAACGGGTACGATAGCTGGTAACAGCAGCCGTCAGACCGGCATGCTCATGGCCATATCTTTTATATATGGACTGAATAACCTCTTCCCGCCGTTCATGCTCGAAATCGACATCAATATCCGGCGGCTCGTGGCGATCCATCGAAATGAAACGGTCGAAAAGGAGGGTACATTTTTCAGGATTAACTTCCGTAATTTCAAGGCAGTAGCAGACAACAGAATTGGCGGCCGAACCACGTCCCTGGCAGAGAACCTTGAGCTCATAACGAGCATGATGAATGATCTTGTAAACCGTCAGGAAATAGGAAGCGTAATTCTTGTCGCCGATGAGCTTTAGCTCGTAGTCGATCTGCTTGGCCACTTTCTCCGGAACGCCATCAGGATAGCGTATTAGCGCACCCGCTCTCGTCAGCCTCACGAGAGTTTCCTGTGGCGTTTCACCTGGATCGTTTTCAGGGGGATAATTGTGTTTCAGCTCGTTCAGCGAAAAACTCAGCTTGCTGAAAAACAACTGCGTATTCTCGACCGCATCTCTGTAATCCCGGAAGACCCTGGATATTTCACGTGAATCCTTGAGATACCGCTCTCCATTGGGCGCCAGAAGGAACCCGGCTTCCGATATCTCCACATGCTCCCGAATTGCGATCACGACATCCGAAAGTGGCCGACGCTCTGGATGGTGATAGAGCGGCTGATTAGTCGCAATCAGAGGTACCCGGTTGCGGGCGGCAAGCATGGCAAGTACTGCAAAAGCCTGCCGGTCGCAGCCGTCATAGGCTGGTGACAGCACCATGAAAAATGCCTTGCGGAACCGTTTTCGGAACCGTTCCAGATATTCTTCAAGAGCAGGCTGGCGGTTCGGATCATTCACGACGGCCCGATCCGGGACGAGGGCAAGCATCATCTCGTCGCCCCATTCCATAAGCTCTGCTTCCGTCAGGATACAGGTTCCCTTGACCGCTTCTTCCTTCAGATTGCCCGCGCTCAGAAGGCGGCAGAGATTTGCCCAGCCTTTCCGGTTGCGCGGATAGGCAAGGACATCAGGTGTTCCATCCGAAAAAACGAGGCGGGCGCCCGGCTGAACCCGGATAGGATCAAGAATGATCTTCGTTTTTCCTTTCTTCTTCGCCTCGGCTAAAATCGCATCCCTGTTCCTGTATCTCTCCTCAAGCTGCTGTGCCTGCGCATGGGCGCGCACCACGCCGGCAACCGAATTCCGGTCCGCAACGCCGAGGCCGCCGAGCTTCAGGCAGGCGGCCTGTACGACCATCTCCTCCGGTTTCGAAGCACCTTCGAGAAACGAAAAATTCGTCCTCGTACCGATCTCGAAGAATGCGGGTTCGGACCTCATGCAAAAACCCCATGCATAAACCAGCGGGGAGCAGGCTCCTCACCGTAGAGACCTCGGCGATAGATCCAAAAGCGATGGCCAACCTCGTCCTCGATCCGGAAATAGTCGCGCGCCTGGACATCGTCGCCATCAATCCACCATTCCATGGCGATCCGTTCCGGCCCTTCGCTTCTTGCGACCTGATGCTGCATGCGCCGCCAGCGGAAAGTCTGCGGTGCACCGTCAGGCACTTCGGAAAATGCAACCTCGACAGGCTCGGGCGTTGCAAAGAGCCGTAGAGGCCTCTCCTCGCGGAAAGGGAGGGCGTGGCCCTGCTCTGTTTTGCCCCGAGCCGGAAGGCTTTCCATTGCCGGCACCGTGATTACAGCGCGTTCAGGCACGTGGCTCTCGCGAAGTTGAAAACTCTGCAGGCAATCCGCGCCAAGCCGCGCCGCAACACGGTCGACAAAACTCGAAAGCGAGATTTCCCCTTGCCGATCGCCTTCGAAATCGCCCTGCGCATCATTGAACGGATCATGCCGCAGCACGTTCAGGCGCAGGATCTCGAAACCATAGCCGGCATCGATATCGTCGTAGATAACCTGCAGCCGTTCGGAAAACAGCCCTGCGACGAGCTTCGGTTCGCGAATTGGCCGCGAAGCGCCGACGGAAATGCGGAAAACCCTGCCATCGACGCGAAACAGCACCAGCTCGAACACCCTTCCACCAGCGCCTCGCGCCTCCAGTGACGGTTTCAGTGACACGGCAACCTGTCCGGTGACGGCAAGGATCTGTTCTTCCGTTCCGATCGGCTCGACCAGGCGGCGTTCGGACGAAAGGCTGGCGACGGGACGCCGGGGCGAGATCGGCTCTTCCTCGCGTCCCAGTGCTTGATCGAGGCGCAGCAGCAGTGTCGGCCCGAAGCGGCGGGTCAGCGGCGCCCGTGGCGCATGGATGACGTCGCCGACATATTTGAGGCCGAGCTTCCTCAAGGCATCGACAGTCTGGCCTTCCAGCCGCAAGGCCGCGACGGGCAGCGGCATCAGCATACGCTCACTCTCCTCATCCTCCACGACGACGCCTTGTCCGAAGCGGGAGACGGCCCAGGAAAGACCCGGCGATGAGGAGATCGCGCCGCGCACATCGAGCCCCATATGGAAGAGCCGCGACAGGATATCCTTGAGAAGCGCGCTTTCACCGCCGAAGAGATGGGCACAGCCGGTAATATCGAGAAACAGCCCGTCCTTACCGTCGAGCGCTACCATCGGCGTATAGCGGTCGCACCAGTCGGCGATCGCTTCCAGCAGCCGGCGGTCGGCCGCAGGATCCTCTTCCACGACATCGAGCGCCGGATACATGGCGCGCGCTTCGGCAACGCCCTGTTCCTTCCTCAATCCCAGCTTCTCGGCGAACTCGTCCAGCGCCGTCAGCCGCATGGCATTGTTGAGCTTGCCGGAACAGACGATCGGTGACGCTTCAGGACGCCCTTTCGAACGCCAGGACAGACCCCATCGCTTGCGCGCGATGCGGTCCGTCGCCAGATGCGGAAAGCTGAGCGCCAGAATGCGCTGACTGTTCGCCTGGAGGACGAGCGAAACCTGGTTCGTCGACGGGGAGAAATTCGCGTTCATGGGGGTTCCACTCCAGAAGAAAGGAGAGCGGGGCCGGATTGCGGCTCTTCTCCAGCGTGAGACGGAAAATCGGATTGCCGATGCTGCCGGAAAGCTTCGATCCGTCCGGCAGCGGCCGCAGGTCAGACGGCGCCGGTTCGACATGTAGGCGGAAGGCAGCGCTGCTCGCCTCCTCCTCCCCGGCCTGGCGGACGAGAAAGAGCGGACGACGGACGGCGCGTGCCCTGAGACTGAGCCGGCGGCTTTCGGTCAGGCCGAAATGCAAGGGATTGCCGCGCACTTCGAAGACGATGGCCGAGAAGGCAGCACTTTCGATGGCCGCTTCCGCCAGCCAGAGCGCATCCTCCAGCTTGCGCGGCGCGGCATGGAAAAACCTTTCCGGCTTCAGGCCGAAATCCTTCAGCCCCGGAGCATAGGGGCGACCCGCCTCCAGTGTGCCGACGGCATCACCGATCCAGAGCAACGGCAGCAGCCTGCCGGTGTCCTCCTCCTGCTTCTGCAGTCGCGCCGCAATGGCCATCGCCAGTCCACTCGCCGCCCCTGCATCGCCGGAACTCGCCGCGCGGAACTCGGTAATCGCATCGAGCTGCAGACCGCCTTCCAGGGCCTTATCGAACGGTTCAATGCCAAAAGACAGCCGAGGCAGAATGTGCTCCTGACGGCTCTCGCGTCCTTCCGCCAGGGTTTCCCGTTCCGCCGCAGCAAGCGCCGGCGCGGGTTTTCCCTCCAGTCGGGCAATGGTTTCGCGGAGCGCAAAAAGCCGCTCGCGCGCCAGGGCGGTCTGCGCCATGGCGTTCTCTCCATCCGTCTTGTTCCTGTTATGTTCTTATAGATTCCAGAGCTCTAATGAAGAGTCAATGATCATTTCATAAGAATTTATTCCTGCCTTTGATTCCACACTCGAAAATCGGCGATAAAGGCTCTATATGGGCCGACAAAGGAAGGAATACTTATGGCCCGCATAGACCAGAGCGATGATTGGCAAGACCGCCATGCGCCGACGATCAGCACCTTCGAGTCGCTGGCAATGGAGGCCTACAGTCACCTGCCGGACGAATTTCGCAAGCTGACGACCAATCTGACCATCGAAATCGAAGACTTCCCCGATGACGAAGTTTTCGAGGATATGGCGCTGGAAACGCCCTTTGACCTGCTCGGCCTTTTCGAGGGGCGCGGCATTTCGGAGCGCTTTACCGTGGAAACAGGCGAGATGCCGAATCGCATCCGCCTCTATCGCCGTCCGATCCTCGATTACTGGGCAGAAAATGACGAAACACTGGGTGATATCATCACCCATGTGCTGATCCATGAAATCGGCCACCACTTCGGCCTCAGCGACGATGACATGGAACGCATCGAGGCAAGCGCCGAAGAAGCGGCCGAACGCTGACCTTATTGCTCGGACAGCTTCATGTCCGGATGATAATCCTTGCCCTCGACCTCCTTGACGACCGACTGGCCGCACTGCATCTGGCCAGTCGCAGCATTGAAGGCATAGGTGGGCGAACCGGACAGCGACCAGCCCTTGTTCAGCACCGCCGTCACCTTGTGGCAGAAGGAAGCGTCGTCGGGACCGGTCAGGAAGCGATAGAGTTTCATCAGGCGGGCTTTCTTGCAGAAATCAGGCGAGCTTTATGGACTAGAGCTTCCGCCTGGACAAGATGCAGCCGCTCGATCATCCGTCCGTTCGCATTGATGACATTGAGTTCCTTGGTGACCGGATCGGCGAAGGCGGCAATGATGGCCTCCGCCTCCGCAATCTCTTCCGCGCTCGGCCCGAAATGCCGGTTGGCGGCTGCAATCTGCGCCGGATGGATCAGCATCTTGCCGGCAAAGCCCATGGCGCGGCCCTGCCCGCATTCGGCATCGAAGCCATCGCTATCCCGGAAATCGTTGAACACGCTGTCGAGCGCATCGAGACCATAGGCCTTTACCGCCAGAACGACCTGCATCAGCCAGGGCACGAGATAGGTCCGCCCCGACTGCGGCAAAACGCCCGTTTCCTTGCGCAGATCATTGAGCCCGACGACCAGACAATCGACCCGCGATCCCGGCGTGCGACCGGATTCGGCAATCGCTGCGGCATTCAGCACGCCGCGCGGCGTCTCGATCATCGCCCAGATGCGCAATTCCTCCGGCGCATAAGCCTCGGCAAGCAAGTCGCTGATATCAGTCACATCCTGTGGCTCATCCACCTTTGGAAGCAGAACGGCATCGGGCGAAAGCGCCTTGACGAGTTCCAGATCCGCCAGCCCGAATCCGGATGACAAAGAATTGATACGGATGATCCTTTCCTTGCTCTCGAGCGGAGGCCCGGCAAAAAAGGCCTTCAGATTGTCTCGCGCTTCTGCCTTCTTCTCGGGCGCGACGGAATCCTCCAGATCGAAAATAACCGCATCGCAATCAAGGGAATGGGTCTTTTCAAGCGCCCGCGCATTGATGGCGGGCACGCTCAGCACCGAGCGGCGCAGACGCTGGGAACGAAGAGGTGGTGTTCGGCTCATGAACAATTAGTGCCAAGCTTCGCAAAGCCCTGCAAGACAACAAAAAGCCATGCTTACCTTGCAGAGAGGAAAAAGAAGGACCACATTCCTTTCCGTAGAAAGGTCTCTAACCAATGCAGAACATTCGCTCCATCTTCTTCATGCTTGCCGGCGCCACCGTTTTCGTGGCCATGCTGCTTCTTACCTTCTCGGTCACACTCGCCGTCGGCGGCATCCTGACCGTGCTCATGGTCGGCCGCGCCCTTTCGATGAAGATGAAGCCCGCTCCCGTCCGTGCCCGCGCCGATGGCAAGCGCGAGATGCGCATCTGGAACGACGGCCGCGGCACGATCATCGATCTCTGATCGCTTTTCGCTGAAAATTCTGACCGACATTGTCGGCTCACGTTCCCATACTACGTCCTTGAAGCAGCCAGGCATTCGGCCGGCACTTTAAAAACGAATGGAGGACGAGCATGGATGCGACGGAGAGCAACCAGACCAAGATGCCGCCGGTCAAGAATGGGCTGCTTCCCTATCTGACGGTCGACGGCGCAGTAAAGGCTGCGGAATTCTACAAGAAGGCTTTCGGCGCCGAAGAAGCCTATCTCGTACCATCAGATGAAAGCGGCCGGACGATGCATGTGCATCTCTATATCAACGGCAGCTCGCTGATGCTGTCGGATGCCTATCCGGAATATGGCCACCCCTTCAAAGGCCACGAGGGCTTCGCCATACAATTGGTGATCGACGATATCGATTTCTGGTGGGACCGCGCAGTCGCTGCCGGCGCCGAAGTCGTCATGCCGGTCGAACTGATGTTCTGGGGCGATCGCTACGGCCAGCTTCGCGATCCGTTTGGCGTCCTCTGGGGCCTGAATGCACCATCGAAGTAAGAAGACACACAATTGGCCGGCTGCGCGAAACGTCGCGTGGCCTCCGTCAGCGAAAGATTCTTCTTCATTTCGGCGGAAAACTGGAATAGATGCAAAATCAGAAAGTACGTTTTGCTGAAATGGAGCATGGGTCATGGATAAATTCGTGAAGCTCACGGGCGTTGCAGCGCCCCTGCCGGTCGTCAATATCGACACCGACATGATCATTCCGAAGGACTATCTGAAGACCATCAAGCGCACCGGCCTTGGCAAAGGCCTTTTCGCCGAAGCCCGTTACAATGAAGACGGCTCCGAAAACCCTGATTTCGTGCTGAACAAGCCGGCCTACCGCGATGCCAAGATCCTCGTCGCAGGTGATAACTTCGGCTGCGGCTCCTCGCGTGAGCATGCTCCGTGGGCACTGCTCGATTTCGGCATCCGCTGCGTGATCTCCACCAGCTTCGCCGACATTTTCTACAACAACTGCTTCAAGAACGGCATCCTGCCGATCAAGGTCAGCCAGGAAGACCTCGACAAGCTGATGGACGATGCCGAGCGCGGCTCCAACGCTGTTCTGACCGTCGACCTTGAAAACCTCGAAATCACCGGTCCGGACGGCGGCTCGATCAAGTTCGCCCTCGATGAATTCAAGCGTCACTGCCTGCTGAACGGTCTCGACGATATCGGCCTGACGATGGAAAAGGGCAAGGCGATCGACGACTTCGAAAAGAAGAACGTCGCCTCGCATCCCTGGGCCGCCTGAGCCCCGACGAATTGCCTATCAATCAAGCCGGGCTTCTCGCCCGGCTTTTTCTTTTCTTTGGTCGCAGCTCAGAGAAACTTCTCTTTCCAGGCATCAAGCTTTTCGAGCGACACGCCGATGCCGCCGCAAACTTCGATCAGCGGATTGTCGAAGCGGGAGAGCAGACCGGCATGCACGTCCGCAACGGCAAGCGCCGCACCGCAGGCCGGCTCCACCAGAATGCGCTGCGCGTCGGCAAATTTCAGGCAGGCGGCCACGGCATCGGCATCGCTGACGAGAACGCTTTCGATCGGATGATGTTTCGGCAGGTCGAAAACATATCGCGCCACCTGCCGCGCGCCAAGCGACGTGGCAATCGAGGTGATGGCCGGAAGCGAAACACGCTCATTGGCCTTGAGGCTGGCATTGAAGGAGGCCGCCCCTTCTGTCTCGACGGCAATAACAGGCACGTCGGAAAGCCCGTTCCGCTTCAACCCTTCGACAATGCCGGCAAGCAGCCCGCCACCGCCGACACTGGTAACGACGCAATCGAACTTGGCACCCTTCGCGACGACTTCGTCGATCAGCGTGGCATGGCCATCCCACAGGAGCGGATGGTCGAAAGGATGCACATAAGTCGCCTTGCGGTTCCCAGCAAGTTCGATCGCATGCGCATTGGCCTCATCAAAGACAGATCCATGGACCAGCACATTGGCGCCCGTTGCGGCAATCGTCCGGCGCACGTCCGGCGCCGTCGTCTCTGGCACCACGATGGTGACCGGCACGCCGAGCGCCCGCCCGGCATAGGCTGCCGCAATGCCGGCATTGCCGCCGGAGGCGCAAAAGATCTCGCGCGCACCGTTTTCAACCTCGTGCTGGCAAAGCCGGCCGACCCCCCGCAGCTTGAAGCTGCCGGAGGGCTGCAGCGCATCGAGCTTCAGCCAGAGCGGCTTGCCGCTGAGGCTGTAATCAGCCGCGGTTTGGACGAGGGGCGTATCAAGATGGAGAGGCGCGAAAGACATGGGAGAATATCCGGAAAAGAACAGGCAGGGCTGTCGTTCTAGCCCGTTTACGGCCACGGGAGCAACCTTGCCGGACATCACATGACGCGGAGGCAAGCGTACCGATTCACCCTTTCTCTCGCTTGAAATGCCCATTTCCGGGGTCTAAGAAACCGCAACCTGTTTTTCCGCGGAGGCTTTCATGACAGTGCGCAATCTTTTCCTGCTGCCGGGCGACGGCATCGGCCCCGAAGCCATGGGCGAGGTCCGCAAGATCATCGCCTATATGAACGAGGCAATGAATGCCGGCTTCGTCACCGACGAAGGCCTCGTTGGCGGCTGCGCCTATGATGCACATGGTGCGGCAATCTCCGAAGACGACATGAAGAAGGCGCTTGCCGCCGATGCCGTGCTCTTCGGCGCCGTCGGCGGCCCGAAATGGGATAGTGTTCCCTACGAAGTGCGCCCGGAAGCTGGCCTGCTGCGCCTGCGCAAGGATCTGGAACTCTTCGCCAATCTGCGTCCGGCGATCTGCTATCCCGCACTTGCTTCCGCTTCCTCACTGAAGCCGGAACTGGTCGAGGGTCTCGACATCCTCATCATCCGCGAGCTGACGGGCGGTGTTTACTTCGGCGAGCCGAAGGAAATCATCGATCTCGGCAATGGCCAGAAGCGCGGCATCGATACCCAGGTTTACGACACTTACGAGATCGAGCGTATCGCCGGTGTCGCCTTTGAAATGGCCCGCACCCGCAACAACCGCGTCTGCTCGATGGAAAAGCGCAACGTCATGAAATCAGGCGTGCTCTGGAACCAGGTCGTGACCGAAACGCATAAGGCGAAATATTCCGACGTGCAGTTGGAGCATATGCTGGCCGATGCCGGCGGCATGCAGCTCGTGCGCCAGCCGAAGCAGTTCGACGTCATCGTCACCGATAACCTCTTCGGCGACATGCTGTCAGACGTTGCCGCCATGCTGACCGGCTCGCTCGGGATGCTGCCGTCGGCCTCGCTCGGAGCACCTGACGGAAAGACGGGCAAGCGCAAGGCGCTTTATGAGCCGGTTCACGGCTCGGCACCTGACATTGCCGGCAAGGGTATCGCCAATCCGATTGCCATGATTGCCTCCTTCGCCATGTGCCTTCGCTATTCCTTCAACCTGGTCAAGGAAGCAGATAACCTTGAAAAGGCGATAGCCAACGTGCTCGACAAGGGTATCCGCACTGGCGACATCATGGCACCAGGCAGCCGCCAGGTCGGCACCGTCGAGATGGGTGACGCCATCCTCAACGAGTTCAAGGCACTTTCTGCCTGATATTTCACGTGAAACGCTTTCGGCCCTTCGCACCCGTGCGGAGGGCTTTTTAGTTGGCACGGTCTTATCCATCGGCGTCCAGAGCGGTCGTTACCAAGATTAAAAAGAATTATCTGAGGAAGCCGTTCTCTGTCGTAATCCTGTGCATTTTTACCGCCTATCTCATACCCAGGGGTTATACGGATAGTAGGAATGCGGGAACTTTTAGTCTCCTTGGACAGGCGCTGGCGCAGAAATGGATGCGTCATGCCACCATTGCGGTGGCGCGCATGTCTTTTCATTACGCTGAACGCCGTCACCCTTTCCATGCTGATCTTCGATGCACCGATTGGTGCCGGCCACCTGCCGGAACCCATTCAACGCTTCGGGGAGATGTTGACCGATTTCGGCGATTCCGCCTGGCTGATCCTCACCAGCGTCCTGCTCTTCTTCCACGGCAGAGCTGGCTACAAGCTCTTGAAAAGCGCAAGGGCCAAGGCCCAGGCGCTCTATGTAAGCTGGATCGGCGCCTATCTGTTCACGACCGTCGTCTTTTCCGGCCTGCTCGCAAACCTTCTGAAACGCACGATCGGTCGCGCGCGCCCCGAACATTTCCAGGATCTCGGCGTGCTTTCCTTCACGCCCTTCTCCGGCCATGCAGCACTGGAGAGCTTCCCGTCAGGTCATTCGACCACGGTGGGCGCTTTCTTTGCCGCCCTTGCCCTGCTCTTCCCGCGCTACCGGGTTCCCTTTATCGCTTGCGCCATCTGGTTCGGCATGACGCGTGTCATGGTCGGCGCGCACTATCCGAGCGATGTCATTGCCGGCCTCGCCTTCGGCGCCTGGTTCTCGCTGCTGACGGCAATCGTCTATGCCCGTTACGGCCTGCTTTTCAAACTTGCGCCGGATGGCTGGCCGATGTCCAAGCGATACTTCCCAGACGCATAAGAAATGGCGCCTGAGAAAATTGGCACATGAAAAACCCGGCGCCTTTCGAGCGCCGGGGTCTTTGATTTCAATATGTTCGCCACGCCTTAATCCAGCGCATGAATATCCCGGTTCTTGGTTTCCGGCAGGAACAGCACGCCGATGACCAGCGTGATCGCCGCGAAGACGATTGGATACCAGAGGCCATAATAAATGTTGCCGGCGGCCGCACTCATCGCGAAGGCCGTAGCAGGCAGCAGGCCGCCGAACCAGCCGTTGCCGATATGATAAGGCAGCGACATGCCGGTATAGCGAATGCGGGTCGGAAAGAGCTCGACCAGCAGGGCCGCGATCGGGCCGTAGACCATCGTCACGTAGAGCACGAGCACGAACAGGATGGCGGTCGTACCAACCCAGTTGACGCGAGCAGGATCGGCCACCATCGCGAACGAACCACCGCCAGGGATCGTGAACACGGCCATGTCTGTGATGCCTTTCGCCTCATCCGCCGTCAGCAACTTGCCGGCAACGAGTTTGTCGGCTGGCAGTGTTTCCTTCTGACCGGCGCGTATCGCATCGGCGTTGAGAGCGAGTTCCGGATTGGCGGCAATGAAGGCATCGAGCTTGGCATCCGCAACCCTAGCCGCACCGCGCTTCAGCGGGTAGCCAGCATCATGAAGAGCAAGATTGACGTTCTTTTCGAAGGCCGCATTGGTCTTGGCCGCATCGGCACCGGCTGCGACGGCATCGAAACTGGTGATCGTACGATCACCGATCTTCACGATTGCTGGCTGGCCGGCCGGACCTGACACCACATCATAAGGCACCGAGTTTTTGGTCAGAAACGCTGTTGCGATATCGCAAGAACTGGTGAACTTGGAGGTGCCCGTCGGATTGAACTGGAATCTGCAATCCGCCGGATCGGCCGTTACCGTTGCCCGGATCGTCGCCTGTGCCTCAAAGAGAGCTGGATTTGCCGTGTAAGTCATCGCCTTGAACAGCGGGAAGTAGGTGACCGCCGCAATCAGCAGGCCCGCCATGATAATCGGCTTGCGGCCGATCCTGTCCGACAGTCCGCCGAAGATGACGAAGAATGGCGTGGCGAGGAACAGGGCGATCGCCACCATGATGTTGGCCGACTGCAAATCGACCTTCAGCACGTTCTGCAGGAAGAACAGGGCATAGAACTGACCGCCGTACCAGATGACCGCCTGGCCCATGGTAGCGCCGAGAAGCGCGATCAGCGCGATCTTGGCATTCTTCCACTGGCCGAATGCTTCCGTCAGCGGTGCCTTCGATCCCTTGCCTTCCGCCTTCATGCGCTGGAAGGCGGGTGACTCGTTCATCTTCAACCGGATCCAGACGGAAATACCGAGCAGGACGACCGAAACGAGGAACGGAATACGCCAGCCCCAGGCGGCGAAGGCGGTCGAGCCCATGATCGACTGGACCGTGACGATGACGATCAGCGACAGGAAAAGGCCAAGCGTTGCCGTCGTCTGGATCCAGGACGTAAAGTAGCCGCGGCGGCCGTTCGGCGCGTGTTCGGCAACATAAGTCGCCGCACCGCCATATTCGCCACCGAGAGCCAAGCCCTGCAGCAGGCGCAGGCCGATCAGGATGATCGGAGCTGCGATGCCGATTGAGGCAGCCCCCGGCAAGATGCCGACCAGGAAGGTCGACATACCCATGATGAGAATCGTCACCAGGAAGGTGTATTTACGGCCGACGAGATCGCCGAGGCGGCCGAAGACCAATGCGCCGAACGGACGCACGAGGAAGCCCGCAGCGAAGGCGAGCAGCGTGAAGATGTTACGCGTCGCTTCCGGATACTGGGTGAAATAGGTCGCGCCGATATAGGTGGCGAGCGAACCGTAAAGATAGAAATCATACCATTCGAAAACCGTGCCGAGCGACGAGGCGAAGATGACCTTCTTCTCCTCGCCCGTCATCGGACCGGCTTTCACACCGTCGACGCTTGCGACATCTGCCATTGTCTGTCCTCCACAGAGTGATGAGCAACGATCGCGGCCTACTCTCCTCACAGCATACTTCTGGCCACGACACGCCTGACGGAAGTTTGACAGAAAAGACGAGTCAGAAAGAGGGATGCTTTGGGATTATGACTTTAGTCTAATTTTTGTGCGTGGATCACCGCAGGTACGGCACGCCCCGCGAAAACCGCGAGAAGCATACGCATGGACCCCCTCTGTTTTTCGTTGCAGTCATTACAACGGGGTCGATGCCGCCCGGCAATGGTGCCCTCTGCCTGCTCCAACTGCATGCGCAAAAACCTTGACTCCTGTGGAAAACCTTTTATGAGCAACGGTGGAAAAGGAATATCCATGGTTCGCTACGAGCACGCCATCGCTGAGCACAATCACCCGGCAGAAGATGCCGGGCTGGATTTTGCCGTTCCGGTTTCTTCCAAAACCAAGGCCAAAACGACGACGAAAACCGTCTGACGTCTCTGGCCTGCCGCTCTCTCCCCGGCCCGGCTGGGGACAGGAAGCCGCGATAATTTCGCGCTTCCCCCTCACGGACAAGAGGAGAGAAGAGAAAGAGAGCTTGAGAAATGGGTTTCAAAGTTGCAGTTGCGGGAGCGACCGGAAATGTCGGGCGGGAAATGCTCAACATTCTCTCCGAGCGCGGTTTCCCGGCCGATGAAGTCGTAGCACTTGCCTCGGCCCGCTCCCAGGGTACGGAGGTTTCCTACGGCGACCGGACGCTGAAAGTCTCCAACCTGGAGAACTACGATTTCTCCGACACCGATATCTGCCTGATGTCGGCCGGTGGCGAAGTTTCCAAGCGCGTCTCCCCGAAGATCGGCCAACAGGGCTGCGTCGTCATCGACAATTCCTCGGCCTGGCGCTATGACGCCGAGGTGCCACTGATCGTTCCGGAAGTAAATCCGGACGCGATCTCGCTTTTTACCAAGCGCAACATCATCGCCAACCCGAATTGCTCGACCGCCCAGCTCGTCGTTGCGCTGAAGCCCTTGCACGACTTCGCCAAGATCAAGCGTGTCGTCATCTCCACCTATCAGTCGGTCTCCGGTGCCGGTAAGGATGGCATGGACGAGCTCTTCAACCAGACGCGTGCCGTCTTCGTTGCCGATCCGATCGAGAACAAGAAGTTCACCAAGCGCATCGCCTTCAACGTCATCCCGCATATCGATACCTTCATGGAAGACGGCTATACGAAGGAAGAATGGAAGGTTCTGGCTGAAACGAAGAAGATGCTGGACCCGAAGATCAAGGTGACCTGCACCGCGGTTCGCGTTCCCGTCTTCATCGGCCATTCGGAATCGGTCAACATTGAATTCGAAAACGAAATCACCGCCGACCAGGCCCGCGATATCCTGCGCGAGGCACCGGGCTGCCTCGTCATCGACAAGCGCGAGGACGGCGGTTACATCACGCCTTACGAATCTGCCGGTGAGGACGCGACCTACATCTCGCGCATCCGCGAGGACGCAACCGTCGAGAACGGCCTCAACATCTGGGTGGTCTCCGACAACCTGCGCAAGGGTGCAGCTCTCAACGCCATCCAGATCGCCGAACTGCTCGTCAATCGGGGTCTCGTCAAGCCGCGCAAGCAAGCAGCCTGATACCATTTGTAAACCATAATATGCTAAAGCCCTGCTCGACGAGTGGGGCTTTTTCGGGCAAATACCGCCGTATAAGCGTTCGCTAAAAGGCGACCGTGACAAAATCGCCGGTGACTGGCATTCTCTTGCCCGGCCCGAAAGCTATGCAGATCGAGAGCGGGGTTTCTCAATGCGCATGACAAAATTGATTCTGGCGGCCGCCGCGGCAATGGGCGTCCTCCATGCGGTACCGGCGTTCGCGCAAGGTGCCCAGTGCGGTAACACCAGTGCCGGTTTCGAGGCCTGGGTTGCCGATTTCAAACAGACGGCGGCAGCCAATGGTGTGAGCCAGTCCGTCCTCAGCCGCGCCTTCGCCAATGTCAGCTACAACAAGCCGACGATTTCGGCCGACCGCGGCCAGAAGAGCTTCAAACTATCCTTCGATGCTTTCATGAAGAAGCGCGGCGGTGCCGCCATCATCTCTCGCGGACGGTCGATGAAAGCCGCCAACCAGGCTCTTTTCGCCTCGATCGAGCGCCGCTTCGGCGTTCCGGCCGGTCCGCTGATCGCCATCTGGGGCATGGAAACCGGCTTCGGCAGCTATATGGGCAACCAGCATACGATGTCCGCAGTCTCTACCCTCGCCTATGATTGCCGCCGCTCGGAATATTTCACAGACCAGCTTTATGCAGCCTTGCAGCTCGTTTCGGAAGGCTATCTCAGCCCGCAAGCCCGAGGTGCTGCCCATGGCGAAATCGGCCAGACGCAATTCCTGCCACGCAACGTGGTGCGTTACGGCGCTGACGGTGACGGTGACGGCCGCGTCGACATGGTCGGTTCCCGAGCCGACGCGCTGGCCTCGACCGCCAATTTTCTCAAGGGCCATGGCTGGCGTGCCGGCGCCGGCTACCAGCCGGGCGAACCGAACTTCGTAGCCATCCAGGGCTGGAACGCCGCAACGGTCTATCAGCAGGCAATCGCCTATATCGGCCAGCAGATCGACGGCAATTGAAGAGACGTCCAGTAGGAAAAAGATACGGCGCCGCATGCGAATGCGGCACGGGCAAGAACATCGGCAAAGAGATGGTTATTTTCGAGCGCGTGCCTACTGCATGAGTGAGGAGCGGATCAACACCACTCCTTCAAGACGAACGGCAGCAGGATAGCGACCGGCACTGCCCTACTTGTATTCTTGAATTTCACCACTTCGAAATTCATGACCAATCCGCGCGCGTAGCACTCCACAAGCGAGCTTATTGGAATATCTTAAAAGACCGATAAAGCGGTCTATCCCCAGATTTCGGGACGGATGAAGTCGAGTGTCTCAGAATCCATCACCCAGAGCTCGCCGGTCGAAATATCGAACCAGGCGCCATGAAGCTCCAGCTTACCTTCTTCCTCGAGCGCCTTGATATCAGGAAAAGTCCTGAGATTACTGATCGAGTTGCGGATGGAGACCCGCTCCAGCGCGGTCTGCCGCTCGGCCTGCGTCATGACGTCGTTGCTGCCGATCTGTTCGGCGGCCGGGCGGACGAGCGACATCCAGCGACCGATGAAATCGCCCGGCGACAAAGGCTCGGCATCGGGATCGAGTGCTGCGCGAATGCCGCCGCAGCGGCCATGACCCATGACGACGATATTCTTGACCTTCAGGGCCTGCACAGCGAATTCGAGTGCTGCCGACGTGGAATGGAAATGGCCGTCCGGTTCAAAAGGCGGAACCATGTTGGCAACGTTGCGGATAACGAAGAGTTCACCAGGCCCTGCATCGAAGATCAGTTCGGGGGCCGCGCGCGAGTCGCTACAGGCAATGACGAGCGTTGTCGGGTTTTGCCCGTTTTCCGCAAGCTGCCGATACCGATCGCGGGCATCGGCATAGCGCCCGCTCATGAAGTTGCGATAACCAGCCAGAAGGGAGTTGGGAAAGCTCATCATGCCCCTGGATTAACGCGCGCGTGAGCCAAGATCAATGCTGCGCTGCAAAGCGTGGGGCCTATTTTTTCCGCCGTTGGGCAGGATGGAGGAGGTGACGCATCTGCACCATTGCCATGGGCGTCGAAAGACTCGAAGCATCGCTTGCCAGCATCAGTTCGCTACTGCCGCGCTTGACGGCGCGCGCCAGCACTTCGAACACGCTTGCGGTCGCCAACTGCAGCGCCTTTTCGTCCTCCATTCCCGAAAGCAGGCGGGACAGGAAGAGAGCCGCGAGCAAATCCCCGAGGCCATTCGGTGGGTTCTCGACGACACGATGTTCGGCAAGCAGGGCATGTTTCCCGGAGAGATAGAGGTTACCGGTGCTGCCCGTCATCATCGGCACTGCCGACGTGACCAGCATGCGCGAAGGGCCGAGCGCGAGTGCAGCTTCCATGACCGCACTGTTATCATCAAGCGCAGCGCCCGAAAGCCAGGCAAGCTCGTAGCGGTTCGGCGTTGCGAGCGAGGCAAGCGGTATCAAGTGGTCACGGATCGCCTCGGCCGTTACCTCCGGCACGTAGAGGCCACCAAGATCGCCCATGACTGGGTCGCAGACATAGAGCAGTTCTGGGTCCTTCTCACGCAAGGACGCAACGAGTTTCGCAACAGAGCGAGCCTGGGCCGCATTGCCGAAATAGCCCGACAGGACGGCCTTGACCTCGCCGATCCACGGTGCGCGGATGAGATCGTCGATCGCCGCCTCGAAATCGGCCTCGGCGAAGGTAAGCCGTGTCGAACGGCCATGACCGGGATGCCAGGGCAGCACGATCGTCGGCAGCGCCCAGACCTGATGGCCGAGCGTTTCCAGCGCGAAGACCGCAGCACGGTTTCCGACCGATCCGCGCACGACATGGCTGGAAATGACGATAACTGCGCCTGCTGCGTTTTCCGACATAGTATCCGAATCCGAATTTTGACCGCCGTTGATGATCTTTTTGACGAGGCGCTGTCAACCATTCTTCACGCGAGCGTGGAAATGTGCGGCGGGGCGGAAAGCCGGATAAGGACGCTTTGCCGTCCACCGACACAAAACGACCCAAAAACTTTCGAAATCTCTCGCCAGCATAGTCAAAAAAGCACGAAAACTACTTTTCGAAGCCCTTTTTTAAAGATTCTTTCGAAGAGCCTTCTGCTAACTTGCCCATATCAGAACAAATCGGGGGGTGATCCATGGCTGCCAGAAACAATCCGAAACGGGAAAAGCAGATCGAAAGCGCGCGCAAGATCGCGGCTGCGACCGGCGAACCCCATCTCGACCCCGAAATCCTCTTCGGCCGGGCCAGTAGCGACGACCTCGAACTCTACACACCGGAAATGCTGGCGCTTTCCGCCGTGCATTCGGCAGCCGAACTCGCCGCCTGGAACGGCAAGACGGCGCGCGTCAGCATCGATACGATCGCCGACGTCAACCCCGATGGCATCGCAGTCTCCATTCTCTCGGTGACCGATCACAACAAGCCTTTCCTCTATGAATCCGTGATGGGCGAGGTGACCAGCACCCATCGCGACATCTACATGGCGGTTCACCCGATCCTGATCATGGAAGACGGCAAGGCTCCGGAACTTTACTCCGCTGATGTGCCGAGCGATCCGGCAAAACGGGTCAGCCATATCCAGCTTCATGTCTCGCCGCTCGCCGCCTCTCAGGCCGCCGATCTCATCAAGCGCATCAAGGCAGTGCTCGAGCAGGTGGAGCTTGCCGTTTCCGACTGGAAGCCGATGCTGTCGCGCGTCGACGAGGTGATTACAGAGCTTTCGAACTACAATGCCAGCCGCAAAAAGGCCGACCGTGATGAGGCGGTCGCCTTTCTGACCTGGCTGCGCGACGAGAATTTCACTTTCCTCGGCATGCGCGATTACGTCTATTCCGGAAAGGGACCGGATGCGAAGGTCGAACGTGACAAGGGAACGGGTCTTGGCATTCTCTCCAACCCCGATGTGCTGGTTCTGCGCACCGGCAAGGACGCCGTGACGACGACGCCGGAGATTCTCGCCTTCCTCGATGGTCCGGACTTCCTGATCGTCACCAAAGCCAATGTGAAGTCCACGGTCCATCGCCGCGCCTACATGGACTATGTCGGCGTCAAACGTTTCGACGCACAGGGCAACGTGACAGGGGAGCTGCGCATCGTCGGCCTCTTCACCTCGACCGCCTATACCTCGTCGGCCACGGAAATCCCGCTGTTGCGCTCCAAGATTGAAAAGGTGAAGGAGCATTTCGGCTTCGACCCGATGAGCCACTCGGGCCGCATGCTCGACAACACGCTTGAATCCTATCCACGTGACGATCTTTTCCAGATAGATACCACGCTGCTTGCACGCTTCGCCGAGCAGATCAACGATCTGGTCGACCGCCCTCGCGTGCGTGTCCTACCGCGCATTGATCATTTCGACCGTTTCGTTTCCGTCATCGTCTTCGTGCCGCGCGAAGAATATGACTCGATCGTACGCGAACGCATCGGTGCCTACCTGAAGACCGTCTATGACGGCCGCGTTTCCGCTTATTACCCGGCCTTCCCGGAAGGTGGCGTCGCGCGTGTGCACTTCATCATCGGTCGCTCCGGCGGTAAGACGCCACGCATCCCTCAGGCCAAGCTCGAGGAGACGATCCGCCAGATCACCGCGCGCTGGGACAGCCGCTTCGAGATGCTCGCTGGCCCCAAGGCGCCGAAGCTCGGCGTCAGCAACGCCTTCCAGGAAGCCTTCACGCCGGATGAAGCGGTTGGCGATCTGCCCGACATAGCCGCATGCGCCGCCGGCGAGCCGATCCGCATCGAATTCTACTATCGCCACGACGATGAACGCGGCCGCATCCTGTCGCTGAAGATCTTCCATTGCGGCGAACAACTGCCGCTGTCACGCCGCGTGCCTCTCCTCGAAAACCTGGGCTTCAACGTCCTGAGTGAACGGACCTTCGATATCGAAGTTCCGGCCGCCGACGGCGCCATCAACATCGTCGTGCTGCACGACATGGAACTCGAGGCTCGCAGCGGTGCGGACATTGACCTCGCACGTTTTGGCGCACCGCTCGAAGAAGCCTTCGTCGCAGCCTTCAGCGACACGATCGACAATGACAGCTTTAACCGGCTGATTCTGTCGGCCGGTCTCTCGGCCCGCGAGGTTAGTGTGCTGCGCGCCTATGCGCGCTATCTGCGCCAGGCCGGCATCGCCTATTCGCAGGATTATATCGCAACCACCCTCGACAAATATCCTGTTATCGCCGCTTCGATCTTCCGCCTGTTCCGCGACACGCTCGATCCGAAGCTGTCGGAAAAGGCGCGTATCAAGAAACTCGCCGAACTGCATCAGGCAATCGAAGCCGAGCTTGCCGACGTGCCGAGCCTGGATGACGACCGTATCCTGCGCCGCTATGTCAATATCGTCGATGCAACGCTGCGCACCAATTATTTCCAACGCAATGCCGATGGGACACCGAAGGCGATGCTTGCCTTCAAGCTTGACCCGCACCTGGTCGATGGCCTGCCGGAACCGAAGCCCTTCCGCGAAATCTTCGTCTACGGTGTGGAAGTAGAAGGGGTGCATCTGCGCTTTGGCCGCGTTGCCCGCGGCGGCCTGCGCTGGTCGGACCGCGCCGAGGACTACCGCACCGAAGTTCTGGGTCTCGTGAAGGCGCAGCAAGTCAAGAACGCCGTGATCGTCCCCGTCGGCGCAAAAGGTGGTTTCTATCCCAAGAAACTGCCGGTCGGTGGCAGCCGCGAAGAGATCTTCAACGCAGGTCGTGAAGCCTACAAGACCTATATCCGTACACTGCTTTCCATCACCGACAACATCTCCGGCGCCTATATCCTCCCGCCTGACAATACGGTGCGTCTCGACGGCGACGACCCCTATTTCGTCGTCGCGGCCGACAAGGGCACGGCAACCTTCTCCGACACCGCCAACGCGCTCGCCCAGGAGGCCGGTTTCTGGCTGGACGACGCCTTTGCGTCAGGCGGCTCGGCCGGTTACGACCACAAGAAGATGGGCATCACCGCCCGCGGCGCCTGGGAAACAGTGAAACGCCACTTCCGCGAAATGGACATCGATATCCAGACGACACCCTTTACGGTTGCCGGCGTCGGCGACATGTCGGGTGACGTTTTCGGCAACGGCATGCTGCTTTCGCCGAAGATCCGGCTGGTCGCCGCTTTCGATCACCGCGATATCGTCATCGACCCCGATCCCGATATGGAAAAGACGCTTCGTGAGCGCCAGCGCCTCTTCAATCTTCCGCGCTCGAGCTGGCAGGACTTCGACAAGTCCGTGCTCTCGAAAGGCGCCATGATCATCTCGCGCTCGGCAAAATCGGTTACGCTGACGCCGGAGGCTGTGGCAGCAATCGGCATCGACAAGGCGGTCGCCACGCCCTTCGAGATCATGACGGCGATCCTGAAGAGCCCGGTCGACCTGCTCTGGTTTGGCGGCATCGGCACTTACGTGAAGGCAGCGTCGGAAACTGATGCGGAAGTGGGCGATCGCGCCAACGATCCGATCCGCATTACGGCCGACGAGGTACGCGCCAAGGTAATCGGCGAGGGCGCCAATCTTGGCGTTACGCAGAAGGGCCGCATTGCCTATGGCCTGAAGGGCGGACGCAGCAATTCGGATGCTATCGACAACTCTGCAGGCGTCAACACGTCGGACGTCGAGGTCAATATCAAGATCGCGCTGGCAAACGCCATGCATGAACAGCGCCTCAGCCGGGCGAAACGCGACCAGCTTCTCGGCAGTATGACCGACGAAGTGGCCGGCCTCGTGCTGCGCAACAACTACCTGCAGTCCCTCGCGATCTCGCTGACATCTCGCAAGGGAACGGCAAACGGCCTGGAACTCGGCCGTTTCATGAGCGTGCTGGAAGCAGCCGGCCAGCTGAACCGCAAGGTCGAGACGCTTCCCGACGACGCCTCGCTGTCCGAACGCTACACGGCCGGACGGCCGCTGACGCGCCCCGAGATCGGCGTGCTGCTCTCCTATGCCAAGATCGTGCTCTTCGATGCGCTGATCGCCAGTGAATTACCTGATGACCCTTATTTCGTCAGCACGCTCTTCAACTACTTCCCGGCCAAGATGCAGAAGTCGAACGCATTCGACATCGACACTCACCGGCTGAAGCGGGAAATCGTCGCGACTGTCCTCGCAAATGAGGCGATCAACCGCGGCGGGCCGAGCTTTGCCGTGAGCATGATGGATGCCACAGCGGCCTCTGCCTCTGAGGTCGTGCGCGCTGCGATCGTCGCCCGTGACGGCTTTGATCTCAACCGGCTATGGGCCGAAACAGATGCCCTGGACAACAAGGTTTCCGGCGAGGTCCAGAACCGGATTTACGAGGAAATCACCAATAGCTTCATCGTGCTGACACGTCTACTGCTGAAGACCGGCATGACTCGAGGCGGCATGGCTGAAATCATTAGCCGGCTGCAGGCTGCCCTGAAAAAACTCAAACCAGCCTTTGCCGAGCAGGCGGCAACCGAAGTCTCAGCGCGCCAGCAGGAGTTCCAGCAGTCCGGCCTGCCGGAAAAACTGGCCGCCGAAATTGCAGCCCTGCCGACCCTCGCCCTCGTGCCGGAAATTATGCAGATCGCTGAACGGACCGACGAGGCGCTGCCGCGTGCAGCCGAAAACTACTTTGCCGTCACCCGGACCTTCCGCGTCGGCCGGCTGCTTGCCGCGGGTAACCGCATCATCACCTCCGACCATTACGAAAACCTCGCCCTTGCCCGCAGCATCGACCAGATCGCCAGCGCCCGTCGCGATATCGTGATCTCCGCACTTTCCGATCACGGCAAGGAAAAGCAGCCGGTCCAGGCCTGGCATGCGCAGGACAGGATCCGCATCAACCGTATCGTCGAGGAACTTGCGAGCCTCAGTGATGGCGCAGACCCGAACCTCGCCCGCATCACTGTTGCCGCGGGCATCCTGACCGACCTTGCGCGCGACCGGGCGAGATGAGACAGTCCGCCCCAAAAAGGAGCGGACGCTTGAATCGCATTGACTGGACAGGAACGCAGCCGCCGAAAGCCACGGAGAAGGGCATATGGGGCTGGATGCTCTTCGATTGGGCAGCCCAGCCTTTCTTCACCGTGGTCACCACCTTCATTTTCGGCCCCTACTTCGTCTCGCGGCTAACGGCTGATCCGGTTACCGCCCAGACGACGTGGAGCAATATGGCGACGATCTCTTCGATCATCATCGCCATCCTATCCCCCATACTGGGCTCTATTGCCGACCAGTCCGGCGCACGTAAACCCTGGATCGCCTTCTTCGCCGTCATCAAGATCGTCAGCCTCTGCTGCCTGTGGTTCGCGGCACCCGGCTCGCCGGTCATCTATCCCGTCATCTTCATGATCCTCGCCTCGATTTCGGCAGAATTTTCTATCGTCTTCAACGATTCCATGATGCCGCGCCTCGTCGGCAAGGATGAAGTGGGCAGGCTTTCCAACACTGCCTGGGGCCTCGGCTATCTCGGCGGCATGATCGTGCTGATCGGCGTCGTGGCGCTGCTGGCCGGCAGTCCGGATAGCGGCAAGACAATTCTGGGTCTCGATCCGCTTTTCGGCCTCGACCCTCATACGGGCGAGGATGCGCGCATCACCGGGCCGATCTCGGCCGTCTGGTATCTGATCTTCATCCTGCCGATGTTTTTCTTCACCCCGGATGCCCGCAAAGGCCTGCCTTTTGCCTTTGCCGTGCGCTTCGGTCTTAGGGAATTGCGCAACACGCTCGGCGAACTGAAGACGCGCCGCAGTATCCTGTCCTTTTTCATCGCACGGATGATCTATCAGGATGGCGTCAACGGCCTGCTGATCCTCGGCGGCGCCTTCGCTGCCGGCATGTTTGGCTGGGCGACGATCGAGATCGGCATCTACGGCATCATCCTTAACGTCGTCGCGATCCTCGGCTGCCTGATTGCCGGACGTATCGACAGGGCCATCGGCTCGAAAACAACGGTCATCATCAGCCTCACCATGCTGTTGCTGGCGACAATAGGCATCATCTCTACCGGACCCGGCTACACCTTCTTCGGATCGATGCCGCTTTCAAATGCCGATAGTGGCGGGCTATTCGGCACGGCTGCCGAAAAGGCCTATATCCTCTACGGCCTGCTGATCGGCCTTGCCTTTGGACCCGTGCAGGCCTCGTCGCGCTCCTATCTGGCGCGCAGTGTCAGCATCGAGGAGGCCGGCCGCTATTTTGGCATCTATGCGCTCTCGGGCCGCGCCACGAGCTTCATGGCGACGCTGCTATTTTCGATCGTGACCTATTTGACCGGATCGGCGCATCTCGGCATGTCGACGCTGATCCTGTTTCTCGCCGGAGGCCTGGTGCTGCTGATCCGGACGCCCTATCCGGCGGATCGCACGTAACGGGTTCCCCCGGCCCGCAAGACCGGGGGACAAATTGGCTGTTTCGCTTAGTGGCGGAAATGGCGCATGCCGGTAAAGACCATCGCGACATTGTGTTCGTTTGCTGCGTCGATCACCTCCTGGTCGCGCATCGAGCCGCCCGGCTGGATCACAGCGGTGGCGCCGGCGGCAATCATCGACAGCAGGCCATCTGCGAAAGGCAGAAACGCCTCGGAGGCGACCGCCGAACCATGCGTCATCGGAACGGCAAGGCCGAGCGCCTTGGCCGCTTCCTCGGCCTTCAGCGCCGCGATGCGGGCGGAATCGACGCGGCTCATCTGACCGGCGCCAATACCCGCCGTCTGGCCATCCTTGGCGTAGACGACGGCATTGGACTTCACATGCTTGCCGACCTTGAACGCAAACTTCATGTCTTCGAGCTCCTGGGCCGTCGGTGCACGCTTGGTCACGACCTTCAGTTCAAGATCTTCGACCATGCCATTGTCGCGGCTCTGGACGAGCAGGCCACCGGAAACGGTCTTGGCGGTGATGCCGACCGCACGCGCATCCGGCAGGCCGCCGGCTGAGAGCAGGCGCAGGTTCGGCTTGCGGGCGACGATCGCCTTCGCTTCATCTGTGACGTCAGGCGCGATGATGACCTCGGTGAAGAGCTGGATGATTTCTTCGGCCGTCGCCGCATCGAGCGTCTGGTTCAGTGCGATGATGCCGCCGAAAGCCGAGACGGAATCGCAGGCAAGCGCACGCTTGTAGGCTTCGAGAAGCGTTGAACCGGTCGCGACACCGCAGGGATTGGCATGCTTGATGATGGCGCAGGCCGGCGACTTCTCCGGCAGGAACTCGGCCACGAGTTCATAGGCCGCATCAGTATCGTTAATATTGTTGTAGGAGAGTTGCTTGCCCTGCAGCAGGACGGCTGTCGAAACGCCCGGGCGCTTTTCGCCCGTCACGTAGAAGGCAGCCTTCTGGTGCGGGTTTTCACCGTAGCGCATCTCTTCCTTTAACACGCCGCCAATAGTGCGATGACGCGGCGTATCGATCGACAACGCCTCGGCAAACCAGTTGGAGATGGCAGCGTCATAGGCGGCAGTGCGGGCATAGGCTTTGGCCGCCATGCGCTGGCGGAACGCGTAAACCGTCTTGCCGGCATCGCCCGAAAGCTGCTCGATCAGCTCCGCATAGTCGGCCGGATCGGTGATGACGGTGACATAAGCGTGGTTCTTGGCCGAAGCGCGGATCATTGCCGGGCCGCCGATATCGATATTCTCGACCGTTGTCGGATAGTCACCGCCGGCCGCGCGCACATCCTCGAAGGGATAGAGATTGACGACCAGAAGATCGATGCCGTCGATGCCGTGAGCCTTCATGGCTTTCTGATGCTCGGCATCGTCGCGGATTGCCAGCAGGCCGCCATGCACCTTCGGGTGCAGCGTCTTCACGCGGCCATCCATGATTTCCGGAAACTGCGTCACTTCGGAAACGTCGGTCACGGCAAGTCCTTCGGCCGCGATCGCCTTGTAGGTGCCGCCGGTCGACAGCAGGCGCACGCCACGCGCAGAAAGGGCGCGGGCAAGTTCAATGATGCCGGTCTTGTCGAAGACAGAGAGCAGCGCGGTCTTGATCTCGACCTTGTCAGGGGCGGGGATTTTCTTGGAAATGACGGCCATGAACCTTCTCCGTTCGGGCTTCGGGAGACATCCGGGCAAGGGACGCTTGATGGGGCCGCGTTATCACAGCTTGGAGCCGGCGCAAACAGCCGCCGAAGCAATTCCAGCAAAAGTGTGCATCGGTTTTACGTTCGGAATTGCACAAAAGCAAAGAGCGAAAGCATTTCCATGTTCAGAGAAAACGGAAATGCTTTAGCCCTTGCGTGATAAGAACCAGCGAATTTCAGGTTTCTCTGCCAAATCGAAGTCGATCTCGATCTGGTCCGAACTGCTGATGCCGGCGCTGTCGGCAAAGAAAATATCTTCCGAGATCAGCACCTCGTTGCCCGGCGAGGAAAACAACCAGCTTTCACCATCCGGCGCCGTCAGCAGCACGGATTCCGTGTCGTTCTGCCGCGGCACGATGGATGGATGGATGTGGAAGCGGGCAACCGCCCGCAATGGACCTTCGCTGTGATACCGGTCATCGGCGACGAAACGGTCCATACCGGTCACGATGGAGCCGGCGGCATTGAGCGTCAGCTCCCGTTCATGGATGACACCGAAGGCATCGAGATAGCCATCATGGCTTGCCTTGATGCCTTCACGACCGTCCTCGGTCTCCACGCGCTCGGCGATGACCGTTTCCACCGGCTCCGTCATCATATGGGCCAGAAAAGCCGAAGGAGAGAACCGGCTGGAGGACGTATCGTTCAGGACCACAGTGGAATGGGCAGCCGTGGTGCGCGCCATCTGGGTATAACGCTGGCCGGCGAATTTCGGTGATCCTGAATTGACGATAAAACGGTAACGACCAGAGGACATTTCGAAGGAGAGACTGCCTGCATGGGCTGTTCTGAAGCAGCCGGGCGAGGGCGGTCCGGTATCGGCAATGATCACCGTTTTGCCGGCCGCAAGTCGCTGATAGCGCGAATGCGGCAGCGCCTTGAAGGGCTGGCCCGCCGTCTCGTCATAGCGCAGCACGGACATCAGCTCATCCGCCAGCGTGGATGTCGCACCGTTGAAAAGTGCCAGATCGCCGTCCTGATGACGGAAGAAGCGCAGGGCAGGATACATACGGTCAATACCCGAAATCAGCTTCTGCGGCAGGTCGTGGCCGAGATTGACGTAAGTTTGTCTCAGCGGCAGCAGGTCGAGCAGCAACTCCAGCCCGATGCGCGGGTTGCGGGAGATATGACCTCCGTCAGGCAGAATCTGGCTATCGAATTCGCGGTCGAGCGCCTGAGCTGCCCGCCGCACTGTCGCGGCACGCACCGGCATGGCAACAGAGGCTGTGGCGAGCGCGATGCGGAGGCGGAAGCGGACTTCGCCTGACGAATAGGGTGCCATACGGCGCAGGTAGCCGATATGGAAGGCAAGCGACTTCATGAAGCGGCGATAGAAACCGCGATCGGCATTCTGCAGGACAACCGGAGAATGCGACAACCAAGCAATGACGCGCTGCGAGACGACATCGGTCTCCCAGGCGATGCCTTCGATCCGGCCTCCGTGAATCGAGAGCCAACTATCGACGATCATACGAGCGACGGCCGAACCGCGCTCGCTCTTATTGGCCCGCATATGCCGCAGCCAACCAAAGCTGTGGAGCCTGACTGCGAAAGCGCGCGATGGGAGGGTCAATGTGAAAGGGGATTTTCCGCCTGTTTCCAGCATACGTCCGGCAAGCGGAAAACGGCCGTCTATGATTTCTTCCGCGACGTGTGAATCGATGCCTCTCAGATCCGTCGGCGCTACGATCAGGCGTTCCGGCACCGATATGGCATGGCGGGAAAAGCGCAAACGCAGAAGTGCGGCACGGCGCGTACCGCGCCGCCAAGCTTCCCGAACATACATGCTCGCAAGACGCCGACCGGACTGCATATCAATTGTCTATTGACCCTCGTGGTTAAGAATAGATGAATCAAAACCGATTTCATTACCCACGATGTATTATTTTGTGATGAAATTAGAATATAATAATCGTCAGTTGCGTCTGAGCACTGCTGCATAGAAACCATCGAGGCCGGACGCAAAACCGTCAGGCATATCCAGCATTGTGGGAAGCGTGCGGAATTCGCCCAGCGGTGTGATCGCCTGGCTCATACCGGGCCATTTTCCTGCATCGATCGGCACACGTTCAACACCCTTCACATCTTCGAGAACGCGCTCGACGACCTCTTCGCCTTCCTGCGGATCGAGCGAACAATTGGAGAAGACGAGCAAGCCGCCGGGATTGAGAAGCGTAACGGCATGGCGCAGAAGACGTTCCTGAAGTGCTGCCAGCTTGGCGATATCCTCGGCACCCTTCGTCCAGAGCACGTCGGGATGCCGGCGGGTCGTGCCCGTCGACGAGCAGGGGGCATCGAGAAGGATCGCATCGAAGCGCTCGGACGGTTCGAATTTCGTAAGATCCGCCGCGACCGTTTCGGCTTCGAGGCCAAGCCGCTCAAGGTTGGAGCGCAAGCGCTTCAGCCGGTTTTCGGATTGGTCAATCGCCGTCACCTTACCGCCGGCAAGGATGAGCTGCGCGGTCTTGCCGCCCGGCGCGGCACAGAGATCGGCGACGCGCTTGCCGGTGAGATCGCCGAAGAGCTTCGCGGGGATGCTTGCTGCCGCATCCTGAACCCACCATTCACCCTCTTCAAATCCATCAAGCGAGGGAATACCGCCCTCGAAAGCGGAAAGCCGCACGCCGCCGGTTGGAAGTACCGTGCCGTTCAGGCGTTCCGCCCAGCCTACAGCATCGGATTTCACGGTGAGATCGATGGCGGCCGGCTCAAGCTGGGATTCGGAAATGGCAATAGCCAGCTCTTTCCCATAGGCTTTTTCAAGCCGCTCGATAAACCACATCGGCATCGGCGGAATGTCTGCGATGTCTGCGAGAATGTGCTCCTTCTCGCGGCCAAGACGGCGCAGGATGGCGTTGACGAGCTTAGCGAAACGGCGGTTGCGCGGATCCTGATTGGCCTGCTCGACTGCAAGGTCGACGGCGGAATGATCGGGAACGTCAAGGTAGAGAATCTGCGCGGCACCAACGGCAAGCACATGATGCAAAGCTCGAGCACCTTCCGGCAACGGCGTTTCGAGCAGCGAGGCAATGGCGGCATCGATGCGGGGCAGATGCCTGAGCGTGGTGTTGAGGATGGCGCGTACCAGCGCACGATCACTTTCCCCAAGCACCTTATAGGCTGGATTTCCATGCTCGTGATCCAGCGCGCCATCAAGCGGCAGTTTCTTGTCGACGACGGCCGCAAGGATCTTCGCAGCCGCCGCGCGCGCCGGCAGGCCGGGTTTTACCGGCACTGGCGCTGAGCGTTCTGCGGAAGGCTTATATTTATGAACTGGCTTCTTCTTGCCGTCTGAATTCAAGACCACGGACCCTTTGGCGGTTGCGAGTCACCGCGGCCAGAACCGGCATTCGGGACCGATCGCGATTTGCGTGTCGGATTAACAGCGCGAACCGGCTGCGTCGAGACGTCGAAGCCTCCGCGCGCCATTTCCTGCAGGGCAGCGATGCGGTTTTCGGTGTCCGGATGGGTCGAAAACAGGTTGTCCATGCGCTCGCCGGAGAGCGGATTGATGATGAACATGTGCGCGGTGGCCGGGTTGCGCTCCGCATCATAGTTCGGCACATGTGCTGCGCCGCGAGCGATCTTCCCAAGCGCAGAGGCGAGCCACAGCGGGTTGCCGCAGATTTCAGCACCACGCCTGTCGGCCGAATATTCGCGCGTACGGCTGATCGCCATCTGCACCAGCATGGCCGCAAGCGGCGCAACGATCATCGCGACGAGCACGCCGATGAAGCCAAGAGGATTGTTGTTGTTTTCGCGATTGCCACCGAAGAAGAAGGCAAAATTGCCGAGCATGGAAATCGCACCGGCAAGCGTAGCCGTGATCGTCATGGTCAGTGTATCGCGGTTCTGAACGTGAGCAAGTTCATGCGCCATCACGCCCGCAACCTCTTCCGGCGAGAGAGCTGCCAGCAGGCCGGTCGATGCGGCAACAGCAGCATTTTGCGGATTGCGGCCGGTCGCAAAGGCATTCGGCTGAGGGCTGTCATAGAGATAGACCTTCGGCATGGGCAGAGCGGCATTACGGGCTAGATCGCGCACGATTCGGAAAAATTCCGGCGCGTTGCGCTCATCGACCTCCTGTGCCCGATAGGCCGACAGCACCATCCGGTCGGCATTCCAGTAGGAGAAGAAATTCATGCCGGCAGCGATCAGAAAGGCGATCATCATGCCGCCCCGGCCGCCGATCAAAAAGCCGACAAACATGAAAAGCGCCGTCATGAAGGCAAGCAACATGGCAGTACGCACAAGGTTCATCAGAGGTCTCCATCTCCTTGATTGCGACGCGATGCTTTAAATCCTGGCGCCGACGCACTATGATTTGGTTATTCGCCAGCCATTTTCAATATTTTTAGGCGGGAGTGCAGCATGCAGACGGCCGATAACGACAATGTGGAAACCCCGGTT
Source organism: Rhizobium sp. BK275 (assembly GCF_014193555.1). Taxonomy (NCBI): domain Bacteria; kingdom Pseudomonadati; phylum Pseudomonadota; class Alphaproteobacteria; order Hyphomicrobiales; family Rhizobiaceae; genus Rhizobium; species Rhizobium sp. BK275. Next base: position 395,035 of record NZ_JACHZL010000006.1, read on the forward strand.
TCCGAAGGCTCCGAGCCGCCACGCAAGATGCTTTCCCCTGCTGCCATGCGTGCGCTTGCCGAAGCCGAGGAACGTCGCAAGAACGTCAAGCCCGCCGAACTGCCGCCAGAGATCGGCGGACGGGGCGGGGCGGAACCCTCCCGCTTCGGCGACTATGAAATCAACGGCCGCGCGATTGATTTCTAAGTAAATATTCCTATTGACTTTCGCATGTAAGAGGAATTTATTCCTCTTATGATGAAGTTGACTCCTGTTTTTCTCGTGTTCCTTCTCGCCATGCCTGCTCTTGCGGCACGGAATGAGATCGACGGACCGGTTTCGGCTGAAATCATCAGGGTCATTGATGGAGATACGCTGCTGGTCACCGCGACACCCTGGCCACAGCAGACGATGGAAGTGTATGTCCGAATTCGCGGCATCGACGCACCCGAAATGCATTCGAAATGCCCTGAAGTCAGGAGAGCTGGTCGCGAGGCGCGGCACGCGCTGGAGCAAATGACCTCAGGCGTTACGGGCATCAAATTGACCGATATCAGTGGTGACAAATATTTCGGACGAATTCTCGCCAATGTCACCTTACCCGACGGGCGCAATCCTGCACAGGATCTGCTCACCGACGGGCTGGTTCGCTCCTATGATGGCGGCCGCAAACCACCGATTTCCTGCACGGAAGAATGAGGCCGCTCCTGATGGTGGAGCAGCCCTTTAACTCAAGCCGTAGCCTTGTTCTGCCGGTTGGCAATCAGATCGTCGACGACAGCCGGATCTGCCAGCGTGGAAGTATCGCCAAGCGAACCGAAATCGTCTTCGGCAATCTTGCGCAGGATGCGGCGCATGATCTTGCCGGAGCGGGTCTTCGGCAGGCCCGGTGAGAACTGGATCTTGTCCGGGGCCGCGATCGGGCCGATTTCGGCGCGGACATGTTTGACAAGCTGCTGGCGCAGTTCGTCCGAACCTTCGTTGCCCGCCATCAGCGTGACATAGCAATAGATGCCCTGGCCCTTGATCGGGTGCGGATAGCCGACGACGGCCGCTTCGGAGACGAGATTGTGCGAGACGAGGGCGGATTCGACTTCCGCCGTACCGAGACGGTGGCCCGAAACGTTCAGAACGTCGTCAACGCGGCCGGTGATCCAGAAATAGCCGTCTTCGTCGCGACGGCAGCCATCGCCCGTGAAATACTTACCCTTGTAGGTGGAGAAGTAAGTCTGGATGAAGCGTTCGTGATCGCCATAAACCGTGCGCATCTGGCCCGGCCAGCTGTCGGTGATGCAGAGATTGCCGTCGGCCGCCCCTTCCAGCACCTTGCCCTCATTGTCGACGAGTTGCGGCTTGACGCCGAAAAAGGGCTTGGTGGCCGAGCCTGGCTTTAGGTCGGTCGCGCCCGGCAGCGGCGTGATCATATGCCCACCGGTTTCCGTCTGCCACCAGGTATCGATGACCGGGCAGCGTTTGTCTCCGACGACATTGTAATACCATTCCCAAGCTTCCGGATTAATCGGTTCGCCTACCGTGCCGAGCACGCGCAGGCTCTCACGGGAAGAGCGCGTCACGAAATGGTCGCCGGCGCCCATGAGCGAACGGATCGCCGTCGGCGCCGTGTAGAAGATATTGACTTTATGCTTATCGATGACTTCCCAGAAGCGCCCCTGATCCGGGAAATTCGGCACACCTTCAAACATCAGCGTGGTGGCACAATTCGCGAGCGGTCCGTAGACGATATAGGAGTGGCCGGTGACCCAGCCGACGTCAGCCGTGCACCAGAAAATATCGCCAGGGTGATAATCGAAGACATATTCGTGCGTCATCGCCGCATAGACGAGATAACCACCCGTCGTGTGCAGAACACCCTTCGGCTTGCCCGTCGAACCCGAAGTATAAAGGATGAAGAGCGGATCTTCGGCCCTCATCTTCACCGGTGGGCATTCCGGCTTCACCTTGGCGATTTCCTGGTGGTACCAGAGGTCGCGGCCTGGCGCCCAGCCTGTCTTGCCGCCGGTACGGCGCACGACGAGCACCTTGTTGACCGCCACATATTGACGGGCGGCGATGTGGATGGCCGTATCTGTATTGTCCTTCAGCGGCACCGGCTTACCGCCGCGGATACCCTCGTCGCAGGTGATGACGAAGGTGGATTCACAGTCGACGATACGGCCGGCGAGCGCTTCGGGGGAAAAGCCGCCGAAAACGACGGAGTGGACCGCTCCGATGCGGGCGCAGGCGAGCATCGCGTAGGCTGCTTCCGGAATCATCGGCATATAGATGGTAACGCGATCACCCTTCTTGACGCCGTGCTTCTTCAGCACGTTCGCCATCCGGCAGACATGCTCGTAGAGCTCGTTATAAGTGATCTTCTTATCGATATAGGGATTGTCCCCTTCGAAGATGATGGCGGTCTGGTTGCCGTTCGTCTTCAGGTGACGGTCGATGCAATTGTAGGAAACATTCGTCTGGCCGTCCTCGAACCATTTTATTGAGACCTTGCCGGTGAAGGACGTATTTTTGACCTTGGTATAAGGCTTGAACCAGTCGATCCGCTTACCGTGTTTGCCCCAGAACTTGTCGGGGTTTTCAATGCTCTCCTCGTACCATTGCTCGTATTTAGCCTGGTCGATCAGCGCACGGGTCTTCACCGGCTTGGAAACCGGATAGATATTCTCCGACATGGAAACTCCTCCTCACAAGGCTATGCAACGGCCGATGGTTCCGACGCAGCGACCGGGACTCGAATTGCGCAATTCATATCAGGTAGTCTGATGACGGCAATTAGACAAAGGTCATTTCATTTCTGAAGAATTGCAATTCTGCGACAGTGCGATTATATAGCGCCATATTTCCCGGACATTGTGGTGACAATCCACGGACCGCGACCGGCGCGGACGATAGAAGGACTATATCCATGGCTCAACAGCTGCTCATGCCGAAGGCGACTGCCATCTGGCTCGTCGACAATACAGCCCTGTCTTTCGACCAGATCGCTCAGTTCTGCAAACTGCATCCGCTCGAAGTCAAGGCAATCGCCGATGGCGAAGCCGCGCAGGGCATCAAGGGCCTCGACCCGATCGCCACCGGACAGCTTTCTCGCGATGAGATCGCCCGCGCCGAAGGCAACCCGAACTACAAGCTGAAGCTCTCCGAACCGAAGGTCCGCGTGCCGGAATCCAAACGCCGCGGCCCGCGCTATACGCCGGTTTCCAAGCGCCAGGACCGCCCGAACGCCATTCTCTGGCTGGTTCGCAACCATCCGGAACTGAAGGATGCCCAGATCTCGCGTCTCGTCGGCACCACCAAGTCCACAATCGAGCAGATCCGCGAGCGCACCCATTGGAATTCGGCAAACCTGGCACCGATGGACCCGGTCACGCTCGGCCTTTGCAGCCAGATCGATCTCGACATGGAAGTGGAAAAGGCGTCCAAGGGCCGTCCGTTGCCGACCGCTGCCGAACTCGGCGCAACGTTGCAGTCCGCTCAGGAAACCGAGCGTCTGACGCCAAGCTACGAGCGCGAGGAAGAAAAGGAAATCGATGCCGATGCCGTTTTCCGCAAGCTGAGCTCGCTGCGTTCGACGCCTAAGGACGAGGATGAAGACGATCAGTTCTGAGATCGTCATATCCTGAAATGAATAAACCCCGCCAATGGCGGGGTTTTTTGTTGCCGTTCTCCTGCGCGCTATTAGCTGCGGAAGAGCGAGAGAATGTTCTGTGCCGAGGAATTGGCGATCGAGAGCGACTGGATCGCAAGCTGCTGCTGCGTCTGCAGGGCAGAGAGCTTGGAAGACTCTTCTTCCATGTCAGCGTCGACGAGGCGGCCGACGCCTGAGTCGATCGAGTCACCCAGGGCGCTGACGAAGGTTTCCTGCAGCTGAATTCGGGTCGATATCGAGCCGAGCTGCGAGCCTGCATTCGTCAGGGCCTGGAGCACGAGTTCGACGCCGGAAAGCGCTCCGTCAAGCTGGCCTTGCGTGAAGTTGGTAATATCGAGAGCATAAATCGACGGCATGACGATAACCGTGTTGCCATAGGTCCCGTTGAATGCAGTGCCAATGATGCCGCTCGTCGTCTGGATCGTACCGTTGCTGTTCATGCCGAACAGCACATTGCCGAGCGTGCCCGCATCAAGAACATAGTCAGTCATCTTGACCGAGACGGCATTGGAACCGTCACGGACGAATGAGGAGACGACGCTCTTCGTGCCCGAAGCACCGGCAACCCAGTTTTCACCGGAGAAGGAAGCCGACTGAGCAATGCTTACCAGCTGTTCCTGCAGCTGGTCGAGTTCTTCCTGGATCTTGGTCTTGTCGACGCCCTTTTCGGTCGCGGCGACGATCTTGGCCTTGATTTCCGTGACGACATCGATGGCATTGTCCATCGCGGTATAGGCAGTGTCAACCTTGGCAGCGCCGAGGCCGAGGGCGTCGGAAACGGCCGAGAGGGCCTTGTTGTCCGAACGCATGGTCGTTGCGATCGACCAATAGGCAGCGTTGTCAGCAGCCTTGTCGATACGATAACCCGAGGAGACGCGGCCCTGGGTATCCTTGAGGCTGTCGTTTACGCCGCGCAAGGTCTGCAGCGCTGCCATGGCAGCGTTGTTGGTGAGGATGCTTGTCATGTTCCGTTTTCCGCAATCAAAGTGAAAGGGGTCATCCGGACGAATCCGGTAACGGCGACGCTTCATGCAAAACCCGAGAGAGCCGGGTCATTGCCGTTAACGAATGGTTGCGCCCAACATAGTTAACAATTCCTCAATTAGCCTTGCGGAAAATTTAATTTAAGCTCTCGTTAGGGCTTGCGGCCGCAATCGATCGGCTTTGGGAAAGCTTCGGAAATCGGCAGGAATTCCTCAATGATTTAAGAAGCTTAGGAAGTTATCGCGGGTGCTGCTCAATTTGAGCTTAACCAGAGAAATCGCCCGCTTAAACTTTTTTCGTATTAATGAATATTATCGCTTTCCAAACAACGGCCGCTGGATACCCACTCAAATCATGAGTAATCCTCTGATTCGAAGAGCACTCTTGCGCTATTCGTTAACGTGCGCCGAAAATCGCCGAGCCGACGCGCACGCTGGTCGCGCCGAACGCTATGGCAGTTTCATAGTCGCCGGACATGCCCATCGAAAGCTTTTTCAGGCCGCATTTTTCGGCGAGCGTAGCGAGCAGGGCAAAGTGCGGGCCGGGATTTTCTTCTGCCGGTGGAATACACATCAGCCCTTCGATGGTGAGGCCGAGCTCATCGCGACAAAAGTGTATGAAAGCCGCTGCATCATCTGGTGCTATGCCAGCCTTCTGTGGCTCCAGGCCAGTATTGACCTGCACATAAAGACGCAGCACCTTGCCCTGCCGCTTCATTTCCTCGGCTATGGCACGGGCAATCTTCTCACGGTCAATGGTCTCGATGACGTCAAAGAGCGCAACTGCTTCGGCAGCCTTGTTGGATTGCAGCGGACCGATGAGGTGCAACTCGATGCCGGGCATTTCCTTTTTCAGCTCCGGCCATTTTCCCTGGCTTTCCTGGACGCGGTTTTCTCCGAAGACGCGCTGGCCCGCTTCGATTGCCATGCCAATGGTGTCGGCCTCGAAGGTCTTCGAGACAGCCACAAGCTCGACGGAGCGTGCGGAGCGCCCCGCATCCCGCTCTGCCGCAGCGATCTTGGACCGCACCTCGTTCAACCGCTCTTGAAGTTCCATCGCGCTGCCCCGACATCACACATAATTCACTGGCAATGCACTAATCACCTGCAGTGGCCTTGCCAAGACTTCTCTCCACGAAATCACCCCAAAGCCGAGATCGAACGCCTGAAGCGCCCGCAAAACTTGACGCTTGGATGGTTTCATGGTGAAGGTCTCGACCAACCTCCCCTGATTTTCCGGAAATTCTGATACTATGGCTACCGAACGTTACAATCCGCGCGATGCTGAGCCCCGCTGGCAGCAAAAATGGAACGAGGAAAAGGTCTTCGAGACCGACAATTCCGATCCGCGCGAGAAATATTACGTCCTGGAAATGTTCCCCTATCCGTCGGGCCGTATCCACATGGGCCATGTCCGCAACTATGCCATGGGTGATGTGGTGGCACGTTACAAACGCGCCCGTGGCTACAACGTCCTTCATCCGATGGGCTGGGATGCCTTCGGCATGCCGGCAGAAAATGCAGCGATGGAGCGCGGCGTACACCCCGCCTCCTGGACCTATCAGAATATCGGCTCGATGAAGGCACAGCTGAAGGCGATGGGCTTGTCGCTGGATTGGTCGCGCGAATTTGCGACCTGCGACGTCGAATACTACCAGCAACAGCAACACCTTTTCCTGGACTTCCTGGAAAAGGGTCTCGTTTACCGCAAGCAGTCCAAGGTGAATTGGGATCCGGTCGACAACACCGTTCTCGCCAATGAACAGGTCATCGACGGCCGTGGCTGGCGCTCCGGCGCGTTGGTGGAACAGCGCGAATTGACGCAATGGTTCTTCAAGATCACCGATTTCAGCCAGGACCTGCTGGACGCGCTCGATACGCTCGACCAGTGGCCGGAAAAAGTGCGCCTGATGCAGAAGAACTGGATCGGCCGCTCCGAAGGACTGACGGTCCGCTGGGAAGTCGTTCCGGAAACCGCACCTGCCGGCGAAACTGAAGTAACGGTCTATACAACGCGCCCAGATACGCTGTTCGGCGCTTCCTTCCTGGCGATCGCCGCCGATCATCCGCTCGCCAAGGAGATGGCGGGCAAGAATGCCGATATCGAAGCCTTCTGCGAGGAATGCCGCCGCGCTGGTACTTCTCTTGCCGCACTCGAGACGGCCGAGAAGAAAGGTATGGATACGGGCATCCGCGTGAAACATCCGCTCGATCCTTCCTGGGAGCTGCCGGTCTACGTCGCCAACTTCGTTCTGATGGATTATGGCACGGGCGCCATCTTCGGCTGCCCCTCCGGCGACCAGCGAGACCTGGATTTCGCTCATAAATATGGTCTGCCGGTCGTGCCGGTCGTCATGCCGAAGGACGGCGATGCCGCAAGCTTCACCGTCGGCGATGTCGCCTATGACGGCGAAGGCGTAATGATCAACTCGCGCTTCCTCGATGGCAAGTCGACGGACGAAGCCTTCCAGGTCGTTGCCGACAGGCTGTCTTCCACCCTGCTCGGCAATGCGCCGCAGGGCGAACGCAAGATCAATTTCCGCCTGCGCGACTGGGGTATCTCCCGCCAGCGCTACTGGGGCTGCCCGATCCCGGTCATCCATTGCGATGACTGCGGCGTTATCCCGGTTCCGAAGAAGGATCTACCAGTAAAGCTGCCGCAGGATGTGACTTTCGATCAGCCCGGTAATCCGCTGGATCGCCACCCGACCTGGCGTCACGTCTCCTGCCCGCAATGTGGCAAGGATGCGCGTCGCGAGACGGATACGATGGACACCTTTGTCGATTCGAGCTGGTACTTCACCCGCTTCACGGCACCTTGGGAGAAGCAGCCGACGGACCCGGCCGCAGCCAATCGGTGGCTGCCGGTCGACCAGTATATCGGCGGTATCGAACACGCGATCCTGCACCTGCTTTATTCGCGCTTCTTCACGCGGGCAATGCGCGAGACCGGCCATGTAGACGTCAAGGAGCCCTTCAAGGGCCTCTTCACTCAAGGCATGGTGGTCCATGAGACCTATAGCCGCGGCACCGGCATGCACCGCGAATGGATTTCGCCCGCCGATATCCGCATCGAGGAGATCGATGGGAAGCGCAGCGCCTATCTGCTTGATGGAGGCGAGGAAATCGCCATCGGCTCGATCGAAAAGATGTCGAAGTCGAAGAAGAACGTTGTAGACCCCGACGATATCATCGCGTCTTACGGCGCCGATACTGCTCGTTTCTTCGTTCTGTCCGACTCTCCGCCCGATCGTGACGTCATCTGGTCCGAAGCCGGGGTCGAAGGCGCTCATCGCTTCACGCAGCGCCTCTGGCGCCTGATTTCTGAAGCGGCAGAGGCATTGTCCGCCGTCGAACCCAAGCCGGCAAAGGAAGGCGAAGCACTGGCGATCTCGCAGCTTGCGCACAAGACGCTGAAGGCCGTCCAGAACGATTACGACAGGCTCTGGTTCAACAAGGCAGTCGCCCGCATCTACGAACTCGTCAACGCGCTGGCAGGCCCGCTGACGAAGGTGGCAAACGGCGAGGGCGATCTAGCTTATCGGGCTGCCATCCGAAACGCGGCCGAGATCCTGGTCCAGCTCGTTGCACCCATGACGCCACACTTGGCCGAGGAATGCTGGATGACCCTCGGCAACAAGAACCTCATCGCCCATGCGGCCTGGCCGGATTATGACGAATCGCTCGTCGTCGAAAACGACGTGATCCTTCCCGTGCAGATCAACGGCAAGAAGCGCGCCGAATTGACAATTTCGCGCGACGCAGATCAGAATGCCGTCACCGAAGCCGTGCTGGAATTGGACGCGGTGAAAAATGTCTTGAACGGTCAGGCACCGAAGAAAATCATCGTAGTTCCACAGAGGATTGTAAACATTGTCGTCTGATTTCGCCCGCAAGCTTGCGCGCCGCGCCGGCATCGTCACGATCCTTGCCTCCACGGCGTTCCTTTCCGCCTGCCAGGTCCGGCCACTTTATTCCGAAAATACCGGCGTTACCGAAAAGCTCGGTTCCGTCGGCTTTTCCGAAGCAAGTACGCGTGTCGGACAGGTAGTTCGCAATCGTCTGATTTTCCTGGCTTCCCGCGGTGCCGGTGAAGTTGAGAAGCCGGACTACATGGTTGATATGCAGGTTTCGTCATACGTTGCCGATACTTTGCTTGTTCAATCCTCCGATACGTCTCGCGCAGGACGCGCGAACGTGACGGTCAGCTATACGTTGCGGACGACGAAGGACAATCAGATCATCAAGGCAGGTAGCCGCTCGGCAACGTCTCTGGTTGACTTCCCGAGCCAGGAATTTGCCAAGCAGCGAGCAATTCTCGATGCGGAAAATCGCGCCGCCAATCAAGCGGCCGAATTCGTGGGAGCGGATCTTGCCGCCGCACTCAGCCGCTAAAGGAGCGGTGGCGTGGCGGAAATCAAATCCCATGAGTTCGAAGGATTTTTGCAAAGATCCGCTCGCCAGTACCGCATCTATCTGATCTATGGCCCGGACCGCGGACTTGTTTCCGAGCGGGCCGGCATGATCGCTGGAAAGACGGGCATCGATCAGAACGATCCGTTCTCCGTCACCAAGCTTGATGTCGGCGATCTACAGAAAGAGCCTGGCCGGCTGGTCGATGAAGCCCAGTCCATCGGTCTTTTCGGCGGCGAAAAGCTGATATGGGTAAGGGGTGCCGCAAACGAGAAACATCTCGTCGATGCTGTTTCCTTTCTATCGGGTGCTTCCCTCGAGGCAGCCAGTATCATCGTCGAAGCAGGCGACCTGAAGAAGGGATCAGCTCTACGCAAAACGGTCGAGACCGCTCGCACTGCTGTTGCCATTCCCTGCTACGCCGACGATGGCCGCGCACTGAACGCATTGATAGACGGCGAACTCTCCGCCGAAGGACTAGGCATAACCCCGGCTGCCAGGCAAGCCCTCATCGCACTGATCGGTGGCGATAGAATTGCGTCCAGAAATGAGATTCGCAAACTGGCGCTCTATTGCCGGGGCATGGGAACGATCGATGATCATCACGTTACCGAAATAATTGGTGACGCCAGCGCCATTTCAGTCGACGATGCTGTTGATGCGATATTGAGTGGCGACAGCAATACCTTCCTGCACGCAATGCAGAAGATCACGAGTTCCAAGACCTCGGTTTTTCTAGTTCTCCAGGCCTGCCTCCGACAATTTCAGCTTCTCGATACAATGCGTGCGGAGATGGATGAGAAGAGACTGCCGCCCGCCCAAATAATGCAGACGCTGGGCAGGCATCTTCATTTCCGCCGCAAGCCGATTATCGAACAAGCGTTGAAAAGCTGGAGCGCGGACGCCATTTCCCGTGAAACAAAACGTCTGCAGGCCGCTGTCCTGCAGACGAGACAGCGTCAGATATTGGAAGACAGCATCGCCATGCAGACGTTGCTCTCCACCACACTGCAATCGGGAAGGCGCCCTCAAGCCTGATTAGCGGCGTTCCAGAAGTCGGCAGACTTCCTCGAGCTGCTCCAGAGACTTGTAGGAAATGCGGATCTGACCGCCACTCGCCTTGTGATTGATGGACACATCGAGCCCAAGCGTATCTGACAGCGTGCGCTCCAGAGCCAACGTATCGGAATCCTTCTGGCTCTTTTGAGCAGGCGCCTGGGGCTCCGACTGCGCCTTGATGTCGTTCTGCGCGAGCTTCTCCGCATCGCGGACCGACATGCCCTTAGAAACGATTGTACGCGCGAGTGCGGAGGGGTCCGACGTCGAAACCAGCGCACGCGCATGACCCGCGGAAAGGCTTCCGGCAGCCAGCATCTCACGAACGGGATCAGGCAGCTTCAACAGCCGCAAGGAATTGGCGACATGGCTGCGGCTCTTGCCGATAATCTCACCGAGATCGTTCTGGGTATATCCATATTCGGCAATTAGCTGCTCATAGCCAAGCGCCTCTTCGAGAGCATTGAGATCGGAGCGCTGGACGTTCTCAACGATCGCGATTTCTAGCGCCGTTTTATCGTCCACGTCCCTGATAATAACAGGGATTTCGATCAAACCCGCCAGCTGGGCAGCACGCCAACGTCTTTCGCCGGCTATGATTTCATAGCGATCCCGCGCGAGCGTTCTGACGACGATCGGCTGCACGATACCATGCTGGCGGATCGAACTCGCAAGATCGTGAAGTTCGGCATCATCGAAAAAACGACGAGGGTTACGAGGGTTACGAGTGACGAACTCGATGGGGATCATCCGGTCGGCGCTGACCGCAGACCGCTCCGCCTCAGCCGGAACAGGCTGATCCATTTCACCTATAAGGGCTGCGAGACCACGGCCAAGCCGTCTTTTCGATGTATCGTCATTCATGTCCAAAACTCGCTTACTCTGTCATGCGCTCTTTCAGGCTGCCAGCCTCTGCCGCTCCCGCTGGATGACTTCCGATGCGAGCTGCAGATAGGCCTGGCTACCGGCACACTTGAGATCATAGAGAATCGCCGGCTTGCCATAAGATGGCGCTTCTGAAACACGAACATTCCGCGGGATAAGCGTGTGATACACCTTCTCACCGAGGTGAGTCCGTACGTCGTTGACGACCTGCTGCGCCAGGTTGTTGCGAGCGTCGAACATTGTCAGCACGATACCTTGGATGTCAAGCTGCGGGTTGACCGTCCGCCGCACCTGGTTGACCGTCTCCAGAAGCTGGCTCAAACCTTCGAGCGCGAAGAACTCGCACTGCAGCGGCACCAGCACCGAATGGGCAGCCGCCATGGCATTCATCGTCAGGAGGTTGAAAGAGGGAGGGCAGTCGAGGAGGATGTAAGAAAAAGACAGCGCCTCTGAAGAGGACAACGCCTTCCTGAGCTTGAAGACGCGATCGCTCTGCTGGGAGATTTCCATCTCGACCCCAAGGAGATCCATCGTCGACGGGACAATAAAGAGATTAGGTACGGCCGTCTCCAATGCGGTCTCAGCGACGCCGGCTTCCCCGACCATCAGATCGTAAGAGGAAAGCTTACGATTGCGACGATCGATACCCAAACCCGTGCTTGCATTTCCCTGTGGATCTAGATCGATAATCAGCACCCGCTCACCGATGGCGGCGAGAGCGGTTGCCAAATTGATTGCGGTGGTCGTCTTGCCTACGCCACCCTTCTGATTTGCGATGGTGATAATCCGATTACGTTCGCCAGCCATTGCCGCAATATCCGCTTTGTTAAACCAAGCGCCGGAGATTTGATATTTCGAGAATTACAGAATCTCGCTCAACAGCGCTATTGTGTTCTAGCAGATCGAAACTCCAGCGACCATGCGCTTTCCGGATTTCCCTCTGGTAATACCGGCCTTTATGAAAAAACGCGCGATTATTTTCTTTGCCAACCATCCAAGGCGACGCAAATTCGATCAGCTTTTCGAGATCGGCGAGGGCTCGGGCGGAAATGGCATCGCAGACAGGGACAGTAGCTGGCGCATCCTCGATTCGGATGGCATGCACCTCGCCTCTCGCGCCGGTTTCGCGCAGGACGGTTCGCAGAAATGCTGCCTTCTTATTGTTGCTCTCCACCAGATGCACCCAGCCAGCTCGCTGTTCCGCCAAGAAGATCGCGGTAATCACTCCGGGGAAACCACCGCCACTTCCGAGATCGACCCAAGTTTGACGGCGAGGGGAGATCTGGAATATTTGTGCGCTATCCGCGATATGCCGACTCCACATATCGTCCATGGTAGAAGGAGCAACAAGGTTGATCGCCCTGGCCCATTTTGTAAACAGCTCCGCGAAAAGCTGAAGACGCTCATGTGTTTCACGTGAAACACGTAATCCGTTTAATTCCATTCCCAAAGACTCTCAAACCTTGCAGCCACTACGCGACTTGCTTACCGATGCCCTCGTGACGGCGCAGATGTACCAGCAGGAGCGAAATCGCCGCTGGTGTCATGCCATCCACTTTAAGGGCCTGGGCGATGTTGGTGGGCTTGTGTACACTGAGTTTATTTTTCAGTTCGTTCGAGAGTCCCGACAACATGCTGTAATCAAAATCATCTGGGATTAAACGCGCCTCATCGCGTCGCTGCACATCAATAGCCGCAGCCTGACGGTCCATGTAGACCGAATAGCCTGCTTCAATCTCCAGCGCCTCCACCACCTTCTTGGAGAAAGTGCCAAGACCATCCCATATCCTGCGCAGGTCCTCAAAACCATATTCGGGATAGGAAAGAAGTTCATAAGCTGTTCGGCGCTGACCATCCAGGTTGAGGTTGAGACCTGCACGACGAGCCTCGCTAGGCGTTACCGACAGTGATTGGAGTTGTGACCTGGTGCTCTGGAGTTCGCTCTGATATGCCGCAAAACGGTCACGCCGATCCATGGAAATGCATCCGAGATCGATTGCCATCGGTGTAAGTCGGGCGTCAGCATTATCAGCGCGAAGAGTCAATCGATATTCCGCCCGCGACGTGAACATTCGGTACGGTTCCGTAACGCCGCGTGAAGTCAGATCATCGATCATCACGCCGATATAGGAGTCTGTGCGACTGAAGATCATGGGCGCAGAACTGCTGCTTGAAAGTGCTGCATTGAGACCGGCAGCAAGCCCCTGCGCGCCGGCTTCCTCATAGCCAGTCGTTCCGTTAATTTGACCAGCAAGAAAGAGCCCTGGGAGTTTCTTGACCTCCAATGTCGCCGACAGCTCCCGCGGGTCGACGTGGTCATATTCAATCGCGTAGCCGGGATGCAGGATTTCCACATGTTCAAGACCCGGGATTGTCCTGATAAAGGCGGTCTGCACGTCGGCCGGAAGCGAGGTCGAGATCCCATTCGGATAGACGGTATCGTCATCCAGTCCTTCAGGCTCCAAAAAGATCTGGTGTCCATCCCTCTCACCGAATTTGACGAGCTTGTCCTCGATCGAAGGACAATAACGAGGGCCTACGCCTTCGATTTGGCCCGAGTACATTGCCGATTTCTGCAGATTCTCTACGATGATGCGATGCGTTGCCTCGGTCGTCCGCGTAACCCCGCACTCGACCTGCCGATTCACGATGCGATCCGTCATGAAAGAAAAAGGAATCAGCTCGTCATCCGCTGCCTGGCGCCCAACCGAATCCCAATCGATCGTTTGTCCATTCAGGCGCGCTGGCGTCCCCGTCTTCAGTCGACCCAATTTCAAGCCCAAGCGCCCGAACGTCACCGAAAGTCCCAGGGAAGGCGGCTCCCCCGTGCGGCCAGCAGGGGTCTTCTCGTTTCCTATATGGATAAGCCCCCGTAGGAATGTGCCTGTGGTGATAACGACGGAAGGGCTCGCGAAAAGCCTTCCATCCTTCATTATTACGCCAGCGACTCGATTATCCCTTATATCTAAGTCAAATGCGTCGCCTTCGATTATCTCAAGGTTTTCGATGGCCTCAATCGCATCCAGCATCGCGAGACGATAAAGCTTGCGATCGGCTTGCGTGCGCGGGCCGCGAACCGCTGCACCTTTCTTCTTATTCAACATACGAAACTGGATGCCCGCCGCGTCAGCAACGCGGCCCATGAGACCGTCCATCGCATCGATCTCACGCACGAGATGTCCTTTGCCAAGCCCGCCAATGGCCGGATTGCAGGACATGACACCGATCGTATCGCGGCGATGTGTGATCAGAGCGGTTTTCGCACCCATTCTTGCAGCCGCAGCGGCCGCCTCCGATCCGGCATGGCCACCACCGATCACGATAACATCATAGTTACTAGCGCTCATGCGCAACTCCAAGGTTTCACGTGAAACTATCCCCGTTCGGTCGCATCGAATGTTCCACGTGAATCATTTTCCGATACAGAACTCCGAAAAGATGACGCCAAGAAGATCTTCGACGTCAACGCGTCCGGTGATACGCCCCAAATGATCACCTGCGAGCCTCAAAGATTCCGCCCTGATCTCCAAACTTTGCTCTGCCTGATCGATTGCCGCTGATAGGGCGCTCAAACATTTCGAGAGTGAATCTTTATGCCGCCCTCGTGTCGGGACGGATAAGGATAATCCCCCAAACTTCCGTTCGATAAAGGAAGAAACATAGTCCCGAAGCTCCGGAAGACCCTCACCCGTCATTGTGGAAATCTGAAGGTCATAGGAATCGACCGAAGGATACAGATCGCACTTAGTGCCGACAATAACATGCGATGAGGCGCGCTCCAAGTCGGCAGGATCCACCGGTAGCGCCGAACCCATATCAGCCAGAAAGAGGACGAGATCGGCATTGGTCAGCGCCATCTGTGCTCTCTTGATACCTTCCTGCTCCACGATATCGACTGTGTCTCGCAGGCCCGCCGTATCATAGAGCTTAACCAGATACCCATTCAGATTGATATCCACATGGAGAACATCACGGGTCGTCCCCGCGATATCGGTAACGATTGCCACATCCCTTTGCGCAAACCAATTCATCAAGCTGGACTTACCAGCATTGGGCGCGCCGGCAATAACGACCTTAAAACCATCGCGGACGATCTCTCCCATTTCCGCATGGGAAAGATGATCTTCCATTTCTCTCCGGAGCTCTGCCAGCGACGTCCAGACCTGATCGGAAACAGATCCAGGAACATCATCCTCGTCCGGAAAATCAAGTTCCGCCTCGATCAGCGCTCGAGAACGCGTAATTCGTTCCGCCCACGAATCATATAGGCGCGACAGACCACCTGAACTCTGCTCAAGTGCCAGACGACGCTGCATTTCAGTCTCGGCCGCAATAAGGTCCGCTAGTCCCTCGACCTCAACGAGATCAAGTTTGCCATTTTCAAAGGCACGGCGGCTGAACTCTCCCTCCATCGCAAGTCGGGTTTGCTGAAACGATGCTAGTTCTCTCAAAAGAGCTGATATGACCGCTTTCGAACCGTGGGCCTGGAACTCTGCGGAATCCTCTCCGGTGAAAGACGCCGGACCCGGAAAAAAGAGAACCAGTCCAGAATCGATCGTCAAACCGTTCCGCGTCCGAATCGTTCGGTAGGCGGCAGATCTTGGTGACGGAACTCCGCCGATCAGGTCTTCCAGGATAAAACGGGTTTGCGGGCCACTGACACGAACAACAGACACGCCTGACGGCGGAGCGCCGCTTGAAAGAGCGAATATGGTGTCGTTCCACGTTTCCATACGGTCTTCAGCCTATCAGTTCGTTTCCAGATCAATCTAAAACAGAAAAAGGCTGGCGGTCGCATAACGACTCACCAGCCTCAATCTGAGGAATCCGGCTAATGATCAGGTATTCATCGAGTCGAAGAAATCACCATTATTCTTCGTCTGCTTCAGCTTGTCGATGAGGAATTCGATTGCATCAGTCGTGCCCATGGGAGCAAGGATACGGCGCAGGACGAAGATCTTCTGCAGATCCTGCCGCGGAACGAGCAGATCTTCCTTGCGGGTCCCTGACTTGAGAATATCCATGGCCGGGAAGATACGCTTATCGGCAACCTTGCGGTCGAGAACGATTTCCGAGTTACCGGTACCCTTGAACTCTTCGAAGATGACTTCGTCCATGCGGCTGCCGGTGTCGATGAGCGCCGTCGCGATAATGGTCAGCGAACCACCTTCTTCGATATTACGTGCCGCGCCGAAGAACCGCTTCGGGCGCTGCAGGGCATTCGCGTCAACACCACCGGTCAGAACCTTACCTGAAGAAGGAACGACGGTGTTGTAGGCGCGACCAAGGCGAGTGATGGAATCGAGCAGGATGACGACATCGCGGCCGTGTTCCACAAGACGCTTGGCCTTTTCGATCACCATTTCGGCGACCTGGACATGCCGGACCGCCGGCTCATCGAATGTGGAAGAAATGACTTCTCCGCGGACCGACCGCTGCATGTCCGTGACTTCTTCCGGACGTTCGTCGATCAGCAGGACGATCAGGTAGCATTCCGGGTGATTCGCGGTGATCGAATGAGCGATGTTCTGCAGGAGAACCGTTTTACCCGTACGCGGCGGAGCAACGATCAGACCGCGCTGGCCTTTACCAAGAGGCGCCACGAGATCGATGACGCGCGGCGAAAGATCCTTGGAGGTTGGAACATCAAGTTCCATCTTGAAACGCTCGTTCGGATAGAGCGGCGTCAGGTTGTCGAAGTGGACCTTGTGACGGATCTTTTCCGGATCGTCAAAGTTGATCGTATTGACCTTTAGAAGCGCGAAATAGCGTTCGCCCTCCTTCGGACCACGGATCGGACCCTCGACCGTATCACCGGTCTTCAGTGAAAAACGACGGATCTGGGAAGGGGAGATGTAGATATCGTCCGGGCCGGGCAAATAGTTGGCATTTGCGGAGCGAAGAAACCCGAAACCATCCTGCAGGACTTCAACGACGCCTTCGCCGATAATTTCGATATCCTGACTGGCAAGAACCTTGAGGATTGCAAACATGAGCTCCTGCTTGCGCATCGTGCTCGCATTCTCCACCTCGAGCGATTCGGCAAAAGCCAGAAGATCCGTCGGGGATTTACTCTTAAGTTCCTGAAGCTTCATTTCAGCCATGAAGTGACCAATACTCTTTATTTTAGAAGGGGAAAGGCGATGTTGGGTCGTATTCGGTACTGCGAAAGGGCTCGCAGGCGACTGAACTCTACACACATGCCACGAAGATGAGATGGGCGGAAAATAGCGAGTCGGAACCCGGCCCGCAAGAGGGCTGCTTAAAATGACTGAAATTTAACCCGCACCGCCCCTGGCATCAAAAAGGCTTCACCACGACAAGGATCACGATGAGGATCATCAACACCGTCGGCGCCTCATTCATGAAGCGCCAGTAACGGGCCGAGCGACGGTTCTCATCCCGTTCGAAGGCCCGCACAGCCCTGCTGAAAAAGACATGGACAATGGTCAGAAGGACAACCAACCCGATCTTTGCGTGCAGCCAGCCCCCCTGAAAATCATAGACCGACCAGGCGAGATAAAGACCGAGGATCCAGGTCAGCATCATGGCCGGGTTCATGATGATCCTGAGCAGGCGGCGCTCCATCACCTTGAAGGTCTCGGATTGAACCGAACCGGGTTCCGCATCCGTGTGGTAGATGAAGAGCCGGGGCATGTAGAAAAGCCCGGCCATCCACGAGATCACCGCGATGATGTGGAGGGCCTTGATCCAGAGATAGAGATTGTCGGGGTTCCAGACGAAGAGCCCGACGGCCAGAAGTGCAAAGAAGATCAGCGCAAAATGCGCCCGGCGGCGGGCATAGGCACCCGGCTTTTGATTCGTCTGCTTTTCCATCACGCGGCCCCCGCGCCACGCACACGCTCGACGAGCAGGCGTATATTCTCCGGATCTGCCTGCGGTGTGATGCCATGACCGAGATTGAAGATCAGCGGTCCATTTCCAAGCACCTGAAGAATGTCGTCGATACCTTCCTCCAACGAACGACCGCCAGCCACGACCCGCATCGGATCGAGATTGCCCTGCACCGGTCCGTCCTTCTGCAGCTCGGCCGCAAAAGCGAGCGGGACGGACCAGTCGAGCCCGATCGCATCAGCTCCTGTCTTTTGCCGATAGGTCTTCAGCATGTAGCCCGCACCCTTGGCAAAGGCGATGATCCGCGCCTGCGGCCGCCGCGCCTTGATGGAAGCAATCATGCGAGCAACGGGTCGAATAGCAAAAGCCTCGAATTCTCTCTCTCCGAGAACACCGGCCCAAGAATCGAAGATCTGCACTGCATCAGCGCCCGCATCGATCTGCGCCACGAGATAGTCGGCCGAAACATCGGCAAGCAGCATCAGCAAATGCTCGAAAGCACGCGGATGCCTGTAGGCAAAGAGACGGGCAGGCGCCTGGTCCGGCGTGCCGTGACCGGCAATCATATAGGTAGCCACCGTCCACGGCGCTCCGCAGAAACCGAGAAGCGTCGTCTCCAAAGGAAGCTCTTTCCTCAGACGCCTCACCGTCTCCAGCACCGGCTGCAGGTAACCGACGACATTCTCTCCATCCAGGCCGGCAATACCCGTCTCATCGATCGGATCCATTTCCGGACCATGTCCCTCGATGAAACGCACATTGCGCTTCATCGCATCAGGAATGACCAGGATGTCTGAAAACAGGATGGCAGCATCAAAGCCGTAGCGCCGTATCGGCTGGAGCGTAACCTCTACGGCATAGTCCGGCGAATAACAGAGATCGAGGAAACTTCCCGCCTTGGCGCGTGTTTCTCTGTATTCCGGCAGATACCGGCCTGCCTGTCTCATCAGCCAGAGAGGAGGTGGGGTCAGAGTTTCACCATCGAGAACCCGCATGATTTTCCGGCGCATTTCGCTCAAGCGCTTCTTCCCTATAAAAATCCAAAGATATTTTAAAAGGTTTCTATTTCTTAGAGTCGGTGTCTATCAAGGATTAAAATCCATCCACGGACAGCGCTATTTGTCACGGCGGACACGAATAGCCCGCACAGAAAACGCCGTTTGATTCCCAAAACCAGGGAAAATTCGAATCAGACAGCGATTCCAGAGGTTTCACTAGATGTCATTTGAAACCCTTGCTGTGGATAAGCTGTGAATCCCGACGGGACCTTTGGTTAAAGTCCCCATCATCCACAAGCTGATGCAATATGACATCGCCAAATCCGGAATGTGGAAAAGGGGACATGTTTTCCCTTGCCTCGATCCCGGCCCGCCCATTAGCTCTTCGCTATCCAGTCTTTTCAACAGGCAGCGGAAAATAGCGTGGAGAACAGAACCAACTTCTTCCATCTGCATCTGATTTCTGACTCCACCGGAGAGACTCTGATCTCGGCTGGCCGGGCTGCATCAGCGCAATTCAAGTCCGCCCAGCCAATCGAGCATGTCTATCCGCTGATCCGCAACCGCAAGCAATTGATGCCGGTTCTCCAGGCGATCGACAATGAACCCGGCATCGTGCTCTACACGATCGTCGACCGCGAACTCGCAAGCCTCATCGATGAGCGCTGCGCGGAAATGGGTGTGGCATCCGTCAATGTCCTGGAGCCGGTCATCGGTGCGTTCCAGATCTATCTCGGTGCGCCGTCAAGGCGTCGCGTCGGCGCCCAGCATGTCATGAACGCTGGATACTTTGCGCGTATCGAGGCCCTGAACTTCACCATGGATCACGATGACGGTCAGATGCATGAAGACTATAATGAGGCCGATGTCGTCATCGTCGGGATCAGCCGCACGTCAAAAACGCCAACCAGCATCTATCTTGCAAACCGTGGCATCAAGACGGCGAACATACCGATCGTTTATGGCGTGCCTTTGCCCGAGGGTCTGCTGACTGCAACCAGACCCCTGATCGTCTGCCTCATCGCCACCACCGACCGGATTTCCCAAGTTCGGGAAAATCGCCTGCTCGGAACGACACCCGGTTTCGACCGTGAGCATTATACCGACCGGGCGGCAATCTCGGAGGAGCTGAAATATGCACGCTCCCTCTGTGCCCGGCATAATTGGCCGATGATCGATGTGACGCGGCGCTCGATCGAGGAAACGGCGGCGGCCATCGTTGCCCTGCGGCCGAAGCTGCGTTAAGCGCTGAACAACTGAATTGTTGTCGAGGACCTGGATGACACCGAAGCTCGTTCTTGCATCGTCGAGCCCGTTCCGCCGCATGCTGATGGAAAATGCCGGCCTCGCTTTCGAAGCGCATGCTGCTCAGATCGACGAGCGGGCAATAGAAGCGCCGTTGGAAAAATCCGGGGCGACGCCGGATGAAGTAGCGCTCGTTCTGGCGGAGGCAAAAGCGGAATATGTCAGCCGGCGCCTCAGCGCCGCGCTGATCATCGGCTCGGACCAGACGATGTCACTCGGCTCTCAGGTTTTTCACAAACCGGAAGATATGACCGATGCTGCCAATCATCTGCGTGTGCTTGCAGGTAAGACACATCGCCTGAACAGCGCGATCGCCATTGTCAGAAACGGTGAAGTCTTGTGGCGGCACGTCGCGCACGCCGAACTGACGATGCGACCGCTGACGGACGATTTCATCGCGCGTCATCTGGAACGCGTCGGTGCAAAGGCACTGGCGAGTGTCGGGGCCTATCAATTGGAGGGGGAGGGGATCCAGCTATTCGAGAAAATCGACGGCGACTATTTCACGATCCTTGGCCTACCGATGTTACCGCTCCTTGCAAAACTCCGGGAACTGGAAGCGATCGATGGATGATTCACGTGAAACACTAGGGCCGAAAGCGTTTGTCACGGGCTTTCCAGTCAGGCACTCGCGCTCACCGCTGATCCACGGTCACTGGCTAAAGACGCTCAATCTGCCCGGCAGTTACCGCGCCCATGAGGTCGCCCCGGAAGCCTTTGCGAATTTTATCGCCTCCCTGCGAGACGGTAGCGCTGGTTTCATCGGCGGCAACGTCACAATCCCTCACAAGGAATTGGCCTTCAAATTGGCCGATGAGCCCGATGAACTCTCGGAAGAACTCGGCGCCTCGAATACGCTGTGGCTGGAGGACGGAAAACTTGTCGCCACCAACACGGATGGCCGCGGCTTCACTGCTAATCTCGATGAACTCCATCCCGGCTGGGACCGGCACGATAGGGTCGTGATCTTTGGCGCCGGCGGTGCGAGCCGAGCGGTCATCCAGGCCGTCCGTGACCGAGGTTTCAGCGAAATCCACGTCGTCAATCGCACGGTCGAGCGGGCGCGGGAACTGGCCGACCGCTTCGGCCCGAAGGTCCATGCCCATCCGATGGCGGCTATCGGCGAAGTGATGAAAGGGGCCGGACTATTCATTAACACTACGTCTCTTGGGATGGATGGGGACGCGGCACCGGTGATCGACTTTTCGCCGCTGGCCCCGGATGCTGTCGTTACCGACATTGTCTATGTGCCGCTGAAAACGCCGATCCTCGCTCAGGCGGAGGAGCAAGGTTTCGCCATTGTCGATGGCCTTGGCATGCTGTTGCATCAGGCCGTGCCGGGATTTGAAAAATGGTTCGGCAAACGGCCCGTCGTCGATGAAACGCTGCGGGCTCTGATAATAGCGGATATGGAAAAACACTGATGCTGAAGATCGGCCTCACCGGTTCCATCGGAATGGGCAAGTCGACGACGGCGAAGCTCTTTGCGGAAGCTGGTGTTCCAGTTAACGATTCCGATGCGGTCGTCCATGATCTCTATGCTGGCGAGGCAGCCCCTTTGGTCGATGCGGCTTTCCCCGGCACGATGAAAAACGGTGTTGTTGATCGTCAGGAACTTGGCCGCCAGCTCGCTCAGGACCCGGCTGGTTTCAAGCGGCTTGAACAAATCGTCCACCCTCTGGTGCGCAGGCGGGAGAGTGAATTCCTGGCGCGGCAGGAGGACGCGGGGGCAGATATGGTAGTGCTCGATATACCCCTGCTTTTCGAGACCGGCGCCGAACAGAGGGTTGATGTTATTGTCGTCGTCAGCGCCGATCCACAGATTCAGCGACGGAGAGTGCTTGCACGTCCGAACATGACGGAAGAAAAATTCAATATGATTCTCTCTCGCCAGACACCCGATGCGGAAAAACGCCGCCGGGCTGACTACGTCGTGGACAGCGGCCACGACATCGAGGTGGCAAGGGAACAAGTGGCAGATATCATCGCCGACCTGAAGAAGCGGATAGCGAAGGACGAAGCCCCGCATGCGTGAAATCATTTTCGATACGGAAACCACCGGCCTCGACAATCGCTCGGACCGCATCATTGAAATCGGCGGCATCGAACTCCTCAACCATTTTCCGACAGGAAGGACGATCCATCTTTTCGTCAATCCGGGTGACCAGAAGGTTCATCCGGATGCGCTCGCCGTGCATGGCATCACTGACGAATTTCTGAAGGACAAACCGCCCTTTGCTGATGTCGTCGACCAGATCCTGGAATTTTTCGGCGACGGCAAATGGATCGCCCACAACGCCACCTTCGATATGGGTTTCGTCAACTCCGAACTAGCCCGGATCGGCTTGCCACCCATCCTGCCGGATCGGGTCGTCGATACGCTCTCGCTTGCCCGCCGTAAGCATCCTATGGGTCCAAACTCGCTCGATGCGTTGTGCCGTCGTTACGGCATCGACAATTCGCACCGGACGAAACACGGCGCCCTTCTCGACTCCGAGCTTCTGGCCGAAGTTTATATCGAGATGATCGGCGGTCGGCAGGCAGCACTCGGTCTTTCGGGTCCCGCAAGCCAGCGCACGGGTGAAGTCGCGGTGGAAGAGGTTATCGTCGCCACCATCATCGAGCGGCCGCGGCCGCTGGCGCCGCGATTGAGCGAAGAGGAAGCCGAAGCCCACAACGCCTTGATCGCCAAACTTGGACAGAAGGCAGTCTGGTCCAAATACGATCAATTCGACTGAAACAAAAATGCCCGGGTTTTTTGCCCGGGCATTTGAATATCCAGCCTGTGAGAGCCGCTCAGTTCGGAACGGCCTGAACCTTGGAGCGAGCCTGCTCTTCGGCAACGCGCTGCGCGAACATCTGCGCGAAATCGATCGGATCGATCATCAGCGGCGGGAAGCCGCCGTTGCGGGTGACGTCGGCAATGATCTGGCGGGCGAACGGGAAGAGCATGCGCGGGCATTCGATGAAGAGAACCGGCAGCATGTGCTCCTGCGGGAAGCCGGCAACGCGGAAGACACCGCCATAGACGAGCTCGGTATGGAATACCGTCTTATCGCCTTCCTTGGCTTCAGCGATCAGCGACAGCACGACATCGAAATCCGTTTCGGACAACGGGTTAGCGTTGACGTTCACATTGATGTTGATCGCCGGTGCCTTGTCGCGGGCCTGAAGCGAGCGCGGTGCGCCCGGGTTTTCGAAGGAAAGATCCTTGACGTATTGGGCAAGGATCGAAAGGGTCGGGCTCGCTGCGCCGTTGCTGCTGTTATCGTCTGCCATGGGCTTTTCCTCGAGGGGCATTGAATGGTGCCGCCATCTAACATTTCGGGGATAGGCTTACAACCCTGGGCCTCCGGCGCAGTTAATACGCCGCCGCATCAGTCACCGAGCTGTTTGCCGGACCAGGGCGACTTGCCGTTCGGCTCGCGATGATAGTCCTCTTCATCGAGATCGACCACCTTTGAATCGCCCGACTTGTCTGGCCGGCCTCGAAAATCCGGACGCGAGGACGCCGAAAAACCGCCGCCGGCCGTGCCAACGACAACGAAACGCTTTGCGATCGACCGCCAAAGCAGATTGCGAACCTGCGGGATAAGAAGCAGGATCGCCAGTATATCCGAGAGAAAGCCCGGGATGATGAAGAGCAGCGCGGCGATTACGGTCATCGCCGGATTGAGCAATTCCCGTCCAGGCATGGTACCGCTGCGCCCCTCGGCGGACATGCGACGCAGGATGCTGATACCTTGCCGGCGCAAGAGGAATGAACCGACGACAAAGCCCAGCACGACAAGCGCCAGCGTCGCGGCAAGTCCAACTGCGCGGCCGACAATCACGAAGCCGGCGATCTCGGCAAGCGGCAGAAGCAGCCCGAAAACCGGCAGCATGGAAAAACGCATCTCTTTATCCCGAGTGGCTCGGGCTCCTCTTGGCACTGGCGAAGATACCAGCCATGATTTGAATCATTCGTATAGCCGGACTATATGGGGTTAGATATTAGGGATGTTAACAGCGAACGGCGGGATATGAGTTCAAACGACTTCATCACTTTATTTTTCTTGGTGGCGGCGGTGCTGATTTTCTTTCAGCTTCGGTCCGTTCTTGGACGTCGCACCGGAAATGAGAAGCCGCCGCGTGATCTCTATACGCCACGGGACGCCGCGCAGAACGATACCGCCGATGCCGGCAAGGTCGTAACTCTGCCACGACGCGATGCGAATGGCGAAGAGGAAGATCGCTTTTCCGCCATCGACGCTTTCGCACCGGCCGGCACGCCGCTGAACGAATCGTTGCGAGCGCTCAACCGAGCCGATGCCTCCTTCGACCCCAAGGAATTCTTGAATGGCGCCCGCATGGCCTACGAGATGATTGTCATGGCCTTTGCCGATGGAGACCGTAAAACGCTGAAGAATCTTCTCTCCCGGGAAGTCTATGACGGCTTCGACGCGGCGATCAGCGATCGCGAAAACAAAGGCGAGAAGATGAAGTCCACCTTCGTGGGTATCGACAAGGCCGAGATTACCCATGCCGAGACCAAGGGCAGCGAGGCGCAGATTACCGTGCGCATCATCAGCCAGCTGATCTCAGCGACTTACGACAAGAGCGACGCACTGATCGACGGCGATGCCGAAAATGTCGCCGAGGTCAACGACCTCTGGACCTTCGCTCGCGATACGCGATCGCGAGACCCCAACTGGAAACTCGTCGCGACCGAATCGGAACATGAGTGACGCAGCCGGCTTTGCCCTTCAGGCAGTCAGTTTCGACGCAATGGAAGGCTGGAGGGATGACGATCCCTCCAGCCTTTTTGAAGTCATGGCTAGCTGTCGCCGTCATATTTCCGAAACGAACCCTTATCGTACCGGTTCGCTGGGGCTGAGTTCAGCCGATCTTCTTCCATTGCTGGAGGAAACAGAGGCGTTTCGTCCGTCCTCGGCAGAGGAAGCCCGCGCCTTTTTTGAAAAGCACTGTCAGCCGTTCCGGATTGTCCGGGCCGACGGCGTCAGTGGTTTCGTCACTGCCTTCTACGAACCGGAAATCGACGTTTCCGACAGACAGGATGCGACCTACCGTTTTCCCATCTACCGGCGCCCGGAGGACCTCATCGACCTCGATGATCAAAATCGTCCAGGCAAGCTCGATGGTTCTTACGTATTCGGGCGGTTGCGTGACGGGCTGATCGATGCCTATCCGGATCGTCGTGACATCGATCAGGGCTATCTCGAAGGCTGCGGTCTTGAGATCGCCTGGGCGAAATCGAAGGCCGATCTTTTTTTCGTCCATGTCCAAGGCGCCGCTCGTCTGCGTTATCCGGATGGCAGCATCGGACGTATCACCTATGCCGCCAAAGCCGGCCATCCGTTCTCGGCCATCGGCAAGCTGCTGATCGACCGTGACGAAATTGACCGCGCCGACATATCCATGCAGTCAATCCGCGCTTGGCTCGCTGCCCATCCGGACCAGGTCGACGAAATCCTCTGGCATAACCGCTCCTATATCTTCTTTCGGGAAGCGCCGGTGGGCGATCCGAATGCGGGGCCGATCGCCGCAGCGAAGGTACCATTGCTTGCGGGTCGCTCGCTCGCTGTCGACCGCCTGGTCCATACTTTCGGCTTTCCATTCTTCATCCGCTCCGAAAGCCTGACGCATCTTGATGGCGGCAAGCCGTTTCAGCGGCTGATGCTGGCCCTGGACACCGGTTCGGCAATCGTCGGCCCCGCACGCGGCGACATTTTCACCGGTTCGGGTTATGCTGCGGGAGAACTGGCAGGGACGGTGCGCAACGATGCCGATTTTGTAATTCTCATTCCGAATACCGCTGCAGCGAGGTTCCTCTGATGGCGAAGGACCGCAAGCTCAGCTCGGACGAAAGAATCCTCTGGGGCAGGGTAGCCCGCAGCACCCGGCCTATGCCTGGCAAGACGGATGAGCTGACCGCGCTCGACGCATTCCTGCTGGAAGCCGAAGCAGCGGCCGAACAGGAAAAGGCCGAAAAGCAGAAGACGGCTTCACCTCATCTGCAGCAGCCAGCACCGCAAATGCCCGCAAAACAGCCATCGGGCGTCCACCATCCGCTGGAGCGGCCGGTCAAGCGCAAGATCGCAAAGGGCAAACTGGCACTGGAAGCGCGCATCGACCTTCACGGCATGGTGCAGAGCGAAGCACATTCTTTCTTGCTCGATTTCCTGATCCGGGCTCATGAGCGCGGTATGCGGCATGTTCTCGTCATTACTGGCAAGGGTAGCTCCATGGGTAGCGAAGGCGCCTTGAAACGTGCCGTGCCGCTCTGGTTCTCCAAGCCGGAATTCCGCTTTCTGATTTCGTCCTATGAGTCGGCGGCCCAGCATCATGGTGGCGAGGGTGCGCTCTATATCCGCCTCTCCCGGCGCTCCGGAGAAACGTCGTGACGCCGTTTGCTGAAGCAGTCCGCAAGCTGCGCGCCCGCAAGGGCGTGACGCAGAAACAGATGGCGGCCGCCCTGAATGTTTCGCCTGCCTATCTCTCGGCGCTCGAGCATGGAAGGCGCGGCGTGCCGAGCTTCGATCTCCTGCAGCGCATCGCCGGCTACTTCAACATCATCTGGGATGAGGCGGAGGAACTCTTCCTCGTTGCAGGCTCTTCTGATCCGCGTGTGATCGTGGATACTTCGGGCCTGCCGCCCGAATATACCGAATTCGCCAATCGCCTTGCCAAGCGAATTCGCAACCTTGACAGCACCGATATCGCCCGGCTATCGGCGTTTCTTGAAAATGGCGGCAAAGGGGACGGAAAAGCGTCATAATCCCCTGATTTATGCCTTGTTTTAGGGCCTTGCCATTGGGAACTCGCTGCAAAAAACCTATATTCAACATTGAAAAAGCCGGTGATTCGCAAGGCGCGCCGTTGCTGACGACAACAGGGAAAATCTCGACAGAATGACCGATGCACCCGCGACGGAAAACGGCGTAAATACCGAATATGGCGCAGATTCCATTAAGGTTCTGAAAGGCCTTGATGCCGTGCGCAAGCGCCCCGGCATGTATATCGGCGATACCGACGACGGCTCCGGCCTTCACCATATGGTCTACGAAGTCGTCGATAACGCGATCGACGAAGCGCTCGCCGGTCATGCCGATATCGTTACCGTTTCGCTTAATCCTGATGGTTCGGTGACTGTGACGGATAATGGCCGCGGCATTCCGACGGATATCCATAGCGGCGAAGGCGTATCGGCTGCCGAAGTCATCATGACCCAGCTGCATGCCGGCGGTAAGTTCGACCAGAATTCCTACAAGGTTTCGGGTGGTCTGCATGGCGTCGGCGTTTCGGTCGTCAACGCGCTCTCGGTGTGGCTGAAGCTGAAGATTCGCCGCCACGGCAAGATCCATGAGATGAGCTTCACCCACGGCGTTGCCGATGCGCCGCTGAAGGTGACCGGCGAAGCCGGTAACGAGACCGGCACGGAAGTTAGCTTCATGCCGAGCTCCGGAACCTTCACCATGACGGAGTTCGATTATGGCACGCTTGAGCACCGCCTGCGTGAACTGGCCTTCCTCAATTCCGGCGTCCGCATCCTGCTGACGGACAAGCGTCATTCCGACATCAAGCAGGAAGAGATGATGTATGACGGCGGCCTCGAGGCCTTCGTCTCCTATCTCGATCGCGCCAAGAAGCCGCTCGTCGAAAAGCCGGTCGCGATCCGCGGCGAGAAGGACGGCATTACCGTCGAAGTCGCCATGTGGTGGAACGACAGCTACCACGAGAACGTGCTCTGCTTTACCAATAACATTCCCCAGCGCGATGGCGGCACGCATATGGCCGGTTTCCGCGCCGCATTGACACGCCAGATCACCTCCTATGCCGATACCTCTGGCATCACCAAGAAGGAAAAGGTGACACTGACCGGTGATGACTGCCGCGAAGGCCTGACCGCCGTCCTGTCGGTAAAGGTGCCGGATCCAAAATTCTCGTCGCAGACCAAGGATAAGCTCGTTTCCTCGGAAGTGCGTCCGGTTGTCGAAAGCCTGGTCAACGAGGCGCTCAGCACCTGGCTCGAAGAACATCCCGGTGAAGCCAAGGTTCTCGTCGGCAAGGTCGTCGAAGCCGCTGCTGCCCGCGAAGCCGCCCGCAAGGCGCGCGAATTGACGCGCCGCAAGGGTGCGCTCGATATTGCTTCGCTTCCCGGGAAGCTTGCCGATTGCTCCGAGCGTGATCCGGCCAAGTCCGAAGTTTTCCTCGTCGAGGGCGACTCGGCAGGCGGCTCGGCCAAGCAGGGGCGCTCGCGCGAAAATCAGGCGATCCTGCCGTTGCGCGGCAAGATCCTGAATGTCGAACGCGCCCGTTTCGACAAGATGCTGTCGAGCCAGGAAATCGGCACGCTGATCACTGCACTCGGCACCGGCATCGGCAAGGACGAATTCAACGCCGAAAAGCTGCGTTATCACAAGATCATCATCATGACGGACGCTGACGTCGATGGCGCCCACATCCGCACGCTGCTGCTTACCTTCTTCTTCCGCCAGATGCCGGAACTGATCGAACGCGGCCATCTCTATATCGCCCAGCCACCGCTCTATAAGGTCTCGCGCGGCAAGTCGGTGCAGTACGTCAAGAATGAAAAGGCATTGGAAGACTATTTGATCGGCCAGGGTCTCGATGACGCGGCGCTGAAGCTCGCCAGCGGTGAGGTCCGCGTCGGGCAGGACCTGAACGAGGTCATTCACGATGCCCTGCGTCTGCGTGCACTGCTCGATAACCTGCATTCGCGTTACAATCGCGCGGTCGTCGAGCAGGCAGCCATTGCCGGCGCGCTCAATGCCGAACTGGTCAGCAATGCCGAACGCGCTCAGGAACTGGCGACAGAAGTGGCCAAGCGCCTCGATATTATCGCCGAGGAAACTGAACGTGGTTGGGAAGGCAGCCTCACCAGCGAGGGCGGCATTCGTCTGGAGCGCATGGTCCGCGGCGTCAAGGAGGTTATTGTGCTCGATATGGCACTGATCGGTTCCCAGGATGCCCGCCTCATCGACCAGCTCACGCCGCGCATGAAAGAAATCTATCAGATCCCGCCCGCACTGAGCCGGCGGGACGGCGATCAGGAAATTTCCGGCCCTCGCGCTTTGCTCGAGGCAATTTTTGCAAGTGGTCGCAAGGGCCTGACAATGCAGCGCTACAAGGGTCTTGGCGAAATGAATGCCGAGCAGCTTTGGGAAACGACGCTCGATCCGAACGTTCGCTCGCTGCTGCAGGTAAAGGTCAGCGATGCGACCGATGCCGACGGTCTCTTTGCTCGTTTGATGGGCGATGAGGTCGAGCCGCGCCGCGAATTCATCCAGGAAAATGCGCTGAGCGTCGCAAACCTCGATATCTGACCGAAACCGGTCACGAAAGAGCCCCGCAGCCATCAGGCTTGCGGGGCTTTTTATTTGTAATCAATCGTTGCCGATGAAATGACCGTTGAAGGCGACTTCCGAAAGCGGCTTGCGCTGGCTCGGAAATTCGCGCTCGCGGTTGCGCTCGGAAAGGGTGTTCTTGTCGGCGATGCGACCGACGGCAATGCCGGCTTCGACGCGATAGCCATCGGGAACACCAAGCTTTTCCTTGATCTCGTCATGCTTGATGCCGCCCATGCCATGGGCATAGAAGCCGGAAATACGGGCCTGCATGGCAAGATGGCCCCAGGCTGTGCCGGCATCAAAAGAGTGCGTATAGCTTGAGCGTCCCTCGCTGCGAGCGCCGTTGAAGCTGCGCGAGACCACAAAGATCAGCGCCGAAGCGTTCTTCGCCCATTCCTGGTTGGATTCGACGAGCAGGCTCACGAATTCTTCCCAATGCTCGGAGCCTTTCAATGCATAGAGGAACCGCCACGGCTGCATGTTTGCGGAGGACGGTGCCCAGTGTGCGGCATCGAGCAGTGTCAGCAGCTGAGCCTCTTCGATGATCTCGCCGGTAAAGGCGCGGGGCGACCAGCGGTCGAGAAACATCGGATCGATTGCATATTCGGATTCGCGGCTATTGGCTTTCGTCATACTGGCTTCCGGAAGTTGGCGATGGACGGCGATTCCATCGCAGAGATCACCTAAGTGATATTTCCGTGCTCGCTTGCTTGGCAAGCAGAGTTTGGTCGCAGCCGGTGCACAATCTGTTTCCAGAAACTGGCCTTACGCGCGCGAGGAACTCCCGGTAAAGCAGCGTCAAATCCGATCGATCAGGAAATACGGTATGCTGGTGAATGGGAAATGGACCGAAGGCTGGCAGCCGGTCCAGGCGAAGGACGAGAAGGGTGGTTTCGTCCGTCAGATATCGAGCTTCCGCAGCTGGGTGACGCCTGACGGCAGCGCGGGTCCGACGGGCGAGGGTGGTTTTGCCGCCGAGGCAGGGCGCTACCATCTCTATGTTGCCTATATCTGCCCCTGGGCTTCGCGCACGCTGATCGGCCGCAAGCTCAAGGGGCTTGAAGACGCCGTTTCGGTTTCGATCGTCGAACCGGCGCTCAGCAAGCAGGGCTGGCGTTTTGGCGATTATCCCGGCGCGACTGCGGATGAGTTGAACGGCGCCACCTATATGCATGAGATCTATACCAAGGCGGATCCCGATTTCACCGGGCGAGCGACGGTCCCAGTTCTCTGGGACAAGAAGCGCGCAACGATCGTCAACAACGAATCCTCCGATATCCTGCGCATGTTGAACAGCGGCTTTGGTGATCTCGCGGATGGCGACATTGATCTCTATCCGGCCGCTCGGCGCAGCGAGATAGATGCCTTCAACGAGCGCATTTATCCGTCACTGAACAACGGTGTCTATCGCACTGGCTTTGCGACGACGCAGATCGCGTATGAGGAGGCTTTTGCGGAGGTCTTCGCATGCCTCGACTGGATCGAACCGCAGCTTGAGGGACGCAGCTTCCTTTTTGCTGACCATCCGACGGAAGCCGATATTCGCCTGTTCGTCACGCTGGTGCGTTTTGATATCGCCTATCACGGCCTCTTCAAATGCAATCTGCGGCGCCTCTCCGATTATGCCAACCTCAGGGCTTTCTGCCGCCGGATGCTGGATTGGCCCGGCATCGCCGAGACCGTGAATTTCGATCACATCAAGCGGGGCTATTATTCGATCGAGAGCCTCAATCCCATCCGCATCGTTCCCGTCGGACCGCAACTCACCGAAATTTTCTAGCCGGGCGTACCGCTTCCGCGGAAAGGCATAATGACACCGATGAATAATTCGTTCATAGGTGGCGCACCCGCTTTCCATGAGGAGGATATTCATGAAGCTGATGCGCGTTGGAGAAGCGGGCCGCGAAAAGCCGGCCCTGCTCGATGCCGATGGCAAGATCCGCGATCTTTCTGCCCATGTCGCCGATATCGGCGGCGAAGCGATCACGCCCGCTGGCCTTGCGAAGATTGCAGCCCTTGATCCGAAGAGCCTGCCGGAACTGGCCCCTGGCCGTATCGGAGCCTGCGTTGCCGGCACCGGAAAATTCATCTGCATCGGCCTGAATTACTCAGACCATGCGGCCGAAACGGGCGCGACCGTGCCCCCCGAACCCGTCATTTTCATGAAGGCAACGTCGGCGATCGTCGGCCCGAACGACAATGTCCAGATTCCGCGCGGTTCCGAAAAGACCGACTGGGAAGTCGAGCTTGGTGTCGTTATCGGCAAGACCGCCAAATATGTGAGCGAAGCCGAGGCCCTGGATTATGTTGCCGGCTACTGCGTCTCCAATGACGTCTCCGAGCGCGCCTTCCAGACCGAGCGTTCCGGCCAATGGACCAAGGGCAAGTCTTGTGACACCTTCGGGCCGATCGGCCCCTGGCTCGTCACCAAGGATGAGGTCGAGGATCCGCAGAACCTCGGCATGTGGCTCAAGGTCAACGGGCAGACGATGCAAGACGGCTCCACCAAGACCATGGTCTATGGCGTCGCCTTCGTGGTCTCCTATCTCAGCCAGTTCATGTCCCTGCAGCCTGGTGACGTCATTTCTACCGGCACGCCTCCCGGTGTCGGCATGGGCATGAAGCCGCCGCGTTTCCTGAAGGACGGCGATGTCGTCGAACTCGGTATCGAAGGTCTCGGCACTCAGAAGCAGCTCTTCGT
The DNA here is from genome assembly GCF_014193555.1 of Rhizobium sp. BK275. NCBI lineage: Bacteria > Pseudomonadati > Pseudomonadota > Alphaproteobacteria > Hyphomicrobiales > Rhizobiaceae > Rhizobium > Rhizobium sp. BK275. The sequence continues at coordinate 427,245 of NZ_JACHZL010000006.1, forward strand.
AGCAGATCGTTAACTATTTTTCCGGCTGAAAAGCTTAAACTTTGTGCACCAAGATAATGCCGGGGATCAATTTTCCGGCATTTTTCTTTCGGATTGTAATGTTATGTTGCTGTGCAACAAAAACCTGTTAGCCTACGTTGATGTGCCAGCGTTAACGGAAAGAACCCGGTGCCCTTCAATTGGCGCCGTCTTTGCCGGATAGAGAAAGGTGGCGCCCTTCATGTTCTACCAGCTTTATGAATTGAACCATGCAGCGTTGGCACCGTTCCGCGCTGCAGCCGATATCATGCGTTTTGCCTATTCCAATCCGCTGAACCCCTTTTCACAGACTCCGATGGGCCGCACTATTTCGGCCAGTCTCGAAATGTTCGAGCGAACGACCCGCCGTTACGGCAAGCCGGAATTCGGGCTCAACGAAACTTTGATCGACGGCAAGAAGGTTGCGGTGCGCGAGGAAATCGTCTGGGCGCGCTCCTTCTGTAACCTTCTGCATTTTTCCCGCGATGTGCCGGCCGGCAATAACGGCGATCCGCGCATTCTCATTGTCGCGCCGATGTCCGGCCACTATGCGACCCTGCTGCGGGGCACCGTCGAGGCATTGCTGCCGAGCGCCGATATCTACATCACCGATTGGATCGATGCCCGCATGGTGCCGATGACGGAAGGCACCTTCGATCTTTCGGATTACATAGACTACGTTATCGAGATGCTGCATTTCCTCGGTCATGACACCCATGTCATCGCCGTCTGTCAGCCCTCGGTGCCGGTGCTGGCGGCGGCGGCCATCATGGAAGAAGCCAAGGATCCGCTCTCGCCGTCGTCCATGACGCTGATGGGTGGGCCGATCGACACTCGCATCAATCCGACGGCCGTCAACAAGCTTGCCAAGGAGCGCCCGCTCGAATGGTTTGCCGATAACGTTGTCATGAACGTGCCCTGGCCGCAACCGGGCTTCATGCGCCCCGTCTATCCCGGTTTTCTGCAGCTTTCAGGCTTCATGTCGATGAACCTCGATCGGCATCTGATTGCCCACAAGGAATTCTTCATGCATCTCGTGAAGAACGACGGCGAGCCAGAAAAGCACCGTGATTTCTACGACGAATATCTCGCCGTCATGGACCTGACTGCGGAGTTCTATCTGCAGACTGTCGAACAGGTCTTCATGAAGCACGCGCTGCCGAGGGGCGAACTGATGCATCGCGGTAAACGCGTCGACCCTTCAGCGATCCGCAACGTCGCTTTGTTGACGGTCGAGGGCGAGAATGACGATATCTCGGGTGTCGGCCAGACGCAGGCTGCGCAGACCATCTGCATGAACATTCCCCAGGAGATGCGCATGCATTACCTGCAGCCGGATGTCGGCCACTACGGCGTCTTCAACGGTTCCCGCTTCCGCCGCGAGATTGCGCCCCGTATCGTCTCCTTCACGCGCCAGCATTCCCGTGCGACGAAACCACCGGTCCAGCGGGTCATCAAGGGCGGCAAATCGGTGTGAGTTAGAAAACGCTGATTTAATGTCATCGATTCAAAGCCTTGTCCGATTTAACCTGAAATCGTCTTGAAGGCCGGTTCAGCGGTAACCATCTGGTTTTCCAGCACTCGGCATCGTGTCGGGTGTTGAACGCAAGGATACCGCACGATGAACCAGTCAGCATTGCTTCGCCCGGATTGGACTCCGGCTACCGTTGCCTTGATGATCCTTGGCTTCATGGTTTTCTGGCCTCTGGGGCTGGCCATGCTTGCCTACATCATCTTCGGCGAGCGCCTGCGCGGCTTCAAGCGTGACGTGAACCAGGCGACCGATGGCTTCTTTGCAGGCTGCCGTCGTTCGCATGGCCGTCACCGCCCGCATTTCTCGACGGGCAACGTCGCCTTCGACGATTGGCGCAAGGCCGAGCTCGATCGTATCGAGGAGGAGCGCCGCAAGCTCGATGAAATGCGTGAGGAATTCGATTCCTACCTGCGCGAGCTCCGCCGCGCCAAGGATCAGGAAGAATTCGACCGCTTCATGCGCGAGCGCAAGAACGGCAGACGCGACGACAATGGTCCAGTCGCAGAGTACCAGACGCCGTAAAGTGTGATCACAGAAAATCTACGGCCGGCATCGCTTCCGATGCCGGTTTTTCTTTGCGCGGATTTCCGCCGAATCGTATAGAAAATCCCTATGTTTCCGCTTCCGAAGATCCGCCGCCCGACAAGAAAACCGGCGCCGCCCGAAACGCGGACGCTCGATGTCGCCGGCCGCCTCATGCCCTTGACGATCAAGCAGCATGATCGGGCAACCCGGATCACGCTTCGCATTGAGCCAGGCGGCCGGGCACTGAAGATGACGGTGCCGAAGGGGCTTGCTGCCCGCGAAGTCAACGCTTTCCTCGATCGGCATCAGGGCTGGCTGCTGACCAAGCTCGCGAAATTCTCGACAGATACGGGTCTGCGCGACGGTGGCGAAATTCTCTTTCGCGGTATCAGACATCGCATCGAGCACACCGGCAGCTTGCGCGGCCTGACTGAGGCCGTCATGCTGGACGGCAAACCGGTGCTTCGCGTCAGCGGCATGTCGGAACATATCGGCCGGCGCATCGCGACCTTCCTCAAGAAGGAAGCCCGCGCCGATCTTGAGAGACTGTCGCGCCTGCATGCCGGCTCCATCAAGGCGCCGATCCGCTCGATTTCCATGAAGGATACCCGCAGCCGCTGGGGTTCCTGTTCTTCGGAAGGAAATCTGAGCTTCTCCTGGCGCATTGTCATGGCGCCACCTTCGGTGATCGATTACCTCGCCGCCCATGAGGTTGCGCATCTGAAGGAAATGAACCACGGTCCACACTTCTGGGCGCTCTGCAAGAGGCTTTGCCCGCACATGGAAGAGGCGAAGTCCTGGCTGAAGCGTCACGGCAGCCAATTGCACGCGATCGACTTCGATTAAGCGCCGCGTTAAATGCGGCCAGCATTGCAAATTGGCTCGACTCTTCGCCCGTTTCGTGTCACTTCGCTGCCATGAGACCGGATATCAAAATCTGCGGTTTGAAGACGCCTGAGACTGTCGAGCGCGCATTGAAGCGCGGAGCGACACACATCGGCTTCAATTTTTTCCAGAAGAGCCCGCGTTACGTTGAGCCCGATATTGCCGGCAAGCTCGCTGAGCCGGCGCGTGGCAAGGCGAAGATCGTTGCTGTCGTGGTTGATCCAACCAATGACGATCTCGATGAAATCGTAGCCCTTTTGCGCCCCGACATGCTGCAGCTCCACGGTAGCGAGAGCCCCGAGCGCGTGCTGACCATCAAGGCGGTGTATGGCATCCCGATCATCAAGGCGTTGTCGGTCCGTACTGCCGATGACTTGAAAAGGGTTGAGGCCTATATCGGCATTGCCGACCGCTTCCTTTTCGACGCCAAGCCGCCCAAAGACTCTGAACTACCGGGTGGTAATGGCGTTTCCTTTGATTGGGGTCTGCTCACCTGGCTTGACGGCAGCGTCGACTACATGCTGTCAGGCGGGCTCAACAAGGCCAATGTCGGGCAGGCGCTGGCGATGACCAGGGCTCCGGGTGTCGATACCGCTTCCGGTGTCGAGAGCGCTCCGGGTGTGAAAAGCCTGGACATGATCGATGAGTTTTTCGATGCGGTTGAACAGGCGTGTATGCCTGAAACGACCTCAGGGAGTTGAAAGTGAACGAGACGCCTAAACCGAATTCCTTCCGCGCCGGTCCCGACGAAGACGGCCGCTTCGGCATTTACGGGGGCCGCTTTGTGGCCGAAACCCTGATGCCTCTGATCCTCGATCTGCAGGAAGAGTGGAACAAGGCGAAGGATGATCCGGAATTCCAGGCGGAATTGAAGCATCTCGGCGCCCACTATATCGGCCGTCCGAGCCCGCTCTATTATGCCGAGCGCCTGACGGAGCATCTCGGTGGCGCCAAGATCTATTTCAAGCGTGAAGAGCTGAACCATACCGGTTCGCACAAGATCAACAACTGCATCGGCCAGATCCTGCTTGCCAAACGCATGGGCAAGACGCGCATCATTGCCGAGACCGGCGCCGGCCAGCACGGCGTGGCCTCCGCGACCGTCGCCGCCCGCTTCGGCCTGCCCTGCGTCGTCTACATGGGGGCGACCGACGTCGAGCGCCAGGCCCCGAATGTGTTCCGCATGAAGCTGCTCGGTGCCGAGGTAAAGCCTGTTACGGCTGGCAGCGGCACGTTGAAGGATGCGATGAATGAGGCGCTGCGTGACTGGGTCACCAACGTTGACAACACTTACTACCTGATCGGCACCGCCGCCGGCCCGCACCCCTATCCGGAAATGGTGCGCGATTTCCAGGCCGTCATCGGCACGGAAGCCAGAGAGCAGATCCTTGAGGCCGAAGGCCGCCTGCCTGATCTCGTCATCGCTGCCGTTGGCGGTGGTTCGAATGCGATCGGCATCTTCCATCCCTTCCTTGATGATAAGGACGTCAAGATCGTCGGCGTCGAAGCCGGCGGCAAAGGGCTGCAGGGTGATGAACATTGCGCCTCGATCACCGCCGGCTCGCCCGGCGTGCTGCATGGCAACCGTACCTATCTGCTGCAGGACGGTGACGGGCAGATCAAGGAAGGCCATTCGATCTCGGCTGGTCTCGATTATCCCGGTATTGGCCCGGAACATTCGTGGCTGAACGATATCGGTCGTGCCGAATATGTGCCGATCATGGATCATGAGGCGCTCGATGCCTTCCAGACGCTGACGCGCCTCGAAGGCATCATTCCGGCGCTTGAGCCTTCGCATGCGCTTGCCGAAGTTATCAAGCGTGCGCCCAAGATGGGCAAGGACGAGATCATCCTGATGAACCTCTCCGGCCGTGGCGACAAGGACATCTTCACCGTCGGCAAGATCCTGGGAATGGGTGAGTAAAGAGATATGACCGCACGTATGGATAAACGCTTCGCCGATCTGAAGGCGGAAGGCCGCCCGGCGCTCGTAACCTATTTCATGGGCGGCGATCCCGACTACGAGACCTCGCTCGGCATCATGAAGGCGCTGCCGGAAGCCGGTTCAGATATCATTGAACTCGGCATGCCGTTCTCTGATCCGATGGCCGATGGTCCGGCGATCCAGCTGGCCGGCCAGCGCGCCCTGAAGGGCGGTCAGACGCTGAAGAAGACGCTGCAGCTCGCTGCCGACTTCCGCAAGAGCAATGACACGACGCCGATCGTCATGATGGGTTACTACAACCCGATCTATATCTACGGCGTCGAGAAGTTCCTCGACGATGCGCTGGCATCCGGCATCGATGGCCTGATCGTCGTCGACCTGCCGCCGGAAATGGACGATGAGCTCTGCATCCCGGCGCTGAGGAAGGGCATCAATTTCATTCGTCTGGCAACGCCGACGACGGACGAGAAGCGCCTGCCGACCGTTCTGAATAATACGTCTGGCTTCGTTTATTACGTCTCGATGACCGGCATCACCGGTTCGGCGCTGCCGGATCCGTCGCTGGTTGCGGGTGCGGTCAAGCGCATCAAGGAGCATACCGACTTGCCCGTTTGCGTCGGCTTCGGCGTCAAGACGGCAGAGCACGCAAAGGTCATCGGCGCCTCGGCTGACGGCGTGGTCGTCGGTACCGCGATCGTCAATCAGGTGGCCAATACGCTGACGGCGGATGGAAAGGCGACAGCGGATACGGTTCAGGCCGTTGCGACGCTGGTTCGGGGTCTTTCCACAGGAACGCGTTCGGCGCGCCTTGTTGCTGCCGAATAGTTTCCCCACATTGGCACTAGTCAATAGGAGTATTCGAGTTGAACTGGATCACCAACTACGTTCGCCCGCGGATCAATTCCATGCTGGGACGTCGCGAAGTGCCGGAGAACCTCTGGATCAAGTGCCCGGAAACGGGCGAGATGGTCTTCCACAAGGACCTGGAAAGCAACAAGTGGGTTATTCCTGCCTCCGGCTATCATATGAAGATGCCGGCCAAGGCGCGCCTTGCCGACCTGTTCGACAAGGGCGAATACGAAGCCCTGCCGCAGCCGAAGGTCGCCCAGGACCCGCTGAAGTTCCGCGATTCCAAGAAATATAGCGACCGTCTGCGCGACAGCCGCCTCAAGACGGAGCAGGAAGACACGATCCTTGCCGGTCTCGGCAACGTGCAGGGCCTGAAGCTGGTCGCGGTCGTTCATGAATTCAACTTCATCGGCGGCTCGCTCGGCATGGCTGCCGGCGAAGCGATCGTCAAAGCCTTCGAACGCGCGATCGCCGAAAAGTGCCCGCTCGTCATGTTCCCGGCTTCCGGCGGTGCGCGCATGCAGGAAGGCATCCTGTCGTTGATGCAGCTTCCGCGCACGACGGTTGCCGTCGATATGCTCAAGGAAGCGGGCCAGCCCTATATCGTGGTTCTGACCAACCCGACCACCGGCGGCGTGACCGCGTCCTACGCCATGCTCGGCGACATTCATCTGGCCGAACCGGGTGCCGAAATCGGCTTTGCCGGCAAGCGCGTCATCGAACAGACGCTGCGTGAAAAGCTCCCCGAGGGCTTCCAGACATCGGAATATCTGCTGGAGCACGGCGTGGTCGACATGGTCGTCAAACGTCACGATATCCCCGAGACGCTGGCGCGCCTCTTGAAGATCCTGACCAAGAAGCCGGTTTCGGCTGCAAATGATGCCAATGGGGTGATTGCTCTGGCGGCGAGCGCCTGAGCAGCAGACCTCACAAGATAGGGCGGGCCGATGACGGACAGAGGCCAGATCTCGGTGAGTGAGGCGGCGCAGGAGATCGAAAAGCTCATGGGATTGCATCCTAAGGGCTACGATCTGTCATTGGACCGCATCAAGCGTCTTCTGGAAGCACTCGGCAATCCCGAGCGCAATCTTCCTCCCGTCATTCATATCGCCGGCACCAATGGCAAGGGTTCGACATCGGCCTTTTGCCGCGCACTTCTGGAGGCAGGCGGCTATGCCGTTCATGTCCATACGTCCCCACATCTCGTAAACTGGCATGAGCGCTACCGTCTGGGCGTTGCCGGTGGGCGTGGGCAACTGGTTGACGATGCCGTCTTTGCCGAAGACTTGCGGCGGGTGGCGAAGGCCAATGATGGTGAGAATATCACCGTCTTTGAAATACTGACGGCCGTCACTTTCATTCTTTTTTCCGAACATCCGGCTGATGCCGCGATCATTGAAGTCGGCCTTGGCGGTCGTTTCGATGCGACAAATGTCATCGAAGATCCTGCCGTTTCAGTCATCATGCCGATTTCGCTGGATCATCAGCCGCATCTCGGTGATCGCGTGGAACTGATCGCGGCGGAAAAGGCCGGAATCATGAAGCGCGGCCATTCCGTCGTCATCGGGCATCAGGAATATGACGCGGCGCTTGACGTGCTGATGTCGACCGCCGAGCGGCTGAACTGCCCGAGCGCCGTCTTCGGTCAGGATTTCATGGCACATGAAGAATATGGCCGACTGATCTATCAGGATGAATTCGGCCTCGCCGACCTGCCATTGCCGCGCCTTCCCGGCCGGCATCAATATGCGAACGCCGCAGCCGCCATCCGCGCCGTCAAGGCTGCGGGCTTTATCGTCACCGAGCCGATGATGGAAAAGGCGATGGAGACGGTGGAATGGCCCGGCCGCTTGCAGAGGCTGACGAAAGGCAAGCTGTTGAGCCATGCACCGGCGAAATCGGAAATCTGGGTCGATGGCGGCCACAATCCGGGGGCTGGTGAAGTGATCGCCGAAGCCATGGCGAATTTCGAAGAGCGTCAACCGCGCCCGCTGTTCCTGATCTCGGGCATGATCAACACCAAGGATCCGGTCGGTTATTTCAAGGCTTTTGCCGGATTGGTGGAAAAGGTCTATTGCGTGCCGATCCGTGGCAGCGAAGCTACGATCGATCCGGTCATTCTCGCCAATACTGCCTGCGATGCCGGCCTTGTAGCAGAACCGATGTCATCCGTCACCGACGCTCTGGACGCTATCGCCTCGGCCGTTGACCCGGCAGCGCCACCGCCGCGTATTCTGATCGGCGGCTCGCTCTATCTCGTCGGCGATGTGCTGGCGGAAAACGGCACGCCGCCCAGATGAAAAAGCCCGACAGATGCCGGGCCTTTCTCATCGAATTCATCGATATCGTTAGGATGCGCTGGAAATCCAGTTGGAAAGCGCCGTCTTCGGCTTTGCACCGACAGAGATGTCGGCAACTTCGCCGCCCTTGAAGATCGCAAGCGTCGGGATCGAGCGAACGCCGAACTGGGCAGCCAGTTCCGGGTTTTCATCGATGTTGAGCTTGGCAACCTTGACCTTGCCGGCCAGTTCCATGGCGATTTCTTCGAGGCTCGGAGCAATCATTTTGCATGGACCGCACCACTCGGCCCAGAAATCGACGACGACGGGTTCTGCCGATTCCAGAACTTCTGACTGGAAGTTGTTGATATCGACCTTAACGGTAGCCATAGGCTGCTCCTTTACCGGAATTTGCTGTTGGACAAGATGTGAGGGTGCGGTGCCGGAATTTCAATGTCCGATATTTCACTTTGTGTTGAGTCCTGCAAGTGCAGAAGCCAAAGCCTGCTCACTGAGCATATGGATGGTAGCATTTTCCGTATATACCAGGATGCAATCGATCCGCTTGGCAGGATAGAGCGGCTTCAGAATTTCCCGGTAGATCGCAAGCTGAGCCTTGTGCGCGAAGGGGATGGCCTCGTCGCTCACCGGCGGCACACGATTTGTCTTGTAGTCCATGATAACGACGCTTTCGGGCAGGACAGCAAGCCGGTCGATACGGCCGGAAACCGCATAGTCCCGTCCCTCCAGCGTCAACGTTCCCATGATCGAAATCTCGGCCTGCGCATGGACGTTGAAGACGGCTCGTAGCCTTTGATCTTCCAAAAGTTTCATAACCGAATCGACCAGAGCTCTCCGTTCGACTGTCGGCCAGAATCGCGCCGCGCGTTCGGCATAACGTTTTGCCGCCTCAGTCCGCTCCTCCTCTGGAATATCCGGAAGTGCCTGCAGCATCCGGTGAATGAGGCGGCCCTTTTCCAGGGAACGATCGCTGCTTTCAGGGTCGCTGAAGAGCGGTGAGGTCACCAGCAGATTATCGGCCTCCTCATCAATGATCGTGCCAGCGCCGGAAGGACTGAGGGGCCGCGGCAATTGTTTCTGCGGCGGAAGAGGGCGGAAAAGGTCCGGCGGGACCGTTTCGCCGCTTGCCTGTTCCGGGCTGCGATCCATCCGCTCGAAGCTGCGTTCGACCTGTTGCACACGCCAGCGGACGCCCTCCCATTCCCCATCAGGGCCTGAAAAGCTCGCTTTCTGGACATGCGGATGCTCTTCGCTGAGCGCGGTGGAGATCATCAGATGCCAGGTATCGTTGTTCAGGCGCACGCCGCGATAACCGCAGACGATCAGCCGGTCGGCGGCGCGCGTCATCGCGACATAGAGCAGGCGCCGGTATTCCTCCTCGGCAAGCAGCTGAATGCGGGCCGCATCGCTCGATGTCAGCGAATTGCCGAGATCGCTGACCGGAATCCAGACCGGTATCGGCGGCTCGCCCGGTTCGGCGTCGATCAGCCGCAGTTTTGGCAGATGCGTGTGAGTAAAGGCCTTGGAACCTCCGTCCACCAGAAAGACGATCGGCGCTTCAAGACCCTTGGAGGCATGCACCGTCATGATGCGCACCTCGTTTCGACCCTTGTCCTGCTCGCGTTTCACTTCCGGCGCCTCGAGTTCCAGCGTCGAGATGAAGGATTGCAGGCCCGGAAGCGTTGACGTCTCATGATCGAGCGCAAAGGTGAGGAATTCGTCCAGGATATCGCTGACCTCGGTGCCGAGCCGAGCCAAAAACTGACGCCGGCCGCCATGGCTGCCGAGAACCCGGGCATAGAAATCATGGACTGAGAGGTTTCGGGACTGGGCGAGAAAGAGTTCCAGCCTTGCGACGGCCGCGCCAAGCCGCTCATTGCCGTCGGCCGCATATTTGCGAAGGTGGTCCCAGACACTTTCATTGTCGTTGCGCAGCGCAGCGATCGCGAAAATATCCTCTTCCGAGAGATTGAAGAGCGGGCTCTTCAAGACGGCAGCAAGCGAGAGATCGTCTTCCGGCAAGAGAAGAAAACGCCCAAGTGCCATCAGATCCTGCACGGCGATATGGCTGGTCAGCACAAGCCTGTCCGCGCCGGCAACGGGAATGTCGCCGCGCCGTTTAAGTTCGCGCGTCAGCGCATTGACGAAGGCGTCGCGTTTGCGGACGAGAACGAGGACATCACCGGCCTCGATGAAGCGTTCCTTGCCCTTTTCGATAATCGTTTCGCGGCCGACGAGAGTACCGATCGTATGGGCGATGCGCCGCGCCAGGATGGCAGCCGGGGCGCTTTCTGGTGTCGCGTCGAAGGGAGCGGTCCAGTCTTCATCCTTCACGATGACATCAGGCACGACCATTTCCCAGAGATCGACGGCGCCGGGATGGCCGATACGGCTGGACCGATGAACGACCGGCTCCATGCCGAGACCTCGCGCATTGTCCGGCGGGGTGAAGATATGGTCGACAGCGAGCAGGACGTCAGACGTGGAGCGGAAAGAGAGCGGCAAACGAACCGTCGAGAAGTCAAGGCCGCTATTCTGCACCCGGCGCTGCGTCCGCTCCTTCTCCTCGGAAAACCGCTCCGGCCGTGCGCCCTGGAAGGAGTAGATCGACTGCTTTTCGTCGCCCACCGCAAACAGCGTGCGAACCGCGGGCCGCGAACTTTCGCCGGAGAAGAAATCCTCTGCCAGCGACTGGATGACGCTCCATTGAATGGGGCTGGTATCCTGCGCTTCGTCGACGAGGATATGGTCGATACCCTGGTCGAGCTTGTAATGGATCCACGGGCCGACGCCGCTCTTGGTGAGCAGATCGGCAGTGCGGGTGATCAGATCTTCGAAGTCGAGATGGCTGCGCTGCTTTTTCAGTTCCTCGTAATCCCCGTTCAGGCGATCTGCGAGCACGAGAGCGGCATGCGTTGCCGTATGCATCCGCATTATCTTTAGCCGGTTCCGACAATTGACGACATGAGCGCGTGCCGTGGCGATCGCATCGGCAAGCTGTGGCGCCTCGGCAAGCATGGCCTTTACGAAGAATTGCCCGTCCGTCTTCGGCTCACCCTTCGACGTCAGAAAAACCTTCTCCAGAATCTGCATCCGTATCGCGATGTCGGATTCGCGCGCTGCACTGCGCAGGCCTTCGGCGACGTCCTGCGCCTTCGCTCCGCCCTTGCCAGCTGCGAGCGCCAGGTAGAGCTCAAGCACCGTACCCGAGAGCCCCGGAAGCGGCCAGTATCGTTCGGCCAGTCCCTCTTCCGTATCATCGGGTGAGAGCCCGAGCTTCTTTCGCAGCAACATGTCGGCGCCGCCGTGCTGTTCGGCTGCGGTCATGAAGCTGCGTATGGCGTTGCGGTTGGCAACGATCTCGCCGAGCAAATTTTCAAGCCCGAATTCATCGCCGAGATTGAGCACATAGGCGAAGGCCTCAGCGAGGGGCGGGTCATTCTCCGGCGCCGTTGCCGTCAGCAGCGAGCGGCGCGCATCGGCCAGCAGCGTTGCGGCTGCCCGGTCGTCGAGAACCGAGAAGTGCCCGGCGACGTTTGCTTCCAGCGGAAACTGGTGCAGAAGCGCTTCGCAAAAGGCGTGGATCGTCTGGATCTTCAGCCCGCCTGGCGTTTCCAGCGCTTTGGCGAACAGGCGCCGAGCTTCTGCAAGTTTCAGAGAATCCGGCTCACGACCTTCGATCTGGGTGATGCGCTTGGAGAGTTCTTCATCGGGAAAAATCGCCCACTCCGCCAGCCGCTCGAAGACACGGTTCGACATTTCGGAAGCGGCGGCCTTCGTATAGGTGAGGCAGAGGATCGCAGACGGACGTGCGCCGGCAAGCAGCAGCCGGATGACCCGCTGCGTCAGGACGTGTGTCTTGCCGGAGCCGGCATTGGCCGATACCCAGGCCGAGCGGGTGGGATCGGAGGCAATCGCCTGCTGGATCGTCGTCCAGCCGATCCAGGTGCCGGGATCGTCACCCTCGGGAAGCGCGGTCGGATCAATCATCGCCGCCTCCATCCGGATCGGCGGTCGCCCATTCCGCACCGCGGGCGAGATGGTCGTAATCGCCACCGAAGTCGAATTGCTGGGCGGGGATCAGCCGGGAGGTAAAGCCCTTTTCGCCCGACTGCAGCAGGGTGACGAATTTCACGAGTTGATCGATCGATTCCTCGGCAAGCTGCATTGCCGATTTTGCCTTGTCGCTGTTGGCCTCCTCATTATTGACCTTGTCCACCAGGAAGCGGCTGCCCGGCCGCAAGCGGACATAGAGCAGGTCATTCGGTACGAGGCTGCCGGCATCACGGAAGGCGCCGGCCTGAAGGGCCGCGGCCTCAAGCGCGAGCTGCGGGTCGAGCAAGGCGCGGGCCTGTGTCGGAGAGGGGTTGTAGCCAGTCTTGTAGTCGATGATGTCGGCGCTGTTTGGCCCCTTGATATCGATACGGTCGGCAACGCCGGTGAGCCGGATATCGATCCCATCGAGTTCGATGCCGCCCCTGACTTCCGTCAGCCTCTTCTGCACATCAGGCTGCCGCCCAGCCTCCCAGTTCAGGAAAGCGCGCGCGACTTCGCGGAAGCGCGGCCGCCAGACGGCGTCGATATGCGGCGGCAACTGCTCCATGTCGAAGAGTTCGGTCAGGACGATTTCCATCGCCGCTGCCGCCTCCGGCGTTCCTGCTATATGGCCTTCGCGAACAAAACGATCGATGATCTTGTGGTAGAGCGTACCGCGTTCTGCCGCGCCCGGATCGCGATTGAACGGGTCGACGGGATCGAGCCGCAGCACGCGTCGCGCATAAATCGCATAAGGGTCGCGGCGCAGCCGACCGACTTCGCTGAAGGAATAGGATTTGGGCTGCAGTTCCCGTGGCGGCTTTGGAGAGGGCCTCTGCGCTGGCGCCTGATTGTCACCGATGTCTATCTGGTTTGCCCAGTGAACGAAGCGCGCGCCCCGCTTGCGCAATTGCTCTTCGAAGTCCTCGCCACCGAGAGCCATCAGCCGTTGCAGCCACCGGGAGGCGACCGTTGGCGTCGAACCTTGGCGCAAGGCGCGTGAATAGATCAGATGGCGTGTGCCATTCGCCATCTCGAAGTCATGTGCCAGCTGGCCGATGCGCCGTTCCGGCGGCTCCAGCCCGATTTCCGTCTTCATCATGCGGGAGATGAAGGGGTTGTTGGCGGTCTGGCCGGGCCACGATCCTTCATTGAGACTGCCGAGGATCAGCGTATCGACATTCTGCAGGCGGGCTTCCAGCGTGCCGAAGATGAAGAGGCGAGGGTGACTGAGCGCACCGGGCTTGACGGCATGTCCGGCCGACAACGCCTGCATGATATCGATCCATTGCGGCCCCTCCGCCTCCATCTGGCCGTCAGTATCGATCACCTCACCAAGCAGGCTTGCAAGGGCATCGCCAGCCTCTCCGGACCAGAGGCCGGCCAGATTACCGTGTTCATCGGCAGCGACGCCTTCCAGAGCGCGGCCCGTTCGTTCGGCCCATTGCGAAAGCATAATGCCTTTCGAATGGCCGTCGTTACCGGGATGCCGCGCCAGTACCGATACGAGCGGCTCGACGGCGCATCCCACCTGCCGGGCAAGCTGTCGGGCCATATCGATAGCCCCTGGCGGCAACGATTTGCGCCAAACCGGCGCATGCCTGTCGAGCGCCTGTTCAGCAAGCTGGTGGTCGAGCAACGGCTCGAGTGATCCTATATCCACCTCCGCCACACCGCCGCGCAGCGCCAGAAGTTCCAGCGCTTCCACCGAGCTTGTCAGAAAGTCGCGCTCCAGCCTGAAGCGGGCAAGCGGGTGTTTCAGCAGCGAGACGATGGCAACGGGATCGCCGGGACGTAAACTCGCCTCCAGCAGCAATTGCAGCAGCGTTCCCTGTGGCGTTGCCGAAAGCGGCGTGCCGGCCGAATCGTCGGCGAGAATGCCGAACCGGGAAAGCTCCGCCATGACCCGGCGGGCAAGATTGCGGTCCGGCGTGATCAGCGCCGCCCGGCTTTCATCGTCGCTGCCCGGCCGCTCGAGCGCAAGCCGCAGGGCAACGGCGATCGCGGTTGCCTCCTCACGTTCATTTGCGGCTTCGATCATCGAAACATCCGCGAATGCGTCGGCGACTGCGCCTTCGGTCAGGCCTTTTTTCCATTCGCCCCATCCGCTTGTCGCTTCGGATGGCGTCAGCGCGCACGAGAGCATTTCGGCACGGAGGCGCAGGTCGGCCTCCGGTTCCTCGATCGGATGCACATCCCCGCGAGCGAGCTTCAGGCGCTTCAAGAGTACGGCAAGACCATATTGCGGATGCGTGCGGCTTGCCGGATTGGCCCGCTGGCCCGGTAGGAGATCGGGCGCGACCAGACGCCAATGTTCCTCCGGCATGGAAAGATCGAGACCAGGGAGTACGATAACGCCTTCAGGCAGGCAAGCCACGGCGCCGATGAGGTCGGCGGTGGCAGGAAGCGAACCCGTCGAACCGGCGATGATGATCGGCCCGGCAGGCTTCATCGTCGAGAGCCTGGCGGCCTCGGCGCGCAGAATGGCATTGCGATGGCGGGCCGGTGAGGAACGGCCGAGCTCGACAAGTCGATCCGGCCAGAAAGCGCTGGCGATCTGCAGGAATTCGGCCGTCAATTGCCACCAGGCTGCATGGTCGCCGGTATCGAGCTTTGCGAGCTCAGACCATGCGAGGTCTTCGGTCTCGATCGAATCGATCAGTTCCGCCAGATTGCGGGCAAGCCAGATGGCGTCCGCCGGGCTGGCGGGCGCGACGAGGGGCGATTCCGAATGGATGTGCCGGACGATCTCGGGCAGCTTGTTGCGCCAGGCAAGGATCAGCCGCGCCAGCTCCAGAAGCCGTGCCGTATTGGAAAGCGGCTGCTCAAGGTCGATCGTTGCGGGCAGCGCCTCGTCAAAATAGCCGCTGTCGTCATCTGTCTCTCCCAGCGGGCGAATGACCGGCAGGATTGCCGAACGGCCGCCGAGTAGATCGACGAATTCCGAACGCAGCACGCGTACGGCACGCCGCGTCGGCAAATAGATCGTCACCTTGGCAAGAGACAGCGGATCGCCAGGATCATGCCGGAAGAGTGGCGTCAGGCGTCCATCGCAGAGCGATGCCGCCAGCGTTTTCAGGAAGGGAACGCCAGACGGGATCGTGAGAATGCGTGGCTGGTGCCGCTCCGCCATTCGTCACGCAAACGTCCGGAACCGCCGGATCGTTTCCTCTGCTTCGCCGATCGCATCAGGCGTGCCAACGGTCAGCCAATGGCCGTTCATCAGCATGCCGAAAAGCCTGCCTCGGGCAATCGCCTTATCGAAATAGATATTGAGGTTGAAGGCGTCTTCAGGCGCATCGTCGAGCAGCGCAGGGCTCATGACGATCGCGCCGGCATAGACGACTGGGTTGGAGGGATCGTCGCGATAGCGCGTCAGCCGTCCGTCGGCGGCAAGGCTGAAATCGTTCTTGCCGTTATGACCCGTCGTGTCTTCGATACGCACGCAGAGAAGCGCCATATCCATGTGCTTCGCATCGAAGAATCCGGCTAAGCGCTGTAGATTGCTCGGTTGCCCCGCGGGTTCACCGATCCAGAAAAGGTCGGCATTCATCACGAAGACCAGCTCCCGATCGAGCAGCTTGAGACCTTTTGCCAAACCGCCGCCGGAATTCATCAGCGCATCGCGCTCATCGGAAATGAGGATATCGAGCCCGCGATAATGTCTCAGATGGTCTTCCATCTGATCGGCGAAATGATGAACATTGACGGCAGCGCGTTCAACGCCGGCACCAACAAGTGAATCCAGCGCATAGTCGATCATCGGCTTTCCACCGATTTTCACCAGAGGTTTCGGAATCGTGTCGGTGATCGGGCGCATGCGGGTTCCGAGTCCCGCGGCCAGCACCATGGCTTGTCTGACGGTCATGCTGATCCGGTCTTATGATTCGACTTGGACTATTCCAGTCCTTGTGCACCATTCGCGCAAGGGGGCAAGCGCGTCGTGTTCCAGCGCCACCTTCAGATAGGACAGCGTGCGCGGCATATGTTGCAGATAGCCGGGTTTACCGTCTCGCTGCAAGAGCCGTACCCAGAGTCCGGCGAGTTTGCAGTTGCGTTGCGCTGACATGATTGCCCATGCCTTCATGAATCCGGCTTCGTCGAAACCGCGCTCAGTACGCCGCAATAACAGATAATCGTCCATCAGATGCCTGAAGAGATCGGGCTCTATGGTGACACGGGCGTCTTGAACGATGGAAGCAAGATCATAGGCAGTCGGCCCGATCATCGCATCCTGGAAGTCGATGATGCCGATCTTGCGGATGCCGCTTTCGTGTCCGCGCCAGATGATATTCGGCGAATGGAAATCGCGCAGCAGGAGATTGGTTTCAGCCGGTTGCAGTTCGTCGATCAAATGATCCCAGATCGCGAGATATTCCTCGCGCTCTGCGTCGGTGGGCGGGGTGCCGCGCTTCCAGCCGATATGCCAGTCGAGCACGAGCCGCACTTCCATCGTCATCGCCGTGCGATCGAAGTCTGGAATGTGATGGATATGCGTGGACGAAACCGGGATATCCTGCGGAATCTGCATGGAATGAAGATAGGCAAGACAGGCGACGCTTTGCCGGTAACGCTCGGCGATCGGTCGCCCGCTGGCATCGAGCACGCCTTCAGTGCCGAGATCCTCGATCAGCAGTATGCCCTGGTCGTAATCGACCTTGTAGATCTCCGGCGTCGCAAAGCCCCGCTGCCGCAACGCATCAGCGATTGCTACGAACGGATAGGCGTTTTCCGCAAGGTGTGCGACCTTAGGGTAAGGCTTGCCGTCCAGTACCGGCGGACCGTCGGGTAACGGCGGCCAGTCCATCAGGATCTTGCGATCGCCCTTCCCGGGATAGATCGATTCATAGGCGCGGAGTGACGCGTCGCCAATCAGGAACCTCCGCTTGGCATTACCATAGCCGGCAGCGGCGAGGAAGTTGCGTATCGCCAGCACGCGACGGATACGTGCCGCAGTCTTCTCCGGTGCCGTGATCGTCACCCGCCGGCCGGCGGCCTCGTGTTCAAGCCGCAGCGAAATGCGTGTTTCAGGCAACTCGCCTTCTGCCATCTCGGGCCATTCGACGATACAGATGCCGTTATCGAGCGCCTCGTCGAAGCCGAGCTCAGTCAACTCGGAGGGATCGCCGAGCCTGTAGAGGTCGAAATGCGAGATCGGAATGCGCAGCTCGTAGGATTGAACCAGCGTGAAGGTGGGGCTTGGAACTTCCAGCCCGTCGTCATCCGCCATCGTGCGCAGGAATGCGCGTGCGAGTGAGGATTTTCCGGCGCCGAGATCGCCTGATAGTGCCAGGCAATCACCCGCTTTCAGCGCCAGCGCCAGATCGTTGCCGAGGCGGATGGTTGCTGCCTCGTCTTCCAGAAAAAGCGAGATTTCGTCGCGCTGCGTCATTCGGCGGCGACGGAATGCGGCATGTTGATGGAAGGGATGCGGCAGGTCACCGTCGTCCCCTTGCCCGGTTCGCTGTCGATGCCGACCTCACCGTTGTGCAGGCTGACGAAGCTGTCGACGATCGAAAGGCCAAGCCCCGCTCCGCCGCGCTTTCCGCTCTTGGCGCCGGTCGCGAAGCGATCGAACACCGTAGCAACCATCTCGGGAGAAATGCCGGGGCCGCGATCCCTGACAGAGAAGACGAAATCCGTGCCTTCCCGGCGGCATTCGAGCGAAATGGATGCACCTTCCGGCGAGAAGTTGGCGGCATTGGCGAGAAGCTTCAGCAGGATCTGCTTCAGCCGCTGCGGATCGGCAACGATCGAGCCGAGAAAGGCCGGAGCGGTGATTTCAAGCGAAACACCACTTTCCTGCAGCCGGTCGGCGATCTGCATGGAGACGTCGTCCAGAAGATCGGCAAGATCGATTTCCGCATAGTTGAGCCGCATGATGCCGGCATCGACGGTCGCGAGATCGAGGATGTCGTTGACGAGCGTCAGCAGCACCGAGGACGAAGTGGCGATATGGTCGATATATTCCGCCTGCCGTTCATTCAGTGGGCCGACGCCCGGCGTGCGCAACAGATCGGTGAACCCGATGATATTCGTCAGCGGCGAGCGCAGCTCGTAGGAGACGTGCTGCACGAAGTCATTCTTCAGCTCGTCTGCCTTGCGCAGCGCCTCGTTCTTTTCCGTCAGTGCCCGTTCGGCGCGAACGCTGTCGGTCATGTTGACGAAGGTCAGCATGGTCTGCGCGTTCGGCAGCGGGATGACGGCGAAGTCGAGAACGAGGCCGGACAGCAGTTCGAGCGTTCCCTGGCTGGAGCGGCGCTCATCATCGAAGCTGGTGATCAGCTCGGCAAAGGTCTTCCAGCCGTCGGGTTGGTCATAGGACGGCGCGCAGGCCTCGCCGATCGCACGGATATGCGTGCCGGGCTTGGCTTCCGTCTCGGTAATGCCCCAAAGAGCCCGGAAGGCCGGGTTGGAGAGACGGATACGGCCGTCAGGCCCGAAGACCGCGACGCCTTCCGACAGATGATCGATCGTTTCGCCTTGTACCTTCACCAGCGTGTTGTAGCGCGTTTCGAGATCGACCTGCTCCGTCAGGTTCTCGAAGACCCAGGTCGCACCGCCCTGCGGATGCGCCGTGGCGAAGACGCGCAGCGTCTGCCCGTTCGGCAGGTGCCAGAGGTCGGATTGCGTATCGAGCGAGCGATAGACGGAAAGCGCTGTTTCCTTCCACGATTTCCAGTTCAACTGGTCGGGCAATTTCTTGGCGGCGCGCAGGCGCTCCAGAAGTTCGCTATTGTCGGGCTTGCTCTCGAGGAACGCGATATCGAGTTCCCAGAGTGCGACGAAGGCCTGATTGTAGAACTGCAGTCGGCGGTCGCCGTCGAAGATGGCAACGGGCGTCGCCAAATGGTCGAGCGTCTCGGCATGGCTTTTCAGCGTGCGTTCCAACTCGGCGCGAACTGCTTCGACATCGGAGACGTCGACGGCAATGCCGGCAGAGCCACTCGGGACCTTGACGTCAACCACATCGAAGAACGTGCGGTTGCCACGCACGACGGTCGAAATCGTGTCATGGAAAGGCGATTCCGGCATTGCCGTGGCGCGGATGCGCTCACGGGCAACGGTCGTCAGGATTTCGCGGCCTTCATTAACGGCCTGTTGGGGTGATTGCGCTTCGACGGCATCGCCATAGGCATGGTTGACCCAGGTCAGGCGGCCGGCGGTATCGCGCTGCCAGGCCGGCATGTCGATCGCGTCGAGCATGGTCTGGAAGGCGGAAATCGACGTCATCAACCGATCGCGCTCGATCTTCAGTTCGGCGAGTTCAGCGCGCAGATTGTTGAGCGCCACGAAACGAACGAAGGCGCGGCCACCGGAAACCCGGCCCTGGGCCTCAAGCACCTCGTCCCGGATTGTTTCGACCACCATGTCGAAGCTTTCGGCCTGCTCACGCAGCCGCCCGATCGCCCGTTCCAGTTCGGAAGCCGAGCGTGCCTTCAGCCAGAGACCAAAGGCAAGGAATTCATTGTCCTGCGGCGCGCCGGTTTCCGGTGGAAGCTGACCGAGGAGTTCAGGCCGAGCGACGCCGTCCCAGATGACGATACGCCGGTTCTTGTCGGCAATAAGCGCCTGATATTGGGAAATGCGCTGCTGCGCATCCGACAGCGCCGAGCGAATCTCGCGGCTCTCATTTTCGAGATTGCCACGCTGGCGCACCAGCCAGAGCGTCGAAAGCAGGGCAGCCGAAATCACGCCAATGACGACGGAAAGGCCGACAACCTGCGAGGAGGTGAAAAGATGCGCCGACCCGCCGATGACGGGCTCTGCTTGCGCCAGAACCGGCCAAGCCGGGACGAAGATCGCGGTGCTCACAGCGCACAGCTTTGCAATACGTGCCACAGACCAGTTTTTTTGCCCTGCAGTCACGGGGACTGCGGCAAACCCATATTTTTGGCCTGCCGGAAGCGGGCGATCAGCAGCATAAGCGCTATCCTCCGCCTGACCGAGCAGGCTGTGTTTCATTTCCGACATCGGCGGTATGTCTCCGTCCTTTAATGTGCCGCATCACGACAAGACATCCCATTTTCGTGGAAAACGAAGAGCTCCGAGCCACGAATCAAGTCTTAAAATAATACTTCGGAAGGGAATCGTCGGAAAGAGAGCGCCTAAAAAATAAGCCCCGGCATTTGTCAATGCCAGGGCCACCACATCTTGTGGATATCTAGGATTTGATCAGTACCTGTAGTGGTCAGACTTGAAAGGACCCTGCGGCTTCACGCCGATATAGGCAGCCTGCTCTTCGCTGAGCTGGGTGAGCTTCACGCCGAGCTTGTCGAGATGCAGGCGCGCGACCTTCTCATCCAAGTGCTTCGGCAGGATGTAGACCTTGCTTTCATACTGGCCGGGCTTGGTGAAGAGCTCGATCTGCGCCAGCGTCTGGTTGGTGAAGGAAGCCGACATGACGAAGGACGGATGGCCCGTCGCGTTGCCGAGGTTCAGCAGGCGGCCTTCGGAGAGAAGGATGATGCGATTGCCCTTCGGGAACTCAATCAGGTCGACCTGCGGCTTGACGTTCGTCCACTTGAGGTTACGAAGTGCTGCAACTTCGATTTCGTTGTCGAAGTGGCCGATATTTCCGACGATCGCCATGTCCTTCATCTGACGCATGTGGTCGATGCGGATGACATCCTTGTTACCGGTGGTGGTGATGAAGATATCGGCCGAGGAAACGACGTCCTCGAGCAGAACGACCTCATAGCCGTCCATGGCGGCCTGCAGGGCGCAGATCGGATCGGCTTCGGTCACCTTGACGCGGGCGCCGGCGCCGGAAAGCGAGGCAGCAGAACCCTTGCCGACATCGCCGTAACCGCAAACGACGGCAACCTTGCCCGCCATCATGACATCGGTGCCGCGGCGGATGCCGTCGACCAGCGACTCCTTGCAACCATACTTGTTGTCGAACTTCGACTTGGTGACGGAGTCGTTGACGTTGATGGCCGGGAAAGGCAGCAGGCCCTTCTGGCTCAGCTGATAGAGGCGGTTGACGCCCGTCGTGGTCTCTTCGGTCACCCCCTTGATGGCATCGCGCTGCTTGGTGAACCAGCCGGGCGTTGCTGCAAGGCGCTTCTTGATCTGGGCGAAGAGGATTTCCTCTTCTTCGGAGTGCGGGTTGGAAAGAACGTCCTCACCGGCTTCGGCACGGGCGCCAAGCAGGATGTACATGGTGGCGTCGCCGCCATCGTCGAGGATCATGTTGGAGAGGCCGCCATCGGCCCACTGGAAGATCTTATCGGTGTAAACCCAGTAATCTTCAAGCGACTCGCCCTTGATCGCGAAGACCGGAACGCCGGAAGCGGCGATTGCTGCTGCGGCATGGTCCTGCGTCGAGAAGATGTTGCACGATGCCCAGCGGACTTCGGCGCCGAGGGCAACCAGTGTCTCGATGAGAACGGCGGTCTGAATTGTCATGTGCAATGAGCCGGTGATGCGTGCGCCCTTCAGCGGCTTCGATTCACCGAATTCAGCGCGGCAGGACATGAGGCCGGGCATTTCGGTTTCAGCGATGGTGATTTCCTTGCGTCCGAAATCTGCAAGGCCGATATCGGCGACGACATAATCTTTTTCAATGCTCATAGGGCTCTCCAGGCTGAAACGTCTCAAAACCATCGCAAGGACGCGACGATGACCGCAACGGAACGAACGCGTGCGGAATGCACGTCATGCTCGCCGTTTAGCAGGCTTCGGTCGGGAAGGCAACGGGGATATAAAGAAGTCTTTATATCTTTATATGGCGCTGGAGATCAGATCTCTTCGCCGAACTTGTTCTGGATGAGCTCATCGAGGGCATTCAGCGCTTCGGCCGCCTGGTTGCCGGTCGCCGAGACGACGACGCTGGAGCCGGGGCTTGCCGCAAGCATCATCAGCCCCATGATCGAGGTGCCGCCGACCGTCATGCCGTCCTTGGAAACGGTGATCGTTGCATCGAAGGCATCGACAGTCTGGACGAATTTTGCCGAAGCGCGTGCGTGCAGGCCACGCTTGTTGATGATGAGGAGTTCCCGGGAAAGCGGTGTCATGGAGGTTTCTTACTTTCCGCTCAGGACCCGGCTCGCAACGTTGATGTATTTGCGGCCGGCCTCGGAAGCCTCGGCAAGCGCCTTTTCCATATTGTTCTCGCCGCGCACGCCGGCGAGCTTGATCAACATCGGCAGGTTGACGCCGGCGATGACTTCGGTATGGCCGCTGCTCATGACAGAGATTGCGAGGTTGGAAGGTGTACCCCCGAACATGTCGGTAAGAATGACGACGCCATGGCCGTCGTCTGCGCCGGAAACGGCTTCGAGAATGTCCTGTCGTCTCTGGTCCATATCGTCTTCCGGTCCGATGCAGACCGTTTCGATGAATTTCTGAGGACCGACGACGTGCTCTACGGCATGACGAAACTCTTCAGCCAGCTTGCCATGAGTGACAAGCACAAGTCCGATCATGATATTACTGCTCCCATGGCATACGCAAACCGTGGCCCCAATATCGCAACGCAGCAATTACGTCCACCGGTGGGGGCACATCTTGGCGATCAAAAGCCGAAGTGCAAGATAAAAATATAAATATATAGGCCGTATCAGGCCGTCCGGAAGGCCTCAACTTCCTATTTCCGGCGCTTTTGCCATCAACACTGCAAGGGGCAGGGAGAGGTTGGGCAACAATCGCAGTGCAGGCAACTCGAAACCCTCGGCAAGAACGGCGGTTTCCCCTTCCGCAGGAAGCCGGTTCTCGCCCCTGGCGCTGCCTGGCAGGACTGCAAAATGCATCGCCGCCTGGGTAATATGATCGTGCTTCACGATGCCCGTGCCGCGCAGTTCGATAAGCCCGGCAATGGCAGGCGGACAGGCGGCAGTGATTGCTCCGTCCTGTTTCGAAAGAAGCACCTGATCATCGGCCACGAGGACAGAAAATATTCCCTGCCGCCGCGCCTCCGCCATGCACGTAAAAGCGGTCATCGACTTGCCCCAGCCCGAAGGGCCGGTGAACAGCAGGCCGGTCTTTCCAATGACGATTGCGGTGGCGTGGATGTTGATCATGCCGCGGTATCGGCCGGGAGGGCAAGGATGAAGCGGGCACCAAGCAATTTACCGCTTTCGTCGTCGACGATGTTTTCGGCCCGTAATGAACCGCCATGCGCCTCGGCGATCTGCCGGCTGATGGAAAGTCCGAGGCCGGAATTCTGGCCGAAACCTTCGGATTCCGGTCGGTCGGTATAAAAGCGTTCGAAGATGCGGTCGATATTCTCTGCCTGGATCCCCGGACCGTTGTCTTCGATATAGACGACGCAACGGGAGCGGGTACGGACCAGGCGCACCGTGATCTTGCCGTCCTGCTCCGGCACGAAGGAGCGAGCATTTTCAATCAGGTTGGTGATGATCTGGCCGATACGCAGGTCATGCCCTTTGACGACAAAGCGCGTCTTGACGTTCGGCTTGCGATCCACGGCATAGTCTATGTCGACCTTTTTCTTGGTGCTGCGGATCTGGCGCGACACGTCGATGAGATCGCGCAGAAATACTTCCAGATCGACAGATCCCGCATCGACGCGCGCAAGCTCGGCATCGAGACGCGATGCATCCGAGATATCGCTGATCAGCCGATCGAGGCGGCGGACATCGTGCTGGATGACATCCATCAGCCGCTTCTTGGAATCGTCGGATTTGGCGAGCGGCAGTGTTTCGACGGCACTGCGCAGCGAGGTTAGCGGGTTCTTTAGCTCATGGCTGACATCGGCCGCAAAGCTCTCGATCGCATCGATCCGGTCGTAGAGGGCCGTCGTCATTTCGCGCAGCGCAATGGAAAGGTTGCCGATTTCGTCCTGACGCGCGGAAAAGTCTGGAATTTCCTCACGTTCCTTGGCGCCGCGGCGCACCCGGATGGCCGCCGCCGAAAGCCGTCGCAGCGGATTGGCGATCGTCGAGGAAAGCACGAGCGCCATCAGCACGTTGACGAGCGTTGCAACGCCGAAGACGCGCATGATGGCGAGACGCTCGGCATGCACGATATTGTCGATATCGCCGGCCTGCGTCGACAGCAGCAACACACCGAGCACGGCCCGGAAACGCTGGATCGGTACGGCAACCGAAACGATGAGCTCGCCCTTTTCCGTCGTGCGCACGACTGCGCCGCGCACACCCGTCAGCGCGTTCATCACCTCGGGATAGATAGAACCATCACCACCTGGTGCTTCCTTGTAGACAGGAAGATTGCCCGGCTGCAGAGCCTTGTTGAAGAGGGCCGTGAACCATTCGCCCCAGGTCTGCTTTTCTTCCTCCACCGGCGGCAGGTCGAAACGCAGCACCTGGCCACGAGAATAGAGATGGCGGGAATCGAGCAGCAGATTGGCGTCGGCATCGAAGATGCGGGCGCGGGTGCGGGTCGGAGAGATCAGCCGTCGAAGAACCGGCGCCACCTTTTCCGGATCGATCGGGAATTCGAGATCCTCGTCGTTCGGCACCGGTGTGATGCTCTGGCCGGCCTGCAGTTCGAGCAGCTTCTGCGGATCGATGGTGATCGAGTTCGTATCGACGGAAGCCGAAGCCGAAACCGCGCCGGCGATGATTTCGCCCTGAGTCAGCAGGCTCTCGACGCGCGCGTCGATCAGGCCTTCTCGGAACTGGTTGAGGTAGAGAATACCGCCGACGAGGACGAGCAGGGCCGCGAGGTTGAAGAAGACGATGCGACGCGTCAGGCTCGAAAAGACAGCATTGCCGAAGATACGGCGGATCAGGGTGAAGGGATGCGACCAACGCCTACCCCTGACGCGTCGGGTGCTCACGCCCTCCGCATCATCCAGATCCCTTTCCTGCACCAACTGTGCCAATCACGGCCCTTTCGGAGGGCAGGGCCAGCTTGGCCGGCCCGCCGCCCTCATTCGTCTCTCCCTGCGCTTTGAAGCGTCAGGCTGCTTCGCGGAAGCGGTAACCCACACCGTAAAGCGTTTCAATCATATCAAAGTCTGTATCGACCATCTTGAACTTCTTCCGCAGCCGCTTGATGTGGCTGTCGATGGTGCGGTCGTCAACATACACCTGTTCGTCATAGGCGGCATCCATGAGGGCGTCGCGGCTTTTCACCACACCCGGGCGCTGGGCCAGCGAATGCAGGATCAGGAATTCAGTGACGGTGAGGGTGACGGCCTCACCCTTCCAGGTGCAGGTGTGGCGTTCCTGGTCCATGACCAGCTGGCCGCGCTCGAGCGAACGGGCCTGCTGAACCGCACCTGCCTTTGGCGTACCGACGGTCGCAACGCCGCCGGTAGCGGCGGCCTCACGGCTCGAAGCGCGGCGCAGCACTGCGCGAACGCGCTCGACCAGCAGTCGCTGGGAGAAGGGCTTGGTGATAAAATCGTCGGCGCCCATCTTCAGGCCGAAGAGCTCGTCGATCTCTTCATCCTTGGAAGTTAGGAAGATGACTGGCATGTCCGACTTCTGACGAAGGCGGCGAAGCAGCTCCATGCCGTCCATACGCGGCATCTTGATATCGAAGATCGCCAGGTGCGGCGGGCGCGCCAGCAGACCGTCCAGCGCGGAAGCGCCATCCGTATAGGTCTCGACCTTATATCCTTCTGCCTCCAGTGCAATCGACACGGAAGTGAGGATGTTGCGGTCGTCGTCAACGAGCGCGATTGTCGGCATGGTGTTGGTCTCCGTCATCAGTGCGCAATCTCCCGGATTGGTCGTCCCCAGGCGGTCTTCGTGACCGGTTGCGCTTATGGAGGATAAAGGTGGAACAAATTGTGGCAAAGATAAAGGGGTAGATTGCCAGCTCTCATCAGCCGCAATCGC
Organism: Rhizobium sp. BK275; assembly: GCF_014193555.1. NCBI lineage: Bacteria > Pseudomonadati > Pseudomonadota > Alphaproteobacteria > Hyphomicrobiales > Rhizobiaceae > Rhizobium > Rhizobium sp. BK275. The sequence goes on from NZ_JACHZL010000006.1 coordinate 453,111, forward strand.
AAGTGGTGCGACAAGTTGTTTCAACAGGAGGTCTTCAAACGATTTAAAATAGATTCTCGGAATTTAAATCGATTAATTATTTGATATTATTATATTTTCTAAGTTATAGGCTATTGCCATTTAAAATTTCTCCTCTTACTTTCGCTTAGATTTTAGCGGCCAAGGCGCCTCAGCGAAGGGAAAAGCTATGGAGACGTTCGGAGTTCACAACCAGGCAATCGAGCTGGCGACGATCGGTTTCGGCGACATACGGAGCGTCCGTTACAACCTCTCTGCCGCTCTTCTTTACGAGGAAGCGATTCGCCGGGGAGAGGCCGAACTGACAGCCCAGGGCGCACTTCGTGCCACGACCGGCCAGCACACCGGCCGGTCGCCGCGCGACAAGTTCGTCGTCCGCGATGAGAATACGGATGGCCAGATCTGGTGGGATAACAACAAGCCGATGTCGCCGGAGCATTTTGCCCTGCTGCACAAGGATATGCTGGCCCATGCCGCGGGCAGGGATCTCTTCGTGCAGGACCTGATCGGCGGTGCCGATGCCGGTCAGGCACTCCCGACCCGCGTTGTGACCGAATTCGCCTGGCATTCGCTCTTCATCCGCAACCTGCTGATCCGTCCGAAGGCAGACGCGCTCGCGAGCTTTGCGCCGAAGTTGACGATCATCGACCTGCCGAGCTTCAAGGCCGATCCGGAGCGTTACGGCTGCCGCACCGAAACGGTGATTGCCTGCGATCTCACCAACGGCATCGTTCTGATTGCCGGCACCTCCTATGCCGGCGAGATGAAGAAGTCAGTCTTCACAGTGCTAAACTACCTGCTGCCCGAAAAGGGTGTCATGCCGATGCACTGCTCGGCCAATGTCGGCCCTGCGGGTGATGCTGCGGTCTTCTTCGGTCTGTCCGGTACGGGCAAGACGACGCTTTCGGCTGACCCGGCACGCACCTTGATCGGCGATGACGAACACGGCTGGAGCGAAAACGGCATCTTCAATTTCGAAGGCGGCTGCTACGCCAAGACCATTCGCCTCTCGGCAGAGGCCGAACCGGAAATCTATGCCACGACACAGCGTTTCGGTACGGTGCTTGAAAACGTCGTTCTCAACGAAAACCGAGAGCCGGATTTCGACGATGCGTCGCTGACGGAAAACACGCGCTGCGCCTACCCGATGGACTTCATTCCGAATGCATCTGAAACCGGCCTTGCGCCTCATCCAAAGACGATCATCATGCTGACGGCCGACGCTTTTGGCGTCATGCCGCCGATCGCCAAGCTGACGCCCGATCAGGCCATGTACCACTTCCTGTCCGGCTACACCGCCAAGGTGGCCGGTACGGAAAAGGGTGTCGTGGAGCCGGAAGCAACCTTTTCGACCTGCTTCGGCGCACCCTTCATGCCGCGCCATCCGGCCGAATACGGCAATTTGCTGAAGGAGTTGATCGGCCGCCACGGCGTGGAATGCTGGCTGGTCAACACCGGCTGGACCGGCGGTGCCTACGGCATCGGCAAGCGCATGCCGATCAAGGCAACCCGTGCTTTGCTGACGGCCGCACTTTCCGGCGAACTCGCCAAGGCTGAGCTCCGCGCCGATGCGAATTTCGGCTTTGCCGTTCCGGTAGCGGTTGAAGGCGTCGATACTGGCATCCTCGATCCGCGCTCGACCTGGGCCGACAAGCAGGCCTATGACGCGCAGGCCGAAAAGCTGGTCTCCATGTTCATTGCCAACTTCGCCAAGTTCGAGGACCATGTCGACGGCGGCGTGCGCGACGCAGCCCCCGGCATCAAGGTCGCTGCCGAATAAGCCGCCGGCAAACTTCTGGAGATTCACGTGAAACCCGGCGTTCCCAAGCGCCGGGTCTTCGGTTGCTCAGGCGCCGGGTTTCCACCGCTTTCAATTCGCGGCCATTATGCGCTAGAAGGCTGCATGGCCAGCGACGCTCTTTATATCGACGACAGGATTACCATCGCCGGATGGGAGCTGACGGAACAGTTCGTTCTGGCAGGTGGTCCTGGCGGTCAGAACGTCAACAAGGTCTCGACCGCCGTCCAGCTCTTCTTCAATATTCCCAATTCCCCCTCGCTCAACGAGAGGGTCAAAACCAATGCGATCAAGCTTGCCGGCAGGCGCATGTCGAAGGACGGTGTGCTGATGATCGAGGCAAGCCGCTTTCGCAGTCAGGACCGTAATCGCGAGGACGCACGCGAGCGGCTGAAGGAATTGATCCTTGAGGCCGCCAAGCCGCCACCGCCGCCGCGCAAGAAGACCAAGCCGACGAAGGGCTCGATCGAGCGACGCCTGAAGGAAAAATCCGGCCGCTCGGAAGTCAAGAAGATGCGCGGCCGACCGGGCGGTGGAGAATGACATGCCGGAGCTTCTAAGCGGCATCCGCCATCTGCCAGACTATCTGGATTGCGCTCGCCAGGAAGCGCTGGTTGATATCATCAGGAATATTGTCGCCGAGGCGCCGCTCTACGTGCCGATCATGCGCGGTACCGGCAAGCCGATGTCGGTGCGCATGACCAATTGCGGCTCGCTCGGCTGGGTGACGGACAAGGCGCGCGGCTATCGCTATCAGCCGATGCACCCGGTGACCGGCAGGCCGTGGCCGGCACTCCCGTCGGAGTTGCTGGAGATCTGGGGCGACGTTTCGGGCTACGACAAGCCGCCTGAAGCCTGCCTCGTCAATTTCTATTCGGATGAGGCGCGCATGGGGTTGCATCAGGACAAGGATGAGAACGACCTGAAAGCGCCGGTCGTCTCGATTTCGCTCGGCAATGCCTGCCTGTTTCGCGCGGGTGGCGTGAACCGCAACGACAAGACCATGTCCCTCAAGCTGTCGAGCGGCGATGTCGTCATTCTCGGCGGGGAAGGGCGGCTCTGCTTCCACGGCGTCGACCGCATCTACCCGACCACCTCGACCCTTTTGAAGAACGGCGGCCGCATCAATCTGACGCTCCGCCGGGTCAATCCGTAGAAGCAATTCCAGTAAGGGTTTTCGTCAGGAATTGCGTAGCTCAAAGCTTGCGCAGCGCCACCTGTTCGATCAGATGATCTTTGCCCTTGTGCAGGATGAGATCGGCACGCGGCCGCGTCGGCAGGATGTTCTGGCGCAGGTTCTTGAGGTTGATATTCGCCCAGAGGTCCTCGGCGATCGCAACCGCTTCTTCATCGCTGATCGATGCATAGCGATGGAAGTAGGAATTCGGATCCCGGAAGGCCGTTTCCCTGAGCCGCATGAAACGCGTCACATACCAGTTGTGGATCTGCGTTTCCTCGGCGTCGATATAGATCGAGAAGTCGAAGAAGTCGGAAACCATTGGCACGATCTTGCCGTCGGCCGGCAGGTCGCGCGATTGCAGGACATTGATACCCTCGAAGATCAGAATGTCAGGCCGGTCGACGATCTTGTATTCATCCGGCAGCACGTCATAGACGAGGTGGGAATAGGAGGGCGCCTTTACATCGGGCAGTCCGGCCTTGATCGCCGACAGGAAACGTAGGATCGCCGCAGTATCGTAGCTTTCCGGAAAACCCTTGCGCTGCATCAGGTTCTCGCGTTTCAGCACGGCATTGGGATAGAGGAAACCGTCCGTGGTGACGAGATCGACCTTGGGACTGGAAGGCCAGCGGCCGAGCAGCTCCTTCAGGATACGTGCCGTCGTGGATTTGCCGACGGCGACAGAACCGGCAATGCCGATCACGAACGGCGTCTTCGCCACATCCGACAGGCTGAGGAAGCGGTTGCGCTGCTCGAACAGCAGCTGCGAGGATTCCACATGTGCCGAAAGCAGCCGCGACAGCGACAGATAGATGCGCCGGACTTCATCGAGATCGATCGGGTCGCCCATGGAGCGGAGCCGTTTGACCTCATCGGCCGTCAGCGTCATCGGCGTGTCGGCACGAAACTTTGCCCACTGTTCCGATGTGAAGAAGTGATAGGGGGAATAGGAAGCGGTCTGGAAGTGATCCAGCTTTTCCGCCACCCCGATAATCTGTGTCGCGATACTCATGAACTCTGCCGGCTGGCCTTTTCCTTGAGGCCGGATTGCGCGGTCCGCCGCGCAAGTTCGGTCATGACATTCTCTACTGGTATTTCAGCAATCTTCAATACGACCAATAGGTGATAGAGAACGTCGGCTGCTTCATAGGTGAGGTTATCGCGGTCGTTGGTGACAGCCGCCATGACAGCTTCGATCGCTTCCTCGCCGAGTTTCTTGGCCGCTTTTTGCTGTCCGCCGGCCACCAGCTTGGCGGTCCAGGATTCGTCCGGAGAGGCCTTCGCCCGCTCTTCGACGATCCGCTCGAGGTCGGAAAGGGAAAATCCGCTCATGTCCTGCTTCCAAACTCAGTCGAGGCGCATCGCGATGCCGCGCTCAGACATATAGTGTTTCGCTTCGCCGACGGAATAGGTGCCGAAGTGGAAGATCGATGCGGCAAGCACCGCATTGGCATGGCCTTCCTTCACGCCGGCCACGAGATCGTCGAGATCACCGACGCCGCCAGAGGCAATGACCGGCACGCGAACGGAATCGGCGATCGCGCGCGTCAGTTCCAGATCGTAACCGATCTTCGTGCCGTCGCGGTCCATAGAGGTGACGAGCAACTCGCCGGCGCCGCGGGCAACCATCTTTTGGGCGAATTCCACCGCATCGATGCCGGTCGCGTTGCGGCCGCCATGCGTGTAGATCTCCCAGGCACTGAAATTATCGCCGCCGACTTTGTGCGTCAGGCGGCGCTTGGCATCGATTGACACGACGATGCACTGATCGCCGAACTTGTCAGCCGCTTCGGCCACAAAATCCGGATTGTTGACCGCAGCCGAATTGATCGAGACCTTGTCGGCACCGCACAGCAGCAGCTTGCGGATATCGGCAATGGTCCGCACGCCGCCGCCGACGGTAAGCGGCATGAAGCACTGCTCAGCCGTGCGCGCGACGACATCGAAGATCGTCTCGCGATTGTCCGAGGAGGCGGTGATGTCGAGGAAGCAGAGTTCATCGGCACCGGCCGCATCATAGGCCTTGGCTGCTTCGACAGGATCGCCGGCATCGACCAGATTGAGGAAATTGACGCCCTTGACGACACGACCGTCCTTGACGTCGAGGCAGGGGATTATGCGGGCTTTCAGGCTCATTATACAGTCTCCTTCGCCCGTGCTGCTTTGATGAGATCGAGCGCCTCCTTGGGATCGATCCGCCCATCATAAAGAGCCCGTCCGGAGATGGCGCCTTCGAGCTTGCGGGCATCCGGTTGAAGCATGCGTTTGATGTCATCGATCGAGGCAAGTCCGCCCGATGCGATGACAGGAATAGAGACGGCGTCCGCCAGTTCCAGCGTCGATGTCCAGTTGATGCCTGTCAGGATGCCGTCACGATCGATGTCAGTATAGATGATCGCGGCAACGCCGGCGCCCTCGAATTTCTTGGCCAGTTCGATGATCCCGAGCTCGGATGCTTCCGCCCAGCCTTCGACGGCCACCTTTCCGCCCTTGGCGTCGATGCCGACGGCAACGCGGCCCGGAAATGTCTTGCAGGCTTCGATGACGAGCGCCGGGTCACGGACGGCAACGGTGCCTAGGATGACGCGGCGCAGACCGCGCGAAAGCCAGTTCTCGATGTGCTCGAGCGTTCGGATGCCGCCGCCGAGTTGAACCGGGTTTTTCGTGGCCTTTAGGATCGCTTCGACGGCATCGCCATTGGCCGAATGTCCCGCAAAGGCGCCGTCGAGATCGACCACATGCAGCCATTCGAAACCCTGCTCTTCGAAGGATTTCGCCTGGGCGGCCGGATCGGTATTGTAGACCGTCGCCTGTTGCATGTCGCCGAGCTTCAGGCGAACGCATTGTCCGCCCTTCAGGTCGATCGCGGGAAAAAGGATCATTCGTCTCAAGTCCGTAGCATCATGGGCACTATCAGTGCATTCCACGCATCTACGATATCCGAACGAAAAAAGACAGCGGCAATGGTGAGAGCGGCGAAAAGGACGATCAGCAGCAGCGCCACGGTGAAGCCGACCCGCACCTGGCGCCAGAAGCCGGTACGCTTCCTCACCGAATTTTCGATGTCGCGCACCTGCCGCAGCGCCTCGCTATTGGTGGCGACAAGCTGGATCTGCGGCTCCATGGCCTCGACATAGGTCTCGGCATAGCTTGAAAGGATCTGCGAGGCACGGTCGCGCAACGTGTTGCGCAGATCGGACGAAAGGTAATTGCTCGTCACCGCCGCGATTTCTGCCTCAATGGGCGAACGGCCAGCATTGCGCTTGCGATAGCTGACGATGAAATCGCGCTTTTGGCGCTCGTAGAGTGCGTAGGCGAGCAGACCGATCAGGTCATCCTCGCCTTCGATATAGAATTCCAGCACGGCTTCGGCGAGATCGCCGGCGCTTATCTCGTCCGATCTCAGCCTGGAATTCTCTTTTCCCGGAAAGGTCTCCTGCATCAGCGGTCGAGCCTTTCTTTCAGTGTCTTGGCAGCATTGGAGAGCGCTTTGCGATGCAGAGCCTCGTCGACCTGGCGGACGATCGTCCCGCCGGGCAGCCTGATATCGACGAATGGCGGCTGGCCCTCTCTGGCAGGCCGCAGCCTGTAAAATATCTTTCCTGTCTTTTGCGAAGCCGGCATCGAGCGCGCTCCTGTATCTGCCTTCCCTTACAGGGGAAATAAGGCGCGCATATTAAAAGCCAGCCCTCAGGGCGCCCAGCGCAGGAAATTCGCAATCAGCGCCAGTCCGAGCTTCTGGCTCTTTTCCGGGTGGAATTGCGAACCAGCCATATTGTCCCGGCCGACGAAGGCCGTCATCGGCCCACCATAATCGGTGGTAGCGATCACGTCAGAGGCTTTCTCGGCAGCGAAATGGTAGGAGTGTACGAAATAAGCATGCAGGCCATCAGGTCCGGTCGGAATACCGTCGAAAAGCGGATGATCCTGTTTCAGGTCGAGCGTGTTCCAGCCGATCTGCGGGATTTTCAGCTCGGGGTCGGCAGGTGTCATCTCGACGACGTCGCCTGCAATCCAGCCGAAACCTTGCGTCACCGTCTTTTCAAGACCGCGCGAGGACATGAGCTGCATGCCGACGCAGATGCCGAGGAAGGGACGCGCCTTTTTCTCGACGCCTTCGAGCAGGGCCTCCGTCATACCAGGCACGGCATCGAGCCCGCGGCGGCAATCGGCATAGGCGCCGACGCCCGGCAGCACGATGCGGTCGGCCGCGGCAACGATCTCCGCCTTGTCGGTCAGATTGATTTCGGCCTCGATGCCGGCTTCGCGGGCCGCACGTTCGAAAGCCTTGGTGGCCGAGCGCAGATTGCCAGAGCCGTAGTCGATAATCGCGACGCGCATTATTTGCGCCCTCCGTCAAAACCGAAGAGACCGAGCGAAGTGGAATGGCCCTGCCGTGCCTGCGGGCCGGAAGCCTGGTTCCATTCGGGCGCCTTCAAATCGGCGCCGGTCTCGATGTTGGAAAAATAGATCTCTTCCGCAAGATCGATCGAGGACGCGCCGATCGCGGCCTCCTCGCGCCAGCCGCGGGAAGCAAGGTTGCGGATGCGGAAATTCTGACCCTCGAACCCGACGAACAGGTTGACGGCAAAGGCGAGCGCTATTCCCGCCGACCCGAAGCCCGGCTCTTCCGTCAGCACGCCGCCGATCGCCTGCAGCGCGAAGGCAATGATCGCATGGAGCCAGAGCCGGTGTGCCAGGAGCCAGATCCAGGGAAAGAGGAAGGCAAGCCACGAGAAACCGTCGCGGATCGTGCGCGTGTCCTCGCGCTGACCATCAGGCGGAACAAGAAAAACGTAGCTGGATGCCATCTGACGCTCCCTGCTGGGGTTCAGGCGAGTGTGCCCTTGGTCGAGGGAACACGGCCCGCCTGCCGTGGATCGATCTCTGTCGCCGTGCGCAGAACGCGGGCGACGGCCTTGAAGCATGTCTCTGCAATATGGTGGTTGTTGGCACCATAGTGATTGAGAATATGCAGGGTGATCCCGGCATTCTGGGCCAGCGCCTGGAAGAACTCGCGCACCAGTTCCGTATCGAAAGTGCCGATCTTCGGCGCGCTGAAGGAAACGTTCCAGACGAGGAAGGGGCGGCCGGAGAGATCGACGGCAGCCTTCGTCATCGTCTCGTCCATGGCGAGGTCGATCGAGGCGTAGCGAGTGATGCCGCGGCGATCGCCGAGCGCCTTGGCGATCGCCTGGCCGATCGCGATACCGGTATCCTCGACCGTGTGATGGTCGTCGATATGCTGATCACCCTTGGATTCGATTTCCATGTCGATCAGCGAATGTCGCGAAAGCTGATCCAGCATATGATCGAAGAAGCCGACGCCCGTCGAAATCGTCGATTTGCCGGTGCCGTCGAGATTGACGGAAACGGAAATGGACGTCTCGTTGGTCTTGCGGGAAACACTGCCCGTGCGGCTTGCTGCGGTCTCGGCCATATGGCTTTCTCCTTGAAATCAAGGTGGTTCCTTATCAGGCAGATTGTGAAATATCCAGAAGCGCAGGGCAGAAAAGGCAGGCCATTTGCAATCGTCGCGCGCCGACTTACATAGGGTTCAACAGGGCCGATGTTCGGCCCGCTGGAATCGCCCGTGAGTTGGGGCAACAGGTGTTTGATGACGACAATTATTACAGTTCGCAAAGGCGGCAAGGTCGTGGTGGCCGGTGATGGCCAGGTCAGTCTCGGCCAGACCGTGATGAAGGGCAACGCGCGCAAGGTCCGCCGCATCGGCAAGGGCGAAGTGATCGCAGGTTTTGCCGGCGCTACCGCTGATGCCTTCACCCTTCTGGAGAGGCTCGAAAAGAAGTTGGAACAGTATCCGGGTCAGCTGATGCGTGCTGCCGTCGAACTCGCCAAGGATTGGCGTACCGATCGTTACCTGCGTAATCTCGAAGCCATGATGCTGGTCGCCGACAAGTCGGTAACGCTCGCTATCACCGGTAACGGTGACGTGCTGGAACCAGAGCATGGCGTCGCGGCCATCGGCTCCGGCGGCAATTTCGCGCTTGCAGCAGCTCTTGCGCTGGCAGACACGGATAAATCAGCAGAAGAGATCGCCCGTCGTGCGCTCGATATCGCTGCCGATATCTGCGTCTACACCAACCACAATGTCATCGTGGAAACGCTGGACGCGGAATGACGGATTACGTCTTCCGTCTCGTCACGGTGGCTGATTTGCCGCTTCTGGCCGAATGGCTGGAACAGCCGCATGTCCGCCGATGGTGGGGCGAGCCGGAGAAGGCGCTGGTCTCGATTGAGGAGCATCTGCGTGATCTGACGGTCGAACTCTGTATAGTGACGCTCGACGATAGGGATTTTGCCTTCATTCAGGTGGCAGATCTCGATGATGAAGACGATGCTGCGCTGAACGGCCAGCCCGAAGGCACCTGCGGTATCGATCAGTTCATCGGTATCGAAACGCTTCTGGGAAAGGGTCACGGTCCGGCCTTCATGGCGAATTTCTGCCGGGCGCTCTTCGATAGGGGGAAGAACCGCGTGCTGGTCGATCCTCATCCGGACAACATCGTCGCAATCAGAGCCTATACCAAGGCAGGCTTTCAAAGACTTGGCGAAACCACTACGAATTACGGCCGGGCACTCCTCATGGCCCTGGACCGCCAGGAGAATGATAGACAATGACCACCTTTTCTCCCCGCGAGATCGTTTCCGAGCTCGACCGCTATATTATCGGCCAGCATGAGGCCAAGCGCGCCGTGGCGATTGCGCTCCGCAACCGCTGGCGCCGCCATCAGCTCGATCCGAGCCTGCGCGATGAAGTCATGCCGAAGAATATCCTGATGATCGGCCCGACCGGCGTCGGCAAGACGGAAATCTCCCGTCGCCTCGCCAAGCTCGCCGGGGCACCCTTCATCAAGGTCGAAGCCACGAAGTTCACCGAAGTCGGTTATGTCGGCCGCGATGTGGAGCAGATCATCCGCGATCTCGTCGAAGTCGGCATCGGTCTTGTGCGCGAAAAGAAGCGCACCGAGGTTCAGGCAAAGGCCCATATGAGCGCGGAAGAGCGTGTTCTCGATGCGCTCGTCGGCGCGACGGCTTCGCCCGCCACCCGCGAAAGCTTCCGCAAGAAGCTGCGCAGCGGCGAGCTCGACGACAAGGAAATCGATATCGAAGTGGCCGATGCCGGCTCAGGCATGGGCGGCTTCGAAATCCCCGGCATGCCGGGCGCCAATATCGGCGTGCTGAACCTGTCTGAAATGTTCGGCAAGGCGATGGGCGGCCGCACCAAGAAGGTGCGCACCACGGTGAAGGCATCTTATACGGACTTGATCCGAGACGAATCCGACAAGCTTATCGACAACGAAGTCATCCAGCGCGAGGCCGTTCGGTCGGTCGAGAATGACGGCATCGTCTTTCTTGACGAGATCGACAAGATTGCGGCGCGCGATGGCGGCGCCGGCGCTGGCGTTTCCCGTGAAGGCGTTCAGCGAGACCTGCTGCCGCTCGTCGAAGGCACGACGGTTTCGACCAAGTACGGCCCGGTGAAGACGGATCACATCCTCTTCATTGCCTCCGGTGCCTTCCATGTTTCCAAGCCGTCGGACCTGCTGCCCGAACTGCAGGGCCGTCTGCCGATCCGCGTTGAACTGCGTCCGCTGAACAAGGAAGACTTCCGCCGCATCCTGACGGAAACCGAGGCAAGCCTGATCCGCCAGTACAAGGCACTGATGGAAACCGAAAGCCTGACGCTCGACTTCACGGATGACGCGATCGATGCGCTTGCCGATGTCGCCGTCCACCTGAACTCCTCTGTCGAGAATATCGGCGCCCGCCGCCTGCAGACGGTTATGGAGCGCGTACTGGACGACATTTCCTATAATGCACCGGATCGCGCCGGCACGGACGTGAAGATCGATGCTGCTTACGTGCGTGAACATGTCGGCGATCTGGCGCAGAATACTGATCTGTCACGCTTCATCCTGTGATCGGCAAATATCGGTTTTTGCCTTTGCGCAGGTAATGCCAAAACTTTGACGATCCTAACTCTCGACAGCGGGCCTTTTACTTTCTAGTGAAAGGCCCGCTTTGTTTTTTTACCGGCTTTATTCGGACAAGATTCTGGTCCAGTCAGCCGCTTCACAAAGACGACAGGGAAGACGGGAAAGCAGATCGTGCGACGCCTTTTGACAAGCCTTGTGATTGCCATGACCATTGCAGGCTCGGTTCCTGCCCTTGCCGCGCAGGCTGTTCCGCCCGGCAACCGTCATGCCGAGCAGCCGGATATCCCTGGCGCTTCTGTCCGCCGCACCAAGGGCACCAAGACGACCTTCGATCTCAAATATGAGAAGGTCTATGACCTGCTGTCGACCGACCACGAACTCATGGGCAAGATCAAGAAGGTCTCAAATGCCTATGGCATCAACCCGATCCATGTGATCGGCGCGATCGTCGGCGAGCACACCTACAATGTCGACGCCTATGATCGCCTCCAAGCCTATTACGTCAAGGCCGCCTCCTATGCCGGCGAAAGCTTCCGTTTTGCCTATGATGGCGAAAACGTCGACGATTTTGTTGACCGGCCGCAATTTGCCGCCTGCAACGGCAAGAGCGATTCCTACACGCTCTGGAGCTGCCGCGAGGATGTCTGGGAAAGCGATTTCCGCGGTAAGACCATTGGCGGCAAGAGCTTCCCGAACAACCGCTTCAGCGCTGTCTTCTTCCAACCCTTCTATGCCGGCCAGACCTTCGGTCTCGGCCAGGTCAATCCGTTGACGGCGCTCATGCTGTCTGATCTGGTCAGTCGTGTTTCCGGCTACCCGAAGCTGAACGAAAAGAATGCTGGCTCGGTATATAAGGCGATCATGGACCCCGACATCTCGCTCGCCTTCGTCGCCGCCTCGATCCGCAGGTCGATCGACGACTACAAGGAGATCGCCGGCGTGGATATCTCCGACAATCCGGGAGTGACGGCGACACTTTATAATGTCGGCAATTCCCGTCAGCGCGCCGCAGCCCTTGCCGCCAAGAATCATTCCTCCGGCACGACGGTCTGGCCGGAAGAGAATTATTACGGCTGGCTGATCAACGACAAACTGGACGAGCTGAAGGGCCTGCTCTAACCTCCAGGCCTGCCGGGAAGATGATATTTCCGGCGAAAGGCTTTGCTCATGGATATGCGTCCGGACCCCTTCGTTCCTCCGGCACCGTTGCCGCGTACCGTGCCGCCGTCGCGGCTCGAGATCATCAGGACAATTTTCCGCAATCCGCTGGAGCTCTGGGGCGAGCCGTCCTACACGCTGCCGTGGATTCGCACTAGTTTCTTTGGCCAGAGAACGCTGATCGTCAACGATCCCGGTCTCATCAAGCATGTGCTGGTCGACAATGCCAACAATTACCGCATGTCCGACATTCGCCAGCTCGTGCTGCGCCCGATCCTGCGCGACGGACTTTTGACGGCGGAAGGCCTTGTCTGGAAACGCTCGCGCAAGGCCGTTGCGCCCGTCTTCACGCCGCGTCATGCAAAAGGGTTCGCCGACCAGATGCTGCGCCAGTCGGAAGACTACGCCCGCAAATATGCTGATGTCGGCGAGACCGGCACGATTTTCGATATCAGCACCGACATGACGGAGCTGACGTTCGCGATCCTTTCCGACACGCTGTTTTCCGGCGATATCGTCACCTCCAGCGGCCACTTCGCCGATGATGTTAACGAGCTGCTGCATCGCATGGGCCGCATCGATCCGATGGATTTGTTGCGGGCGCCATCCTGGGTTCCACGTGTGACACGCATCGGCGGCCAGAAGGTGCTGGAAAAATTCCGCGCCATCGTGCGCAACACCATGGATATGCGGCTTGCCAAGATGAAGGCCGACCGCAGCAAGGCGCCGAACGATTTTCTCACTCTGCTTCTAGAGCAGGCCGGTCCCGATGGCCTGACGAAAGAGGAGATCGAGGATAATATCCTCACCTTCATCGGCGCCGGCCACGAGACGACCGCCCGCGCGCTCGCCTGGACGCTCTATTGCGTCTCGAACAGCCCGCATATCCGCGAGGCGATGGAAAGGGAGATTGATGCGGTGCTCGCGTCAGATGTCGAACCGGTCGAATGGCCGGATCTGATGCCGCAGACACACGCCGCCTTCGAGGAAGCTTTGCGCCTCTATCCGCCGGCCCCGTCGATCAATCGGGCCGCTATCTCGGATGATTCCTGGACAAGCGCCAAGGGTGAACGGGTCGAGATCGAAACCGGTGTCACCGTGCTCGTCATGCCCTGGACGCTGCACCGTCATGAACTTCATTGGGATCGGCCGCGCGCCTTCATGCCGGAACGTTTCCTGCCGGAAAACCGCGCCTCAATCGGCCGCTTCCAGTTCCTGCCGTTCGGCGCCGGTCCGCGCGTCTGCATCGGCGCGACGTTTGCGCTTCAGGAGGCGGTGATCGCGCTGGCCGTTCTGATGCATCGCTATCGCTTTGATTCCACCGACCAGACGAATCCCTGGCCGGTACAGAAGCTGACGACACAGCCGCAGAACGGCATCCCGATGCGTGTCACGCGGCGGACTGTTTCCGGGTGTGCATAAATCTTTCGAATTGTTGCTGAATTGACTGTGAGTGAAAGCCGGGCAAAGTGGCAGCATCGAGAAAGCTGCCACTGCAAGGGAGACACCGCATGAGCCGCATTGAAAAGACTGGTCTCTTCATCGAAGCCGTCCTCCATGATTTCCTCGTGAAGGAGGCGTTGCCGGGCCTCGCCATCGATGCGGACAAGTTCTTCGCCGATTTCTCGGCGATCGTTCACGATCTTGCGCCGAAGAATCGTGCACTGCTTTTGAAGCGCGATCAGCTTCAGGCAAAGATCGACGATTGGTATCGTCAGAACGGCGCCCCGACAGATATGGACGCCTACCAGTCCTTCCTCAAGGAAATCGGCTATCTCTTGCCGGAAGGCCCGGATTTCCAGGTGTCGACCGCCAATGTCGATGCCGAGATTGCCTCCATTGCTGGCCCGCAACTCGTCGTTCCCGTCATGAACGCCCGCTACGCGCTGAATGCCGCTAATGCCCGCTGGGGCTCGCTCTATGATGCGCTCTACGGCACGGACGCTATCCCGGAAACGGACGGCGCTGAGAAGGGCAAGGGCTATAATCCGAAGCGCGGCGAGAAGGTCATTGCCTGGGTTCGCGATTTCCTTGATTCCGCCGCCCCCCTCGACGGCAGTTCCTGGAAGAATGTCGGTGCCTTCGCCGTCAAGAACGGCGCTCTGGCGATCGCTGCTGCAGATGGCAAAGCTCTGCCCCTGAAAGATGCCGGACATTTCGCCGGCTATCTTGGCGATGCAGATGCGCCGACGCATATCCTCCTGAAGAATAACGGCATCCATATCGAAATCGTACTCGATGCCTCAACGCCGATCGGCAAGATCGATCCGGCGCATATTTCCGACGTCTGCCTGGAATCGGCCATCACTACGATCATGGATTGCGAGGATTCGGTAGCCGCTGTCGATTCCGAGGACAAGGTCGTCGTCTATCGCAACTGGCTCGGTCTGATGAAGGGCGATCTGCAGGAGGAAGTGACGAAGGGCGGCTCGACCTTCGTCCGCAAGCTCAACCCGGATATAGCCTATACGGCACCAGGCGGCGAAAGCTTCGAGCTGCACCGCCGTTCGCTGATGCTGGTGCGCAATGTCGGCCACCTCATGACCAATCCGGCGATCGTCGATCGCGACGGCAACGAGGTACCGGAAGGCATCATGGATGCAATGATCACCGGCCTGATTGCGCTCTACGATGTCGGCCCGTCCGGACGCCGCAAGAATTCGCGTGCTGGCTCCATGTATGTCGTCAAGCCCAAGATGCACGGGCCGGAAGAAGTTGCCTTCGCCGTCGAGATCTTCTCGCGCGTTGAAGATGCGCTCGGCATGCCGCGCAACACCATGAAGATGGGCATCATGGACGAGGAACGCCGCACGACCGTCAATCTGAAGGAATGCATCCGTGCTGCCCGCGAGCGCGTCGTCTTCATCAATACCGGCTTCCTCGATCGCACCGGCGATGAAATCCATACATCGATGGAAGCCGGCCCGATGATCCGCAAGGGCGATATGAAGCAGGCCGCCTGGATTGCCGCCTACGAAAACTGGAATGTCGATATCGGTCTGGAATGCGGCCTCTCCGGCCATGCGCAGATCGGCAAGGGCATGTGGGCCATGCCCGACCTGATGGCCGCCATGCTGGAGCAGAAGATCGCCCATCCGAAAGCCGGCGCCAACACTGCATGGGTGCCGTCGCCGACGGCCGCTACCCTGCATGCCACGCACTACCACCAGATCAATGTCGCCAAGGTACAGGAAGGCCTGAAGGATCGCGCTCGCGCCAAGCTCTCGGATATCCTCTCCGTACCGGTTGCCGTACGGCCGAACTGGACATCGGAAGAAATCCAGCGCGAGCTCGACAACAATGCGCAGGGCATTCTCGGCTACGTCGTGCGTTGGGTCGACCAGGGTATCGGTTGCTCGAAGGTGCCCGACATCAACAATGTCGGCCTCATGGAAGATCGCGCGACGCTGCGCATTTCCGCCCAACACATGGCGAACTGGCTGCACCACAAGATCGTCACCAAGGAGCAGATCATCGAAACGATGAAGCGCATGGCGGCGGTCGTCGATCAGCAGAATGCCGGTGATGCGGCCTACATAAAGATGGCCGGAAATTTCGAAGATTCTGTTGCCTTCCAGGCGGCACTCGATCTGGTCCTGAAGGGCAGGGAACAGCCAAACGGCTACACCGAACCGGTCCTGCACCGCCGCCGCATCGAGCTCAAGGCGAAACAGGTCGCCTGAACCTGAGCAAGCCAGATATATAAAAAGGCCGCCGGATCGAAAACCCGGCGGCCTTTTTTATACCGAATTCAGTATCTAGCTTACTGGATAACGATGACCTTGGAGGTGGTCTTGCCTGGGCGGACGCGGCTGTAGAGGTCGATCACATCCTGGTTCATCAGGCGGATGCAGCCCGACGAGGCGGCGGTGCCGATCGAGGCCCATTCCGGAGTGCCGTGCAGGCGGAAGAGCGTGTCTTTGCCCTCTTCGTTGAAGAGATACATGGCGCGTGCGCCGAGCGGATTGCTGAGGCCCGGACCCATGCCGTCTTCGACATACTTGGCAATTTCAGGGCGACGGACAGCCATTTCCTTCGGAGGATGCCAGTTCGGCCATTCCTGCTTCCAGGCGACATAGGCCGTGCCGGACCATGCGAAGCCCTGCTTGCCGACGCCGATGCCGTAGCGGACGGCCTTGCCGTTGGGGAGGATGTAATAGAGGTGACGCTCGCGCGTGTTGACGATGATCGTGCCGGGGCGCTCGTCGCTCTGGTAGCTGACAATCTGACGACGGAATTCCGGCTTGACGCGGTCGATCGGGATTGCCGGCAGGGAGTATCCGGCATCCGACGTTACGCCATAGGCGTCGTTGAAGATTTGTGCCGTCTGAACGGTCGGACCCGCGCCTCTGTCGTTGGACGCGGTTTCGGACGTCGTGGAGCAGCCGGCCAGTGCTAGGGTCGCCAGCAGGCCAAATACAGGGAATGCATTGCGGATGCGCATGGATGACTCGTGAAGGTTTTGGGGCAATGAAGGACAGTCTTTCGACCATCGTTATTTATGGTTTATTTTCGATTAACTTCGCCTTTGCAAGGCTGCTGCGGTGCGACAAAATCCATCTGCGCCGCAAATTAGAAGCGCATGGTTTTTTTGCAACAACAGCCAACCCCATCTGACGGTTATCCATGACGATTTTGAGCGTTTATAATAACAATCCGTTAATCGATGGCCGGCAATCGGACAGGGCGATGATGGTGCGCCGTGGCATGCAGGTTTTGCTTCACGACATGCGCCACGCGGTGCTGCCGGAACTGCCGCTGGCGAGCGGCCGCCGGGCCGATCTGATTACAATCTCTGAAAAGGGAGAGGTCTGGATCATCGAGATCAAGACATCGATCGAAGACTTCAAGGTCGATCGCAAATGGCCGGATTACCGTCTGCATTGCGACCGGCTATTCTTCGCAACACACAAGGATGTGCCTGTCGATATCTTCCCGGAGGAGTGCGGCCTTTTTCTTTCAGATGGTTACGGGGCGCATATGCTGCGTGAAGCGCCGGAACACCGCCTGCCGCCGGCGACCCGTAAGGCCGTGACCCTAAACTTCTCGCGCGCTGCTGCGCAGCGGCTGATGATGGCCGAATGGGCAAACGGCAAGCCGTTCAACGTGCATGACGTCTAATTATTTCGGGGCGCGCTTGGCGAGGATGCGCTGCAATGTACGGCGGTGCATATTAAGCCGGCGCGCCGTCTCAGACACGTTGCGCTCGCATATTTCATAGACACGCTGGATGTGTTCCCACCGCACCCGGTCCGCCGACATGGGGTTTTCCGGCAGTTCCGCCTTCTCCCCCGGCCGCTGCGTGAGCGCCGCAAACACATCATCGGCGTCGGCGGGTTTTGCCAGGTAATCCACAGCCCCGAGCTTCACTGCCGTCACGGCAGTGGCGATATTGCCGTAGCCCGTCAGCACGATGATTCGCGTATCGTCGCGGCGCTGGCGAATCGCTTCGATAACGTCGAGGCCGTTGCCGTCGCCGAGCCGCAAGTCGACCACGGCATATTTCGGCGGCCGGCCCTTGGACTTTGCCACACCTTCCGCCACCGATTCGGCCGTTTCCACATGAAAGCCGCGTGCCTCCATAGCCCGTGCTAAACGACGCAGAAACGGGCCGTCGTCGTCGACGATCAGCAGGCTCGGGTCAGGCCCGATATGCTCCTCGCTGGAGCCGGCGGAAATCTCGTGGTTCTGATCTGTCATCGCTACGGTCCCGGCGGTTGAATGTCCGAATGCGTCAACCGCTTATATCTTGTTTATGCCCACAAAGTCATTTTGTCGAATTTGCGTCGATCAATACGCGCGGCCATTCGATTCGAATGCGGGCGCCGGCATTTTCCGGATCGCGGTTTTCGAAAAGCAAAGATGCGCCTGAGCGCTCCAGCAGCGTTTTGGCGATGAAAAGCCCCAGTCCCAAGCCTCCAGCCGTATCTTCCCTCTGCCGTTTGGTGACGTAGGGTTCACCGATACGCGTCAGAATATCGGGCGCGTAGCCGTTGCCGTCGTCCTCGATGACGATGAGCACCTTTTCGTGATCGTGCTCGACCGTGACCGTCACCTTCTCTCGCGCATAGTCGACAGCGTTCTCGATCAGGTTGCCGAGCCCGTACATGATGCCGGCATTGCGGTCGGTAACGGGCTCGCCCCTGCGCGGGCTCTTCTCTATCAACTCCAGCTTGATGCCGAATTCGCGATGCGGCGCCACAATTTCCTCCATCATCGAAGAGAGGGGTAGTCGCCGCAGATGCGCCTCACCCTCGGCAGAGAGCGTCGTCAGCCGGCGAAGGATGTCGCGACAGCGCTCGCTCTGGCTGCGCAGAAGCTGAACATCCTCGCGGAACCGGTCGTCATTCTTGAGCTCGCGCTCCATCTCCTTGGCAACGACGCTGATCGTGGCAAGTGGCGTGCCGAGCTCATGCGCAGCAGCGGCCGCAAGCCCGTCGAGTTGGGAAAGATGCTTTTCCCGCTGCAGCACCAGCTCAGTTGCCGCCAGCGCGTCGGCAAGCTGGCTTGCTTCCAGCGACACCCGATAAGCATAGAAGGCGGCAAAGGCCATGGTCGAAGCAATTGAACACCAGACGCCGAACTGCATGACATTGTGGACGTTGATTTCCATCCCGTCGTACCACGGAAGCGGAAAGGGCGAGAAGGCAAGCACGGTAATGCAGACCATCGCAAAGCCGATCAATGCTGTGCTGTAGCGGATTGGCTGTGAGGCGAAGGAAATGATGACGGGAACGCAGACCAGTGCCGCAAAGGGATTGGCAAGGCCGCCAGTAATGAAGAGCAGCGCGCAGAGCTGCAGAAGGTCGAAACCCAAAAGCGCGAAAGCGGCACGCGGTTCAAGCCGGTGAGTCGGCGGATAGCGGATCGTCAGATAGAAATTCACCCCGGCGAGTGCGGCAATCAGCGAGCAGCTGGCAACCAGCGGCAGGGGGAATTTCAACAGGAACGCGACGATGAAGACTGTGACCGCCTGGCCGATCACCGCCAGCCATCGTAATCGCACCAAAGTCTGCAGGCGCAGCCGCCGGCTGCTCAGCCTGTCTTCCAGCGTCTGGGTTTCGCTCTTCTCTATCACGCCAGGCTCCCACCGCATCGGCCCGAAAATCGGATCGATTTCCGGAGAGCCTTATGCGTAGATTCAAAGGCTTATAGCATCCTTCGTGCGTCCGAATGGACGCACGGCGCTCCAAGGCCGGCGGATTATGTACCACGGGGCTTTGCCCTTGTCGTCGGCGCCGCGTCATCAGGCTTCTCCGGCCAGGGATGTCTTGGATAGCGCCCCCGCATATCCGCGCGCACGTCTTTCCACGAGCCCGCCCAGAAACCGGGCAGATCGCGGGTCGTCTGGATCGGTCTGTGGGCCGGCGAAGTAAGCTCCAGAAGCAGAGGCAAGCGTCCGCCGGCGACCGCCGGATGCAGCTTGAGACCGAAAAGCTCCTGTACCCGGATCGTCAGCGTCGGTTCTTCGCCGTCATACTGGATCGGATGGCGTTGCCCCGTTGGCGCCTCGAAATGCGTTGGTGCAAGCCGTGCAAGATCGCGCTGCAGGTCGTGCGGCACGAGTGCCATCAGCCCGTTGGAGAGCCCGGAGACGGAAATATCCGAAAGTCCTCTCGCGTCCGTCTGGAAAGGGATGAACCAGTCTTCCATGTGGTCGAGCAGTGCTTCGTCGCTCATATCGGGCCATGGTTCACCGATCGTCCGGTGCAGGAAGCCGATTCGCTCCCGAAGCTGCAGGGCCTCCTTGGAAAAGGGAAGCTGATCGAGCCCCAATTCCTGCAATCCTTGCGCAAGCGCCCGCACCACCGCCTCGCCCGAGGGACGCGGAAGCGGCGCTTCCTCGAAAACGATCGCGCCAAGCCTTGTGGCTCGACGTGCCCGCACCTGCCGGCTCTGCCTGTCGAAAAAGGTCTGGTCGTCTGTCCGGATTTCGCCCGGCAGCTCAACTTCGATGTCGGCACGGGAAATGTCCGCTGCCGCCAGAATTCTCCCCTGTGCGGCCCGGCCCGTCAGGTCGGCAATGACCAGCATCTGGCTGCCAGCCAGCCGCTCGGTCTCTGCCAGCTCCGCACCGCGGCCATTTGCCATGACATATCGCCCGCGCGCGCCGCGCTGAAGTGCGACCCGATCCGGGAAAGCGTGCAGGAGAAGTCTTCCTGCAAGCGCAGGTTCAGCACTCGAAATCTTGTTGAAGCGTTCCGAGAGCCTTCCCGCGAGCCGCCTCGAAGCCTCCGCCCTTTCGCCTTTTTCACTTTTGAACCGTCGGAGACGCTCTTCCAGATCGAGACTGGTGCCGCCGAGCCCTTGCTCGGTCAAAAGTACTGAGATCAGCGCTGCATCCTTGGCATGACCCGATTCACCAGCCGAAACCACCATGGCAGCCAGCCGCGGCGGCAGGGCGAGGTCGCGCATCACCTTTCCGCGCGCCGTCAACGCTCCGTCCTTGTCCAGTGCCCCGAGCTGTACCAACAGCGCGCGGGCTTCCTTGATTGTCGTTTCCGGCGGCTGATCGACAAAGGCGAGCAATTTTGTGTCCTGGACGCCCCAATGGGCAAGATCGAGGACGAGACCGGAAAGGTCGCTCGAAAGGATCTGTGGTGGCGTGAAGGCCGGGAGCGCCGCCGTCTGGCCTTGGTGCCACAGACGGATGGCGATGCCCGGCTCCGTTCTTCCGGCGCGGCCGGCGCGCTGATCGGCCGAAGCGCGCGACACGCGCACGGTTTCCAGCCGCGTGATGCCTGTCGATGCCTCGAAGACCGGCAGTCGCTGCAGCCCGCTGTCTATCACGATCCGCACGCCGTCGATGGTGATCGAAGTTTCGGCAATCGAGGTCGCAAGCACGATTTTGCGCGTACCTGGTGCTGCGGGACGGATCGCCGCATCCTGCTCCTTCTGCCCGAGATTGCCGTAGAGCGGCGCAATTAGCGTCTCGGGGCCGAATCGTCCCTGAAGCCGCTCTGCCGTCCGGGTGATCTCCGCCTGACCAGGAAGAAAGGCGAGGATAGATCCCGATTCGCTCGCACGAAAATCGGCGATCGCCCGCACCATCGCATCTTCGATTCGCTCGCCGCCCGGCCGGTCTTGATAGCGAATCTCGATCGGAAAGCTTCGCCCCGTGCTTTCGATAACAGGCGGATGATCGAGCAGGATGGCGACCCGCTCGATATCGAGCGTTGCCGACATCACAAGGATGCGAAGATCCTCGCGAAGCGCCGATTGAACGTCAAGCGCCAGCGCAAGACCGAAATCGGCATCCAGCGACCGCTCGTGAAATTCGTCAAAGATCACAGTCGAGACGCCGGAAAGTTCGGGATCATCGAGAATCATGCGGGCGAAGACGCCTTCTGTAACAACTTCGATCCGCGTCCTCGCCGATATCTTGTTATCGAGGCGCATGCGGTAACCGACCGTTTCGCCCACCTGCTCGCCCAGCAGAGACGCCATCCGGCTTGCCGCGGCGCGTGCCGCCAGCCGGCGGGGTTCCAGCAGGATGATTTTCCCGTCGCCGCGCCAAGCCTGGTCAAGCAGATGAAGCGGTACGAGCGTCGTTTTCCCGGCGCCCGGAGGAGCCGAAAGTATCGCGCGCTTCTCCGTGCCAAGCGCCGCGCTGATGTCGGGCAGCACATGCGAAACCGGAAGCTCCGGCAAAAAAGGCATGGTCTTCACTTTCGGCCCGTTACCATTTCATAGGCAAGGATGGCGGCGGCCAGATCCTCGAGCGCTGCACCAACGGATT
Organism: Rhizobium sp. BK275; assembly: GCF_014193555.1. NCBI lineage: Bacteria > Pseudomonadati > Pseudomonadota > Alphaproteobacteria > Hyphomicrobiales > Rhizobiaceae > Rhizobium > Rhizobium sp. BK275. The sequence continues at coordinate 474,965 of NZ_JACHZL010000006.1, forward strand.
TGAAGAGCGTGATTTCTTTATCGTCCTTCCGTCCACCGCAACTGCCGGAGATCAGTTCCGCCAGCTCGCCGCGTATATCGTCTGCTTTTAATACCCCGCTTTTCAGCGGTTGCACGATGTCGCCGCCTTCGCTGAGCGCGCCGGCTCTCGTATCTACATATACGGCGGAGCGACGCACGGCATCATCATCGCTCTCGCGCATGCTGGGTTTGAAAGCGCCGACAAGGTCGAGATGGGCTCCGGGCTTAAGCCACTCGCCACGAATAAGCGGCTCGCTGGAGAGCGTTGCACAGGAAATGATATCGGCTGTTTTCGCTGCTGCTTCAATATTGCTCACAGCCTCGGCTCGCAACCCAAGTGCTCGCGCTTCCTCGGCCACCTTCTCCGCCGTTTCGCTATTGCGTCCCCAGACATGGTAGCGCCGGATCGGTCTGACTATCCCGTGTGCCTGCATGAGGTTGAGTGAAAGTCGGCCGGTACCGCAGACCAGCATTTCCTCCGAATCCGCTCGCGAGAGACAACGAGACGCCAAAGCGGAAGTCGCTGCGGTCCGTCGAGCCGTCAGTTCTCCGCCCTCGATTACCGCCAGCATCTGGCCGGTTGCTGCAGAGGAAAGCAGATAGCTTCCAAAAATCGCTGGAAGGCTTCGGCGAACATTGCCTGGAAAGACGGAAACAGTCTTGATGCCTGTATATTGCCCGGGAAGCCATGCCGGCATCAGCAGAAGAGTGGCATTTTCTTCCCCGGGCACCTCCATATCGTGATGATGGCGAACGGGCATGACGCAGGTGCTTCGAAACATTGCCTCGATGGCGTCGATAAGCTCCGCCCAAGGCAGCGCTGATCGCGTCTGTTGTTCATCGAGTACAAGCATTCTCAAACTCCGTATCGGCATGGATATATATGTGTTCCAGACTACCGATTGGGGCGGTCGAGGCAAGCGCTTGGAATTCGTGGCCACCCTGCCCATATAAAGAAGGCACTCAAAATCGAGACAGCTTGACCGTATCGAGCGAAAACCGATCCGAAACAGAGTGATTTTTGCCGGCAAATTGGCCCGTTCGATCGAGCGCTCAAAAACCACAAGCAAAATCAACCTGTTACAAAAATGTCAAAAAAGTTGGATTGGATGTGTTGACTGTTTTGATGTGTGAGGATTATAAGCCCAGTCACTGACGAGGGCGGCGGCGCTGCTGGCGACGAAGTTCCTCGTTCTGAAGAAATCAAGCGGATTGGCGGGTAGCTGGTT
>NZ_JACHZL010000007.1:0-466497 GCF_014193555.1 Rhizobium sp. BK275
CTCCTTCTCGTGTCCAGAACGCCGCGAAACGTCTGAAACAGAGTAGAATCAATGTCATGCGCCTTGTCCAGATATTTAAACCGGACAGCAGTGGGACAAGCCCGAGGATGACGCCGAGTGAGTGGCAAGCGCTCACCAAGAGCCTCAGGCTGCTGACCGTCCTCCGTCATCCTCGGGCTTGTCCCGAGGATCTGCGACGCTCATGGGGTCTGACACCAGTGACGCAGGACAGATCGGTATTCCAGACGCAACACCACGGCGCACTTTTGCTGGAATCGCTGCTCCCGTTGCACGATGAGCAGGCAGACAGTAAATCCCGTCAGGCCGGGCGTATTAATCGCGCCAGATCCGGTGGATTTTACAGTCTGCAAGTTTTATTTGAATATTTCCTCAAGAATTAGCTAATGCAATTTTGTGGCGATTGCAACAGGAATCAGGTTTTCCCGGAGTTCGCCCGGGAATTCATGAGGTTTCGGCCGAGCGATGCGCGTTCAACGATTCACCGAGAGAGTATTCTCCAGCTCTCCTGGCTGTCACGAAGGCTTTCAACGGCCGATCTCATGCCGTTCCAGCCCGTCAATTCAGGCCGGCACGGGCAAGTCCCTCGATCAGGCGCGCCCGATCCTCGGCGCGGACGAAAGACGATGTTGCTTCGACGGCGTCCCGTGAGATGTCAGGAACGAGTGACTTGAGCCGTCCGAGCAAGTCCGTGGCAGCCTCCCGGTTGTCCAGAAGTCCGGCACAGGCGGTGCCGATGATCAGCGGAACCGCATGGCCGGACCGCAAGCGATGCGCTTCCCGTGCATAACTCAATCCAAGCTCATAATTCGCGCCCTGGAAGTAAGCCATGGCGTAGTAGAACTGAAAGTCGCCGAGAAAAGCCTCGCGCGGGCTCAGTCTGAGGGCGTAGTCGATGCAAGGAATGGCGTCCGCCGCGCGGCCGGCGTTGGCATGCGCAAGTCCCAACTGGCCGTGAGCGAACGCGGAGTTGGGGTTGATCGCGACAGCCTGGCTGATCGCTGCCATCGCCAGGACATTGTCACGCGTCGCAAAGGCTATCATCGCCTGCGCAAGGTAAGCCCACGGTTCCTTATCGTCCGCGGCAATGGCTTGTTGGACGATATCCCTGGCAAGGGCCAGGGCGTATCCCATGTCTTCCCACCCCTGGAACGCGCGCCACATCATAATCCAACCTTTCATGGCGAGCGCCTGGGCATAACCGGGAGCCAGTTCGATTGCCCGATCAAGCAGGGGGAGCATCTTCCGACTGCTCTCCTCAGACAGTTGGGAACACAGGAACACCGCCCGCACGACACATTCCCAGGCATCAAGGCCATGATGCGGCTTGGGGCTTTCGCGGGCATGCTCTGCCGCCAGGAGTTCCGGCCCGATGCGGCCGACGACGCTTGCGGTGATCTCGTCCTGAATGCCGAAGATGTCGCCGAGGTCGCCGTCGTACCTCTCGGCCCAGAGATGGACTTCGGAGGCCGCATCGATGAGCTGCGCGGTCACCCTAATCCGGTTGCCGGACTTGCGGACACTGCCCTCGAGAATATAGCGGACCCCGAGTTCGCGCCCGATGGCGCGCACATCCACGGGCTTTCCCTTGTAGGTGAACATCGTGTTGCGGGCGATCACGAAGAAGCCCCTGAGCTTGGATAGCGCGGTGGTGATGTCCTCGGTGAGCCCATCGCTGAAGAAGTCCTGCTCCGGGTCGGCGCTCATGGCGTTGAACGGCAGCACGGCAATGGATGGTCGGTCCGGAAGTGCGGGCCTGGGCGATGCCGTTCGTGCGGTCGTCCCTTCCAGAAGGGGGCGGTACAGTCGCACCGGCCGCTCCATGTTCTTGAGCGCGCGTTCGCCGAGGTACTCGTAGTCGCAGTCAAGTTTGCCCTGGAGGTGATCGTACGCCGTGCCGGAAATGCAAATGCCGCCTGGATCCGCCAAGGTCTGGAGGCGGGCCGCGATATTGACGCCATCGCCGTAGAGATCCCCATCAACCTCGTGGATCACATCACCGAGATTGACGCCGATCCGGAAGATGATGCGTCGCTCCGTTGGGATATCGGCCTGGTTCTCGGCAACGCCCTTCTGGACGGCGACCGCGCACGCGACGGCATCGACGACCGAGCCGAACTCCACGAGCGCACCGTCGCCCATCAGCTTGACTATACGGCCCTGATACTCGGCCAGCAGCGGATCGATCACCTCCCGGCGCAGAACCTTCAGGGCCGACAAAGTCCCAGCCTCGTCATGTTCGACGAGGCGGGAATAGCCGACGACGTCAGCGGCCAGGATCGCGGCCAGCCGCCGCTCCGCTCTTGCAGTTGCCATGGCTGTCTCTCCCTCAGGAGATCCGCCGGATGAAGCCCAGGCGATTGACGCGACATGCACGATCCGGCTGCCCGACACCGCGACCGTGCTGGTTCATGATACCACTGAGACGGTCATGTGGCGACGCTTCACGAGAGTGCCGCCTTCAACAGGAACGGGATCCGCGAAGCGGTCACTGCAAAGGTCTGTTGCGGTCCAATGGAAGGAGGGCGTCATCAGAAGGAGGTCCGTTTTCGGGACCTCGAACCCACGTCACCCTCACACCAGCGACCGCCTCGCCACCTCGATCACCTTCTGCGTCAGGCCCGTCAGCCGGTCGGCGGCAAGGCGGCTGATCTGCCAGTAGAGCACGACATCGAGAGGTGTGCCTGATATCAGTTCGACGAGGCGGCCGGCCTTGATGTGGGGTTCGGTCAGATGGATCGGGTTCATGCCCCAACCAATGCCGAGCAGGGCGGCATCGAGAAAGCCCTGTGTGGCCGGCAGCCAGTGCGTCGGTGCGTTGACATCTGTCGCAAACGTGCGGCGGATCCAGTCTGCCTGCAGCCGGTCCTTCTGGTTGAAGGTGATGGATGGGGCGCGGGCAAGAGCTTCCGGGGTGACGCCGTCGGGGAAATAGCGGCGGACGAATTCGGGGCTTGCGGTCGCGTGGTAGCGCAGCGCGCCGAGCGAGTAGCGGCGGCAGCCGGCGACCGGCTTTTCCATGCTCGTGACGGCGGCGATGACGCGGCCGCGTTCCAGCCATTCGGCCGTATGGTCCTGATCGTCGACGGAAATGTTCAGGAGATAGTTGGAGGTTTTCGAGAAATCCGCCATCGCCTCCAGAAACCAGGTGCCGAGGCTGTCGGCGCTGGTGGCGATCCGCAGCGTGACGTGCTGTTCGGGACTGTCGCGGTCGCTGAGATCAGGCAGGTGCTCCAGCAATTCGCTTTCCAGCATGCCGACATTTTCCATGTGCCGGCAGAGCCAGTCGCCCTTTTCCGTTGCCGTGCACGGCGTGCCGCGCACGACGAGGGCGGTGCCCAGGCGCTCTTCCAGCTGCTTGATGCGCTGCGAGACGGCCGATGGCGTAACGTTCAGGATGGCGGCGGCCTTTTCGAAGCTGCCGGTCTGGACCACGGCAAGCAGCACGCGAAGGGCGGGATAATCGATCATGGGTAAGCTGTGCTTAATTGACGTTAGGAGGATTAACTAGCCTAATCCGATCGATCCGTCTACGGAACGTCTCAACAACGCGACGGAAGCCTCTGATATCATGAATTTTACCACCTATTTCACCGGTTTAGCCGCCGGGCTCAGCCTGATTGTCGCGATCGGTGCGCAGAACGCCTTCATCCTGCGGCAGGGGCTGCGCAACGAACATGTGTTTGCCGTCTGCCTGGCCTGCGCTCTCTCGGATGCGATCCTGATTATCGTCGGCGTCACCAGCCTGCAGCAGGTGGTAAACCTCATGCCCTGGCTCGATCCGGTCATGCGCTATGGCGGGGCGGCGTTCCTCCTCTGGTATGGGGCGAAAAGCCTCTATTCGGCGGCGCGGTCTTCAGGCGCGCTGCAGGTCGTAAACGGGGCAGGGGCGAGCTTCGGCAGGACCATGGCGATGTGCCTGGCGCTCACCTGGCTCAATCCGCATGTCTATCTCGATACGGTCATCCTGCTCGGCACGATCTCGACGCGTTTTGCCGGTCATCAGGCAGCGTTTGCCGCAGGCGCTGTGACCGGCTCCTTCCTGTTCTTTTTTTCACTGGGATATGGTGCCGCCTGGCTTCGCCCCATCTTTTCACGACCGGCGTCCTGGCGCATTCTCGAAACCATCATCGCCTGCGTGATGTGGCTGATCTCGTTCAGGCTCCTGAACGGCATGTAACGGCAGCATGCGCCTCAAGCCCATTCGACCCCAGGGAATTCAAAATGTCATTCGATCCGCATCACCTTGCCCTCGTCTTCACCGCCTATGTCATCGCCGCAGCCAGCCCCGGTCCCAGCAATATGCGCATCATGGGGGTCGCCATGCATCAGGGGCGCCAGTCGGCGCTGATGATTGCCGCCGGTGTCGTCAGCGGCTCGCTCTTCTGGGGCTCGATGGCGGCGACCGGGGTTTCGGCCATTCTGGCGCAATATGCGCAGGCGCTGATCATCCTGAAAATCTTCGGGGGTCTCTACCTGCTGTTCCTCGCCTACAAGGCCGGCAAATCGGCGATGACCTCCGATGAGAAGCAGGGCAGGGCGATCGATGCCATCAGGCCGGCCTCCGGCTTCAGCCTCTATCGTCGCGGGTTGCTGATGCATCTGACGAACCCGAAGGCGCTGCTCGGCTGGATCGCGACCATGACGCTCGGTCTCGGCCCGGGCGCGACGCCGGCGACCGTTGCCGTCATCCTGGCGGGCTGCGCTATTCTGAGCGTCACCATTTTCGGCGGTTATGCCTTGGTCTTCTCCACTGCGCCGATGATCCGCATGTATCGCCATGCGCGGCGCTGGATCGAGGGTACGCTGGCGCTCGTCTTCGGTGCGGCCGGCATGAAACTCCTGCTGTCACGCGCATAAGAAGGACGTTCCCGGTGCCGCTTTTCCATGGCCTTTCCGCCTTTCCGATCACGCCGGCTGATGCTTCCGGCATCGTCGATACCGGTGCGCTCGCCGCGGTGCTTGCCCGCATTCAGACGGCCGGCGCCGATTCCATCGGCCTGCTCGGCAGCACCGGCGCTTACGCTTTCCTGTCGCGCGGAGAGCGGCGCCGGGCGGTGGAAACGGCGATGTCCACGGTCGGCGGCAAGATCCCCGTCATCGTCGGCGTCGGGGCGCTTAGGACGGACGAGGCGCAGGCACTCGCCAGGGATGCGCGGGAACTCGGGGCAGATGGTCTTCTTCTGGCGCCGGTCTCCTACACACCGCTCACCGATGACGAGGTCTATGAGCATTTCGCCGCCGTGGCCGATGCCGGTCAGTTGCCGCTCTGCATCTACAACAATCCGGGCACGACGAAATTCACCTTCAGCGCCGACCTGATCGCCCGGCTTTCCAAGCTCGGCACCGTCAAGGCAGTGAAGATGCCGCTGCCTGCCAATGGCGATTTCGCCGAGGAGATCGCAAGTCTCCGGGCAGTGACGCCGGCGGATTTTGCGGTCGGCTACAGCGGCGACTGGGGTGCTGCAGATGCGCTGCTGGCGGGTGCCGACGGCTGGTACAGCGTGGTTGCGGGCTTGCTGCCCGCCGAAGCGTTAAAGTTGACGCGGGCCGCGCAGGCGGGTGACGCCAAGGAGGCGGGACGCATCAACGACGCCTTCGCGCCGCTCTGGGCGCTGTTTAAGGAGTTCGGCAGTTTCCGCGTCATGTACACCATTGCCGATCTCATCGGCCTCGGCCGGTTTTCGCCGCCGCGCCCGGTGCTCGGTCTTCCGGAGCAGGCGCGTGGACGCGTGCGCGAGGCGCTTGAAAGCCTCGGTGCTGTAGTCGGCCGCTAGTGCGGCCGCAGCCAGCCCGGCCGGGTCCTTTGTGCGGAAGTCGAATGGCGACCTACGCCCAAGAAGGCGTGTTAAGTGTGAGGGTGGTCAAGCAAACCGGGCGCTTGAGAAATCAGTCGCTGACAGATCGATCAATTCCGGCGGCAGGATCATCTTCTTGAAGTCGACGGGGCGACGTTTGACCTTGACGGCGGTATAGTTTTCACTGGGACCTGCCGTGCTCTTCTTCAAATCGCAAGGATTAGTGCCTGAGCATTCTTTTCTCCGACCGGTCGCCGATCTCTCGCTTCAAAATCGGGAAGATTTGCAGGTCTTTTGGGATAGTCCCTGAGAGGCTTCAGCCAGAATGCAGGGTCGAAGAGCCGCTTGGGAGGTCAGACCGACAGGTGTCACCCGGCACTGCCGGGTGACAGATCGTCCTGATGACGTTGGATGAAGGCCGCGGTCTGGTCGATGTCGTCAAGACCTGATGAACGAGAGCAGGTCGGGGTTGAGGACATCCGCATGCGTGGTCAGCATGCCATGAGGGTAGCCCGGATAGGTCTTCAGCGACCCGTTCTTGAGCAGGTTGACCGCACGCGGCACGGAACTTGCGAAGGGGACGACCTGATCGGCCTCGCCATGCATCACCAGCACCGGCACGGTGATCTTCTTGAGGTCTTCGGTATAATCTTCCAGCCAGGAGGCGACAGTCGCGTGGTGAGCGAGAGCACCACCGCCCATGCCCTGGCGCCACCAGTTCGCAATGATCGCCTCCGAAGGCTTGGCGCCATCGAGGTTGTACCCGTAGAACGGGTTCTCGGGGACGAAACGGTAGAATTCCGACCGGTTGCCCAGCACGCCTGCCCGGATCGCTTCGAACCACTCCGGCGGCTGACCGGACGGGTTTTCCTCGGTCCGGTACATGTTCGGCGTCAGGGAGGCGACCAGTACCGCCTTCGCGACGCGCTCCTGGTGGCGGGCGACATAGCGAGCGACCTCACCGCCGCCTGTGGAGTGGCCGATGTGGATCGCATCGCGCAGGTTGAGGTGCTCGGTCAGGGCCGCGAGGTCGGCAACCCAGTGGTCCATGTCGTTGCCGGTGCCGGGCTGGTCGGACCGGCCGTGGCCGCGCCGGTCGTGGGCGATCACTCGGTAGCCGTGGCCAAGAAAGAAGGTCATCTGGGCGTCCCAGTCGTCCGCCGACAGCGGCCAGCCGTGGCTGAAAACGATCGGCTGGCCTGAGCCCCAGTCCTTGTAGAAGATGTTTACGCCGTCCGTCGTAGTAATTGTAGGCATCGTGTCGCTCCATCTGCTCTGTTGAACATTCGTTTTTCGATACAGTTGATTGCGAAATACCTCCGGTGAGGCGCGTTCGATCATATCTCAAAACTGCGACGTTGACTAAATCCCCTCTTTATCAAGGACAAATACCTTGTACGTTCAAGCTATGCCTTGAATGTATAGCGAGGACCCGATGGAACTCAGGCATTTGCGCTATTTTGTTGCTGTTGCGGAGGAGGGAAGCTTCCTGACCGCAGCCGAGCGGCGGCTAAACACTTCCCAGCCCTCACTCAGCAGGCAAATTCGCGATCTGGAAACCGAAATCGGTGTAAAACTGCTGGAACGGCAGCCACGCGGCGTGACGCTCACCGCCGCCGGCAAAGTGTTTCTTGATCACGCGCGGCTGGCCTTATTGCAAGTCGAGGCGGCTGCGGAAGGCGCCAGGCGGGCAGAACAACCGCAAAAGCAGTCGTTCACCATCGGTTTTCTCGCAGGACAAGAGGTCGTGTGGCTACCCCATGCATTGCGCATCATTCGTGAGGAAGCGCCGGAGGTTGAAATCATACTGTCCAGCCAGTCCTCCCCGGACCTTGCTCTGGCACTGATGCGAGGCAAGCTGGACGTCGCTTTCCTTCGCCCCGAGACGCAGAGTGTCGGTGTGTCCTTCAAGTTTTTAGCCAAGGAGCCACTGATTGCCGTACTGCCGGCGGATCATCGCTTGACGTCGCGCAAGAAGATCCGGCCGCAGGAGCTTGCGTGCGAAACTTACGTCAGTTCGGCTAGAATTTCCCCGGTATTGCAATCCGTGATCCAGGATTACGCGGCGGAAATCGGGATCACACTCAAGGCAGAGTACGAAGGTGACGGCCTGCCATCAGCAATGTCGCTTGTCGTGTCTACAGGTGGAATAACGCTTATTCCGCTTTATGCGCAAAATATGCTGACGCCAAATGTCGTTGCCAGAGCACTTGAGGGTGTGCCTCCGACAATTGATCTCACCTTGGGATACAACGATTCAAATTCCTCACCTTTGCTCCGCCGATTTTTGTCTCGTTCTGATGAACTGGTCGCCAACGTCCAAAATCAGAGCATCATCCGCTATGCTGAAGTTCCATAGAAACCGCTGCACACTTTTGCGCGACATGCTTTAGTACGAAATTTTCCCATCGACGATTGGCTGCAGCCCCGAGGAAAGTTGCTGTTTCAAGACCTGTTTCGCATCATTGCTGATGATCGACATCGGAGCGACGACGGCGATCCTTGCTGCTGAGCCCGCCAGGTCGGCGGTTCGAACGGCTGCCATGCCCACCTGATCGGCGAGCGAGGCCTTTCCGGTGTCCAGGGATTGTCCTGCCAGCCGCCGTCCAAGCAGCTCAACCATGTCCCTGTTATCGGCAAAGGTATTGTGGCCCAGCGCGTCGTCCGCTTTGACGGCGCTCGTATCGATGACCGTCACTCCGAGCTTATCCAGGTCCGCGGCGTAAGGTGTCGAATCGAAGCCGCCGACGCGCGTGACGCCGCCGGAGAGCCATTGCGAAACCTGCAGCGCCTTATCCCTTGTCGACGAGAAGATCGTGAAATGCGGGCGTTGCGGCCCCATCTCGATCATCTGCCGGCGAAAGACATCGATATCGATGTCGGGCGAGGCCAGGATAACGTTCTTTACTTTGGCCGGGATCGTCTTGTTGCGCATGGCAACACCACGCAATGCCTCGGCGGTCAGCCAGGATCCCATGGAATGAGCGAGAATCGTCACTTCGCCGACGTCAGGGCTCTTGGCAGCCTGCAGGATCAGATCCTCCAGCGCCCGCCGTGAGAAATTCGTACTCTCCTTGTCGTAGAGATAGTCGAAGACATTGGCGCGCGAGGGCCAGGTGAAGAGGATCGGCGTAGCATCCGTTCCGGAATCATGGGTGATCTGCGCGAAGCGAAAGACCGCATCGGCGTAGGTGTTGTTGAAGCCGTGCACGAAAATGACGACCTGCCGCCTGGCGTTGCGGTTCTTGTTGAACCATTCAAAGATTCTGCGTTCCGATGCCATCTCGCCGACGTCAAGGACGGCGAACTCCTTTTCGGGATCGGCCGGCACATGCGAAGGCCATTGCACCTCGCCGACTTTGCGGTTTCGATCCGGAGGAATGGAAACGACGATATCGTTGAGGGAAATCGCCGTGCCCCGCTCGCCGGAGTAAAGTTCGCCCGGCTTGTCGGTCGGCTGGCGCGTCGTTGCCACCAGCATGTCCACCGTGCTCGTGCCTGGACCGGCGGTCGCGAGCGGCTGGAGAACATTCTCCATTCGTCCCGCACATCCTCCCAATACCGAGAGAGCCATCAGGACTGAAAGGCACGATCGCTTGACAGCGAAGGAGGTCGATTCGCGCGGCAAGCTGGCAATCAGACAGCGACTGTCGGCAAAGGCTGTTCGTCGAACCTGTGGCATTCGTTCATCTCGTCAGTGGGACATGGCCCGCCCGGAATGATCCGGGCGGGCCTGATGTTGTCAGGCCTCGCGGGGTATTCGAAACCAGGCAACATAGAGAGCCGGCAGGAAGAGCAGCGTCAGGACCGTACCGACGACAATGCCGCCCATCATCGCGTAGGCCATCGGCCCCCAGAAGATTTCCCTGGAGATCGGGATCAGCGCGAGGGTGGCTGCCGCCGCCGTCAGCATGATCGGGCGCATTCGGTGCTCCGTCGCTTCGATGACGGCCTGCCAGGGTGGCACGCCCTCGCTTCGAAGGTGCTCGATCTGCACGATGAGGATCACCGAGTTGCGGATCAGGATGCCGATCAGCGCCAGGACGCCGAGGATCGCGACGAAGCCCATGGGCGAATTGCTGAAGAGCAGCGCCGCGACAACGCCGATCAGCGCGGTGGGGGCAACGGCGAAGACCAGGAAGAGCCTGCTGAAACTCTGCAGCTGGATCATAAGGATGGTCGCCATGGTAAACAGCATCAGCGGTGCGACCGCCACGATCGGCCCCTGCGCCTTGGCGCTCTCCTCGACCGAGCCGCCGTCGACGATCTTGTAGCCGGTCGGAAGGCCCTTGCGGAATTCGTCGACTTTCGGCTTCAACTCGGTGACGATCGTCGCCGGCTGGGTCGGTCCCACCACCGCAGCCTTGATGGTGACGGTCGGTATGCGTGTGCGCCGCCAGATCGTCGGCTGCTCCAGTTCGTAGTGGAAATTCGCAACCGCCGACAGAGGAACCGAGTTGCCGTTGGAGCCGGCAAGCAGAAGGTTCTGCAGCGTCTCGATCGAGCCTCGCTCCGAGGTCTCAGCCCGGCCGATCACGTCGACGAGATAGATGTCGTCGCGGATCTGCGTGGCCGCCGATCCCTCGACGATGCTGTTGAGCGCCGTGGCAATATCCTGCGACGAGACGCCGAGCTGCCGTGCCTTGTCCTGAAGCACATCCACCTTGACCACGCGCGAAGGCTCGTTCCAGTCGTAGGTCATGTTTGACAGCAGCGGATGCTCTCCGACGATGCCGGCAAGCTGGTGGGAGAGATCACGGACCTTCTGGATGTCAGGCCCGCTGACGCGATATTGCACGGGCTTGCCGACCGGCGGGCCGATGTCGAGCAGCTTCACGAAGGCGTCGGTGCCGGGGAAAGTCTTCGTCAGATAGGCCTGCAGCTCCTCCTTGACCTTGTCGCGGACGTCGAGCCCCTTGGTGACGATCACGGTCTGGCCGAAGGAGACGTCGGGCGTCTGCACGTCGAAGGACAGGATGAAGCGGGGAGCGCCCTGGCCGACATAGGTCGTCCAGTGGTCGATATCCTTGTTGCCGGCCAGCATCTCGCTTTCGAACTTCGCCATCTGCTTGTTCGTCTCGGAAATCGAGCTGTTCTGCGGCAGGTTCCAGTCCACGATCAGTTCGGGCCGGTCGGAGGAGGGGAAGAACTGCTGCTGCACCAGGCTCATGCCGCCGATGGAGACGGCAAACACCGCCACCGTCGCGCCGATGGTAATCCAGCGCCAGCGCAAGGCCAGGCCGAGGAGCCAGGCGAAGATCCGCGCGAAGCGACCCTTCTGCCCGTGATGCGATTTCATGGTCTTCGGCAGGATGGACACGCCGAGCAGCGGTGTGAACAGGACCGCAACGACCCATGACACCAGGAGCGAGACGGCAATGACAACGAAAAGGGTGAAGGTGAACTCGCCGGCGGCGCTGGAGTTGAGGCCGACTGGGATGAAGCCCGCGACCGTCACCAGCGTACCCGTCAGCATCGGGAAGGCGGTCGAGGTATAGACGTATGTCGCCGCCTTCCGGAGATCGTCGCCGACCTCCAGGCGGGCGACCATCATTTCCACGGCAATCATCGCGTCATCGACCAGAAGGCCAAGGGCTATGATCAGTGCGCCGAGCGAAATACGCTGCATCGAAATGCCGGTATAGGCCATGACGAGGAAGGTGATCGCCAGCACCAGCGGAATGGAGATGGCGACGACGAGGCCTGCGCGCACGCCGAGGCTGATGAAGCTGATCGCCAGCACGATGACGATCGCCTCGAACAGCGCACGCGTGAAGCCCGACACGGCCTCGTCCACGACGGCGGGCTGATCGGAAACGCGCTCGACGTCGACGCCAACAGGAAGGTCTGCCGTGACCTGTTCGATCTCCTTGTCGAGCGCTTCGCCGAATTCGAGCAGGTTTGCGCCGGTCTTCATGCCGATCGCAAGCCCGATCGCCGGCTGGCCGTTATAGCGGAACAGCGCCGAGGGCGGATCGACATAGCCGCGCTTGATCGTGGCGATATCGGTCAGCGGAAAGAAGCGGTCGTTGACGCGAAGATTGATCGATTTCAGACTCTCTTCAGACGTGAACTGGCCGCTCACCCGCAAGGCGATGCGCTCGGGACCGGCATCGACGAAGCCCGATTGCGTGACGGCATTCTGCGCCTGCAGCGTTTCGATCACGGATTGCTGGTTGAGCCCGAGAGCGGCGATCTTGCGCGTCGAGAATTCGAGATAGATGGCCTCGTCCTGCGCGCCGATAATGTCCACCTTGCCGACATTTGGAACCGTCAGCACTTTGGCGCGCGCGTCCTCGACCAGATCGCGAAGCTGGCGCTGCGTCAGCCCGTCGCTGGTGAAGGCGTAGATATTGCCGAAGACGTCGCCGAAGCGATCGTTGAAGAACGGCCCGACGACGCCGCTCGGGAAATCGCCCTTGATGTCGCCGATCATGTTGCGCACGCGCATCCAGATGGCATTCACATCCCTGGCCTTGGTCGTCGGCAGGAGTTCGACGAAGATCGTCGTCTGGCCGGCAACGGTCTCGCTCTTGGTGTAATCGAGCGATTCAAGCTCTTCGAGTTTCTTTTCGACGCGGTCGGTGACCTGCTTGGTCACTTCCTCGGCGGACGCTCCAGGCCATTGCACCTGGATGATCATGGTCTTGATGGTGAAATTGGGATCTTCCTCGCGGCCGAGGCTGATATAGGAAAAGGCGCCAGCCAGAATGAAGACGATCATGAAGTACCAAACGAGCGAACGGTGTTCGAGCGCCCAGTCGGACAAGTTGAATTTTTTCACGGAGACTATTCCTCAGTCTATTCTGACGGCCTGGCCATCGACGAGTTTGTGAACGCCGGCAACGACGATCCGATCGCCCGGGCTGACGCCCTCGGCGATGCGAACGGAGCCTCCCTCGACGATCTCTCCGTCGATCCTGATCGGGCGAATGGAAACCTTGGCGGCGGCGGTATCGACCACCCAGACATTGGGCTTTCCGTCCTTCGTCAGGATGGAGGAGGAGGGCAGCAGGATCGTCGGCTGCGCGTTAACGGTTGCGGTTGCCGTTACGACCGAGCCCAGGCGAAAGGCTGGCGGGGGATTGATGAGCGTAATCTTTGTGCGTCGCGTGCGCGTCGTGGCTTCTGCTTCCGGCGCAATTTCCCTGACCGTACCGCTGGTGCGGATGGTCGGGTCGAGTTGGAGGGCGACGTCGAAGGGCGAGCCCACCTTGAGGCCGTCGAAGCTTGCGACGGGGATGTCGATCACCGCATCGCTCTGTTCGGGGCGGGCGATGGTGACGATGCTCTGGCCGGCGGCCACGACCTGGCCCACTTCGGCCGAAGTCGCCGTCACGACGCCGTCGAATTCCGCCCGGAGCTGGGCATATCCGAGCTGCTCTTCGGCCTTGTCGAGATTGGCCTGCGCCTTGGCGACCGCGGCGATGGCGCTCTTGCGCCCGAGCTCGGCCTCTTCGTAGGCCGCTTCGGTTCCCGACCGGCTCTGGAGCAGGGATCGCTGACGTTCTTCGGTGGAGGCGGCATTCGTCAACTGCGCCTGGGCGTTCGAAAGTTCGGACTGCGAACTCTTGACTGCAAGCTCCAGCGCCAGCGGATCGATGGCGGCAACGACATCGCCCTTCTTGACGACATCGCCGACGCTGACCTTGCGCGCGATGATCCGTCCGAGGACGCGGAACGCAAGCTGCGTCTCGATCCTGGCCTCGACCGTGCCCGGCAGGGTCAGCGCGGAGGCTGCGGTCGATTTGACGACGACGGAAAGGACGGGACGCGGCGGCTCGTTATGGGCTTCCGCCTGCTTCTGGCAGGAGGTCAGCAGCAATGATCCGAGGATCGCAAGGCCGGCTGTGATACGGATATTCATTCTGCGGCTTCCTTGTCATAGGTGACGACCTCGCCCGGTCGCAGGAACTTCGTGCCGTCGACGACGACGATATCTCCGGGAGAGACACCCGCGCGCACCGCAAAGCGGCCGGTTTCATAATCGGAGACATCGACCGGGTGGAGCGACACGCTCGACGAGGCGGGGTCGACGATCCAGACGGCCGGCTGGCCGCTCTTGGAGGCCATGGCCGACCACGGCAATTCGATGGCGTCCTGCGCCGTGGAGCGGAAAGAGCCGACGACGGGAGCGCCGAGCTGCATGTCCGGCGTTGCTTCGAGACCCACCTTGACCCTGATCGTTCCGGTCGACGGATCGATCGTCGGCGAGATCTCGCGCACGGAAGCTTCTATCTTGCGGGACGGCGCCGAAAGGGGGCTGACGGCGACCGTGTTTTCGAGGTTGCGGCCGAGGTAAAGCGACTCGAAGACGTTGAAGACGGCGTCACGCGGCCCGTCATGCGCAAGCGTGAAGATGAGCTGCGCCGCCTGGGCGACCTGGCCGACTTCGGCGTTTCTGGCGGTGATGACGCCATCGGCATCGGCGCGCAGTTCCGTGTAGGAGAGGGCGTCCTGCGCCGTATCCAATTGCGCCTGCGCCAGTTTCACGCTGCCCTGAGCCGTCTGCAGCGTTTCCTGGGCCTGATCGAGTGCGGCGCGGGTCGCAACCTGCGTCCTGAAGAGGTTCTGCTGCCGGTCGAAGGCGAGCTGCGCCTGCGTCTGCTGGGCAATGGCCGACTGCAGGTTTGCCGTGGCGACGCCGAGATCGGCCTTCTGCTCTTCGGCGTCCATGCGCGCAAGCACCTGTCCGGCCTTCACCGATGAGCCGACATCGACGAAACGCTCGACGATGCGCCCGCTGACCCTGAAGGACAGGTCGCTTTCGACGCGGGCGCTGACCTCGCCGGTGATGGCGTTGTTTTCGACTGTTGGCGTGACCTTGGCCACGACGGCTTCGACATTTTTCGGCTTTGCCTCACTCGCGCTCTGCTTTTCGCATGAGGCAAGCGCGACTGCGCTGACGCCCAGCCAGGCGGCAACAAGGACAGTTTTCATGATTTACCTCTTGCATCGGTTCGGCTGACGAATAATGTTGACTAACCCATCAGTCAATGAAAATTTCTTGACGACTGACAACAAAAAACGCTCAAGGTGAGGCATGCCCGATACGAAGAAACTGACACGCGCCGAGCAGAAGGCCCGCCGGCCCGTAGAGATCCTGGATGCGGCCTTTGAAGAGTTCGTAGAGCGCGGCTATGTCGCGACGCGTGTCGAGGATATTGCGAGCAGGGTCGGGGTCACGAAGGGAACCGTCTATGTCTACTTCGAGACCAAGGAGCAGCTTTTCGAAGCGATGATCGGGCATATTTCGGAGCCGCTGGAAGGTCTGCTGGCGAGCGGGAGTGAGTTGAAAGGAACCGCCACGGAGCGGCTTCAGAAGAGGATCGAGCTGATCTACGATCTCGTGACCAGGGACCGCAGATTGCGCGAACTGATGCGGTTCATCATCGCCGAAGGTTCGCGCTTCCCCCAGATCGTCGACAGACACCACCAGGCATTCATCGATCCTCTCAACTGGCAAATGCAGTCCCTCATCGATGACGGCGTAAGGCTCGGCGAATTCCGCTCGGCGCCGGCCGCGTTTTCCGAGGCAGTCGTGGCGCCCGCCATCACCTTCCTGTTCTTCAAGCTGCTCTTCGACGAGCGGCGGCCCCTGGACAGGGATGCCTATCTGAAGGCGCATATCGATCTCGTCCTACACGGGCTGCTGGCCTGATGGGCAGGGTGTTTTGGCTTGTGGTCAATACGGTGACTGACTGATGAAAAAGCGCTTTGATGGTAGGGATGGGGATAGATTCAAGCCGTGAGTGACGGTGTGTGTCGCCCCTCATCCGACCCTTCGGGCCACCTTCTCCCCGCTGGGGAGAAGGGAAACTGCCGCACCGTCTCCGCATTCTAAAAGGCGTCCTATGCCCCGTCCCCTCGCCCCAGCGGGGAGAGGGTTAGGGTGAGGGGGGTCCGGGCGCTACGAATCAGGTGACCTGATCTCATTCCACCGGCATGAGAACCGGTGCGTCCTTCTTCTTCAGCAGCACGACGATGAATTTCGCCGGTTTGGTCTTGCTCGCATTGCGGCTGACCAGGTGAATGTCAGCAGGGCTTTCGTAAAATGTCTCTCCCGGCGACACGGTGACTTCTTCTTTGCCCTTGAGCTGCATCACGATCGAGCCCTCGATAACGTAGACGAATGCATCTGCCTCATGCTTGTGAATGGGCGTGGACCCTCCCGGCTCATACTCGACCGATATCATCAGCCCTTCCTTGCCGGGATAATCCGGAAGGTCCTTTTTCATGATCGGGGTGACGGTTGCCGCTTCGGCGGCGGCGGCCGGCAAAGCGCCGAGGCAAATCGAAGCCGACAGGCATAGCGATAACAAAGCTGAATTCATTGTCGTAATCCCTCTGTTCGTTGAATGCGGATGTGAGTTGATGCTTGGATCTATTTCGGCTGCCGGGATTTATGTCGGCCGTTGGGACTGGCGAAACCAATCCTCGAAGCCGATCGAGCCGAGTCTCGCGCCATCGCCGGGCACGAGCGAGCGATCGTCCAGTTCGGAGCCGAAATAGCGCGCATGAATGTCCGGTTCGACCGTCCTCGGATCATTGGCTGCTTTCAGATAGCGCGCGACGATCTCGTACATCGGACCGCGCTCGGGACCGGCAATCTCGATCGTGCCGTTCTGCGGTTTTGCAAGTGCTGCATCCGCCACCGCATCGGCGACGTCATCCGATGCGATCGGCTGGAAAGCCGCAGGAGAAAGACGCGCGACGGTGCCGACGGTGGCTTCGTCGGCGATGCCCTTCAGGAATTCGAAGAACTGGGTGGAATGGACGATCGTGTATGGAATAGGCGATGCCTTGATGAGTTTCTCCTGGGCGAGCTTGGCCCTGAAGTAACCGTTCTCGGGCAGTCGCTCCGTCCCGACGATCGAGAGCGCAACATGGTGCTTTACGCCGGCCTTGGCTTCGGCGGCGAGCAGATTGCGGCCTGAGGTTTCGAAGAAATCGAGGACCGCCTTGTCTTCCCACGATGGTGAGTTTGCAAGGTCGACGACGACGTCGGCCCCATCAAGCGCGTTCGCCAGGCCTTCCCCTGATATCGTGTTGACGCCGGTGCTCGGCGAGACGGCCAGCACCTCGTGGCCTTTGCTGCGCAGACGCGCCGCGGTCTTGGACCCGATGAGCCCGGTGCCGCCGATAAGAACGATTTTCATGACGAACCTCCCTGTTGACGCCCCTCCCGGGCGGATGTCTCAAGTCTGGATTGCGCAAGCCGCAATGAGCCGCGAATGGATGTGAGGCTTGGGCAAGTCGAAGTCGCGTCGTCTATCGTTGTCATTGATGAGGTCAGGCGAGACCGAGCCTGAAATCGCGATAGCGGGCACAATCCTCCTCGATGAAATTAGGCGGCCCAGCCCAAATGGCGAGAGGCGCGAAGATTGAATATCACCGTCGAATTTCGGTCGCGTCAGACTTTTGGACGCTGGCCCCCCACAAATCACAGATGGCGATGACTCTTTTCACCTCCTTGGAACGTCGTTGTTGCGACCGTCGTCGAGCGGTCGGACCCGACCCGAATGAGGACTGAGAGATGGATCTGGAAGGAAAGCGAATTGTTGTTGTCGGCGGGAGCCGCGGCTTGGGGAGGGGGCTGGCCGAAGCATTCGTGGCGCGCGCGGCCGACGTCACCGTGGTCGCCCGAAACGCTGATGCCGTGCAGGGGCCAGGCGAGCAACCGGCCGTCACCGCCATATCGGCTGATGCAACCGATATCGACGCGGCGTGGCGGATCATGGAGCAGACGCGCCCCGATCTCGTCATCATGAATGCCGGTGCGGAACCGCCGATGGAACGGATCGACCGGATTGGCTGGGAGGCCTTCACGGCCAACTGGAATGTGGACGTCAAGGCCGCGCTGCACTGGGTACAGGCGGCTTTGACCCTGCCGATGGCGCCCGGCGGGCTTGTCGTGTTGGTCTCCAGCGGAGCCGCCGTGCAGGGGTCGCCGCTGTCGGGCGGTTATGCGGGCGCCAAGCGTGCACAGTGGTTCATTGCAAAATATGCCGAGGGCCTGTCGGCGCAACTCGGCCTGGGTCTGCGCTTCCGGGTCATCGTCCCCCGGCAGATGTTTGCCGGAACCGGTGTGGGCGATACCGGCATTACGGCCTATGCCGCGGCGGCGGGCCGGACATTTGCCGAACAGGCCGCCACCTGGCCGGACATGACGCCGCGGGCTTTTGGCGATATGGTCGCCGAGCTGATCGGCAGGACTGATCTCGCCGAGGCCATGGTCTACGGCGTGCGTGGGGATACGGGAGTGACGGTCATCGAATGACGGAAGACGCGGCTCTCGAAGGCGAAGAGAAGAAAACGCGGCTCGCAGCGCTCGCCAGCGAAGCGGACACGCTTCGCCCCGAACTGCACCGCTATGCGGCGCGTCTGGTGGGGTCTGTCATCGACGGCGAGGATGTGATCCAGGACGCGTTTGCCAGGGTATTTGCGACGGCGGGCTCGATCCCGCCGGACGCGCCGCTGCGCCCCTGGCTTTTTCGCATCGTCCATAACAGAGCCATCGATGCCCTACGCCAGCGCAGCACGCGCCGGGCAGAGCCGCTCGAGACTGCCTTTGATCTCGCCGATATCAGCGCCGCCGGCCCGGAGGACGCGCTGATCCGGCAGGACACGGTGCTGATAGCGCTTAGCCATTTTGCAGAATTGCCGGTGACGCAACGCAGCGCTGTCATCCTCAAGGATGTGTTGGGAGAGTCGCTTGCGGATATCGCAGTGCTGCTGGACCTGAGTGTCGATGCCGTCAAGGCGCATCTGTCGCGCGGTCGGGCGAGATTGCGCGCCATCCCTGACATGCGGCTCGAGGTTGCGCCATCGCCCAGTCCCGAGGTCCTGAACTTTGCAGCGCTCTTCAACGCCCGGGACTGGGACGCCTTGCGTCGCATGCTGGCCGACGATGTTCGGCTTCGTCAGGCGCGGCGGCCGGAAATCTCCGGTGCCGCCGATGTCGGCCGGTTTTTTACCTATTATGCGGAATATCCGCCGGTCAGGCTCGAACCGGCCTGGCTGGAAGGCCGGGAAATATTGCTGGTATCGGCCGAACCCGCTGATAGTCCTTCCTATTTCATGCTGCTCGAATGGCGGGGGCAAAAGATAAGCCTGATCCGCGACCATCGCTATGCGACCTATGTCATTGACGGTGCTGATGTCATGCCGGCCGCATAGGCTGATTGCGGAAGTGCCGTCACCTCTCGAAAGCGCCACAGGTGTTCATTGCGCCCCTGGGGACCGCCCCTATAATCGTGGTACCGCGTGAGGAGGACTGCTGACTTGAAGCTGGTACGGGTATCGAGCCGATCTGAATGGGAGGCGTATCATCGAATTCGACGGCATGTGCTGTTCGATCTGCGCGGATTGTCCGGGTACGATGATCAACATCCCGACGACCGAAAGCCGGAGCATCTTCCGCTGATTTTTGTCGATGGAAATGGGCCTGTCGGTGCCGTCCGTCTTGATTTCACCGGGAACGGGAATGGCGTGGTTCGCATGGTTGCAATTACTGCAGATCGCCAGCGGCAAGGTCTCGGCCGAGCCATGATGATCGCCGTCGAGAGACTGGCCATGGCTCAGAATATAGTCAGGCTGGAAGCCCATGCAGCGCCCGATGCAGTGGGCTTCTACGACAAGCTTGGCTGGGAAATGGTCGATGCACATCGGCCTGATCCTCTTATGGCAAAGTTCTTGAAATGACCGCCCGGGCCGCAAGCCGTCGCTCAGTAAGGCCGGCTCTTCAAAGTCCGGGCCTCGTGCAGGATCAGGCCCAGAAACGAGCCTGATCCGGCTACCTTCGCTGGGGCAAATCACTCGCCCGCGGCAAGCCGCTCCGGCAGCGGTTTCAACGGATAGGCACTCCAGAAAAAGCTATCGGCGGCGGCCTGGTCGAATGCGAAGTTGCGAGCCTCGGCGATCTTTCCGTTCTCGATGCGGAAGGCGAGAACCCAGACCGTATCGACATTCGGGCCGGCATCGCGGTTCGACCATCCGCGGTGCATGTCGATGACCCAGTTTTCATCGGCCATCAGCGCAATCAGGTCGGCGCGAAAATTCGATCGGCCGAGTTGCTGAAAGAAAGCGGCAACCTCCGCCTTTCCTTGCTTCGTGCCGGCCAGCGGGTGATGCCCGGGAATGTGCCACTTGATGTCGTCGGCGAAAAAGCTTTCGACCTTGCTCATGTCGCCGCTGCCATAGGCGGCATAGTAATCGGTGATGACCTTCCTGTTGTCTTCGGGGCTTGCGGCCGTGGAGATATTTCCTTGAAACATGGCGGCGGCCAATACGAGGCCGGCGAGCGGGGATCTGATGAACATGCTGGTCTCCTGTTCGATCTGTCGGTTCGTGATGGCTTGCGATTGCGACGCGCGTCAGTTGCGGGTCCTGGCGCGCTCTGCGGCGCGGGCGGCCATGCCGCGGTCGCCCCTTTCATCCGTGTAGGTCATGGTGAGGCCCGAGATCTTCCAGTCGCCGTCGACCTTGGTCAGTTCGTAGCGGTAGTGCCCCGCCAGAACCCAGAGATCCTTGTCGATCCGATGAGTCGCCTGGAAATCGGCCTTGGCGGTCGCGGTCGTTCCCGTCACAGCGGTGATCGCGCTGTTGGTGACGAGGTGAAGCGTTTCGTCAAAGCCCGGCAGGAAGGCGGACCAGTCGGCAATCACCTTGTCGGCCGGCTGCTTCGTGGCGCTCCCGCCCCACAGGCTGGTATAGTCGAGCGTCACCTCATCGGCGAAGGCGCGGCGCACACGGTCCCACTGATGCCGGTCGGCTCCGGCGGCGATATCGGTGATCCTGGCCACGATTTCCGCATGGTCTTCCATGGCAGGTGAGGCAGGCTCACTTGCCGTCTCGTTGAAGTGCGCGGCGGCCGCATCGGCTGCGATCTTCACCGGTTCGGCCCCGTCATAGAAGTCGAACTGGCTGACGCCATCGAGCCAGATCTCCGACTTCTTACCGGGAACATCGGCAAAGAATGCATGTGCGCCGGCCGGGACCGCGGCATTTTCGGAGTGAACGATCAATGCCGGCTTGTCGAGCTTTGCCGCCAGCGACACGGCGTCATAGGTCAGCCAGGGTTCCCAGGTGGCGAGGTTGAACCGGTTGTCATATTCCCGGATCAGTCCGCGATTGGTCTCGGTATAATAGGGGATCTGGTACATCAGCGCGGACTGGTCCGTGCTGCTCGCGGCTGTGATCACCTGCGGGCGGCCCTGACGCTCGGCTTCCTCGGCCTTCCGGGACGTATCGATCAGCTTTGCGACGCCCTCGGCGCCACCATAGATTTCTTCGACCAACTGCCTGTTGTGAAGCCAGGGCGCCACCAGCGCAATCGATGCGAAGTTCGGATTTCCGGTCGCTGCGGCCGTCGTGTAGCCGGCCGAAGCGCAGATGCCGAGGCCGTTGATCCTGCTCGCATCGACTTCCGGCAGGCTCGCCATGAAGGCTGCTGCGGCGGCGATGTCGGAGGTCTTGGCGGCCGGGTCTTCCTTGAAGCGGACCGCACCTTCGGATTGGCCCCAGCCACGATAGTCAAAGGCCAGTGCGATAAACCCGCGCTCTGCCATTTCCCGAGCATAGCGGCCCGGCATCTGCTCCTTGATTGCCGTCCAGGCGCCGGTGACGATGACACCGGCAAGCTTCTCGCCCTCACGGTGATCGGCAGGCAGGTAAAGCGCGCCTGCAAGCGTCGCGCCCTCGTTTTCAAAAGATACCTTGCGGATCTCGATTTCAGCGCCAAGGGCCGCGGACGACATCATGCCGGCGCAGATGGTTGAAAGGGCTGTGATACGCATCTGGTCTCTCCTTGTCCTTGGTTGACGGACGGGAGTGTCGCGCTTTTCAGCCTGCTGCGCAGGCGTGAATCTTGGCAATGACTATGCGTTTCTTGCTGTCTTCAGCACTCGCTGCGAAAAGCGGCCGGCGTCGTTCCGACATGGCGGCGGAAATGCTGGCCGAACCGCGAGACGTCCTCATAGCCGCTTCTGTGAGCGACGGTGTGAATGGAGAGCCTTGTCGTCTGCAGCAGCACTTTTGCAAGCTTCATCCGTTCGCCGATCACATATTGCAGCGGCGAGGTGCCGAGCGCGTTGGTGAAGGCCCGAACGAAATGAAAGCGGCTCATGGCAGCCTCGGACGCCATGTCATCAAGCGACAGATTATCGGCAAGGTTTGCGTGGATATAGTCCAGGACCCGGCGAAGGCGGCGGTCTTCGATACTGCCGCCGCCCGGCTGCACGAGTGCAAGCACCTTGGCCAGATGCGCGGCGAATGCCAATTGCATGGTTTCGGCATAAAGCGACGTGCGTTCGCCGCTGGTGCCGGAAGCTTTCGCAAGCTGCACCAGAAGCGGATCCAGGGTGCCGACAAGCGGCCGGAATACGAGATCCCGATCGATCCCGACATCCTGCAAAAGTCCCTCCGATATCTCCACCATGAGAAAATCGAGCGGCGCGTCATATTCGCAAAAGCCGGAGGCACCAGCCGGCAAGATCCAACCTTGCCCGGCGCTCAATGGGATCAGTTCGCGCCGGTCCGAGCCGATGCTGAAGCGGTGAAAGGCCTGATCCACATGGAACAGTCCCATAGCCAGCCGCGGCAACGCAAACGCGCCGCCACCCGGCGGCATTTCATGCAGCGCAGCTGTCAGTTTCGGTTCGTGTCGTCCGTATTCCATGCCTGAAGGGTAGCGCGCAATGCGCCGAACTCAAGAAACAGAGGCGTGATGACGGATCTCGCTGATGTCACGGGGGCATCGTGAAACCTTTCGATTTGTAATCCGTTTTCGCTGGCATGACCGACGCAAAACGGAAGCCGAAATCGGTCGACGGCGCCAAGCCCGATGGTGCCGAGGAGACGCACCAGGGGAAGGCATCGACCGGTGAGGTCACGCCGCCGCCCGACGTCATCGAACCCGATCCGGACCTGACGCCCGAGGAGGCGGAGCAGGCGCGCAAGAGGTATTTGCTGAAGCGTTTCTGGATCAGCGCGCGCGGTTACTGGGGCCGCAGCGGCGACGGCTTCGCCTGGCCGTGCTCCATCGGGCTGCTGATCATGATCTGCATGAATGTCGGCTTCCAGTATGGGATCAACAGGTGGAACCGCGGCATATTCGATGCGATCGAGCGGCACGATGCCGGCACTGTCTACTATCTGAGCGCCGTCTTCCTGCCGCTCGTGGCCGGCAGTGTCGTTCTCGTGACGTCGCAGGTCTATGTCCGCATGATGATCCAGCGGCACTGGCGTCGCTGGCTGACGACCGCGCTGATTGCCCGCTGGCTGGCCAACGGCCGTTACTATCAGCTGAACCTCATCGGCGGCGATCACAAGAACCCCGAGGCGCGTATTTCAGAAGATCTGCGGATCGCGACGGAATCGCCCGTCGATTTCATCGCCGGCGTCATCTCGGCGTTTCTCTCGGCCTCGACCTTCATCGTGGTTCTCTGGACGATCGGCGGCGCCCTGACATTGCCGATCGGTGGAACGACCATCACCATTCCCGGCTTTCTCGTCGTGACAGCCGTGCTCTACGCTGCGATCACCTCGACCACGATTGCCGTCATCGGCCGGCACTTCGTCAAGGTCTCCGAGGTCAAGAACCAGGTGGAAGCCGAGTTTCGCTATACGCTCACGTATGTGCGCGAAAACGGCGAGAGCATCGCGCTTCTCGGCGGCGAGGAGGAGGAGCGCAGCGACCTCGACAAGACGTTTACCAATGTGCTGCGCCAATGGGCGCGGCTGTCCCGCCAGTATATGCGCACGACCTTCGTGTCGCATGGGTCGATGCTGGTTGCTCCCGTCGTGCCGGTGCTGCTCTGCGCGCCGAAATTCCTCGAAGGCAGCATGACGCTGGGTGAGGTGATGCAGGCGGCGTCAGCTTTCGCCATCGTCCAGACCGCCTTCGGATGGCTGGTCGACAACTACCCGCGCCTTGCCGACTGGAACGCCTGCGCGCGGCGCGTCGCCTCGCTGATGATGTCGCTCGACGGGCTGGAGCGCGCCGAACAGAGCGACGCGCTCGGACGCATCCAGCGTGGCGAAACGAAAGGCGAGGCGATGCTTGTTCTCAACGATCTCGCCGTGTCGCTCGATGACGGCACCGCCGTGGTCAAGGAAACCCGGGTGGAGATCGAAGCGGGCGAGCGGGTGCTGGTGGCCGGCGAATCCGGTTCGGGCAAGAGCACGCTGGTGCGCGCCATTTCAGGCCTCTGGCCGTGGGGTCACGGGAGCGTCGATTTCCATGCCGACAGGCGGTTGTTCATGCTGCCGCAACGGCCCTATATCCCCTCGGGCACGCTGCGCCGCGCCGTCGCCTATCCCAATGCTGCCGATGGCTGGCCGCTGGATGAGATCAAGGAGGCCCTTCAGAAGGTCGGACTCGACTATCTCAACGAGAAGCTCGAGGAAGAGGCGCCATGGGACCAGATCCTGTCGGGCGGCGAAAAGCAGCGGCTCGCCTTCGCGCGCCTGCTGCTGCACAATCCTGACATCATCGTGCTCGATGAGGCAACCTCGGCGCTGGACGAGAAGAGCCAGGACAGGATGATGGAGATGGTGATCGAGGAACTGCCTGTCGTCACCATCGTCAGTGTCGCGCACCGCGCCGAGCTCGAAGCCTTCCACAGCCGCAAGATCACGCTGGAGCGGCGCGAAGGCGGCGCAAAGCTCGTGAGCGATATCGATCTCATCCCGCGCAAGAGGAAACGGACCGTGCTTTCGCGGCTTCTGGACAGCCGGCCGAAGGGCAGCACGCATTCCAGCGAGGCTTTGACCCCTCGGAATAAGTGAGGTCCGACGCTCGCTCGGCGCTGACCGCGGATGGCGCATTTCCGCCGTCCACACATTGATGCATAGCAATGTATTGAATGTAATTATTATCAAATGCTAATAATAAAGCATTCACCGATTTGCTCTATCAATAGAGATGAACGAAAGAGGGAGGGACCTCTGTTTATCGTATCGGTATTGGATGAGGGCGAAGAGAGAAACTTCGTTGCCGTCGCTTTAAACATCAGCGGCGGCGAGATTCATATCGATGTCGGCGGCGTCGAGCACCATTTCAAACTCGTCGATCTGATCGATATTCTCTCGGTCGAACATCGTCGCGCCCATGACATCGAAGGGCGCATGCGTACCCCGGCGCTCTGCCATTGATATTGAGCATTTCCGTGGTTCGGAGATAAACGGAGTTGCTCTAGAACTCGCTCCTGATCCTGATGCCGACGGCATGGTCCTGTCTTCCGCTGCCGACGGCCGCCCGGTATTCCACGCCGACCGCCCAGTTGTTCAGCAGCGCAGCATCGAGCGAGAGCCCGAGCGTGGAATAGTCATCCCCCAATTCCTCCGCTTCGAGTTCGTACGGCAATGTGCCGATGTCGGCATATCCGAGCCGCAGCCGGCTGGAGCTCGCGAAATCATGGGTATATTCCGCCCGCACGCCTGGGGTCAGTGCTCCCCAGTCCATCAGCATGGTATAGCTCAGGCGAAGGCCGATAACGCCCGCGGCCGTATCGACCGTCTGATCGCCATAGGTCAGGCCGTAGATGCCCCCGCCGTTCTCGGTGAACCCGTCGAGCCATGACCTGGACAATTCGAACCGGCCGTATGGGGAGACAAGCCATGTCCTGTTCCGAAATTCGTAAGCCGCGGTAAGCGAGCCGAACATCTGCCGCCCATCCCTCTCTCCCGAGGCGAGATCCCCTGATGAGGCGACGTAACGGCTTGAATCGAAATCGAGCCGGCTTGCGCCTATCAGGCCGTCGAGGAACAGGTTTTCGGCCGCCTTGAAGGAGCCGTAGATCGCAGCGCTGTACGCCGCGCCACGGCTTTCCGTACCATCATCCCCGACATC
The DNA here is from genome assembly GCF_014193555.1 of Rhizobium sp. BK275. Classification (NCBI taxonomy): domain Bacteria; kingdom Pseudomonadati; phylum Pseudomonadota; class Alphaproteobacteria; order Hyphomicrobiales; family Rhizobiaceae; genus Rhizobium; species Rhizobium sp. BK275. The sequence goes on from NZ_JACHZL010000007.1 coordinate 25,669, forward strand.
GCTCTTGTCGTGGCCATATCCGATGCCGAAGCCGCCGACGAAGCGATCGGAGAAGCGGTAATCCACGCCTGCGCTCACGCCGACCGTGGTCGATCCGATGTCCACGTCGCTGTTGCCCGTATCGGCGAAATCGACGAAGCCTCCGGACCAGACCGCAAACGGACCGATATCCGGCCCTTCTATCTCCGGGGTCGAGCCGTAGCCTTGCCGGCCGGATACCGAAGGGCCGGTGAGGTCGGGGGCGCTGCCGCCCGGCCAGCCGTACTGGCGCTCGGCATTGACAACCCCACCATTGCCATTGTCGGAGCGGCGAAGCCCGAGGCGGATATCGAGCGATCGGCGCTGGCGCTCGCCCTCATCGTGCAGCTGCTCCAGGCGGCTGTTGAAGTTGCGCGTCTGATATTGGGCAAAGTGCCTGGCGGCATCCGCCTGCGCATTGAGGAGGCCGACCACATCAGGATCGTCAGTCGGATCGGGACGGCCAGCAACGGCAAATGTGATCGTTGCCGGGGCCGATGTGCCTGACGCATTCGACAGCGTATAGCCGACCGCAGCCGCGCCTGCGAATGAAGGGCTCGCCGAAAAGGTAAGCCGCATCTGCGCTGCGTCGAGAGAGACGCTTCCCGCTTCCGGGCTCGGCAGGGCGGTGAGCGCGGCTGCGGTGAAAGGCGCCCCGGTCGCGCCTGCCGTCAGGTCGACTGCGACAGTCGTGCCCGCCATCACGTTGATGGTGCGGGACGTGGCTGTCGGCCCAGCGGAGGCGGCACGCGTCACGGTGACATTGTAGGTCTTCACCGTTGCGTCCTGCGCGGTGACGACGACGGGGATCGTCGTGGCGCCCACTGCAAGGCTGACGGAACTGCTGGCGCTGCCGGAGGTGACCGGAGAACCATTGACCGTGACCGTCGCGTTCGGCTCGGAGACAACAGGTGTGAGCGCGATCGCGGTGACATTGTTGGTCACCGAGATCGAATAGGTCAGCGTATTCGCATTGAAGACCGGGCTGAGGTTGCCCTGGCTGGGCTGCAACTGCGACAGATCGGCATTGGACGAGGCGCCGGCAGTCCAGGGCGCTCCGGTCCCTGCCAGGTTGCCGTTGCCTGCGATGTTCTGAACGGAATTTGCCGGGATATCGAGACGTAGGGTGCCCAAGCCCGAAATGTTCTGGGCAAGAACCGTATAAGTGATGTTGTCAGAGGTTTGAAGGTTGGCCAGCGTGGCGCTGGCGGTTCCTGTCGTGGTCAAGACCATGTCCCCCACCGACATGCCTGTCACCGCCTCGGAAAATGCGATCTGGAACGTCACCTGCGTGGCGTTGGACGGTGGATTGCCGACGACGGCGGTCACGACAGTTGGGCTCTGCGTATTGACGAAGACGCCGGCAGTCGAAGCGACATTGTTGAGAGTGGTGTCGGTCGCTTCACCTCCGGCGTTCTCGATGGTGCCGCCGTTCAGGCTCATCGCGGCGCCGAGCGTCACGCCGTCCATATCCATGTCTCCGGATTGGAGCGCGTATCGGAACAGAAGCGAACTCGTTCCGCTTCCTGAAAGATAGCTTGCCTGCCGCGACTGGCTGCCGACGATCACTGAAACATATGGCGTGCCGCTGACGATTACGTTCTCGCTGAATTGCACGGCAAAGGTCAGACTGTCTCCGTTCCCGTAATATCCATTCGCAGGGGCTGAAACGGAGGTAACGACAGGGGCGGATTGGGCGGAAGACGTTGCCGCGCCAAGCAGCACAATCATCGTAAGGAGAATCAGGGAAAGCGGGCCGAACACGAGCTGCCGCATGAAGGCCCTGCCGGGAAATGTCCGATCATGTCGGCTATTCCCACCGTTTTCCGGCATTCCGGACAGCTGTCGAACGGAGGAGGCTGGGCGGCCGGGCAGGGGGAATGCCATGAAAAAACTCGCAATGGTTTTAAATATCGCAATAGTATGAAAGATCTCTACACGCAAAGGGCGTCCAAGGAAATGTCTTGCTGATATCAGGACCCCGTAACGAGAGGTGAAAACTTATTCGTGATGAGCGGAACCTCGCGACGAGCCTGAAGTTGTGCCTGATGACCAATGAAGCACCATGGAGGTTTTCATGCTTCAGAAGCTCATCACGGTATCCATCCTTTCCATCGGCCTCGCCACCTCTGCGATGGCGCAGTCGTCAGGCGTTGGCGGTGGTGCAGGCGGGGTAGGCGGCAGTACAGGTGGCGTGGGTGGCGCCTCCGGAGGCGGCCTGACCGGTTCCGGTTCCTCCGGCGGTATCGGGACAGGCACAGGCGCCGGCACCGGAAATACGTTGTTGCCGAACGCAAACGGCATCGACAACACCAATACCAACAGCACCGTGCCCAATCCCGATATGACGAATCCGGCGGTGCGCGGCCCGTCCGGCACCGGCAATGGGATGGGCAGGGGAACGCCTGACTGCAACGGCATGACGGGTACCGGCGCGTCGGCGGGACTTCCTGGAGCGGATTCGTCCGCACAGGTGCGCCCGAACTGCCAGTAAGAGGCTGACATAGCGCCGCTTTTCCGATCCGTCGCTTTTGGTCGGAGCCGCAGGCCTCGGCCTTTGCGGCGGATCGTTGTTGACTAATGTCAAAGACCGCACCGGGCCGGATTGTTAGCTTTGTGATATCCATTCACGGAGGCAGCCATCATGGCCATTACGACAGTTCTGAGCATCCTCAAAGGCAACAAATACGAGCAGGATCTGAAAAGTGCGACGAGCTTTTGCGCCACCTATGGGGCACATCTGACCGCGCTTGCCGTTTCCATCGGGGCGGCCCCGTCGTTCGGGGAATATAATGCGATCTCGACCGCCTGGCTGGATGAGAGGCAGCGGCAGATCGACAAGCTCGCCTCGACGGTCGCGAAAATCAAGGAGACGCTTTCAACCAGCGACCTCTCGTTCGAGGTCCAGGATCTCTATACGGAATTTGCATGGGCCGACCAGGATATCGCCCAGCGTGCGCTTTATGCCGACATCGTGCTCCTGGGGGCCGATGCGGCTGGGGATGCCGACCTCAGGAAGCGGATCTTCGATGGCGCGCTTTTCCAGGCGCCGACGCCGATCCTGATCAACCGCGGCCGACATGCAATCACCACCTCGCCAAGAGCCGTGGTGCTGGCATGGGATTCCAGCAACGAGGCAGCGCGAGCCGCCCGCCAGTCGCTCGATTTCCTGGAAGGAGCCGAAATCGTTCATGTAACCATGGTCGACCCTGTGGCCCGCATGGGCGCGAACGGCGAGGAGCCGGGCGCCGATATCGCAGCCTTCCTTGCCCGCCATGGCGTCAAGGTCCAGATCGATCGCCTTTCGAGCGAAGGCAAGAGCGCCGACGAGATCATTACCCGGCATGCGGTGGATATGGGCGCGGACCTGATCGTCATGGGGGCTTACAACCACCCGAGATGGCAGCAGAGCCTGTTCGGCGGCGTGACCCGCAGGATGATCGAGGATTGCCAGCTGCCTCTGTTCCTCGTCCACTGAGCGAGAGGACCGGCTACGAACCCCTGAGGCCGCGATCGGATGGATCGCGGTCTGCTCATTTCCCAGCTCGTTTTTAAGTCACGGGAATTCGCCTCGGCTCTGGACCCTCAACCTAAGTTAGAGTCTGCGTGATGGCCCGCAGATCGATGGTATTGGGCTCCCACCAGAGAGAGGGTGTCACCTGCACGACCCGGTCCGATGCACTCGATGACGGGGAGATGCTTGCCTGCGCATCGGCGGCTAACGCCATGCCAGAGAAAAAGCAGCCGACGGCGACAACCCCGCACCCGATGCCTTTGACAACATGTTCTCTATCCCCTCAAAGCGTCCTTGTAGATTCGGCCGTCTTTCATGATGATTTTGAAGTTCTTGTCTGGGTCGGCAAGCAGCCTGATATCGACGGTCGGATCGCCGTCAACGAGGAGCAGATCGGCATAGGCGTCAGCCTCGACCACGCCGATCTTGCCAGGATAAGGATTGCGGGGACCGGACATCGCGAGCATCTCGGCATTGCCGCCCGTAGCCATCACAAGTATTTCGTCGTTGGAATACCAGCGCGACATGGTGCCCAGGATCGCGCCTTGGTTCTTCGTCATCGACGGGTCGAAAAGGATGTCGGTACCCCACGCCGTTTTCAGCTTGTATTGTTTTGCGAGTTCGAAAGCGGTGTCTGTGCCCGCAAACATGGTGCGTTGCTTGGCGCGGTTGGGAGAACCTTCCGGATAGGGATTGGCGAACTCGTTTTCGATGAAGGCCTGGCTCGACAACCAGATGCCCTTGTCAGCCATGATCTTGGCAGTTTCCTCGTCCATCAACTGGCCGTGCTCGATGCAGCGAACGCCACCGCGGATGGCTGTCTGGATGGCGCGGGGTGTATAAGCGTGGACGGTGACGTAAGTGCCCCAGTTTTCCGCCGAATCGACGGCAGCGCGGAACTCCGCTTCGGTGTATTGACTGGCGTCAATCGGATCATAGTTCGAGGCAACGCCGCCGCCAGCGGCAAGCTTGAGCTGACTCGCTCCAAGCATGAGCTGTTCTCGAGCCCGCTTGAGGACCTGATCCACACCATCCGCTACCATGCCGCCGCCGATCGACTCACCACGAGAGAGCTGGGCGTCAATTTGAGCGGGGACCTCGTATGGCAGGCGGAAATCGCCATGGCCGCTGGTCTGCGAGATCATCGCGCCAGATGGCCAGATGCGCGGCCCGGGATTGAGGCCCGCGTCAATTGCCCGTTTAAGACCGAAGGCCGGCCCGGCAAGGTCGCGAATGCTGGTGAAGCCACGCAGCAGTGTTTTGCGAGCCTCTTCGGCCGCCGCGAGGTAAATGTACCCGACATCGGCTGTCATCAGATCAAGCATCGGCAGCGGCGCCATCATTGCATGCCAATGCGCGTCGATCAGGCCGGGCATCAATGTGCGGCCGCCGCCATCGATAACATCGGCCCCGTCGGGAGCTGCTTCTCCTTTCGGTTCGACAGCCTTGATCTTATTGCCGTCCACGACGACGCGCTGGCCTTCAATTAGCTGACCAGATGTGCCGTTGAATATTCTGACATTGGTGAACACGACAGGACGAGTGGGTGCCTCTGGAATCGCAGCCATAACAGCTTTGGGCGACAAGAGCCCCCCGGCGCCCATGGCCGCGGCCCCGGCCAGGAAAGCGCGGCGCGAGAATTTGTGCTCAACTAAGGCGTTCAGCCGCATGAATGCCGGACTATGGCAAATGCAGCTAAAGGTCCCGCTCTCAACATCGTCGGCAGGAGTGCAGGTAAACACTACTATCCCTCCCCAGTAAGATGGCCGCCTACTTTGTAATACCAGAACTGATTGCAAGCAAATACAACACCCGTACCTCCGGCTGTGGAGACGACGCAGACGAGCAGCTATGCAATGGTCATGGAATGTTGTGGCCCGCAGCGGATCAAGCAGGGCTGGTCTCGGGCATGCTTCCGCCGCTGCAAAAGTCGATCTATAAATAGAGATCTACAAATAGAAACGTCGACTTTAGAAGCTTGAAGGCTAGAAGAGAATGAGGATCGGGGGATCTTGGCTATCGCCTCTCTCTCTCTCTCTCTCTCTCTCTCTCTCTCTCTCTCTCTCTCTCTCAGCCGGTCCTAACAGTGGTTCGGAGATGTTGATGGAAAACCACGAGCCGTTTTTACGCGAGGCGATCGCGCTCTCGAAATCCGCGATGGAACGCGGCGACGAACCGTTCGGCTCGCTGCTGGTGAAGAACGGGGAAGTCATCCTGCGCGCCGAAAACAGCGTCTTCACCGGCCATGATATGACGAACCACGCCGAGCTGAACCTGATCAAACTGGCCGCACAGCACTACGACACTGCATATCTCGCCGATTGCACGCTCTACACCAGCACGGAGCCGTGCGCGATGTGCTCCGGGGCGATTTACTGGTCGGGCATCGGGCGCATGGTGTTTGCGTGCTCCGAGGCGCGGCTTGGCGAGATCGCCGGGATCGGGCTGGACGTGCCGAGCCGGGCGGTGCTGCAGACCGGCGCGCGCATCGTCACCGTTGAGGGACCGACGAACCTCGAAGAGGAAGCCGCCGCAGTCCATCAGGAATTCTGGCCGAAGCATCTGGGCAAAGCCTAAGGCTCGTTGTCTAGCGCAGCGCCCTGAGCGCATTCAGGATCACGGCCACATCGATCACTTCCTGCAGCATGGCGCCCGTGACCGGCGGCAGGAAGCCGGCGCCGGCGAAGATCATGGCGACGAGCGAGAGGCCGATGCCGGCGAGAACGCTCCGGAGAGCGATGGCGCGGGAGTGTCTTGCTATGTCGATCGCCGAAGCGATCCTGTTCAGATCGTTGCGGATCAGGACGATGTCGGCGGCCTCGGCTGCAGCCGCAAGATTGGTGGCGCCGACGGCAATGCCGACATCGGCGGCTGCGAGTGCGGGAGCATCGTTGACGCCGTCGCCGACCATCAGAACCTTTCCTCCCATGCGTTTACCGGCCAGGCGTTCCCTGGCGATGACCTCGACCTTCTCGACGGGAGAGAGCCGCGCCTCGACGGCATCCAGCGACAGGGAGCCGGCAATGGCGGCCGCGACGCTGCGCTCGTCGCCGGTCGCAAGCACGATCCGGCCGAAACCCAGTTTGCGAAGCTTGGCCACGAGGTCGACGGCATCGCCGCGCAGGCGATCCTCGAAGCCGATTTCACCTGCAATCCGGCCATCGATGAAGACCTTTGCCTGCATCCTGCCTTTCCCCTCCGTGGGGCGCGAGGGCTTGCCATCCGGCGCGAAGTAATTGTCGCCGCCGACGCTTACCCTGATACCGTCGACAAGCCCGGAAATGCCGGCGCCGGGACGCTCCGATACGTCAGTCGGGCGTGACAGCACCAGCCGACGTCTCTGGGCCTCCTTGACGATCGCCCGGCCGACGACATGTGACGATGCCTGGTCGAGCGAGGCGGCGAGGTGCAGGACTCTGTCAGGGCTTTCAGGGCCGTCGATCGAGACGACCTCGGGATCGCCAGCGGTCAGCGTGCCGGTCTTGTCGAAGACCGCGACAGAGGCGTCCGCCAGGATCTCCAGCGGACCTGCACCCTTCACCAGCACGCCCGCCTTTGCAGCCTTCGAGGTTCCGGCCGCCAGCGCCACGGGAACGGCGAGGATCAGCGGGCAGGGGGTTGCGACGACGAGAACAGCGACGATCCGCGCCATGTCGCCGGACAGGATGGCGGCGCCGGCTGCGATTGCGAGCGTCAGGAGAAGAAAGCCGATCGCGTAGCGGTCGGCCAGCCGCGCAATCCGCGCCTTGGACCGCCGGGATGCCTCGACCAGTTTGACGATGGCGGAATAGGTGCTGTCCTCGGCACGGCGTTCCACCCTGATCTCGATCGCGTCCCCGGCATTGGTGGCGCCGCTTTCGATCCGCTCGCCCCTCAATAGGCGAACCGGGAAGGCTTCGCCCGTCAGGACGGATTGATCGATCGATGCATTGTCCGATATCAGCGTGCCGTCCGCCGGGATGACATCGCCCCTGCGGATCATCAGGATATCGCCCACCGCAATGTCGGGAATGGGCACTTCCTCCAGCCCGTCTTCTAACAGGCGAAGTGCGGTTCGCGGCACCTGCGCCAAGAGGGCCGACATGCCTTCGTCGGCGCGCCGATGCGCATAGGCTTCCAGAAACTGGCCGCCGGCATACATGAGCGCGACGATCGCTCCGGCCAGATATTCGCCGAACCAGAGGGTCGAGCCCATGGCAAGGGCGGCGATCAGGTCGAGACCGAAATCGCCGTTTCTGAGCTTGGCAACGATGTCGATCAGCAGGAAGGCAAGGGCGGCACCGGTGCTTGCCGCAAGGACCAGCCGGCTTGCCTCACCGAAGTCCAGCAGGAAAAGCACGAAGGCGCCTGCCAGACCGAGCACCGCTGCCGCCGCCATGATCGTCGACCGCAGGCCGATATCGGGCACCCATGCGCGCAATTCGCCGAAACTGCCAATTCGGGGCTGAGCCTTCGGCTCGTCCAGAACGCTCATGGCTGCACGCCTCCCATTTTCCGCTTGGGCGTTTTCTGTTGGATGCGCAGGATCGATGCCTTGAATTCGTCGCCCGGCGCCCGTTATGCGCCCGGGAATGTGGCACAGTAACAGGATTTCTCCTTGATCTCACGCAAGTCGCGCCTGCCCGACAGGCATGGCGACTATGCGCCATGAGCCATGAGCGTCATTCGGCTCATCGAGAACGCTTATGGTCGCACGCCTCCGGGCTGACCTGTTTCTGGTGAACGTATACGACCATCACTTGTCTATCAGTTTTTACTGCGCTAAATAATGCAAGATTTAGTTGCATTCATTGCGCCAGATCGTAGGTCAATGGATGCTGAAGCGATACCTTCGGATGACACCATGATCTGGAACCATCGCATCACACGCATCACTGTCGGTCTGCTGCTGCTGGCAATCATCGCTGTCGTCTCATTGCCAGCGATCACCGGCTTTACGAGCCTTGATGGCACCGTCAACGCGCGGTTCGCTGTTGTTAATGCTCCTATCGACGGCACGATTGCAGATGAACCCCTCAAGGTCGGCAGCCCTGTCAGAGGGGGACAATCCCTCGCAGAAATCAGAAATACGCGCGTCAATCGCGCAATCCTCGCTTCGCTCGAGGCAGATCACAACACGGCGCTCGACCGCGTCGCGGCACTTAAAAAGGAGCGGGCGGAGCTTTCCGCGCTTCGCGAAGAATTATCTGCCAGATTGGAGGTCTACAGGCAGACTACCATTGCCAACCTCGAACGCGAAGTCGAAATCCTGCGGAAGAAAGTCGTGGTGTCGCAAGCGCAGGATCTGGTCGCGCAGGTCGACCTGAACCGTCGGATGGAGCTCGAGTCAAAAGGCATTCTTACGCAGAAACTGGTGGAGGCTGCGCGCGCTGCGGGAGTTGCGACCGGCGGCGAAGTCGAAATCAGCAATCTAACCGTCGATCAATTGCAACAAAGGCTCGATGCGGTTCGCCAGGGTATCTTTGTCTTCGGCGACGGACAGAATGATGTGCCTTATTCGCGACAACGCGAGGACGAAGTTATCGTTCGCATCAACGACCTGAACTCACGCATAGCGGAAAATGAGACACGCGCCGCCGAAGCCCAAAAGCAGCTGGTCGAAGAGGAAAATCGCGTCAGAAGCCTTGAATCCGCAACCGCAACAGCGCCGTTCGACGGCGTTGTCTGGAGCAGGAGTATCGTCAACGGTTCGAACGTCGTGCTGAACAACGAGCTGATGCGCCTCCTCGACTGTCGAGAGCTGTTTGTGGATATCCTTGTTCCAGAGATCAACTACGACGAGATCTACCCGGGACTTGTCGCGCAGGTGCGCTTGTTCGGGCGCAGTGATGTCTTCAAGGGCACGGTCATTTCTGTGAGAGGCAGCTCGGCGGCTGTCGAGATCGATTCCTTTGCAGCCAGTTTACCGCCATCGACACAGCGTAACGCTCGCATTCGGGTCCACCTCGATCCATCCTTCATGAACGAGGATTTTGCGAACTTCTGCCAAGTGGGGCGCACAGTGCAGGTACGGTTTTCCAAGCATCGCATCGACGTGTCCAACTGGGTCAAAAGCCTGTGGTTCAGTATCTTGTAGCGCTGCTTCCGACCTTTTTCGTTTTAGCCTTTTTTTTACTGGGGCCGTTCAATTGGTCGCGCCATCACACCTGGACGCGGGCGGTGACCTGCGCGTTTGTCGCAGCAGTCGCATTGCGATACATGTTCTGGCGCTTGACGGAGACAGTGCTTCCCTATCCCAACGACGGTGCGAATTTTTACTGGGTTTGGATCCTCTTCGTCGTGGAGATTCTGGCGTGCGTCGAGGTCATCCTTTTTCTGGTATTGATGAGCCGCTACGTCGACCGGAGCGCAGAAGCGGACAGGCTGGCTCGCGTTTTCTTTGCGCGAGGGCAGCGTGAACTTCCGACTGTCGATGTTTTCATTCCCACCTATAATGAGCCGCTCGACGTGCTCGAACGAACCATCATCGGCGCCCTCTCGCTGGATTATCCTTCGGACAAATTGAATGTGTATGTGCTTGACGATCAACGCCGGGATTGGCTGAAGGCCTATTGCGAAGAGAAGAACGCCATCCACGTCACGCGCGGCGACAACAAGCACGCCAAAGCGGGCAATATGAACAATGGGCTGAAGGTCAGCTCGGGTGAGTTTATCGCGGTCTTCGACGCCGATTTTGTCCCTTATCGACATTTCCTTCGCCGAACGCTGCCCTTCTTTTGCGACGACAGCATCGGCATCGTCCAGACACCTCAACATTTCTTCAATGTCGATCCGGTGCAATCGAACCTGGGCTTGGAGAATATCTGGCCGGACGAGCAGCGCTTGTTCTTCGACGAGATCGCGCCCAGCCGAGACGCCTGGGACGTCAGTTTCTGCTGCGGGTCATGCTCGATTGCCCGCCGCAAGGCCATTGACGCCATAGGAGGGTTTCCGACGGAGTCGATCACGGAAGACCTGCTGACAACTCTTTCGATGCTCAACAAAGGCTACAAGACGCGCTATCTGAACGAGCGGCTGTCGATGGGACTGGCTGCCGAAAACCTGACCGGTTATTTTGTGCAGCGCGAACGGTGGTGCCAGGGGGGTATTCAAACTCTTTACCTGTACAATGGCCCGTTGCGCGGCCCGGGATTGACGCTCTTTCAACGGATCATGTTCCTGCCGGCATCATGGCTCGTGCAGTACCTGGTCCGTTTCACGATATTACTCGTTCCCATCCTCTATCTCTGGCTCGGCCTGATCCCGCTTTATTTCACTGACATAGCCGATTATGTGGCGCACCAGGTGCCGCTGCTGGCGGCGTATTTTCTGCTTATGCTGTGGATTACCCCGACGCGCTATCTGCCTGTGGTTTCCAGTGCCGTCGGGACCTTTGCGGCATTCCGTATGTTGCCTACCGTGGTCTCCAGCCTGGTGCGACCATTTGGCAAGCCGTTCAGGGTGACGCCGAAGGGCAGCGGCAACGAGTCGAACCAGTTCGACCGCTACAGCTTCGTCTGGATCGCAAGCCTGATCGCGGCCACCGTCCTTGGTCTGCTGGTCAACATCGTACCGGAAACGTCGCATGTGCAAGGCCAGTTTTCACCGGTCGCGGCCTGGTGGTCAGGTATCAATATCGTCGTCTTGCTCATCGCGTCACTCATCTGCTTTGAGAAGCCCCGGCGCCTGTTTCATGCGTTCAAGCTCGATGAACCCGCTATAGTAGACGATGTCCGTGGCCAAATCGTAAGTTTGGCACTGGACAAGGCGGTCGTTGCAGTCCCGACCATGGCCCGATTTCAATCCAAATCCGTCGTGCTTAAACTGCCCGGCTTTGCTCCGTTCAAATCAGAGCTCAGACAGGTCACCCAACGGCGCAGGAGCATAAGTCGCAGCGGTGATAGGCAATCTTACTACCTGCATCTGTATTTCGAACTCAGTGGCTCTGCTCGCGACAGCATGATTGTGAAACTCTACACCGGTCGATATTCGCAGGACATTCCCGACATCGATAAAGTCGCGGTCTCTCTTAATCTTCTTCTGCGGTCGTTCGGACGGACGCGCACGTTGTAGTCGACCGTCAAAAAACATCCAGCCCCGCGAATGTGCTACATTGTGTAATCGCGTGCTTCTGTCGCGGGGAGGGATCGAGAATGCAGCGCAAGCTGGCTACGATCATGGTCGGGGATTTCGTCGGTTCCACCTCCGCGATGGAAACGGACGAGGAAGGAGCGATTACCCGGATCGACACCGTCCTCGAGACTGTTCGCATGATTGTCCAGCGCCATGACGGCCGTGTCTTCAGCACGGCGGGCGATGGCCTGCTCGCCGAGTTCGCCAGCCCCGTCAATGCGCTGAGGTCCGCCATCGAGGCGCGGGCGGAGATCGCTGCTCTTCCCGGATCGAGCGGCGGCGACATGCGGTTCGGCCTCCATCTTGCCGATGTCGTCGTCGTCGGCTCGGACCTGCGCGGCGACGGGGTGAATCTCGCCGCGCGCATCGAGGCGTCTGCGCCGCCTGGCGCAATCGAGGTTTCAGGCCTGCTTTACGACCAGGTCCGCCGGATCTCGCCTTGCGGATTCGAAGATCTCGGCGAACGGCGGCTGAAGGGAATTCTCGAGCCGATCCGGATTTACCGGGTCACCGAACTGGTGGACCGTCACGTCTTTCAGTTCGCCCCGACGCGATCCGCCCCCAGTGCCACCCAATCTCCCCGAACCAACTCGATCGCAGTGGCGCGGTTCGACGTGGCGCCCGGCGCCGTCGCAGATCAGTGTTTCCTGGCGGAAGGCATTACCGATGACCTGACGCTCGAACTCAGCCGCCTCAGGGGTTTGTTCGTCAGTTCGCGTTCGGCGGCAACCGCGTTGACGACGAAAGACCCGGTCGAGATCGGCCGCCTTCTCGGCGTCGGCTACGTCATCAGCGGCTCGATCCGGCAGGTGGGCGACGACCTCAGGGTCAATATCGCGCTGACCGAGACATGCGAAGGCCTCGTCATCTGGTCGGACCGCATCAAGCGTCCGTTTGGCGAATTGCTCGATGTGCTGGACGAGATCATCGCCCGTGTTGCAGCAACCGTGTCCGGACGGATCGAGCAGTCGGAACTTGCCGCCGCACGGCTGAAGCGCCCGGAGAACATGACGGCCTATGAGTATTATCTGCGCGGTCTCGACCATCACCGCCTGATTGGCGTGTCGGATATTCACATACACGAAGCCATGGCCTGGTTCGAGCGGGCAATGGCGGCCGACCCGGGTTTCGGCCGTCCCTTCGCAATGCATGTCTGCTCATGGAGCAATCTGCCGAACTTCGACATGGACAAAGCCGAACAGCAGGTGGCACATGCGCTCGCCCTCGACCCGTCCGACCCGGAAGCCCATCGCATCATGGGCGCCATCAAGATGAAATCGGGCGACTTCGTTTCGGCGCGTTACCATCACATTCGTGCCCACGAACTCGCACCGAACGACGCCTATATTCTTGGCCGCAGCGCCGCGTTCTATGTCTATGCCGGGGAGGCCGAGCATGCCCTCGACATGCTCGATCGTGCGGAGACGCTCGATCCGTTCCTGCCGGTCTGGATCACCGAAGAGCGGGTGGCGGCCCTCTACGCGCTCGGCCGTTTCGAAGACATGATGCGCGTCGCCCTGACGCTGCCCTTCCAGACCAGGCGCAAGTCGCTCTACCAGGTTGCCGCGAGCATGGCCTGCGGCGACGCCGGAAAGGCGGAATTCCTGGTTCGGCAGGCCCTTTCCCTCGATCCGAGCCTGTCGGCGGTCTACATCCGGATGCAGGAAACCTATGCGGACGAGTCCGTCACGGAAACCCTTGTTGTGCGCAATTGCGATGCAGGCCTGCCGTTGACGCCGCGCAAGGCCGCAGCCAGGAAGAAATCACTCTCGCTGAGATGATGATCGCCAGAGCGCAGATGCCATCAGGCTTTACGCATGTGGTCCATCGGGATGACGTGGCGGCTGCTTCTACGCCTTGAGTCTGGCGATCTGCGGGCCGACGATCGCGGCAAACAGGCTGGGGTCGCCGAGCGCGCGGGCGGACAGCATGGCGCCGTGGACGCAGGCCATGAGGATCTGGGCTTCCTCCTCGGGCGATCCGTTCAGGCGGAAGAGTTTCTGCTCCGCGCCGGCTTTCAGTACCGATGCCAGCCAAGAGGCCAGGTTCTCGAAATGCCGGCGCACGTGCGACGCGACAGTGTCGGGCAGCATCTGCATTTCGCAGGCGAGCATGGCGCAGACGCAGAAAGGCTCCGACGCGTCGAGAATGCAGGTCTGCCAGTAGTTCAGATAGGCCTGCAGCTGCTCGGCAGGGCCGGGGACGTGTTGGCCAAGCGAGGTCAGGCCGGCTTTGGCGCGCTGCGTGTAGCGGTCGACCAGAACCTGCACCAGTTCGGCCTTGGTGGGGAAATGGTGGTGGATGCTTGCCTTGCGGATGCCGATCGCATCGGAAATATCGGCATAGCTGAAGCCATTATAGCCTCCCGCCACGACGAGAGACTGCGCCACGTCCAGTATTCTTTCCGAGGTCGTCTGTTCCATGCTGCTGGCCTACCTGCTGGTAGGGAGGCTGTCAAGCTGGTGGGATTTGGCCCGATTTCACGAACCTGTGTTGGCGCCAATGCGAACGCGGATTGACTCTCTGATTCTATCTACCTACTAGTAGGATGGCAAACCAAGGAGCCTATCATGCAGAATCAATCTTCCCCGCAATCGAGCTGGTTGCGATCCTATTATTTCGTTCGCGCGCTGTTTTCGATCGGCTGGATCATCGCCGCCATTCTCGTCAGCGGGCAATCGGCGCTCGCCTTCGTACTGCTCGTCATCTATCCGGCCTGGGATGCGGTGGCGAACCTCGTGGATGCCAGGGTCAACGGCGGGCTGAAGGCGAACCCTGCCCAGTCTCTCAACGTCGCCGTCAGCACGATCACGACGCTTGCCGTCATCATCGCCGTCCTGAACAGCACCTATGCCGTGCTTGCCGTCTTCGGCGTCTGGGCGATCCTCTCCGGCCTCCTGCAGCTTTCGGCTGCCGTTCGCCGCTGGCGTATTTACGGCGCGCAATGGGTGATGGTGCTCAGCGGCGCACAATCGGCGCTCGCCGGCGCTTTCATGATCAGCAAGTCATTCGCAGCCGTGCCGCCGAGCATTCTCGACATCGCGCCCTATGCGGGGTTCGGCGCGTTCTATTTCCTGCTGTCGGCCGTGTGGATGACGGTTGCGGCCTATCGGAAGGCGGCTGTGCAGGGGTGAAAGGGACGCAGTCCGGCACCATGCAGGAACATTCCCCATCGAGATGTGTTCGACATGCAGCGCAAATCGTGAAGGGAGGGAATGCGGATGCCAGTCGCCAAGGCGCAGATGACGATCCGAAAGCCGGTCACAGAGGTTTTCCGGTCGCTGATCGATCCTGCAGTCACGTCTCATTTCTGGTTTTCCCGCGGTGCCGGACCGTTGGAAGCAGGGAAGAAAATCCGATGGGATTGGGAGATGTACGGCGTACATACAATCGCCGACGTAAAGGAAATCGAGCAGAACAAGCGAATCCTGATCGAGTGGAATGGGCCTGAGAACCCGAGTTTCGTCGAATGGACGTTTGAGGCCAAAGGCAATGGCCAAACCTTTGTAACCGTTAAAAACTGGGGTTTTTCCGGCGGAGTGGACGAGGCGATAAATTCCACCGAAGGGTTCACATATCTCCTGGCAGCCATGAAGTTCTACCTTGAGCACGGCATCGAGCCCAATCTCGTCATGGACTACGCGCCGGACGCGCGCGTGGTCCCGAAAGCTTAGCCGGGTTGCATTGCTCACTTCGGCAATGATCGTTGTTTCCTTGCGAAACGGGTGAAGCCGACGCGGTCAGGCAAGAAGCTGGTTATTGAAGTGGTGGATGCCTGACCGCTTGGATTCGTCCGCCGGCGCTCGGCGAGCGGTTTTTGCGCAGCGGCGTCGAGGGTGAGGAAAAACCCGCTGGGCTGCGCCATCGAGCATGCATTGCTCGGCAGCGTGGAGGCGGCGCTCGACGATGCCGAGGCCTTGCTCGTTTCCCGGCTGTCGAAGACGAACCTTGCCGATATTCTCAAGCGGATTCCGAAGCCGGTGCCGATCGCAGGGATCGGGATTTGAGTGATACCGGGTACTTTGGGCGATAACGCCGCAGGTTTGTCTCGCCTTGGATGCGGTCCAATGCTATCGCTACAGGAACAGGAAACAGGGCAAGACATCAATGGATCTGGCAATTCCCAGTGCAACCAATCTCAGCCTGTTCGTCAGCGCCACGCTGGTGCTGCTTCTCGTGCCGGGACCGGCCGTCCTTTACATCTTCGCGCGCTCGGTCGAGCAGGGCCGTTCTGCTGGCCTCGTGTCGATCCTCGGCATCCACACCGCTACACTTGTTCATGTCGTCGCCGCTGCCGTGGGGCTGTCGGCGCTCCTGGCGTCGTCCGCGCTCGCCTTCAGCGTCGTGAAGTATGCCGGCGCGGCCTACCTGATTTGGCTTGGCGTCAAGAAGCTCTTCGGCCCGTCGGACATGTCCGACGTCGAGAGTGATTTAGCAGCGCGGAGCCGCATGCGCCTCTTTCGTGAGGGCTTCATAGTCAACCTCCTCAATCCGAAGACAGCGCTGTTCTTTCTTGCCTTCCTGCCGCAGTTCGTTGAGATCGACCGTGGCCATGTGGCAGCGCAGGTCGCTTTTCTCGGGATTCTCTATACAGCGATTGGCGTTCTGACTGACGGCAGCTATGCACTTGTCGCGGGTACGGCCGGCAATTGGCTGAAGCGCAGTCCCGTCTATCTCAAGACTGAACGTTGGGTCAGCGGTTTCGTCTATATCGGCCTTGGCTTGACGGCCGCTTTTGCGGGCAATCAGAAGAAATAGGCCGGCATGACTTTCCCGGAAGTCGCCCTAAACGGCTCGCCGTTCGCCTTTATAGGCTCGCGGCCTAGTGTTGCGTCACCCATCCAGCCTTGTCGCGATCGTCCGCACCCGCCATCCATACGAGGATCCCATCATGAGCACTATCGAAGCCGTCGCCGAAGAGGCCAAGGGCTGGCGCCGTCATATTCATCAGAATCCGGAACTGCTCTTCGATCTGCCGGAGACGGCGGCTTTCGTGGCGGGCAAGCTTGCCGAATTCGGCTGCGAGAATATTACCACGGGGCTTGCCAAGACCGGCGTCGTTGCCGTCATCGAGGGCAGCAGAGGCCCCGGCAAGACGATTGCGCTTCGCTGCGACATGGATGCGCTGCCGATGTCGGAGCAGACCAATCTTCCCTATGCCTCCAGAAATGCCAACCGCATGCATGCCTGCGGCCATGACGGGCACACCGCCATGCTGCTTGCCACCGCCAGGTGCCTTGTCGAAGACAGGGATTTCGCCGGCAAGGTCGTGCTGATCTTCCAGCCTGCGGAGGAGGGCGGCGGCGGAGCGCGGGTGATGATCGAGGAGGGGCTGCTGGAGCGTTTCGGCATCGACGAGGTCTACGGCATGCATAACGAGCCGGGCCTGGAGATCGGTTCCTTTGCCACGCGCGCAGGCCCCTTCATGGCGGGCGCCGACCGTTTCGTCATCACCATCAACGGCAAGGGCGGGCATGCGGCCTCGCCGAACATGACGCGCGATCCTGTTCTCGTCAGCGCCCATATGGTCACGGCGCTGCAATCGATCGCATCGCGCTTCACCGATCCCTTTGACCCCGTCGTCGTCTCCATCACCTTCTCGGAAGCCGGCAACGACAAGGCGCTTAACGTCATTCCCGCCTCCGTGCGCCTCGGCGGCACGATCCGCACCATGCAGCCGGAAACGAGAAAGGCCGTCGAGCAGCGGTTCCGCGAGATCGTGCATGGCACGGCGAAGCTCTTTGAGACGGAAGCAGAGATCGACTGGCGGCCAGGCTATCCGGTCACGGTCAACGATGCTGGCAGGACGTCGGCGATCGTTGCGGCGGCTCGGCGCGTTGCCGGCGAGGGGCGGGTGGATGCGGCTTACGAGCCGTCGATGGGGGCGGAGGATTTCTCCTACATGCTGGAAAAGCGGCCCGGCGCGATGATCCTGATCGGCAACGGGGACAGCGCGGGTCTGCACCATCCGGCCTATGATTTCAACGACAAGGCGATTGCACATGTGGTGCGCTATTGGCTGTCGCTGGTCGGGCAGGAGCTTGGAGGGAAGTAGGAATGTTGGAGAGGTAGTGCCGTGGGGCACCCTCCAGCATCGATGGTTGCCACCACCCCTACGCAGCCTGAACGCTCTTCACCACGCCCGTCCTGTCGATGACGCAGGCGAACTTGCGGCCGGAGGCATCGAGATCGACGCTGAAGCCGCCGGCTTCGACCGGGCGCGAGCCTGTCGGCAGGACTTTTGCCCTGTCGAGGCCGGCCTGTTTGGCGGCGGCATCGGCGCAGAGCAGCTGCAGGTCGGCGGGGGCGGTCTCGACCGCCGTGCGCGACATCTGGTCTGGCGGCGGGGCGGACTGGCAGGCGGCGAGTGCTGCGATCGAGCAAAGGAGCAGGGCCGGAAGCGGCCGGCTCTTCAAGGACATGTGCATATCTTTCCCCCGTTTCAGACGCCCTTATAGAGGGCCGCGCCCTGCATCAGCACGATGACCTTCGCGCCGACCTTTATGCGCGAGTGCAGGTCGATGATGTCGTCATTGTTCAAGCGAATGCAGCCCGAGGACACGTCGAGGCCGATCGACCAGGATTCCGGCGTGCCATGGATGCGGTAGATCGTGTCGGCATCGCCCGCATAGAGATAGAGCGCGCGGGCGCCGAGCGGATTGTCGGGGCCGCCGGGCTGTCCGGCTGCCCATTTGGCGGCATTCGGGTCGCGGGCCACCATTTCGGCGGGCGGGGTCCAGGTCGGCCATTCGGCCGTGCGCCCCACGCGCACGATGCCGGCCCAGCCGAAACCTTCGCGCCCGACCCCGATGCCGTAGCGGATCGCCTGGCCTCCGGGCTGCACCAGATAGAGGAAATGCTGGTTGCCGTCGATGATGATCGTGCCCGGCTCTTCCGCCGTGCGGAAGGTCACGACCTGCCGGCGGAAGGCATCCGGAACCTGCTTGTTGCGGGCGAAATATTTGCGTGCCGTGTTCTTGTCGTAATCGACCCACTTCCTGGTCTTCGGATCGTAGATCTGCGTGCCGGCCGCAAGGGCGACATAGGCGGCGAGGGTCAGCACCAAGGTGGCGAGGGCGGCTTTCTGTAGGATCCGGCTCATGGCTTTGCCCACCCTTCAATGCGGGCGGCGTTCCCGGCCACCCATTTTTCCGCATAGTCGGCAGGCGGTTGGCGCTCCACCTGCAGCGCGTAGGTCATGGCAGTCACTTCCTCGGGCGTCAGATCGACCTTCTCCAGAAAGGCGGCGATGTCAGCATGTTTCTGACCGAAGGAGGCCGACCAGGCGATGTGGAATTCGGAGGGCGGCCAGGCGGTATCCGCCTTCGAATGCTCGATCCACAGGGGATCGCTGCCGGGCGCGATCTTCCATTTTGCGGGATCGTAGGCCGGCTCCTTCAGCCGCGTCACCTTGTGCAGTTCGAAGACATTGTGCGGCGCGTAGCAGGCAAAGACCATCGGCCGGCTGGTGGCGACGGCCGCATCGACGGCGGCCATGCCGACATCCTCTTCCGTCTCCACGAGGGCTAGATTTTTGGCGTAGCCGTAGCTCAAGGCGCGGATGCGCTCGACGCTCGCCGAGGTCCAGGTGGCAGCGCCGATCCAGAGCTCGCCGCGGCCATCGCCATCGGTGTCGAGCAGCGCACCTTTTTGCGGGTCGGACAGGTCCTTGATGCTCTTGATGCCGGCCTTTTCCGCGTCTTCGGTGGCGCAGAGGCCCTGCCAGGCGGGAACGGCGCGTTTTGCCAGCACCACCGCCTTCTTCGCATCGACATATTTTTCGATCGCCGCATCGAGGTTCGGCCGCCAGACCTCCGGATGGATATCGAGTTCACCGGTTTCGAGCGCGGCGAAGGCATTGAGTTCTCCCATTTCGCGCAGGCCGGCCTCGAGGCCGAATGTCTTGCCGATCGCGACCTTGAGGATATTGGCGGTTGCCTGGCCGGACGGCCAGTTCGGCACGGCGATGACGAGATCGGCGGCCTGGACGTTGCCAGGGGAAACCGATGCGATGAGAAGCGACACGGTCGCGGCAAGTATGGCCGCCCGCCGCTTGAACTGCGGCGGGCCGGCGGGTGTGTGCTTCGTCTGTCTCAGCCCATCCCCCTTAGTCTGTCCCACAGAATCCCCTCCGTTTCCGATCCCCAATACCGTCGAGGAACCGTGCGCCGGAACCTGACGGCTCGCGTCATGCATGAGGCTCCGGCGCATACGCGAGACCGAATGGCCGGCAGGCTCTCAATGCCTGCGCCCTATATTGCCTGAAGTCCTAAACACACGACGCGCCTGCCGGGGAAGTACGTTACCGTAAATGCCGCCGTAAATTCGTAAGGCGAATGGCGAAGCGGGAGGGGGGTGCAGCTAGGGTTCGGCGGCGGTTCAACGGTGGGAAATCGAGCAGCCTGCAGGGCGCGCATTCGGTCAGGTTCAGAAAGGAATGTGGTAATATATTGCCGCTCTCCGACCCGCGATGTGCCGCGCGGCACATCCCATCCTCGTCACTTCTGCCCCACCCGAAAAACCAGACTTGCCCCGAATCCGCGAATAAGGTTTCGTGGCCTCCTTTTCACCAGGACCCCAGTACGCCCATGTTTTTCTTCGCCAAGATTTTCTGGATCGTTTCCCAGCCGGTGACGATCTGCTTCCTTCTGATGGCGCTCAGCGTGCTCCTGATGCTCTTTTCCTTCCGGCGGCTCGCCATCGCCGCCGGGCTGGTGTCGCTCGCGCTCGTCTTCGTGAGTTTCTACACCACATCGGGCGCGCTGATCGTGCAGGAGCTCGAAGACCGCTTTCCGCGGCCGGCCGCACCCGCCGATGCCGCCTGCGTCATCGTGCTCGGCGGCGGCATCCCGACGTTGGTCGATGGGGCGCGGGGCGGTTACGATCTCGATGACGGCGGCGATCGTTATATCGAGACGGTGCGGCTTGCGGGGCTCTATCCCAATGCGAAGATCATCATGTCCGGCGGCGATGGCAGCCTCGAAGGTGTCGCCATGACGGAGGCGGATGTCATCCGCCGGATGTTCAATGATTTCCATATCGATCCAAACAGGGTCGAATATGACGCGGAGTCGCGCGATACCTATGAAAACGCCACAAATGTCCGGGCGATCCTGCAGCGGCTGAACCTCACCCACTGCCTGCTCGTGACCTCGGGTTTCCATATGCCGCGCGCCGTGGCGATCTTCCGCAATCTCGGCATGGACGTCACCCCCTGGGTCGCCGATTACCGCACGACCGGGAAGGAGGGCCTGAAAGTGACGGTCGCCTATCCGCTCATCAATGCCGGGCTTCTGAGCACTGGCGTGCGGGAATGGATCGGCATCGTCGCCTATTATTTCGCCGGGCGCGTTGCGACCCTTTATCCGCAGTGAGCATGCAGGCTGAAGGGATCCCTGAAAAACTTGTGCCGCCCGCCGGCGGTCCGCTTTTGCTCGCATCGGAACATAGCTATATGTTTGCGCTGACACAGCGGGTTTTCGGTGCCGGGGAGTTCGATTGAGAATATTGATCATCAGCCGCAAGGCGGAAGAGGTCCGGCGGAGCTTCCAGACCCGGCAAATGGCGGCACTCGGCCTGTCCTTCGAATTTTTGGACGCGTTCGAAGCTGCCGATCTCACGGCCGAGGAATGCCAGACGGCAGCCAGCAACTGGCCGAGCCCGACGCGGCGGCAGGACATTGCCTGCTTCCTGTCGCACCGCAAGGCCTGGCAGGCGGTGATGGCGCATGGCGCGAAGATGCTCATCCTCGAAGACGATGCGGTGCTGTCAGACGATATCGCGGTCGTCCTCGCCAATATCGAAGCCCGCAATGATGCCTGGAACAGCGTCTACGACCTCGAATTCGCGCCGCGGCGTCATATCCTCGATCGCAAGCCCGCCTGGCAGGACGCGGCCGGCCGTTTTGGCGCGACCCGCGTCTATCAGAACCGGGTGGGGCTCGCGGGCTATATCATCGGCCCCGAGGCTGCAAAACGCATGCTTGCGGAAACCACGACCTATTCGCTGATCGATGCGCATTTCTGGCATCGCTCCTGGCTTGCCGCCTACCAGATCGAGCCGGCGCCGGTCATCCAGCAGCGGTTTCTGGAGGATGAGGCCGAAAGCGCCGACTTCGTGCGCCCGGAAAAGGATCTGGTCTTCCTGCCGCTCAGCAAGGTGCGCAAGCTCGCGCGGCGGCTAGAGCTCGAAAGCATCAAGGCGAGAAACCTCGTCGTCGGCCTGTTCGTGGGGCAGAAGAGGGATGTTCGCGTCGATCGGTCGAGGTTCAAGGCCGGGGTGGTGAAATCCGTTTGACGCTGTGCCGTCTCCAATCTTTACCATCGCCTTCTCTCAGATATCCCGCGAGCAGGGAGCGACCCTCTATCGCTCCTATCCTCACGGTTGTATAATTCCGCAGATAAACGAGTGTGGTGTGTTCGAAACCCGTTATCCAAGGGGAGGATGCCTTGTCCAGATCATCGTTGTTTCTGTCACTGGCGCTGGCTGTCGGCCTGTCGGTCCCATCAATATCCGTGCCGACCGAGGCAAGCGCGCAGGCCCAGATCTCCATCAGCGTCGGCACCAATCTCAACAGCGGCAGAGGGATTACCTGCAGTCAGGGCGAGAGGCTGATCCGCAGCCGTGGTTTCAGGGACGTCAGGCGGATCGACTGCCGTGGTCGTTTCTTCGTTTATCACGCCCGGAGAGGCAACCGCCAGTTTGAGATTTCCATACGGCAGCGCGATGGCCGCGTTGTGGACATGCGCCGCATCGGCGGAAGGCGATAGTGCCGGGAAGGGGGCCGAAGGACGGCCGAGACCCTTGCCCCGCCCCCGTAACGACCCATCTCCCTGACGGTCACAACCGGGAACGCGATCCATGCCAACACAGATCCTCTTCATCCAGGGCGCCGGCGAAACCACCCACGACGAGTGGGACAACAAGCTCGTCGACAGTCTCGCCCGGGAACTCGGCGAGGCCTGGACCATCAACTACCCCCGCATGCCCGATGAAGCGGACCCGCATTATCAGGCCTGGAAAGCCGCTTTGCTGAAGGAGTTCGAAACCCTCGAAGACGGCGCGATCCTGATCGGCCATTCCTTCGGCGGCACGGTGCTTCTCCACACGCTTGCCGAGGCGTGGCCGGCATTCGAGCCCGGCGCCGTCATCCTCATCGCGCCGCCCTTCATGGGCGAGGGCGGATGGGAGAGCGATGAGATCGGCGGGCACGACGACTTTTCAGAGAGCCTGCCGGAGGGGCTGCCCGTGCTCATCTATCACGGCAGCGATGATGACACCGTGCCCTTTGCGCATATCGAGGCTTACGCCAGGGCGATCCCGGATGCCGTCCTCTGCTCGCTGCCGGGGCGCGATCACCAGCTTGACAATGATCTCGCCGACATCGCCAAGGATATACGTTCGCTGGCCGTATAGGCCGGCAGGCCCGCCCATTCCATCACTCAACCATTGGCATCGCATCCTCCTGCATCCTCATCCGCGAGGAGCGCATCCATCAGGAGGTCATCGGCCGATGAACATCTTCAGCCTGCGGTTCGATTTCGACGAGCTCGTCATCCCCATCCTTGGCCGGAACGACAATGGCCTGCTGCTCTATGGCTCAGCCGAGCTCTCGGGCGATCATGAAGGGTTCAGCGTCGAGTCCATCCAGCTCGACGGGGGCACCATGCTGCGCCCGGCCGGCAATGCCGAACCCGGGCGGCCGGCGCCCTTTGCCGACGAACTCTTCCGCCGCATCGCCGCCGTTATCGAAAACGACAAGACGGTGCCCGGACGCCACGCGGCGATGGAATGGGCTGAACTCGTGGAGCGCCACAGCGAGGCGGCCTGAGCGTTGTGTGCCGGTGCTAAGGTTCCTGAAAAAGTCTCGCCGATATGGATCGTGATCGAAGATAGGAATAATTTCCTTGATTGTTGTCGGCGTTGGCAGATACAACCTTATGACGGCAGCGATATCCAGAGAGGGAGTTTTGCATGCAGGCCTGCCCGCTCCAACGGAGCGACGATACGGAACTCGTCCTGCTCTGCAGCGAGCTGCACGAAGCGGCAATGTTTGCGGAACTGCGGCTGAAAGCGATGCCCGACTATGCCGATACCGTGGAGGAAACGGCTGCCATCGAGGCGATCCTGCAGCCGGGTGAGGTGATCGCCGACCAGATGCTGTCTCTGCAGGCGGCGACATCGGATGGGGTGGAAGCCCGGCTGCGTGCGACGCTCTGGAAGCGTGGCGAATATATCGGAACCTATCTGGGTGAAGGATGAGTCCGGAATCCCGGTCAGGTTAGGGTGAGGGGACCAACACTCTCGAACCCCCAAAACAAAAACGGCGCCCCTTGCGGAGCGCCGTCGCCTGCTTAACGCAGAAAGACCTGAATCAGATCAGAAGGCCTGGATATTGACGGCCTTCGGGCCTTTGCCCATGCGATCCGGCTCGGTGTCGAAAGAAACCTGCTGGCCCTCGCGCAGCGACTGGATGCCGGAAGCCTGGAGAGCGGAGATGTGGACGAAAACGTCCTTGGCGCCGCCTTCCGGCGTGATGAAACCAAAACCCTTGTCCTGGTTGAAGAATTTTACGGTGCCCTTGGTGGCCATAGGGATAGTCCTTTTTCCCATGTCTGGTTAGTTTATCCGCACCCCCGGCGGTGGGGAGGCGGACGGCTTTAGCTTTCGCGTATCGGCCCTGGAAGCCGGACGCGAAGGGTCAGTCGAGACGTCACGTACGGGGAAAGAACATCTACGCGCATGGGTGTCACCCATGCCGCCTTGCCGGAATTGGCGCTCCGGCGCGGCATTACCACTTCAGTCCAGTCACCGGCATGCGAAATGCCCGAGTGTCGCAGTTCGTGCCAGCATTTCGGGCAAAAAGCAAGCGGCAATATTGTGGCATGGTTTTTTGCGTTGCGGGAAATGGTGACGATTCAAATGGTTGGCGGAGCGTTAGCATATGCTGATGCACGTGTTTCATTGTGGGATACGACCGGATTGCAACCTGAGGGCGGTTGGCTGCCAACTTCCGGATGACGGGCTTTCCAGGCCAGTGCATTTTACCGCGAGCCGCAATGCACAAGGCCGAGGACGAGCAACGGAAATCGAACCCGTTAACTCTTCACCTGTGGGAAAATCCGCCGCGTTCCACAATTTCGTCCCGAGCTGCCGCAATTATGGCAGGGTGTTTCGGGGCTTGATGCGGTGGCCGCCTGCGGTTAGGTCTCGGAGGGACGAAGCAGTGAATGAAGGAAGTGCCGGCGTGATCGATCCCTATGCCATGCTCGGACTGGAGCGCGACGCCACCGGCGAGGCGATCAAGCTTGCCTGGCGCAAGGCGGCCAAGGGCGCGCATCCGGATGCCGGCGGCGATTCCGATCATTTCAATCGGCTGCAGATCGCCTACGAGCTCTTGCAGGACCCGGTGCGCCGGCGCGTCTACGACGATACCGGCTACGATCCGCAGCTTGCCGACCCCAAAGATCTAGAAGGCGTGCTGATGCTGGAATCGCTGGTCAACGAGGTGATCCTCGACGAGCGCGAACCCGGCAGCTTCGACCCTGTCGCCGCCATGCGCCGCAAACTTTCCGACGATATCGTCAAGAGCCGCTTCCATATCCTGGAGCTCGAACGCCACCGCGCCCGCGTGCGCAAACACATAGACCGCCTCGGCCGGCGGCCGGAAACCGACGTGCTCGGCTCCATGATGCGTGCCCGCAGCGAAGCCATCGCCGACGCCATCCGCAAGACGGAAAAGCAGATCGCGACGATCGAGCATACCTATACGATGCTCGAAGGGTATTCGTATGAGGTAGAGATTCCGGGGCCGGTGGAAGAGGTGGAGCTGGTGGATGTGGCGGAGCCGCAGCGCGGGGAGGCTGCGGAGTAGGGGGTGGCCCTCATTCCATGTCCTCGTGCAAGATAGGGTGACGTTGTGCTCGTGGCTCCCTCATCCGGCCCCGGCAATCCGTCAGTAAAGCGTCCTCTTGTATGCATCCTCGAGATCTTCATCCATTCTGCGCTGCTCATCCTTGTCATCAGGCGCGCCTGATGTTTCGTCCAGAATGATCTTCACGAGCGAGGGCATATCCGTGCGATCCTGGTGGTGCTCGGGGCTCCACAGGTGAGAGCGCCGGAATGCCTTGGCGCAATGCATGAAGACCTCGTCCACCGTGACCACGATTGCGAGTTTGGGACGGCGATCGTTGACGCTCATGCTCTCCAGAAGGTCGGGATCCCTTGTCAGAACGGCGCGTCCGTTCACGCGCAATGTGTCGTCGAAACCCGGGATCATGAACAGCAGTCCGACACTCGGATTGGCGAGAATATTGACCAATGTATCGAGGCGGTTGTTGCCGGGCCGGTCCGGTATCGCCAGCGTTCGCTCATCGAGGATTTTGACGAAGCCGACAGGGTCGCCACGCGGGCTGACATCAGCCTTGCCGTCAGGATTCTGCGTGCCGATGCACAGAAAGGGCGAGCGCCGGATGAACTCCTGCGCGTGTATGCCGAGGGTGCCCCGACACTTCTGTATGGCCAGGGCATGCGTCGCCTCGAACAGGCTTCGAAGAGATTGCTCATCGGCTATGGCAAATTCCGGATTGAACTCGAACGCCATCGTTATATTCCCCCCTCGAAATCAAAATGATGTACGTACATCAGATTTGATATCGTAAATTGTCGTTGCAATCAAGTTGGATCGACCTTGCGGAGGTTGGCCGCTCGCGGCGGGTGGCCGAAGCATGAAGTGGAGTTCCGGGCTGGCTCCCAAAGAAAAAAGCCCGGTGGGGTTTCCGGGCTTGAGATCAAATGATGGGTGTGGCGGCTCGTTTCCGCCCCACCTCCTTACGCGACCTTCTCCTCCTCCGACGCGTGCAATTCCGCTAATGTAGCGTGATTGAAACCTGCCGCCCAGCTCGCGCAGGAATTGAGCAGGGGAAAAACTGTGGAAATCGCCGGGGAACAATCGCCATCGTCAGCGGTTCCCTAGGAATCGACCACTGATCTATCTGGGAGAACACCCATGCGCATGAAAATTGTCGCAGCCTCTCTGCTCGCCCTCGGCATGGCCACATCCGCCTTCGCCCAATCCAACCCGGCCCCGACCGGCACCACGATCGACAGAAGCACCGTCGATTCCGGCGGCGGCGCCGGCACGAAGAAGCCAAGAGTGATGGACAAGACCACGACCGGCAGCACGAAGATGGGCGGAGCCATGAAGATGAAGAAGGCCGACTGCAACGGCAACGAAGCCGCCAGCAGCACCGGCACCGGCAACCTGCAGACCCAGGGCGGCACCAGCAACGCCACCCCGATGGATGAAGCCTGCGCGGCGCATAATAATTGATTGCGGCGTGGGGTGAGAGGATGCCCGGTCGTGGTGTGGCCGGGCGTATTTGCAATGCTCAATCGCTTTCGGGTGCTCAAGGAAATAGAGAGGATGAAGGCGAGGGCATGCCGTGGGGCACCCCCCTCCCGTTTTTACTCCTCACCCCATCAACAACAGATCCGGACGTGCCCACCCGGCATAAGATACGGGGGACAGTGGCAACCCACAAATATCCAGCTATGCTCATCCCAACACCAAAACAGCCCCGGGGAGCACACCGCGCGTGCCGCATATCTACATCGTCACCGATTGCGAATTCGACGGCCCCATACCGGGCACCCACTCGATGCTGTCCTTCGGCTCCGTTGCCGTCTCCGAGACCGGCCAGATGCTCGGCGAGTTCGAGGCCGTGCTGCAGCCGCTGGAGGGGGCCGGGCAGGACCCCGTGACCATGGCATTCTGGCAGGCCCATCCGCAGGCCTTCGCGGCGGCGACCGCCAATCCCGAGCCGGCTGCCGAGGTCGTGGCGCGCTTCACCGCCTGGGTGAAATCCTTCCGCGCCGAGCCGATCTTCGCCGCCCATCCCGTCGCGCTCGACGGCCCCTGGATCGATCATTACCTGAAGCGCTTCACCGGCCGGCCGCTGTTCCAAGGGCCTTGGATCGCCGATCGGCTGTTCCGGCATCCGCCGCTCTGCATCCTGTCGATGGTGGCGGGTGTGACGGGCCGCAGCCCGTGGGAATGCGATATCGCCCATTATCCGCGCGAATGGCTCGGCAATATCGAGCACACGCACCGCGCCATCGACGATGCGCGCGGCTATGCCAACCTGCTGCATTTCCTGCTGACGAGGCGCGAACCCGGCGGCGGTTACCGGCCGCTTCTGTCGTAAGGTAAGGGCGAGGGCATTTCGGTTTTTCTGCTGACAGGAAAATGCTCTATCCCGCTGTTTTCACGTCATTCCAGGCGCAAGACTGCTTCTGCGGAATTGCTCAGCCAAGCCGTATCAGCCCCGCCTCGGTTGGCCTGAAGCCGCAGGCGCGGTAAAAGCCCTCAAGATGCGGCTCGAAATCGACATGCAGACATTTCGCCCCGCGCTCACGGGCGATCCGCACCGCCTCCTTCACCAGGGCGGTCGCAATGCCCTGCCGGCGCAGATCCGGATGCACCGAGGTATCGAGGATGAAGGCATGGATGCCGCCATCCCAGGCGACATTGACGAAGCCGATCAGCCGCCCCTCGTGATAGGCGCCGAGATGGGCAAGGCTGCGCGGCAGGATGCGGGCGAAATCCGGCGGCTCGGATGTGCCCCAGGCGGCGGCCCAGAGCGCGGCGAATTCGTCGGGCGAGGGGAAGGGGTCGATGCGGATGTCTGGCATGGAGCGGTGTCCGGTCTGGTCGGGCGTTTCTGTCCATGCAAAGTGACAGAAAATGCAGCCGCGGGCACGCTCTGCAGAATACGATCCAATGAGTCGCTTGCGCTGGAGGACGTATTCTTGCTCCGAATTGCTGATGATGTCTTGCCGCAGCCTTTCAGGGAGAAAGGCAGCGGCAAGAGTGCAGAAATCACGTCAGGCTCGCCCGAGGGCCGGTTTCCGGTTTGGGCCGGTCACCGGCTCGCTGGCAAGACCTTCCGCTTCGGTCAGTAGCATTTCCGTTTATCTTTGAATCACGAAAATGCTCTGTATCCTAGTTTTTACGCAATTCCGGACGCAAAACCGCTGCGCACTTTTGCTGGAATTGCTCTAGTAGCATACTTCGCCTCTGATTGTACGCCCGTCAGGCGCTGCCATCCACTGCCACTGGCAGCGGTCGTAGTCGTCATTGCTGCCGAACAGAAGGGCTTCGCGATCTCTGAACCGTCCATCGAAGTGGTCGCGGCCGAAGTGGTCGTGACCGAAAAACCCCCCGCCGCGATTTTCGGCGAAGTGGCCCATTCCCATTCCTCCAAAGTGCTCGCCTCCCATGTGCTCGCCTCCTCCGCCATGGCTCTCGCCCCCGTGACCTCCTCCGCCATGCGCCAGCGCGGGCGTTACTGTTGCAATGGAGCCAACTGCGAGGGTCAGAGAGACAAGACCCGTTACTGCGATCTTACGAAGCATAGACATGGTAGTTTTCCTATAAGACGGCTCTGTGTAGCCGCCATCAGGATATGTTCATCGAATCTGGTGAATGCCTGCCACAATTGAGGGATTCTGCTCACTTCTTGTCACATCTGCTCACCGCAATCGGAGCGGCCGTGATTGGCGGGGATGAATGGTGGAGCGGCTGTCATAGCTGGTCCCGGTCGTCATCTGTCCGCGCAGGAAGTGAGTTTTCGGCTTCTTCGATTGGATCAGCACCTTTGTTGAAACTGGGGCCGTCAGCCCCAACAGCAGCGCCGGCCTCCAGCTTCTCACGATCTCGCCGATGACAACAAGGCTATCCGGCCTGCCTTCCTCCACACGCCGGCCTGCCGCGTCGCGATAGCCGCCCGTGCGGGAGGAATGCCCCGCCTGCATCATCGTCGCCTCCCGTTCCGCACGCACCGCGCCCGCCGGCGCCTTGGCGAGAAGCTGCGACAGCTGCCGCATCGCATCCATCAGTCGTGTCGGCCGCCACGGTGTCGCCCCAGGGTGTGGCTGTGTGCCCGCGAAGGTGGGGCAGGGTGGAGGGCAATGAGGGGTGGGTGGGGCTGCGTTGAGGGGGCGTGAATGAAGGGAATCGCGAGACCTTTGTGTCAAAGGTACGAGCGGCCGAAGGCGAAATCAGCATGCGGGCTCCTTCTGGCAAACCGGCCTGAGTGCGCGAGGTGCTTCGCGACATGTAATGAGCAGCAAAACTGCAAGTTCCCTCCAATGCATGCCGTTTCTACGGTCGGCATTTACTTTTCTTTCGGAAAATGTGCCGACAACCTTTCCTAACGCACAACAGCGGCCCGATATCCCATTGCGACGGTAGTTTGATTTCCGGGCGGTAGTTTTGGCCCTTTCCTTTTCCCCGACCTTCAAACTCTCGGGCGAGCAGATTTGCGCCATGGACCTTCGCCCCTGCAAGTTATGGTTGAAGCCAAAAAGTAGGTTGGAAATCAATTTAAGGTACTTGCATTGGGTTGTTATACAACTATTAACTATCAAAGGTTAGCGATGCATATCCCCAGTGTAGAATCAGAAATGCACATGCCGAGAATAGACGCTAAGATAGGTGAAGTAGTTGATCTATTTTGTGGAGTCGGGGCGTTAAGTCACGGCCTAAAGAAGGCCGGCTTCGATATTAAAGCGGGCTATGACACTGACCGCAGATGTAAATACGCATTTGAGAAAAATAATAACTCAAAGTTTTATGCGCGTGATGTTGCCAAGCTGACAGCTGACGAAATTAGGGGGCATTTTTCCGGCACAGCCCCGTCAGTCTTGGCAGGCTGTGCGCCATGTCAGCCGTTTTCAACTTATAAGCAACGTTATGACGAAGATCCAAGGTGGGACCTGGTAAATTCCTTCGCGCTCTTGGCGGCCGAAGTGCAATCGGATTTCGTCACGATGGAGAACGTACCGTCATTGCTTAAGTATAAAGACGGCGCGGTCTTTAATGGGTTCAAGAAGATTCTGATCGCAGCGGGATATAATATTAAGTGGACCGTCGCGAAATGCGAAGAGTTTGGGGTGCCGCAAAGAAGAAGAAGACTAGTAGTGCTGGCAGCGAAAAACAACATCCCGAACGACCTGGCTCCAACTCATGATCGACCTGTCTCAGTTTACGAGGCAATTAATAATCTTCCTGCGATTGCTGCGGGAGAATCCAGTCCAAATGATAGATTGCACACAGCCGCCTCTCTCTCCGACTTGAATATTGAGCGGATTAGAGCGTCCAAACCGGGCGGGACTTGGCGCGATTGGCCTTTTCACCTTCGCGCTAAATGCCATCAGAAGTCCACCGGTAAGACATATCCGGGCGTCTACGCCCGAATGTCTTGGAACGAGCCTTCACCGACTATGACAACGCAATGTTATGGTTACGGAAACGGTCGATTTGGTCATCCCGAACAGGATCGAGCTATTTCACTTCGCGAAGCAGCGCTTATCCAGACCTTCCCGGAAAACTATGAATTTCTCCCAGAAAATAGAGCGATTTCATTCAGCGAAGTTGGGCGCTGGATTGGGAATGCCGTACCGGTCGCGCTCGCTGAGGCGGTAGGACGATCAATCTCGGCATCCATCACGGAGGGGAACGATGCCAAGCAACGACGAACATAAGCCATTTCGGTTTGAGATTTCTCTTAGTGTTTTAAACCACCTGGGAAGAAATCTGTATCGAAACTTTATTACGGTGCTTGGCGAAGCGGTGTCCAACTCGTGGGATGCGGATGCGAAAAACGTTTGGATCAATATCGATCGTGCAAGAAGCACCTTTTCGATCAAAGACGATGGCGTTGGAATGGACTACGAGGATTTTCAGGAGAAGTTCCTTAAGATAGGATATTCCAAGCGGAAGGACGGGCTAAGGGCTACAGAACGAGATAGGCCGTTTATTGGAGCGAAGGGAATCGGTAAACTCGCATTGCTGTCTTGTGCTCAGCGAGTTTCAATCTATTCAAAGACGGAGGGGCAAGACTATGTCGGTGGTGTCATTGACAATAGTGGTCTTGACGCGGCTATCAAAAGTGACAATACAGCCGACCAATACTCTCTTGAAGAGCTTGATCTGGATAAAATTGCCAAGCTCGCGAAGGAGCATGAGCACGGGACAATAATCGTCTTCGATGGTCTAAAAGACAGTCTCAAAAGCTCGTCACAGCATCTGAGAAAAATGCTCGCGCTAAGTTTCAAGTTTGCGCTGATTGATGAGGAGTTCACGCTTTACGTGGATGGCGACCCGGTCACCGAAAAGGATTTGCAAGGGCTCGCCGACGCTACTGAATTCTTGTGGAGTATTAACGGCTACGAAGATCCTTTCACTACGTCACTGGTGAAATTGAAGGCTGAGAAGATAGAAGTTACTACGGCGCTAAGTGTGACCGGATTCATAGCTACCGTGGAAAAGCCCTCGAAGCTAAAAATAACGGGGACTGAAGAACGCGCGACCATAGACTTATTTGTTAATGGACGACTGCGGGAAAAGAACGTTATTAGACACATTCCGACCCAAAGAATTGTCGAAAATTACTTGTACGGCCAGATACACTTCGACATGCTTGACCGAGACGGAGTGGACCCTTTCACGAGTAGTCGCGAGGGTATCGTAGAAGATGATGCTCAATTTCGAGCGCTTATGGACTACTTAAAACGGGAGCTAATGCCTGCGGTAATAGATCAATGGGATTCACTTCGTCTTGACCGTGGCGACGAAGGCGACGATGAAAATCCCCGTAAATCGAGGAAAGAGCGAAAAGCTAGAGATCTTTACGCGCTTTCAAAGGAGGACTACCAGCCTGAATCCGGCAGAGAGAATAAGGATCAGGTAGAAGAATGGCTTCAAGATCTTCAGTCGGACGCGGCATTTAATATTCAAGCCTACGTCGATTGTTTTCTGTCGGAGAACTTGATTAGAAAGTATATAAATGATCGAGGTATTTTTTTACAGACAAGTGTTTCGAATTTAGCTGCGCAGTGGAAGCAACGGGAGGACGAGGCCAAGGGAAAGGCGAATATCAGCTTTTCTATTAGAAAAGCTGATAGCGAATTATTTTATTTGGATATGGATTCTCTTGCTGTTACTGCGGAAGGTTCGAAAACTACAAACGGCAATCCATCTCTTTGGACCGATGCCATAAGATATAAGCCGACCAGAAATGCCGTAGGCCATACAGGTTTGCTTTCTCAAACAGCGAAGAGTGATTTGAACATCACTCATGAGAATATCAAGGCGAGAATTCGCAAACTTCTTTCCGCAAAAAAGCCATGACGTGCGATGATGGTGCTAACGTTCTCGGGATTTTTGAATTGGTTGAAACAATCTGGAATCCGGTCTGCTAAACGTAAGTTTCCGAGATGAAGCATAGGGAATATCTGACAGCGTTAATATAGATGACAGATTTTAAGCGCTCAGTTCTTATGTCTAGAGTTCGCCAGAAAGACACAGGGCCTGAGCTAGTCTTGCGGAAGTATCTTCATGCAGCGGGCTTAAGGTATGTGCTGCATAATCGAAGTCTTCCAGGCACTCCCGATCTAATTTTCCCTAGATTTAAGGCCGTGATTTTCGTTCATGGATGCTTCTGGCATGCACATGGCTGCAGGCGTGCGACAATTCCTGCATCAAGGCAGGATTTTTGGACTTCCAAGTTTCTGAGGAACAAGTTCCGCGACGTTGAGGATATTAACAGCCTTCAGAATTTAGGTTGGAGAGTATGTATAGTTTGGGAGTGCGCATTAAAAGGAAAATCGAAGGTTAATCCTGATTTACTTGTATCGGATATTGTCGGTTGGCTAAAGCAAGACGTTAGGTTTTTACAGGTTGAAGGGCGCCGATCTCATTGATTATCGAAGGCGCGGATTAGGATTTCTCACTGAAATCCAGGAGTCGACCAGTAATATTTAACGCCCCGGCCGCCCGGTCTTACCCTTCGTCCGCCCCTTGCGCTTCTGCTCGCCCGGATCCTCGTAGCTCCCGACACCCGTCTTGCCGCGCACCAGCGGCCGCACATCGTCGCGCTCCCGCTGGCCTTCCAGCAGCGGCGAAAACCGGTTCGTACCCTTGGCGGCATCCGGCTTTTCCGGCACATGCCCGGTCACCGGCTTCTCCGTCCGCCCCACTGTCATCTCATCCAGCGTATTCCTGCGGAAGAGGCTCTTGCTGTCAGCGGGGGTGGTGGGGTCGTGGCCCATTTCGTCGAGGTGCGGTTTGGCGAAGTAGGAGGGTGTGGCCCCCTCGTCCGCCCTGGCGGGCACCTTCTCCCCGGCGGGGAGAAGGGACTCGCGGGTCGCTTTGGCGTTTCGTCTGATGCCTTCCATCGATTTGGCTTCCTCGCGCGCCAGCGGGTCGTCCATGGCGGCGAGTTCCACCGCCTTGAGGCGTTTGATTTCGTCGCGCAGGCGGGCGGCCTTTTCGAAGTCGAGGTCGGCGGCGGCGTCGCGCATGCTCTTTTCCAGCGCGTTGAGATGGGCCTGCAGGTTGTTGCCCACGAGGTTGCCGCCATCGGCAAAACCCTTGCCGGAGGCGCCGGAGATATCGGCGCGGACGTGGTCGCGCTCGTAGACCGAGTCGAGGATATCGGAGATTTTGGCCTTGACGCTTTCGGGCGTGATGCCGTGCTCCGTGTTATAGGCCATCTGCTTTTCGCGGCGGCGGGCCGTCTCGTCCATGGCGCGCTGCATGGAGCCGGTGATGTTGTCGGCGTAGAGGATGACCTTGCCGTCGACGTTTCGCGCCGCGCGGCCGATCGTCTGGATCAGCGAGGTTTCGGAGCGCAGGAAGCCTTCCTTGTCGGCATCGAGAATGGCGACGAAGCCGCATTCCGGGATATCCAGGCCCTCGCGCAGCAGGTTGATGCCGACGAGCACGTCGAAGGCACCGAGGCGAAGATCGCGGATGATCTCGATGCGCTCCAGCGTGTCGATATCGGAGTGCATGTAGCGCACGCGCACGCCCTGTTCATGCAGATATTCGGTGAGGTCCTCGGCCATGCGCTTGGTCAGCACGGTGCAGAGGGTGCGATAGCCCTTGGCGGCCGTCTCGCGGATTTCGCCGAGCACGTCGTCCACCTGGCTGCGGGCGGAGCGCACTTCGACGGGCGGATCGATGAGGCCGGTGGGGCGGATGACCTGTTCGGCGAAGACGCCGCCAGCCTGTTCCATTTCCCAGCCGCCGGGGGTCGCCGAGACGGCGATCGTATCCGGGCGCATGGCGTCCCATTCCTCGAAGCGCAGCGGGCGGTTATCCATGCAGGAGGGCAGGCGGAAGCCGTATTCGGCCAGCGTCGCCTTGCGCCGGAAGTCGCCCCGGTACATGCCGCCGATCTGCGGGATGGTGACATGGCTTTCGTCGATGAAGACGATGGCGTTATCAGGGACATATTCGAACAGCGTCGGCGGCGGGTCGCCGGGGTCGCGGCCGGTGAGATAGCGCGAATAGTTCTCGATGCCCTGGCAGGAGCCGGTGGCTTCCAGCATCTCGATATCGTAGCGGGTGCGCTGCTCCAGGCGCTGTGCCTCGAGCAGGCGGCCGGCCTTTTCCAGCTCCGCCAGCCGGCCCTTCAGCTCTTCCTTGATGGATTTGATCGCGGCGTTCAGCGTCGGGCGCGGCGTGACATAGTGCGAGTTGGCGTAGATTTTTACCGATTTCAGGTCGCCGGTCTTCTGGCCGGTCAGCGGGTCGAATTCGGTGATGGCGTCGATCTCGTCGCCGAACATGGAGATGCGCCAGGCGGCATCCTCAAGGTGGGCCGGGAAGATTTCGATCGTGTCGCCGCGCACGCGGAAGGAGCCGCGCGTGAAATCCATGTCGCGGCGCTTGTATTGCTGGGCCACGAGATCGGCCAGCAGCTGGCGCTGGTCCAGCCGGTCGCCGACATTCATCTGGAAGGTCATCGCCGTATAGGTTTCGACCGAGCCGATACCGTAGATGCAGGAGACGGAGGCGACGATGATGCAATCGTCGCGTTCGAGCAGCGAGCGCGTCGCCGAGTGGCGCATGCGGTCGATCTGCTCGTTGATGGAGCTTTCCTTCTCGATATAGGTGTCGGAGCGCGGCACATAGGCTTCCGGCTGGTAATAATCGTAGTAGGAAACGAAATATTCCACCGCATTGTCGGGGAAGAAATTCTTGAATTCGGAATAAAGCTGGGCGGCCAGCGTCTTGTTCGGCGCCAGGATGAGGGCCGGACGCTGCGTTTCCTCGATCACCTTGGCCATGGTGAAGGTCTTGCCCGAACCGGTGACGCCGAGCAGGACCTGGCTGCGCTCGCCGGTCTCCAGCCCGCCCACGAGATCGCGGATCGCCGTCGGCTGGTCGCCGGCCGGCTGGTATTCGGAGTTCATGCGGATGGTGATGCCGCCTTCGGATTTATCCGGCCGGGCAGGGCGGTGCGGCGTCCAGATCTTGCCGTTCTTGTGCAGCGGGTTGCCGCTCTCGATCAGCTTCGACAGCGCTTCGACCGTGGCGGTGACGCCGCCTTGCGCCAGATTACCGGCATCCTCGAGCGAGATATCGAGACCGGCGACCGGGTTCAGGCCGGCGGCCGCGCGCGTCTTCGGGTCGCTGGACCCGCCGATGGAGACGCCGCGCGCCGTCTTGCTCACCGTCGCCTTCTTGTTGACGCTCACAGCTTCGGTGTGCTTGCGCGCCTCGTTCTCCACCTTCTTGCGGTGCTTGCCCGCCTTGGAGGCGATTTCGCGCTGGCTTTCGATGCCGGCGGACTCCGCATCCGCCTCGAGCTGCTTCACCCAGTCTGCCACCGAGCCGGACAGGGGAGCGCCTTCGAAAGACGATTGGGGGGCTTCCTCGAAGCCGGTCGAGGCGGGAGATTTCTTCGGAGATTTTGCCATGGGCGGAATATGGCGGGAGTCACCGCGAATTGGAAGGGGTGGAGAGTACAAAAGGGAAACGAATGAATCGTTCGGATTTTTGGATAATTGGGGGCGTCTCCTAAGGGCGCCAAGCTTGCTTTGGACACTGGCGCCGACCCCAACCTCCCTCATTCCTGTGCTTGTCACAGCAATCCAGCAGCCGCGTGTCCACGCGGCGGAAGAATCTTATAATCCATGGCCTTTGAAGAAACGCTTTATGCTCGTTGGTTTTTAAGGAGTCCTCTCGGCTTGCGGACGCAAGCCGGCTGGATTCCTGTGACATGCACAGGAATGAGGGAGGTTGGGGTTGGCGCCGGTGCTCAAAGCGAAGTCGTCGCGCCTACAGCTTCACCGATGGTTCCCGCGCCCAGACGCGCAGCTTGCCGAGTTCGGCCGCGAAGGCCTTTGCATCATTGGCCGAGGCGAGTTCGATCGTGCCTTCATCGAGGTCTTCCACGCCGGCCTTCTTCATCAGGGCGAGGGCCGCAGCCGTGTATGCGATGAACTTGCAATGGGCGAAGGCATCGGCAAGGAAATCGCGGGCGGCGGCTTCCTTGATGAGGTCGGCTAGCGCCTCCTCACCGGGAAGAACGGCGACGGCATCGTAGAGCACGGAGGGGCCGCCATCGATCATCTGCTGCGCCTCGAGGAAGGAGCCGTCGGACAGCGTCACGCCGCCCACTTTCGGAGCGATGACCTCGACAAGGCCCAGTTCCCCGGTGATGGCGGTGCTGACAGCCTTCACCAGCGCCGCATCCGAACCATCGGTGACCAGCAGACCGAGCTTGCGGCCCTCGAAGCGCTTCGGCCCGCGCTCGATAATGCTGAGAGCCGGTGAGGGCGGCAGATCCTGCCGGGTCGGCATGGCGGCATCGGCCGGCCTGGGCATCTCTGCGATGCCGAGCGCAGCAGCCACCTTTTTCGCCAGCGTCTCGTCGATATTGATGAGATGGGAGATCATCCGCTCGCGGATGACGGGCGTTTCCACCTTGCTGAGTTCGAAGGTCAGGGCCATGGCGATGTGGCGCTGCTCCGGCGGCGTCTGGCTGATGAAGAACTGGCGGGCCTGGCTGTAGTGATCGGCGAAGCTTTCGGGGCGCAGGCGCACCTTCTGACCGTCCTCCTCCGAAGCGAAGCTGCGAAAGCCGGTGTCCGGCGCTTCGCGCGGCCCCAGTCCCCAGGAGTTCGGTTCGTAATTGGCGCGGCCGGCTGGATTGCGCATCGCCATATGCCCGTCCTGCTGAAAATGATGGAAGGGACACTTCGGCGCGTTGATCGGCAGATGCGTGAAGTTCGGGCTGCCGAGGCGCTTGAGCTGGGTGTCGAGGTAGGAGAAGTTGCGTCCCTGAAGCAGCGGATCGTTGGAAAAATCGATCCCGGGCGGCACGTTCTGCGTCATGAAGGCAACCTGCTCGGTCTCGGCGAAGAAGTTCTCCGGCATACGGTCCAGCACCAGGCGGCCGATGGGCTGCACGGGCAGGACTTCCTCGGGAATGATCTTTGTCGGGTCGAGCACGTCGAAATCGAACTCGTCTGCGAAATTCTGATCGAAGAGCTGAACGCAAAGCTCCCATTCCGGGAAGCTGCCGGACTGGATGGATTGCCAGAGATCGCGGCGGTGGAAATCCGGATCGGCGCCGTTGATCTTGACGGCTTCATTCCAGACGACGGACTGCAGCCCGAGCTTGGGCTTCCAGTGGAACTTGACGAAGGTGGACTGGCCGTCGGCATTGACGAAGCGGAAGGTATGGACCCCGAAGCCTTCCATGAAACGGAAGGAGCGCGGGATGGCGCGGTCGGACATGACCCACATGATCATGTGCATGCTTTCCGGCGTCAGCGAGATGAAATCCCAGAAATTGTCATGGGCCGACTGGGCCTGCGGAAAGGCGCGGTCGGGCTCCGGTTTGACGGAGTGGATGATGTCGGGAAACTTGATGGCATCCTGGATGAAGAAGACGGGGATGTTGTTGCCGACGAGATCCCAATTGCCTTCCTTCGTATAGATCTTCACAGCGAAGCCGCGCACGTCGCGCGCGAGGTCGAAGGAGCCCTTGCTGCCCGCCACGGTGGAGAAGCGCACGAAGGCAGGCGTCTTCTCGCCGGGCCGCTGGAAGAGATCGGCCCTCGTGTATTTCGACAGGGATTCGTAGGTCTCGAAGAAGCCATGCGCGCCGTAACCGCGGGCATGGACCACGCGTTCGGGAATGCGCTCATGGTCGAAGTGGAAGATCTTTTCACGGAAATGAAAATCCTCCACGAGGGCCGGCCCGCGGGCTCCGACCCTCAGCGTGTTCTGATCGTCGGAGACGGGGGCGCCCTGAGCCGTGGTCAGGATGTCGGCGCCATCTGCCGCGGTCTGGTGAAGTTCGCCGCCATTGCCCCTGTGAAGCTGCTGGTCGTGAATGGTTACGCCATCAGGCGCGGCCGTTTTGGCGGTCTTGCGTGCCATGAGTTCCTCCCGTTGCTGGACGGGACTCAATGCCCCCGGCTGCTGATGGTTCCCGTCCGCAAGGGCCTGAATGTCACGGTTGCGCAAGCATGGTCTCGGCGATCATGCCGAGCGCTGATCCGCCGGCCCTTCCGCGCGCGCCAGGTTCAACGCGCTGTTGATCAATCCGATATGGCTGAAGGCCTGGGGGAAATTGCCGAGCATGCGCTTTGCGGCGGGATCGTATTCTTCCGCCAGCAGCCCGACATCGTTGCAGATCGAAAGCAGCCGCTCGAAGAGGGTGAGCGCATCGTCGCGCCGTCCGATCATGTAGTAGGCATCGACGAGCCAGAAGCTGCAGGCGAGGAAAGCGCCTTCGCCCGGCGGCAGGCCGTCATCCACCTCCTGCGTCTCGTAGCGCAGCAGCAGGCCGTCGCGCATCAGCTTGCGTTCCACCATCTCGACGGTCGCCACATAGCGCGGATCGTCAGGCGCGATGAAGCCGACCATGCCGAGATGCAGCAGGCTGGCATCCATCGCGCGGGAGCCATAGGCCTGGGTAAAGCAGCCAAGCTCCGCGTTGAATGCCTTTTCGCAGACTTCGGCATGGATGCGATCGGCGAGTGCGCGCCAGCGGGCGGCGGCTTCGGGCTCGCCGTCGGCTTCGGCAATCTGGACGGCGCGGTCGAAGGCCACCCAGGCCATGACCTTGGAATAGGTGAAATGCTGGCGCTGGCCGCGCACCTCCCATATGCCCTCATCGGGCTCGACCCAGACCTTTTTCAGAAAGGGCAGGATGGCCCTTGCCAGTTCGCGTTCGCGCGGATGCGCCGGCAGCCCGCCTTTGCGGGCCTGCAGGATGGCGTCCGCCACCTCGCCATAGACATCGAGCTGAACCTGCTCGGCGGCGGCATTGCCGATGCGCACGGGTGCGGAGCCTTCATAGCCTTTCAGCCAGGGCACCTGCCATTCCAGCAGGTTGCGCTCGCCGGCCACGCCATACATGATCTGCATCTGTGCCGGTGCGCCAGCGACCGCGCGCAGCAGCCATCTGCGCCAGGCGGTGGCCTCCTCGTAATAGCCGAGCTTCATCAGGGCGAGCAGGGTCAGCGTGGCATCCCGCAGCCAGCAATAGCGGTAGTCCCAGTTGCGCGGCCCGCCGATCTTTTCCGGCAGGGAGGTCGTCGCGGCCGCGACGATGCCGCCGGTCGGCATGTAGGTCAGTGCCTTCAGCGTGATGAGCGAGCGTTTCACCTGCTCCGTCCACTTGCCCACCTTGGGGCATTTCGCGGCGAAGGATAACCAGAATTCCTCCGTATCCGGCAGCGCATATTCCACCTGCCGCGGCGCCGGCTGCGGCAGGTGCGAGGGCGACCAGGTGAGGGTGAAGATCTGCTGTTCGCCGGCTGCGACCGAGAATGCGCCGACCGTGCTCAGCCCGCGGCCTTCGAGCGGCACGGCGCAATTCAAGGTCAGCCTGTCGGGGCCGGCAATGGCGGTGATGCCGCCGTCGTCGCCATGCGTGACCCAGGGAACGGTACGGCCGTAATCGAAGCGAAGGTTGAGCTCCATATCGAAGCCGACGCTGCCGCTCTTGCCCTCGACGATGCGCATCAGGTCGCTGGCGCCGTCGCGCAGCGGCATGAAGTCGGTCAGGACGGCGGTGCCGGTCTCGGTCTGGAATTCGGTTTCGAGAATGAGCGTGTCGTCGCGGTAGCGGCGCGTGGCGCTGTATTTGCCGCCGGAGGGCGCGAGCGACCAGAAACCATTCTCCCTTGTGCCGAGCAGGGCGGCAAAGCAGGCGGGAGAATCGAAGCGCGGAAAACACAGCCAGTCGATCGAGCCGTTTCTGGACACGAGTGCCGCGGTTTCGCAATCTCCGATCAGCGCGTAATCCTCGATAGGTGCCGTCACCATAGCCTCCTTCGCATGTAGCCGGGCTTTAGGTAGGGCTCGTGCGTGGAGGTCAACCGCGACAGGTTTCCGGTCGGCCAGTCCTGCGACGAGTCACGACGTTTTGATGGGGTGGCGCGACACACCCAATCGCCCTCATTCCTGTGCTCGTCACAGGAATCCAGCAGCCGCGTGTCCACGCGGCGGAAGAGTCTGACGTAAGCGCGTCCCAATCGACGAATGGTTTCCGCAAGCACTCTCGTTCAAGAGTCCTCTCGGCTTGCAGACGCAAGCCGGCTGGATTCCTGTGACGAGCACAGGAATGAGGGAGGTGGGGTGGCCGCGCCGCCAAAGCCAATCAGCGCTACCGGAGCAATATGCCGGCCATCCTTACGCCTTCGGCTACTATAGCAAGAGAGCCCGCCCCGCCTACAGCAACAACCGCTCCAAACTCCCCTGATCCTTCACCCCATGCTGGTAGAAATGCAGGATCTGGATGGCCAGTTCCTCGCGTTCGCGGGCTGTGGAGATATGCCTTGCCACGCAGATATGGTCGTAGACGTTTTGGCAGATCGCTACGTCCTCTTCCTGCATCGGCGTCTGGCTCGCCGACATCTTTTCTCTGATCATCGAAATTCCCTCACGCGTCCCCGCGGGTGAGTTTCTAGGGCGCAGATCGCGTTCTTCAACAAAAAGGAGATCACGTCATCGTGCAGCCCCCGCTCCGCCCAGGGGATTTCTTCAATGCCTGTTCACGATGTTACGCACGTAATAGCAACAGATCG
The DNA here is from genome assembly GCF_014193555.1 of Rhizobium sp. BK275. Taxonomy (NCBI): domain Bacteria; kingdom Pseudomonadati; phylum Pseudomonadota; class Alphaproteobacteria; order Hyphomicrobiales; family Rhizobiaceae; genus Rhizobium; species Rhizobium sp. BK275. The sequence goes on from NZ_JACHZL010000007.1 coordinate 67,214, forward strand.
GCGCTTGCTATATGGAAGGAGAAGGGCAGCCCGCGATCTACAAGTTTGGGCAACCCTTCTCCACTGGGTTTGCAGCATCCAGCGTGGAGCATTGTAGGCCGGAATAATGGAACCGCAATTTCACTTTTTAAATCGCGGCGAAATTATTTCAGTATGTGCTTAATAAGTGCCCGGCGGTGCTTTCCGCCGGGCATTTGTATTGTTTTTGCACAGTAAAAACGGCGATTTTGCTGTATTCTCCTGGGGTTAATACAGAAGCGCCTCGTTCATCCGGCTCAGGAACCGCGCGTGATCCGGCCGCCGGCCTGCCTCCCGTGGCGGGCGGCAGCCTCTGCGACGGCGGCAGCGGCGCGGATTTTTGTCGGCCGATACCAAGATTGGGTGAGGGCGGATCCGCCGCCCGCTTCTTCCGCTTTTCCCGGCGCAAAGATATTATCGGCGCAGACGTCCCGATGCAGTTCGCAGCCGCAGGCCAGGCTCAAGCCGGCAGTGCCAGAAGGCAATGGAGTGGACAGATGATTTTCCGACAGCTTTTCGACAGTGTTTCCGGCACCTACACCTATCTCATCGCCTCCAGGCGCGGCGGCGAGGCGCTGATCATCGATCCCGTGCTGGAAAAGGTGGACCGCTACATGCAGCTCATTCGTGAGCTGGACCTGAAGCTGGTCAAGGCTGTCGATACCCATCTGCATGCCGACCACATTACCGGGCTCGGCGCGCTGCGCGACCAGACGCATTGCATCACCGTGATGGGCGAGCAGACGAAGGCGGACGTCGTCGCCATGCGCGTTGCCGAAGGCGACCGCGTCGGCATCGAGGGCCTCAGCCTCGACGTGCTCTATACGCCCGGCCATACGGACGATTCCTATTCCTACCTGATGGGCGACCGCATCTTCACCGGCGACACGCTGCTCATCCGCGGCACCGGCCGCACCGATTTCCAGAACGGCGACCCGCGCGCCCAATATGACTCGATCTTCAACAAGCTCCTGCGCCTACCTGAGGAAACGCTGCTCTTCCCCGCCCATGACTACAAGGGCGACACGGTCTCCACCATCGGCGAGGAAAAACGCTTCAACCCGCGCCTGCAGGTCAAATCGGTCGACGAATATGTCGACCTCATGAACAACCTGCACCTGCCCAACCCGAAAATGATGGACGTCGCCGTGCCCGCCAACATCCACATCGGGCTGCATCAGGAGGAGATTGCGCGGAAGGGCTGGGCGGTGAGCGCGAAGGAGGCGCTGGGGCTGCGGGGCCGGGCGGATGTGGTGATCGTGGATCTGCGCGAGAGAGCCGAGCGGGAGCGGCATGGGGTGATCCCCGGCGCGCTGCATGCGCCCTATGCGGATCTGCAGGAGAACCTGTCAGCGGGCGGGATGCTGCATGAACTGGCGGTGGCGACGGGGAAAAGGGTGGTGTTTTACTGTGCGTTCGGGGAGCGGTCGGCGATGGCTGTGCAGGCGGCGCAGGATGCGGGGGTGGGGAGCGCGTGTCATATTGAGGGTGGGATTGATGCTTGGAAGAAAGCTGGTGGGGTGGTGGGGGAGTGAGGGGTGCAATTTGGGCGGTTACGGTCCAAGCCCCCAAACCTGCATACTCAGCTATGCTTAAGGTCGGAAAGAGAGTCTGCCGCTAACGGTTTTTGAATCGCGAGAAAGATGCATTCCTCAACATCCTCCTTCTCGCGTCCCTTCGATCCGCCGAGCGTCGAATGTTTATGGGGAATAACCAAGGGGTCGAGGACTATCTTGAAGTGCTCTGCCATCATTTCAGGTATTTTCTGAAGAGAGTTGGGCAGCAGACCGTTACTAGGATAGCTAATCATCAAGCTAGCTCCCGACTTTCCAGCCGCCGAAATCATACGTTCAAAAGAGCTCTCGACTTGACGATTAAGCGAAAATGAAGATTGAAAACGTCCACCTCGGTAAAGCCCTTTTCCTTCAGCTAACGGGTAGTCGTAGAGTATTGCTGTCTCGAAAAGATGATAATACCTTGAGTATTGATCATTTGTGTAGGGCGGATCCGCGTAAATAACGGCGGGGGTACCTTTGCTCCAATCCATATTTTCTAATACTTCGATTGCGTCCCCGTGATAGACGCGATTTTTCGAGCGCCATTTTGTGTCACCTACCGCCCGCATTTCGTTCAATGCTTCAAGCCAGCATGCCCATGCGCAATGCTTGCGCTTCGCCAGTACGCGATTGATGTTCGATGGACTGGGCGTCAAATACTGCGCAAAATGTCCAGTAGAGTTACTGATCCCCGCAATTGATCTGCACATGGCGAGCAACGCCCACCTGTGCTCTTCGCTTGAGATTAGACCGGCTTTTAGTGCCATGTCGGCCCCGTAGCGAATTGAGTCTATTTGGATTGCTTGTACCAGACCCAAATAACTGCCAGCATAGCGTGTCGTAAAGAGGCAATGGCTGTAACCTAGCTCAAGCTCTGCCTTGCGTTGCTGCGTCTGGTCGCGCACGTAAGCTTGAAACTGAATTTGGTCATCGTGTGCGGTTCCCCATAAAAGGCGAAGCTCCTCATCGACTTGGTCTTGGTTCTCTCGAACGAGTGCGTTCAAATTCTTGTCGCCGAAGCGCTGAACTACTGCTGCGATAACCGTCGCTCTTGGACTATCTTCGTTGGAGAGAAATAGCGCTTCGGTTAGGGTACGCGAGAACACCTGTGCATCGTTGCACCAAATCTGACGCTTTGGTGCGACCGATGAACCGGCGGCTGATATTCCGGAAAAGAGATCTAGGAATGGACCTGGCTCGTGTGTTTCACAAAGCGCGCCAATGGTTCGCGCGAGGCTCTTTTTAGTTCCCATGTAAGTGAAGGCGGCCACGCTAATGCCCCCTCAATGGGACGAGAATACCGTCCTTCCTGATCGATTCAGCAAACATTGCGAGTGATTTAGAGTCAAATAATATCAATAGATTGTGTAGATCGAAACGCAGATATTTGGTCGAGACCATCCGCGGACGAGGCGGGGCCAACGTAGGTGGTTGGACAGCGTCGGGAGGCGTGTCAGAGACCATACTTTCCTCTAATATATTCATTTCAGCAAGCGAGCAAAGCGGTGGAAGGCTGAGTAGCGAAGACAAACCGTGGTTGCGCGACCGCCGCATTCAAAGTCACACCGACTTTGGCACTATCCATCAAACCGATGCCTCCAAACCTTCGTTTAGAATCGCAGGAGCTTGACTAACGATCATTACTCAATGTCGGCGACGATGGTTGAAATTATGTCATAGGGGGAGCGAACTCCCCCTCCATGTTATCGGAGGGCAGGGAATTGACGAGGTGTTCAACCACAAGGGATATTACCTGCAAGTCGTCATCCTTATACGACCGACCATTTGGATGAGCGGCGATGCGCCGAATGCGGTTAATCGAATCGAACCATCCACTGTAAAAGTGCTTGCCGCCGCCCTCATTCTGAAGCTGAATGCTGAGAACTTCTTTAACAGTATCGCGCACTTCCTTTTGTACAATTATCTTTTGGAGTTGAATCCAATCGAGATAAGTTTCCACTGGAAGCTTTTCGCCGTCCTCATCGTCAATCCTTTTTGCCTGACAGACCTTTTGGATTTCCTTTGGCACAGCTCGATCGAAATAGTCATCCCCAAATTGTATACGCAAATTTTGGAGAATGTAGGCAGGAACTACCTTTTGAATCCACTTTACCTGTCGATCTGCAAGATCGGTGACTTCATCGGATGATAGTCGCTTGAAATCTCGATATCCTTCGGGAGCGAAATCTGGAGCCGCGCCAACCACTAAGTCAACAAGACCGTAAAAATAATGATGAAAGCCGCTGCTTCCGAAAATTACCTTGAACTTATTCTCAAACTCGGCGCTCGAAGCTTGCTTGACGAAGGAGAGAACCGGAGCAAGTTCTGGCTTTATTAAATTATAAAGGTCGTGCGGATCTTGCTCATAGGCGCTTATCCCACCTTTGTTGGTTGCATAATTAATCAATTCACTCACCAGTCTAATGTGACTGCCGACCCCAAAATTTGTGCAGAGCAGGCCCGCTTTGCCCATCTCCCATCGCTCGGCGTTAGCTAACTGCACTTCTTCGAAGTGCAGTTCTAGCAAAGTCACTAAACGCTGTAACGAGCCCTCTGATGAATTACCCCAGCATGGACCAGGCAAGATTTCACCAGTTTTCGGATTAACTACGCCGACAAGCCCTGATTGATTGATCCTATCTTGAATGCTTCTGAGGTTCAGTGGTTGGCTGGTTCCCGCGGTAATTCCAGGAGATACTACCTTTCCTTCGAGCGGGCTGCCGCCCTTGGTGTTGAGCAAGTCTACAGCCCTAGAAGAAATCGCCGACAGGCGCTCCTTCGGCTCCGGCGAGTCCCATTTCACTTCGCCCTCGAGGGCAGATAACAGAGTCGGCGGTACGGTTGCCTGTTTCGAGTTGATCTCGACGAAGATGTTGGCTTCCTCGGAAGTCGATACCGAGTCAAACCCGATAAAGAACAAAGGCGAATCATACTCGGCCTTGGTGTATGTCGTGCCATAGAGCCTGTGCTGTCCGTCTATGATCCAGCAGCTTTTGTAGCGGTCCGGAAGAATGAGATTGCCAAACGCAACTGCCGACACGTCATCCTTCGCTTGCTGTTCAAAATTCGGTTTACGGTGGAAATTCAGGAGCACCGTGTTCGGAAAGAATTTTCCTTCATCTAGGAAGCGCCCGATTTCTTTAAGGCGGCTTGGCTTCATGATTCGCTGATAAGACGGTGCGCCGGATGGGTCCCGAAGATCGCGGTGATTGACGAACGCTATCCGCAAAACATCTTTGGCAAGAGCTGAAAACAGATACGCAGTCTTCCCCCCAAGCTTAGTTTTGATTGCGGGTACCTTCCTACCAGCCAACGCGGGAACTTTCTGAGCTTCGAGGTATTCAGCGTGGAATTGGTATCTCGCTGCCGGACCGAGTTTCTTAGAGAATTCCTCGAAGTAAATTAACTCAAGACCCTGAATTATATTGATATTGTATTCTTTGGCGCGCCGGACATCGTCATTTGACCATCTGATATTTTCCGTGACGAAGCACCAGATTATTTTGGGCTTAAATTCTGCCCCATAATGTTTCCTGATTGTATCGGCTAAGGGCTTCATTTGCCCGGCGAATTCGTTTAGCTCCTCCAGTAAGGAAACCTTTGTCGGGGATTTGCGCGACATACATTTCGCGATGACGATTGTCTCGTCATCTTTCGCAAATACATCGACCTGTTGCTCGATGTTATTCTCGCCTTTACCGATGGTTACATAAAATGGACGCCCCTTGTTGAGTTCCGAATAGCCAAAGCGGTAAAGTATGTTCCAGAAGCGATTTTCCAATATTTCGTCGAAATGTCTTGATCGACGCATACGAACGGAGCCTTTGTTCGTACGCTGAACCGCCCAACCATCGGCTTCCCTGGAAGCTTGGAGCGAGACGCTGACCGATTCTTCGTCGTAAAGCTTGCTTCGGCGAGTATGTTCTGCGCGCTTCGCTCCAAAGTCTTTTAACAGTTCCCCAAGCATGTTCTCTCCTTGACGTTGCAATAAATACAAACGAACACACAACTGTCAAACAGCAACTCAAGCGAGCAGGGTCGAAGCAAACGTGGTCCACAATCTAGTTACGTCATCGCGATTTGAAATGGTGGCAGCTGCGTTGCGCAGCCTTGGTGGGCAGGCACGGCCTGCGGAAATCGCGGAGGAAATTAAACATCTATTTCCGGGACCGCACCCTGACCGTTTGTTGCAGAGTGTAAGAGGCCGCATCCAAGAATGTTCATCTGATTCGAAATTTTGGCAGAAAAAACGCGATCTCTTCTACAGTGTTCACGGCATTGGTGGCGGTGTCTGGGGTTTACGGGAGATGGATTTGCTCAACCCGGTGACCGGTGATGGCTTTGCCGACGCAGTAGAGCCCTACATGGTGAATGAAGGGGCCGCTCAACTTCGAACCCATCTGAGGAGGGAGCGATCGAAATCACTTGTTAGTCGCTTTAAGTCCGAACTGACTTCATTTGCTTGTTCGGTATGCAATTTTGATTTCTCTGAGAAATATGGTCAACTTGGAAGCGGCTTTATCGAAGCTCATCACAAGATTCCGATCTCGCAACTTGAGCCCGGTGCTAGGACCAAACTAGAGGACCTTGCTCCGGTATGTTCCAACTGTCATCGCATGCTGCACCGCTGGGGCGGGATGTCGATCGATGATCTCAAGGCTCGCCTCGTCCTTGGCGCAATTTGATACCTTGCCTACAGCTGAAGATGCGCGGCGCCTGGCTGCCACTCACTATTCCGCATCGCTTGAAAAATAACCACTTCTAATGGCATTCATTGCGATTTCGAGAGGCATTGTAGGGGAAGCAATGAGGGACATTCGTTTGCCGCAGATCGACATCTCCTGCTGGCCTATCTGGTGGGCATGCTCGTCGGGCATATCCCGTTTCTCTTCAGTGGTTTCGCGGGGATATTGATGGTCTTGAAAGCCATCCTCTCGGTTCCCTTGTATCTCTTCATCTTCGCGATCTATGGGATGAACGCTTATCGCCTCCACAGGCGGCCGGTCTTCTGGTCGTGTGTCATGTTCTTCTCCGCTCTGCTTCTATCGACTGCTCTGTCCACGACATGGTTCTGGAATGTCGGCGATTATCAAGCGTTCATGACAACGGCGCCCGTGGCGGTGCTCATCCCGTCTCTGGCAATATCGTGCCTATGTTTCACCCTCCTGATCAGGCGGCGTTTTCGGAAACGGCCTGACGGGAGGACGCCCGACAGAAGACAGGCGCAGGCTCAAGCGGTACCTCTTACCGCCCATGCCACACTCTCAAACCCGCGCGGCCCATCCTCTGACCTGCCATCCAGATAGGCCGCCTTCAGCGCCTCCCGCAGACGCTCCCGTCTCGCCTCCGGCAACGCCTCGAAGAACGCAGAAAACCGTCCCTGGCCGTATACCTTCGGCAGGTAGAAGTCTTCGAAATTGGCGTAGTCCATTATCATCGTCAGCCTCGCCTCGGCGACATCGGCAAAGCCCGCGCTTTCAAACAGCGCCCGCAATTCACCCTCCGCCGTCATCGGCCGCGGGCCTGACGGGATGCCGTTGCCTTCGGCTTCGGGTTCGATGGCGCGGATCGTGTTCCAGAAGAGGCGCCAGCTCGGCATGCCGTCGTGGGACCAGACGGCGGCGGCTGCTGTGGCGCCGGGTTTGAGGACGCGGCGCATTTCGGTGATGGCCTCTTCGGCATTCGAGACGAAGTGCAGGACGAGCAGGGAATAGGCGGCGTCGAAGCTCTTGTCTTCATAGGGCAGGGCGCAGACGTCGCCCTGGCGGGCTGATATCCTTGTGTCATCAGTGCGGGCGCGGAGTGCGGCCACGAAATTTTCCTCGAAATCCAGGGCTTCGATGGCGGTGAGTTCGGGGTGGGTTGATAGCGCCAATGTCAGGCTGCCGGTGCCGCAGCCGGCGTCGAGCACGCGGCCGTGCGAGGGCACGCCGGCGAAGGCGAGGAAAGGGTCGGCGAGGCGGCGGCTCCAGCGGCCCATGCTGGCTTCATAGGCTTCGGCGCCCCTGGCGATGAAGGTGGATGGCATTGGGCTTCCCCAGCTGATGTGCTCGTGCCGGGCGGATATAGGGCGGATGGGGGTGGCGTCTATTGGGTGGGGGCGTTTGTTCGGCCTCGCGTCTGTGGCACCCCCCCCCTCAGTCCTGCCGGACATCTCCCCCACAAGGGGGGAGATCGACAAGTGGCGCGACCTTCGCAGATCTCTAACGTCGTGCAGTTTGCAACGCTGGTTGTTGGGGAAACCGGCGCCCCCAGCCAATCTCCCTCCTTGTGGGGGAGATGCCCGGCAGGGCAGAGGGGGGTGCCACACGCACAGCCTGCAATTCATAAACTCAAAAACAAAAACTCCCAGGCTCTGGGTTGGAGCCCGGGAGGCATTTGCGCACGGGTCAGGAGTGGATGGCCGGGGCGGTTGGCTGCGTTTCTGTGGCAGGCGTCGTTTGCTCCTCGACCACCGGCCGCCTCGTCCTCATCAGCTTCAGCACGAACACAAAAAACGCCGGGACGAAGAAGATCGCCAGCACCGTCGCTGATATCATGCCGCCCAGCACGCCGGTGCCGATGGCGTTCTGGCTGGCGGCGCTCGGGCCGGTGGCGATTGCCAGCGGCACGACGCCGAGGGTGAAGGCGAGTGAGGTCATGATGATCGGGCGGAAGCGGACGCGGGCGGCTTCTATCGCCGAATCCAGCAGGGATTTGCCTTCGGCGTAATAATCCTTGGCAAATTCGACGATCAGGATGGCGTTCTTGGCCGAGAGGCCGATGATGGCGATGAGGCCCACCTTGAAATAGATGTCGTTGGGCATGTCGCGCAGCATCACCGCCGCGACCGAGCCGATGACGCCCAAGGGCACTACGAGCATGACCGAGAGCGGGATCGACCAGCTTTCGTAAAGACCTGCCAGAAGCAGGAAGACGAAGAGGATCGACAGGCCGAAGAGGAAGGGCGCCTGGCTGCCTGACGTGATTTCTTCCGCCGACTGGCCGGACCATTCGAAGCCGAAACCGTCAGGCAGCTCAGAGGCCAGACGTTCCATTTCGGCGATTGCCGCGCCCGAGGACTGGCCGGGGGCCGGGGCGCCGGAGATACGTACGGTCGGATAGCCGTTATAACCGACGATCTGCGGCGCGCCCTTCTGCCATTGGGCAATGGCGAAGGAGGAGAGGGGCACCATGCCGCCGCTCGCATTGCGCACGTTGATCTTCATCACGTCGTCGATCTGCAGGCGCGCACGGTCATCCGCCTGGACGATGACGCGCTGCATGCGGCCGGTATTCGGATAGTCGTTGATATAGGACGAGCCGAGATTGGCGGTGATCGCGTTGTTGATGTCGGCAAAGGAGATGCCGAAGGTGTTGGCCTTTTCGCGGTCGATCACCATTAGCACCTGGGCGGCATCCGGCATGCCTTCGACGCGCATGCCCGTCAGAACCGGGCTCTTGCCCGCCATCTGCATCAGTTGGCCGGCGGCCTCGACAAGTGCCGTCTGGCCCTTGCCGCCGCGGTCCTGCAGGCGGAAGGAGAAGCCGCCTGTCGCGCCGAAGCCTTCGATCGGCGGCGGTGAGAGCGCGAAGGTGGTTGCGTCCTTCAGCGCGAAGAGCTGGCCGTTCACGCGGTTGGCGATTTCCTGCACGGTGTTGCCGGGGCCGCGGTCGGCCCAGTCCTTCAGCGTCACGAAGGCGAGTGCGGCATTGGCGCCGTTGCCCGAGAAGGAGAAGCCCTGGATCGCGACGATATTTTCGACGGCCGGTTCGGAGCGGAAGATCGCCTCCACCTGCTTGATCGATTCGATCGTGCGGTTGGCGCTCGCCTCCGGCGGTCCCTGGATATCGACGATCATGTAGCCCTGGTCTTCATCGGGCACGAAGGCCGTCGGCAGGTTGATGAAGAGATAGCCGAGGCCGATGACGAGGGCGAGATAGACGATCATCATGCGGCCGGCGCGGCGGGCCATGCCGGTTACGGTCTTCGAATAGCCGGACGTGATGCGCTCGAAATTGCGGTTGAACCAGCCGCCGATGCCGCGTTTGTGGTGGTGGCCCTGCTTGATGGGCTTGAGGAAGGTAGCGCAGAGCGCCGGCGTCAGCGACAGCGCCAGGAAGGCCGAAAACAGGATCGAGACGACCATGGTCAGCGAGAACTGGCGGTAGATGATACCGGTCGAGCCGGGGAAGAAGGCCATGGGAATGAAGACGCAGGAGAGAACCAGCGTGATGCCCATGATGGCGCCGGTGATCTGGCTCATCGCCTTCTGCGCCGCCTTTTTGGGCGATAGCCCTTCCTCGGCCATGATGCGCTCGACATTTTCGACGACGACGATCGCGTCATCCACGAGAATGCCGATCGCCAGCACCATGGCGAACATGGTCAAGACGTTGATGGAAAAGCCGGTCGCATACATGACCGCGCAGGTTCCGAGCAGCGCCACGGGTACCACGAGCGTCGGGATGACCGTGTAGCGGAAATTCTGCAGGAAGATGAACATGACCACGAAGACGAGGGCGACGGCCTCGACCAGCGTGTGGATGACCTTCTCGATCGAGGCCGAAACGAAGGGGCTGGTATCGTAGGGAACGGAATATTCGATGCCCGACGGGAAGAAGCGGGAGAGCTCCTTCATCTTCGCGTTGACGGCGTTGGAGACGGCAACGGCGTTGCCGGTGGACGAGAGCTGGATGGCGATCGCCGCACTCGGCTGGCCGTTCAGGCGGCTGGTGAAATTATAGGATTCCGCGCCCTGTTCGACGCGGGCGACATCCTTCAGGCGCACGGTGGAGCCATCGGCATTGGCGCGCAGGATGATCTCGCCGAATTGCTGCGGCGTGGAAAGCTGACCCTGCACGAGCACGGTTGCCGTCAGATCCTGGGTGATCGGGTTCGGCGCGGCGCCGATCTGGCCGGCGGCGACCTGGGCGTTCTGGGCGGTGATGGCGGCGTTGATATCGTCGGTCGTCAGGTTCAGGCCGACCATCTTGTCCGGGTCGATCCAGACGCGCAGCGCCCGCTGGGCGGCAAAGAGCTGAGCGCGGCCGACGCCATCGATGCGGCGCAACTCGCCGATGATGTTGCGGGTGATGTAGTCACCCAGCGCCACTTCATCGCGGTTGCCGTCGGTCGAGGTCAGCGCGATGAACATCAGGAAGCCGGAGCTTGCCTCTTCCACATTGATGCCCTGCGAACGCACGGTGGCGGGCAGGCGGGCCTCGACGCGGCGGATGGCGTTCTGCACATCGACCGAGGCCTGGTCGATATCGGTGCCGGCGCGGAAGGTGGCGTTGATGCTGACCGAGCCGGAATTGTCGGAGGTGGACTCGAAATACATCAGGCCTTCGACGCCGTTCAGCTCATCCTCGATCTGGCGGGTGACGCCCTGATAGATTTCCTGTGGGGAGGCGCCCGGATAGGAAGTGGAGATGGAGAGCTGCGGCGGGGCGACCTTCGGATATTGCGAGACCGGCAGGAAGGGGATCGCCAGGATACCGGCAATCGAAATGAACAGAGCGAAGACCCAGGCCAGGATCGGCCTGCGAATGAAGAATTGTGCCATGAGACCTTACTCCGCCTTCTTGGTGTCGGCGGCGGGAGCCTGCGCTCCCGCATCGGCCGTCGCGTCCGGCTTCCAGGGTTCCGGCGCCACCGTCGCACCCGGCTGCACCTTCTGCACGCCATCGGCAATCACGGTTTCGCCGGGCTTCAGGCCCGTCTCGACAACCCATTCGGAGCCGAGAACCTGGCCGAGCGTGACGGGGCGAAGCTCCGCCTTGTTGCCTTCGGCGAGCACATAGACCTGCGCCTGGCCGGCCTCGTTGCGGGTCACAGCCCGCTGCGGCACGGTCAGCGCATCCTGGCGCACGGCCTGTTCGATGCGCACGCGCACATACATGCCGGGCAGGAGATCGCCGTGCTTGTTGGGGAATTCGGCGCGCAGCGTCACCTGGCCGGTATTGGGATCGACATTGGCGCTGGCAAACAGCAGCCGGCCCGGCTCGGTATAGAGGCTGCCATCGTCGAAGACGAGCTCGACGCGGGCTTCGCCCGGTGCGGCACTCTCCAGCTTGCCCTCGGCCACTGCGCGTTTCAGGTTCAGGAGATCCTGGGCCGACTGGGTGAAGTCGGCATAGACGGGGTCGATCTGCTGGATCAGCGCCAGGTTGGATGTGCCGTCGGCGGTCACCAGCGCACCTTCGGTCACCAGCGCGCCGCCGATGATGCCGGTAATGGGCGCGCGGACTTCGGTATAGTCGAGGTTGATCTTGGCTTCGTCGAGGCCGGCTTCGGCGCTCGCCACATCGGCATCGGCCTGGGCGACGGCGACGGCCGCCGTATCGTAATCGATGCCGGTCGCGATATTGCGCTCCCTAAGGTTCTGCTGGCGCTCCAGCTGCAGACGGGCATTCTGCTGCGTGGCCTTGGCGCGCTGCAGCGTCGCTTCGGCAGAGGCGACACGGACGCGGAAGAGGCGCGGATCGATGCGGTAGAGAACATCGCCCTGCTTGACGAGCGTGCCCTGTTCGAAGACGCGCTCCTGCAGGATGCCGGAAACGCGGGCGCGCACTTCCGACACGCGAGTGGCGGCAATGCGGCCCGGCAATTCGTTGACCACGGGCACGGCATGGGCCTTCATCTCGACCACGCCGACGGCGGCCGGCGGCATCTGCATGCCCTCCTGGGCGAGCGTCTGCCCGGCGGTGAGTGCGAGAAGGGTGGTGGCTGCCATCATCGCCTTCAGGCGCGGCAGTCTGGTATTGCGCAACATCGATCCTATCCCTTTTTGGCCGCCCCGGCGGCTTGCTAGGTTATTGCTTTGGTTTCTTCATCTTCACGCAATTCCGGACGGAAAGCCGTTTCATGCTTTTCCTGGAACTGCTTAAGTTATTGTCGTTTAGAGCTTTTCAAGTCTTCGTTTGTGGAGGCTCGGTGAAGGTCGTGTAGACCTTGCGGATATCCTCGAGCAGTTCCTGCCGTTCCGGGCCGCTCCAGCGGTGGAAATCGAAGAGTTCGGTACAGTAGAAGCCGGTCAGCGCCAGATAGGCCATCAGCGCTGCCCGCGGTTTCGGCCCGGCGGCCATGGCCGCCAGATCGTCGAGCACCCATTTGCGGATGATCTGCTGCAGATTTTCCTCGCTCGACATGGAAGCGCTGATCGCCATCGCGACGGCGCGGTCGGTATCGTCGAGCGTCTTGTCGGCGGCGGCGATGCGGCCGTAAAGCTCCGGGTGAGGGGTGTCCGCACTCGCCTTCACGCACTCTTCCATATGGGCAATATCGGCCCCGACGCGGCGGTCCACCAGCGCTTCCAGAAGGGCGCTCTTGGTCTTGTGGTCATAGACGACGCGCGACTTGCTGACGCCCGCTTCCCTGGCGACGGCATCGATCGAAAGCCCCGTTGCACCTGATCGTACGACGACGCGCTCGGCAGCGTCGAGAATATCGTCAGTGGTGATCTTGCGCGTTCGTGTCACGAATGGGTTTCCAGTTTTCGTGCATAAAAATACGAACGTTCGGATTTAAATGCAAGCGCTTTTGTTTTTGAGGCTAGGACATCGTTCCGGAGGGCTGTGAGACAGCGTTCATGTCACTAAAAGGCTCGAGAATAAGGCGAGCGGGCTCACAGGACCCGCAAAATCCGCGCCTCCACCGGCTGCCCGATGCCCTTGAGCGAGAGCATCCGCGCTTCGCTCTCGGCCATCAGTTCCGGTGCCTGACGGGCGGAGTCGGCGGAGATCACGATCTCGCCCGGCCGGGCCTGCGATTCCAGTCTTGCGGCCTGGTTCACCACGCCGCCGATCGCGGTGAAATCGCTGTGGAAGCTGGAGAATTCGCCGATCTGCACGTCGCCGGTATGAATGCCGACACCGACGCCGAGCGGTTCGCCGACGTCGATTTCGCCCAGCGCTTCTGCGCAGGCGCGCTGGATTTCAAGTGCGGCCATGATGGCGGCTGCGGTATGGTCCTTGCGGCTAATCGGGAAGTTGAAGATCGCCATCAGCCCGTCGCCCATCTGCTTGTTGACGATGCCGTCATTGGCCCAGATTGCGCCTGCCGAACGGTCCTGGAACAGGCTGACGATATGGCTGAGTTCGACGGCGCCGATGCGTTCCGACAGGCCGGTATAGTTCCTGATATCGGCAAAGAGGATGGTGGCGCCTGACGTGATGTGGCGCTGCTTCTTCACATATTGGAAGGAACGCTCGCAGATCGTGCAGATGTCTGGGTTCATCTTGCTTCTGGTGATGCCGAAGGCGCGCAAAGGCAGCGAGAGCGGGCCGCCGATCGGGATCGGCATATGCATCTGGTCCCAGCAGCCGCGGCAGATGCCCGCGGTGCCTGGCCTTGCCTGATGCCTGATCGCTGTTGTCGCTGTCATGGTCGCAGTTCCCCTGGTGAAGGCAGCTTCCGCCAGTCCGGCAGGTTTGGCAACAGGCAATGCCGCCGGTCAGGCGTCGTCAGGCAGGACGTTGCGCGCATCGGCCTCGTGCAGCCGCTTTTCGGCAAGCGCGATGAAGGCGCGCACCAGCGGCGAGAGGTGTTTGCTGCTGGGATAGACGACATGCAGCCCGCCCGCAGGCGTCGTATAGTTTTCCAGCACGCGCTGCAGCCTGCCATCGGCGATCCCGGCGAAGGCGATACCATAGGGCAGTTGCGCAATGCCGTAGCCGGCAAGGGCGGCGGCCATGACAGCCTGCATTTCGTTGGCGGCAAAACGGCCGGAGACGGCGACGGATTCTTCGCCCCTTTCTCCCTGCAGCACCCAGACTGCATGGGCGGCGGAGGGGCCGGCGATCACGCATTGATGGCTGGCGAGATCGGTGGGGGTCGCCGGCGTGCCGGCACGGGCGAGATAGGCGGGGCTGGCGCAAAGCAGGCGATATGTCGGGCCGAGCCTGCGGGCAATCAGGGTGGAATCCTCCAGCGTTCCGGTGCGGAAGGCGAGATCGATGCCGTTGTCGATCAGGTTCAGTTTCTCGTCGGTCAGGCGCAGTTCGACCCTGGATTTCTCGTAGGTCGCCATGAATTCGAAGATCGTATCGGCCAGGAAATGGCTGACGAAGCCGAGGGGGGCGGAGATGCGGATCGTGCCCACGGGCTCGGCGCGGGCTTCGGCCAGCCGGATATTGGCCTCCTCGATGCGCCGCAGCGCCTGGCTCGCCTCCTCGTAATAGAGGCGCCCGGCATCGGTCATGCTGAGGCTGCGGGTGGTGCGCTGCAAAAGCCGCACGCCGAGTTCGCGCTCCAGAGCGGCGATACGGCGGCTGACCGTCGTCTTCGGCGTGCCGATCAGCCGCGCGGCGGCGGTGAAGCTGCCGGCTTCGATGACGCGGGCGAAGATCGCGATATCGTTGAGATCGATCATTGGTGCCTGAGATGGTACGATGTTTTGCATTTGTAGGTTATTATGGCCCAATGCGACAGTCCCTACTTTGGCTTATCAGCAACGATCCCGGGGGATTACATCCCCCCAACGAAAGGGAGTATTGAGATGAGCACTACCAGAACCGTTCTCGTAACAGGCGCAACCGGCCAGCAGGGCGGCGGCGTCGCCCGCGCTCTCGCCTCGCGCGGCCATCACGTCAAGGCGCTGACCCGCAGGCCCGACGGCGATGCCGCCAGGCGGCTTGCCGCCACCGGTGTCGAAGTCGTCGCCGGCGATCTCGATGACAAGGCCTCCATCGTTCAGGCGGCAAAGGGTGTCGAGACCATGTTTCTCATGGGCAACAGCTATGAGGCAGGCGTGGAGGCGGAGACGCGCCAGGGCATCGCGGCGGCCGATGCGGCAAAGGAGGCAGGGATCGGCCATCTGATCTATTCCTCGGTATCCGATGCCGACCGGAAGACCGGTATCGGGCATTTCGAGAGCAAATATCTGGTCGAACAGCATATTGCCGGGCTCGGCATTCCCTATACGATATCGGCCCCGGTCGCCTTCATGGAAAATACCGTTGCGCCTTGGACGATCGCTGGCCTGAAACAGGGCTTTTACGCCGCGGCTCTGCCGCCGGCCCGCGTGCTGCAGCAGATCGCCACCGACGATATCGGCCATTTCGTCGCAGCGCTTGCGGAGCGCCGCGAGCAGGTCTTCGGCAAGCGGTTCGACATTGCCGGCGACGAGCTTTCGGGCGAGGCGCAGGCGAAGATCCTCTCGGACGCCATCGGCCGGCCGATCCGTTTCCAAGAGCTGCCGATCTCCGTACTTCGCCAGCAGAACGAGGATCTGGCGCTGATGTATGAATGGTTCGACCGCACCGGCTACTCCGCCGATATCGCAGCGCTCCGCCGGGATTTCCCCGAGGTCGCCTGGCACAGCTATGCCGACTGGGCGAAGGGCTTTGACTGGAGTGTCCTCGACAAAGCGTGATGTCAGTCATCACCGGATGGTGACAGGAGTGCGGGCCGGACTTTGCGGCTGGTCCGCATGATCCAGCCACTCCCTTGACGGCGGGCCGCCGGGCACCACTTCACCCATCACTGAAGCGGAGGGTCCCGGTGCACCGGTTTGATCATTATCTGGTTTTCATGCTGTTGGCGCTCGGCGGCGGGCTTCTCATCGGCCTCATGACTCCGTCGGGCGAGTGGTATGCGTCACTTGCCAAACCCTGGTTCACGCCGCCGAGCTGGCTGTTCGGCCCTGCCTGGACGATTCTCTACTTCCTGATCGGCATCGCCGGCGCGCGGACCTTCGAGCACGGCAGGCATTCACCCGTCATGATCATCTGGATCGCCCAGCTCGTCTTGAACTTTGCCTGGTCGCCGGCCTTTTTCGGCCTGCAGCTTCCCGCACTCGGCCTTGTCATCATCATAGTCCTGCTGGTGTTGATAACAGTCTTCATCGGGTTGTCGTGGCGACGCGATCGGCTGGCATCGGTGCTGTTCGTTCCCTACGGCTTGTGGGTGGCATACGCCACTGTTCTCAATGCTGCGGTCGTCGCGTTGAATTAGGGTTCCTGCCGCTTGCCGCAGTGCCCGCGAGCCCTAAAAATAAAGGGTGGGCATTGTCCCGTTTATCTGTCGCTTTTGGGGGAGGCTGCGATGGCGTCGAGTTTCAATGTCGAAAGTGCCGATGGTTACGAACGGCTGATGGGGCGCTGGAGCAAGCGGCTCGCGCCCGGGTTCATCGATTTCGCCGCGCTTGCGGATGGGGAAAGCATTCTCGATGTCGGCTGCGGCACGGGAAGCCTCACTTTCGCGCTGGCGGAAAGGCCCGGTCTCAAATCGATCACGGCCATCGATTTTTCGCCCGTCTTCGTGGAAGCCGCCACCCAACGCAACACGGACCCGCGCATCACCATTCAACAGGCGGATGCCTGCGCGCTGCCCTTCGAGGATGACAGCTTCGACCGAGCGCTGTCGCTGCTTGTGCTGCATTTCGTGCCGGAGGCCGGCAAGGCGGTGGCCGAAATGCGCCGCGTCGTGCGGCCGGGCGGCGTGGTCGCCGCCGCCGTCTGGGATCATTATGGCGGCATGTCCGGCATGCGCATGGTGTGGGATACGGTCGCCATGATCGACGCCAATGCGCGGGCGATGCGGCATCGCTATTCTTTCCAGCCGATGATGCGGCCGGGGGAGATGAAGGCGAGCTTTGTCGATAACGGCCTCGTCGATGTCGAGGAGACGTCGCTGACCATCCGCATGGATTACAGTTCCTTCGATGATTTATGGGCGCCGATCGCCGCCGGCGAAGGCCCGCTCGGCAAATATGTGGCGGGGCTGGACGCCTATACGCGCACGAGGGTCGATATCGCTGTCAGGGATGCCTATGAGGCCGGGGAGCCGGACGGGCCGCGGTCGTTTGCGTCGGTTGCCTGGGCCTGCCGCGGCAGGGTGGCGGCGTGAGATTGATTCGGGAGCGACATCAATCCCCTGCCTCACCTCGGCCGGCGGATCGCCCGCACCTTGCCGCTGCCGCCGCCGCCGGCATAAAAGACATCGGCTCCATCGGATTCCAGCCCGGAAACGCCGGTGCCCTCGGGCATGTCAAGCCGCTCGAGAACATCCCCCGTCCTGGGGTCGATGCGCCTGATGTCGCTTTTGTCGTCCTGCCAGGTGGCGTGCCACAGTTCGCCATCCACCCAGGTCACACCCGTCACATGGCGCTTGGATTCGATCGTGCGCAGGATCTTGCCGGTCTCCGGGTCGATCTCGTGAATGCAATTGTCGCGGTACTGGCCGACCCAGAGGCTGCCCTCGCACCAGGCCATGCCGGAATCGGCCCCCTTACCGGGCGCGGGGATGGTGGCGACGACGGTGCCGGTCTCGGGATCGATCTTGCGGATCTTGTCTTCGGCGATCTGGAAGATGTAGCGCCCGTCAAAGGCAGTGCCGGCATGGGCGGCGACGTCGATGGTAGTGAGTTCGGCGCCGCTTTCGGGGTCCAGCGCCCGAAGGTTTTCGCCGGCGGCAAACCACACCCGGCTGCCGTCGAAGGTGACGCCGCCGATATTGCGAGTGCCCTCGAAGGGGCCGTATTCCCTGATGATCTCTGCCTGTGATGTCTTCATGGTGTCGCGTCCTCTCTCTGTTTTCACCACGAACATATGGTCTAGTCGCTCGGCAACGGCCCCGGGAGTAACAAAGTTGTCGGGAAGCCGACGACCGGCGGCATCATCCAGCGCCGCGCGCGGCCATTGCCGAAATACTGCACCTTGCCGGCCTCATCGAGCGCATCGAGCGCCCGCTGCACCGTGCGCGGGCTGAGGCTGAGCGCAATCGCCAGCGCCGTGCTGGACCAGGATTCTCCGTCGGCGAGCAGCGCCAGCAGGAAGGCATGCTCCTCCTCGACTGGCGGGGCGAGGACGACGACTTTTCTCCCACCGTGCGGCAGGAGCGTAAAACCGTGACTTGTCGCCTTGACCTCAGCAAGATCGGCAAGAGCGGCGCGCAGCCGGCCGATTTCGACGCGCAGCCGAGCCCGATGGGATTCATCGGCATGGCGGGCGCGGAAGGCGCGGGCAAGCAGAGCCGAGCGGGAGACATCCGAAGGTGCCGCTTCGGCAAGCGCGCGGGCGAGCGTGAAAAGCACCTGGCGGCTCGCCAGCGGCACGATCCGGGCACCTGCGCGCACGACATTGCGGCAGGCATCAATGACGAGTGTGTCCGATGCAAGCAGCGCCTCGACCTCTTCGAGCCTCAGCAGACGCTCCGCGCCGCCATCGATCAGCCGGGCGGCGGGCGCTTCCAGAACCTTTGCCGCATCCCGCACCTCGACGGCGAGCGCGGGGATATCGGCCTTCAATGCTGCCTGTGCTGCCCTTGCCAATGCAGCGCGCGCCAGTTCCGTGCGCAGCCGGCGGATCGCCACGCCGGCAACGGCGAGCTCATGGCCGGCGCGGGCGGCCGGCGGCAGCGGCGAGGGGTCGAGATCGGCCAGCAGCTTTTCGGCCGCATCCAGACGGCCGATCAGCAGCAGGCGGCGGATCTGCAGGTTGCGGGCGTGGGCGGCATTGACGCGGTCGCCGCGCTTTTCGAGCGTGGCGCGGGCAGCTTCCAGCGCCTTTTCCGGCCAGGTCAGATCGCGTGAGACCAGCGCGATCTCGGCTTCGGCGACGATGCAGCGGGCACGCGCCACCGCTTCCCGCGGACCGAAGGCACGGGCAGCGCTTTTCAGGAGTGTCTTGGCGCGGGTGAGATCGCCGAGCTGGGCCATGGCAATGCCGCGCAGGGCAAGCGCCGGCGCATCGTCGCGCAGCGCCACGCGCTTCATCGCGCCCAGCGCATCGCCCACGGCCAGCGCCTGTGCGGCAGCTGTTATCAGCGAGTCCATCGGAATCCCGTCACACTTGTAACTCCCACCCCTTGGGCATCCAGACCTAGTTTATTCCCCATCGGCAGGCAACGGCTCGCCGTCACGCACGTATCAACGCAAGTGAGGAGAAGAACCATGATGATGCACAAGACAGGAACACGGGCGGAATGGCTGCAGGCGCGGCTGGCGCTCCTGGAAGAAGAAAAGGCGCTGACGCGCCGCAGCGACGAGATCGCCGCCAAGCGCCAGGACCTGCCCTGGGTGAAGATCGAGAAGGAATACAGGCTGGAGACGGAAAAGGGCGTCAAGCCGCTTTCGGCACTCTTCAAGGGCCGTTCGCAGCTTCTCGTCTACCACTTCATGTTCGGCCCGGATTATACGGCGGGCTGCCCGTCCTGCTCGTCGATCGCCGATGGTTTCAACGGTGTGACCGTGCATCTGGAAAACCACGATGTCGCTTTCAGCGCCGTTTCCCGCGCGCCGCTGGAAAAGCTTCTGGCGTTCAAGCGCCGCATGGGCTGGACCTTTGACTGGGCCTCGTCATCGCCAAGTGATTTCAACCGTGACTTCAATGTCTGGTTCACGCCGGAGGAACAGCAGAGCGGCGGCATCGAATATAACTTCCGCCGAGAACCGCCTATCCCCGCAGTGCTGGAGAAGCAGGAACCGAGCGCCGAACAGAGCCCGGCCGATCTGATCGCCTCGATGACCGGCACCGATCTCAACACCTTCGCCCGCGAAAGACCAGGTCTCAGCGCCTTCGTCATGCAGGGCGGCGATATCTACCACACCTACTCCTCCTACGCCCGCGGGCTGGATGGCGTCTGGGGCATGTACCAGTGGCTCGACCGCGCGCCGTTCGGCCGCAACGAGGAGGGCGTCTGGTGGCGCCACCACGATCGCTACGAGGCAGCCTGATGCGCCCGTCAGCATCCACACCAGGGGCCGGCAGTTCTGCCGGCTCCCACCTGCCATCAGGTATTGCGCGGGGTCTGTCCCTTGCGGCGGCACCGACCTTTGCCATCATGGCGGCACTTTCGGCGAGCGAGCCGGCGGCCGACATGATCTGCTCGATGAGCGGCATGTCGATGCATGGGGCGTCGGTGTTCAGCGGCATGGTGCCGATGTATGTGCTGATGAGCCTGTTCCATGTCGGGCCGTGGTTGCGGCTGATGGGAGGCGAGGAACGCGTCCGTGGCTCGTGAGGCATGGATTTTGAAGCTCGTTACAGAGATGAAGATGTGAAGGTTTGTCGTGTGGCACCCCTCTCTGGCCTGCCGGCCAGAGAGGGGTGCCACACGCGACCGGGCAAAGATGTAAGCATCCCCAATCGCGCCGATGTGATGGAACCCAGTCAGCAACACTGACGTTTCCGCACCGCTGTCAACCGACAGCATGCCCACCCTGACACCCCTTCCGACGGCATCCGGAATTGCCCGCCTCGCCGCCGCTTTCGGACGGAGGAAATGCTTATGTCCGCATTGGCAAGCCTGCGCGCGCTCACGCCGCAGCAGCGTAACGCTGTCATCGCCAGCTATCTCGGCTGGACGCTCGACGCCTTCGATTTCTTCATTCTCGTCTTCGTTCTCAAATATATAGCCGAAGAGTTCCATACCGACGTTCCCGCGGTCTCGGTGGCGATCTTTCTCACCCTTGCCATGCGGGCGCTCGGCGCCCTGATCTTCGGCCTTGCGGCGGACCGTTACGGGCGACGTATCACGCTGATGGTGGATGTGCTGCTCTATTCGCTCTTCGATTTTCTGACCGGTTTTTCCACCGGGCTCACCATGTTCCTCGTGCTGCGCTCGCTCTATGGCATCGCCATGGGCGGGGAGTGGGGTGTCGGAGCCTCACTCGTCATGGAGACCGTGCCGGAGGAAAGCCGCGGCATCGTCTCGGGCATTCTGCAGGCGGGGTACCCCTCCGGTTATCTGCTTGCCTCGCTGCTGTTCTTCCTGCTCTTTCCTGTGATCGGTTGGCGCGGCATGTTCTTCGTCGGCGTGGCTCCGGCGCTGCTCGTGTTCTACATCCGCCGCAATGTTCAGGAGAGCCCGGTCTTCGTGAAACGCCAGCAGCAAGGGCGCCGGCCGTTCCTCGCTGTGCTGCGCGAAAACATTCCGCTCTTCATCTGGGCGGTGCTCTTGATGACCGCCTTCAATTTCTTCAGCCATGGCACGCAGGATATCTACCCGACCTTCCTCGAAACGCAGCGCAACTATTCGAGCTATACGGTCGGTGCGATTGCCATCGTCTACAATATCGGCGCGATAGCAGGCGGGCTGTTCTTCGGGGCGCTCTCGCAGCGCATCGGCCGCAAGCGGGCGATCGTCATCGCCGCACTGATCGCCGTACCCGTGGCACCGCTCTGGGCCTATGCGCCGGGGCCGGTGCTGCTTGCGATCGGCGCCTTCATGATGCAGTTTTTCGTGCAGGGCGCCTGGGGCATCGTGCCGGTTCATCTCAACGAACTTTCTCCCGACGAGGTGCGCGGCACATTTCCGGGCTTTGCCTACCAGATCGGCAATCTGCTGGCGTCCGGCAATGCGACGATGCAGGCAGGTCTCGCAGCCCATTGGAACGGTGACTACGCGGCCGCGTTGGTAATCGTAGCCGTCGTCGTCGCCATCGCGGTCGCGGTGCTGTCGGGCCTCGGGTACGAGAAGAAGGATGTGCTCTTCGGCACGGAGGAGGCTGAAGCGCCCAGTGGCGCGATGCATCGCGCCTGACTTCTTCTCGACGGAGGGCTCGCACTACAGCGCCGCGCGTCTTTCAAGACACGCAAAGGACGCTGTAGTGCGCGGCCTTCTCTATTTATAGTTCCTGCAATTATGACGGTTATTTCGCTTTTCTTTTTTGGGACTGCGGTTAAACTTTAACTTGCAAACCTGGGGAGGGAGAAATGGTTGCTTACTGGAAATTGCGTTACGCATTTCGACGTTATCCGGCAGACAAACAGAAGGCATTGCGAGATCAGACGATCGACGGATTGAAACGGCTCAAGACGCAGATCGCTGCCGCCATGCCGATCCGGACTGCCGGACAGACCTTGCTGCTGGGCACATGGAACATCCGCAATTTCGATGACAACCGCTTCGGCGACGGCCCGCGGCTCGATGAAAGTTTCTTCTATCTTGCAGAGGTGGTTTCGGCCTTCGATATCATCGCGGTGCAGGAGATTTGCGAAGATATGGCGCCCTTCGAGCGGCTGATGGAAACGGTCGGGCCGGAATATGATTACATCATGACCGATGTGACGCTGGGAGAATCCGGCAACAAGGAGCGACTGGGCTTCATCTACAACAAGAATAAGGTTCATTTCACCGGGGTTGCCGGTGAACTGGTGCTGCCTTTCGAGCAGCAGATTTCCGACGTGACCAAGGCCAGACAATTTGCCCGCACTCCTTTTTCCTGCAGTTTCCAGTCGGGCTGGTTCAAGTTCAATTTCGCGACCGTCCACATCTATTACGGCAAGGACAAGCTGACGGCGCCGGAATTCAAAAGGCGCGTGAATGAAATCGATGCGGTTGCAGAATTCGTCGCCGATCGTGCCAAGGAGGACAAGACGACCGCACATATCCTCGTCGGCGATTTCAATATTGACGCTTTCGATGCGCCGACCTTCGATGCACTGGATAGACACGGCTTCCAGGTCTTCAAGAATAATATAGGCAGCAACTCCACCCAGACGAAGTTCTATGACCAGATTTCCTTCATGCCGGAGGCGGGCGAGGTGAGCCTCGCCAATCCTGGCAGCGGCAAGGCGCATGGTGTGCTGAACGTGTTCGAGTCCGTTTTCCGGAAGGATGATTTGAAGCTTCACCGCGATGCCGTGATCGCCTCCATCGACAGCAAGATCGCAGCCGCCGACGAAGAGATCGCTCGTCAGCAGAGGGCCGCAGACAAACCGGGCGCCACGACTGAAAGAATAGCGACCGCGCAGAGGAAGATCACCAAGCAGAGGGCTTTCATCGCCGAGCAGACGGTCCTGAAGACCGACGAGCCGAAGCTGCAGGCATTCTACGAAGAATGGCGCACCTACCAGATCAGCGATCATTTCCCGCTTTTCGTGGAGTTGAATATCGATTTTGCCGCAGGTTATCTCGACAAGCTGAAGAACGACGAGACGATCATCACGTAAGGGGAAACACTATCGCTTCGGACGCTCGGGACGGCTGCATCGGGGCCGTCCCGTTCCGGCCCTGGCAGAGATTTCCGCATAGGGCTTTCTTAACCCGCTGGGTCTAACGTCCTCCATGCGCCGGTTCTGTATCGCGTCCCGCCGCGAGGGTTCATGGATAGTAATTTCGCCTTCCTGCTGCCGGTCATGATGCTGATTTTCGGCTGCACCTTCCTGATCGTGAGCCGTTTCGGGTCGCGGGAAGCGAAGTTGTGGGGGCCGGGTTATCTCTTTGCCGCGGCCGCTTTCTCCGTTCCGCTGATCGACAGCCTGGTTGCCGAGCGCACCGCATCGCTGATTGCCGATGCGCTGTTCCTGATCTCGTTCATTTTCTATTCGGGCGCGCTGCTCGCCCGTTTCGGGTTGCCTTCCTGGCTGGCGCAGCGTTTCGGCTTTTCAGGGGCGATCTATGCTGGGATCCTCTATGCCGTGCTGGTCCTGCAGAGCATTCCGGTGGAGTTTCTGCTGGATGATCTCGGCTGCGCGGCGCTGCTCGCCTTTGCGATCGCCACCAGCCTGCGGCGCGTGCGCCATGCGGCGGACAGAGTGCTGCTGGCGGTCTCCGGCCTTGTGGTTGCCGATACGGTTATCCGCAATATCGTTTTCGTCTTCATCATCCCGTCCTATGGCGGCCACGACGACTTCATCTCGTCGCAATATGCCTTCTATATGCAGGCCTCGGCATCCATCCTGGCGCTGATGTTTGCGCTCGCGGCACTTGCGGCAGCCACGTTCGATACCATCACCGCGCACCGCGATGCCGCCGAGCGCGATCCGCTGACCGGCATGTTCAACCGACGCGGTTTCGATCGTATGGTCGACGAGCGCGGCCGGGTGCAGGGCGCCGTCATCATCTGCGACATCGACAATTTCAAATGGGTGAACGATACGTTCGGTCATGGCGCCGGCGACGAGGTGATCCGCGCCTTTGCTAGGATATTGCAGGTGCGGCTGCCGGAAGGCGGTTTTGCGGCGCGTTTCGGCGGCGAGGAATTCGTGATCTTCCTGCCTGAAACGCCGCTGGTAGCGGGTGCCGATTTCGCCAACCGGGCACGGCTTGCCTTTGCGGCGATTGACCGCAAGGCGATCGGCTTCGACGGCAAGCCGATCGGGTCCGACGGCGGGATCACCGCAAGCTTCGGCGTTGCGGGCGCCAATCCCGCCGATCACTCCCTCTACGAGCAGATCGCCCGCGCCGACAAGGCGCTCTATGGAGCCAAGGAGGCCGGGCGCAACAAGGTGATGGTCGAGGGCGAACCGCCCAGCGACATGTCCGGGCCGCGGGTGGTCTCGGTGGCCTGAAAGGCATTGCGACGACGGCTGTGCCCCGGAAAGGCACAGTTCGTCCTTTCGTCAATTGATGGCGGGCAGCAAGAAGACCACGAACTTGGATTTCAGAGCGCCGTTGCCGTCCCGTTCTTCCAGCGGGAAGCTGGTTTCTTTGACAGTGTCCGACTGGTTGCCGCCGAGCAATGTCACGCTGCTGCCGGTCGAGGAGGTGACGAAGCCGACATGACCTGCGCCTGTGCTCCATTTATTATCGTTAAAGGGTGCGTAGCGGCGCACCGCGATGCAGCCAGGGAGCGGCGAAGGAATGACGGCAAACTGCCCGTCCTTATTCCAGAAAAAGGAGCGTGCACCGGGGTGATCGGTACCCATGTGGCCGCTGGTGACGAGGCAATAGTTGACGAAGGCCGCACACCAGTCGACTTCATCGCCGCCGACCGCCTCGAACCAGGGCGAGCAGACCTTGAAATAGTTGATGATGCGCGGGTTCTCTTCAGGATCGGCCCAGCTGCTGCGCTCGTGCGCCGGCAGAGCTGCTTCGCGTCTGGCGACGGTCATCCAGTCCGTCGTGGCCGATCCGGCTGCCGAGGCAACACCTGTAACGTTATCGACGAGCGGTGAAAGCGGCGCGCTGTCGCGGATCGTGCCTTTTTCCCAGCCCTCGACGACCCGAATGAATTTGGCGATCTTCTGAAAGTCTTGCGCTTTAAGCGTGTTGAGCGGCGTTGCGACCGCAATCCCGGTACTGGTGTGGATAAAATCCAGATAGGCAGCCGAGTTGTTCTCACTTGGCGGCGCATACCGAAAGATCGCATCCTTGAGCGAGAGGTTGATATAGGCCTGCGATTTGAACAGCGTGATGATCGCCTTCATACCGATATCTTCATCGGGGAAGATCGCGAAACTTCCATCGTCGCCGATCGCGCCGCAATTGATCGAGAAATCGCCCTTGCGAATATTGCCGGGGTTGCAGTTGCGCCAGGCGCGCGAGCCGCCTTCGCGGATCTGCTTGCGGCCCTCGGCGTCGGTGTAGACGATCGTCTTCGGCATCGTCATGCGCGCATGGACGAATTGCGTCGGGGGACCGGGCGGTGGTGCGTCCGGTTCGTCCATATTTTCGACCGGGGGCTTGTCCGGCATGACGTTGTCGATTGTCGTGTGGCTTGTACTGCTGGTACCGTTATTCGAGACAGCACTTTCGGCGGCCGGGCCGGCTATGATGGTCCAGGTGCCGTCGGGCGCCTTGAATTTTGTAATCAGCTTCAGTTTATCGAATTTCAGATCTTCGATGACCTGTTCGAGGTCGGCTTCAAGTATTCCGCTCAGCTGCTGCATGCCTCATCCCTCCCTTCAGATTATCTATTTCAACTCCTGTACAAACTCGTCGCGTAAGGTTGCGAATTGCCCGCCATTCAGGAACAGAAAGCTGCTCACATGCACATTCCTGGCCTTCAGCCATTGCTGCAGCCTGTTCTGTGCTGCCGCTCCGCCGTTCTCCAGATAGGCGCGGATGATCGCGGTGGATTGATTTGGGCCATAGACGGCAGAGGTGATCTCGGTGACCTTGGCCGCTTCGCTGGCCGCCAACGCTGCGGAGGCTTGTTCGTCGATCCCGATCAGTCCGGCTGTCAGGGTGCCGGCGGCGGCATAGTCCTCGACATCCATCATCGCGAGCTCAAGCGGATAGCGGTCGATGCCAAGGCCGAGCTTGACGATGATCGCGCTCTTGATCTGATTGCGGTTGGTGCGCATCTGCTTCTGCAGGAACTGCACCGTCTTTCGCGCAAGGATGTCGCTGTCATAGGCGGATTTGGCGCCCTTCAGCCCGGTATCGACGGCAGCCAGCGCGGTCTTCGCGGCGGTTGATCCCGTCAACGTCCCGGCGCCGCTCAGCGACAGGCTTACAACGTCTGCAACGAACGGCACCTGCTGGCCCTCGCGTGTCAGGTCCTGCTCATAAGCGGCATATTTGACATCGATGGAACCTATGGCGCTCAGTACTATTCCGTTACGCGCAGCCTTTTTACTTATTGTATCCGAGGCGCCGTAATAGCCTTTCACACGCGGCGCGCTGTAGCCGGCCCTGAAATAATCGCTCGAAAAGCTGCGATATTCCGTAAGATCCGGACCGCCGGCGATAGAAGGCGAGCAACCGGAAGACGATAACATCATCGCGGTGACGGAAATAAAACAAAGTACAGAATCTCCCCTTATCCGCATTGTCCCTCTCAAGCAGATTGGTGATTTCTTTATTTAGGCATGATATTACATGGAGTTTTTACATCTTAGGAGCGAGCGGCGGAAAAAGTCAACGGCATCTCCAGTTTTACTTTCACTTGCTCTAAATCTTCGCCGGCTGCTGAAAAACGCCTTCTGATGCGGCCATTGCGGGCCGGCAAACCGCATCGGCTCGACGGTCTATTCGACGGCGCAGCTGAAGACGATCCAGGAGGTGATCACGCTGATCGTCTTTGCCGGCTTCTCGATTTTCTGGCTCGGCGAGGACCTGACATGGAACCATGCGATCGGCTCAGCGATCACGCTCACCGTTTACCTCAAGGGGGCGGACGGATTGGATATCCGCAAAAGGAGACTTGCCGCCCGGAATGGTCCCAGTGCCAAGGACGAGGTCGCCCCGAGTGCAAAGGGTAACCTGGAAGAAAGGGCGCTCCCAAATGCTGACACGATCTCTTGGCGCGAATTTTGTACGTATGGCGGCGCGCTGGCCTTCATCAATTTGATCCCGGGAGCTATTGGTCTTTTGATGGTTTGTGTGGCACCATTCTTATGGTATTTCGACCCTGCTCCATGGTGGCAATTGACAAATCCGCCGGCTGCCAATGCGGTGTCAGCGACACGCTGAATCCAACGATTTCAATAGATTACAAATCGTCCATGTCGGAAAATTGCCGCAATTCCTACACCCTGCCGTCGCAATTGGCTGAGACCTTGTCACTATCCGGTGATGAGGAGGTGAACGGTCATGAGCCTGTCTTTTCCGACGATGGCGGCGATCCGTTTCGGCTACGGGCTGCGGCCGGGCGAGAGCCCGCCGCAGACGAAGGATGATCTGATCGGGCAGGTGACGCGCGGCGCCGATATCGTGCCGGGCTTTCCCGTCGGCGGCATCGAGGCGCGGCATACGCAGATCCTCGATCTGCAGGACAGGCTCAAGCAGATCCGGCAGGCCGATGACGACGATCTTGCCCGGCGGCAGCAGCGGCGGCTTCTCCAGCGCCGGGCGCAGGTGCTCTTCCAGATGGATGCCAATGCGCGGCTGATGCAAGCCGTGCTTTCGCCCGAAGGTTTCAACGAGCGGCTGGCGACGTTCTGGACCAATCATTTTTCCACGAGTGCCGCCAAGAGCCTGCCGATGCGGCTGATCGTGCCGCTCTATGAGGCCGAGGCGATCCGACCCTATATGGGCACCAAGTTTTCGACGCTGCTGCGCAGCGCCACCGAGCATCCCTCCATGCTGATCTATCTCGACCAGGCGCAGTCGCTGGGGCCGGATTCGAAGGGCGGCATGCGGCGCAACAAGGGGCTGAACGAAAATCTCGGCCGCGAGCTTCTGGAGCTGCACACGCTCGGCGCCGGCAGCGGCTATACGCAGGCCGATGTGCGCTCGGCGGCCATGGTGCTGACCGGGCTGACCGTCGACCCGCAGGAAATGGACACCGCCTTCCGGCCGCAGATCTCCGAACCCGGAAAACATGAGGTGCTTGGTGTGAGCTATGGCGGGGCGAAGCGCACGCGCAAGGATTACCTTGCCATGCTCGACGATCTCGCCGCCAATCCGAAGACGGCGGAGCATATCAGCCGCAAGCTCGCCGTGCACTTCATCTCCGACCAGCCGCCGCAGGAGATGATCGCGGCCATGAGCGAGGCGTGGAAGAAGACGGATGGCGAGTTGTCCGCCGTCTACCGCGCCATGCTCGATCATCCGGCCGCCTGGGCGAACGAAGGCGCCAAGGCGCGCCAACCTTTCGATTATATCGTTACCGGCTTGAGGGCGCTGAACAGCGGTTCTGGTACCGGCGATGTCGCAGCCTTCATGCAGGCCTATCAGGGGGACGATGCCGATAGCGACGAGATGATGGCAATGCAGCCGAAGAAGCAGGATGGCGCGCCTGACGGGCAGGCGATGATGCAGGCGCCGCCGAGCCCAGATGACGAGGCGCGCATCAAGCGCCGCAAGGCCTTCCAGATGGCACGCGCGCTCGGGCAGGGGGCTCTTCGCCGCATGGGTCAGCCCACATGGCTGCCGCCGAGCCCGGCCGGCTTCGAGGAGAGTTTTTCCGCCTGGATTACCGCAAGCCAGTTGTCCGAGCGGCTGTCATGGGCGCGCCGCGCCAGCGCCCAGTTCGGTAGGGATGTCGATCCACGCGAATTCCTGAAGGCAACGCTTGCAGATGCTGCCCGCGACGAGACGATCCGCGTCGTTTCGCAGGCGCCGAACAGGGTGAGCGGTTTGACGCTGGTTCTCGCTTCGCCTGAATTCAACCGTCGATAGACGCAAGACGCTCAAACGCTTTTGCTGGAATTGCTTTAGGAGCCCGTCATGACAGAGTTTACGCTTTCCCGCCGCGGTTTTCTCACCTCCGCCTGCTGCCTTGCCGCCGCACCTGTCTTCACGCCGGTGACCTTTGCGGCCATGCCCGGCGACAACCGTTTCGTGACGATCGTGCTGCGCGGGGCGATGGACGGGCTCGATCTGGTGCAGCCCTATGGCGATGCCGGTTTTGCGGGGCTCAGGCCCACGCTGGCGCTGACGCTGGACAAGGGGCTTATCGATCTCGATGGGCATTTCGGGCTAAACCCGGCGGCGGCCGATCTCATGCCGCTGTGGAAGGCTAGAGAGATTGCGTTCGTCCATGCCGTCTCCACGCCCTATCGCGACCAGCGCAGCCATTTCGACGGGCAGGACATGCTGGAATCCGGCGGCGAACATGTGGCCGAGGAAAAGACCGGCTGGCTCAACCGTGCGCTCGCCGTCATCCCGCGCTCGGATGCGCGCAAAGCGATCGACGTCAATACCTCGACCGAGCTGATCCTGACCGGGCCGAACAATGTCGATGTCTGGGCCTCGGATTCCAATCTCGGGCCGGCCAGGGACGAGATGCAGTTCCTGATGCGGCTCTATGCCGGCGACCCGGCGTTTGCCAAGGCGATGGATGAGGCGATGCGCGCCAACAGCGCCTCCATGATATCAGAACCATCCGGCCAGCGCGGCGAGAAGATCACCGATGTCGCAGCCCTTGCCGGCAATATGCTGAAGGGCGATTACCGCATCGCCAGCTTCTCGATCACCGGCTGGGATACGCATGTCGGCCAGCTCGGCCAGTTCAAGCGGCCGGTGCAGGATCTGGCGCAGGCGATCACCACGTTGAAGGCGACGATGGGTGCCGATCTCTGGGCGAAGACGGTGGTGCTCGCGATGACGGAATTCGGCCGCACGGTGCGTGAGAATGGTTCCGGCGGGACGGATCACGGCACGGGCGGTTGTGCGGTGTTGGCGGGTGGTGCTGTTGATGGCGGGAGAATTCTCGGCAAGTGGCCGGGGATTATGGATGGGGCGCTGCTCGATGATCGCGACCTGATGCCGACGGCCGATGTGCGCGAGCTGGCGGCGGCGATGCTCTACCAGCAGTTCGATGTGTCGGCAGAGGATCTGACGGGGAAGATTTTTCCGGGGTTGAGTTTCGATAGGGGGTCGCAGTTTTTGCGGGGTTGAGGCATTGTTTTGTTGCAATAAGTGGGATGCGTCAGCGCACTTGGCCCCCTCATCCGACCCTTCGGGCCACCTTCTCCCCGCGGGGGGAGAAGGGGATGCCGCATCGTCTCGGCATTCTCAAAGGCGTCGTATGCCACGTCCCCTCTACCCAGCGGGGAGAGGGTTAGGGTGAGGGGGCCACAGGTGCTAAGCTTGCATCCCGCTCATTTTGCCCCACACCTCAAATCAAATCGTAAAGCCTGAAAATCCAGGTGATCTGATACAGCAACCCCGCGCCGACGAACACCGCATGAAACCGCCTGTTCGCCGTCCAGGCCGCAACCACACACAACACGATATAAACGGCATTGCGCAGCGGGTATTCCCACCCGAGAGCCGCGAAATACACCTTGCCCTTCAGCAACGTATCGAGAAAATCCACCACATAGGTCACCGCCAGCATGCCGAAGAACCATCTCCGCCGCGAGATGAAATATTCCTCGTAGCCGCCGTAATCTTCCAGCGTCGTCGGGAAGATCAGCACGCAGAGGAAGAAGAACAGGCAGCAGAAGCTGATGAGGAACAGGTAGACGCCGAAGGAGATGACGGCGAGCGACTGAAGGCGATATTCCCACCACCAGAAATGGATGATGAAGAGGAACATCGAGGCGACCCAGCCGAGATGCACCCAGTAGACGCGGTGCTTGCCGGGCGTCTGGACGATGCCGCCGAGGCCGGTCAGCAGGCGGGCGAGGCTAAGGCCGATCACCATCGACATCACCGTGCGGATATAGACATAGACCTCCGGTGTCGCCGCCGCCTGCATCATGTTACTCCTGCGGGACCACCTTGGGTTTGCCGTCTTCGTCCAGCGCCACCATGATGAAGGTGCCGGCAGTGACCTTTTCCTGCTCATTATAGCGCGAGCGATGCGCCCAGGCTTCGACGCGCAAGGTGATCGAGGTGCGGCCGACACGCTCCACATGCGTATAGATCGACAGCGTATCGCCGATCTTGACCGGCAGTTCGAAGGCCATTTCCTTGACCGCTGCCGTCACGACACGGCCCCTGGCGCGCTCGGCGGCGCGGATGCCGCTTGCAAGGTCCATCTGCGCCATGACCCAGCCGCCGAAAATATCGCCGGCGGGATTGGCGTCTCCGGGCATGGCAAGCGTACGCAGCGTCAGTTCGCCTGTCGGCTTGGCGGCATCGGTCATCAAGGGCTCCTCATCTGGCCGGTGATTCATCTGGAATCACCGTAATGCAAAGGCCAAGCGGTGCGAAAGCCCGTAAAAGTGACATTTACAGCGGCATTGTCGCAAAACAGGTATGGACTGCGTAAAATTTCTATCGATTAAAATTTGGTTCAGATTCAATTACTTGATCTTAAGGTAGACGCTGCGTCCGATTGCCTCACGTTACGTTATTTCAAAATATTCTAATCAAGTTTTACCGTCCGGTAAGCGGCTCATATCAGTATCTGATGATTGTCACACATGAGAGCTGCCGGAACCCCATGCGCAACATCAGGATTTCAACCCGCCTCTACAGCCTCGTCGCTTTCGCGCTCGCCGTGCTTGCCGCGACGATGATCTTCTTCCTCAACTATTCCTATCGGGAGCTGGAAGCCGAGCGCAAAGCTGGCCTTGCGCAGATGGATGCGACGGCGCTTGCCATCTTCGACAAATATTACAAGCTGGAGCAGGCGGGTACGATGACCCGCGAGCAGGCGCAGTCTGCCGCCAAGGAAGTGATCGCCTCCATGCGCTATGGCGGCGGCACCGGCTATTTCTGGATCAACGACATGCATCCGACCATGGTGATGCATCCGGTCAAGCCGGAGTTGAACGGCACGGATCTGACGCAGAACAAGGACCCGAACGGCAAGTTCCTGTTCATCGAATTCGTCAATACGGTGAAGGCGAGCGGGCAGGGCTTTGTCGATTACTACTGGCCGAAGCCGGGCGCCGATCAGCCGGTTCTGAAATATTCGCATGTGGCAGGTTTTGCGCCCTGGGGCTGGATCGTCGGCACCGGCGTCTATGCAGACGATCTTGCGGCGCTCTATCGTCAGAATGCGATCTGGGCTGCGGCGCTCTGCCTGCTGGGCGCCATCGCCACGCTCGCCATCGCCTATGCCATCGTGCACAGCGTGACCTCGCCGATTGCCCGGCTGAAGGCGGCGATGAACGCGATTGCGGATGAGGATGCGAGCGTTCAGATATCCGATGCCGACCGGCGCGACGAGATCGGCCAGATGGCGAAATCGCTGATCGTACTGCGCGATTCCGTTGCCGAGCGCGCGGAACTGCGGGTGCGCGAGGACGAGCGCCAGCGCGAGATCGAAGGCGAGCGGCGCGGCAACGAAGCGAGCCTGCGCTCCGCCTCCGAACGCCAGACTGCGGCAATGATGGCGCTTGGCGCCGGACTGGAACGGCTTGCGGCCGGCGACCTGACGGTTGCGATCGACGATATCGGCCAGGATTATGCGAAGCTTCGCTCCGATTTCAACGCTGCCGTCGATGCGTTGAACAGCGTCATCCATGCGATCGCGGAATCGAGCCATATCGTCAACGACAGCGCCCGAGATATCAGCGAGGCGACCAACAATCTCTCCAAGCGCACCGAACAGCAGGCGGCTGCGCTCGAAGAGACGGCCGCCGCTCTCGACGAGATCACCGCAACGGTTCGCACCGCCTCCGAGCGCGCCAACGAGGCGCGTACCATGGTGGCGGAAACGAAGACCAGCGCCGGCAAATCCGGCGAGATCGTCCGCAACGCCGTCTCGGCCATGAGCCGCATCGAGGACAGTTCGAGCCGCATCAACCAGATCATCGGCGTGATCGACGAGATCGCCTTCCAGACGAACCTGCTGGCACTGAATGCCGGTGTGGAAGCGGCACGCGCCGGTGAAGCCGGTCGCGGTTTTGCCGTCGTGGCGCAGGAAGTGCGCGAGCTTGCGCAGCGTTCGGCGAATGCGGCGAAGGAGATCAAGACGCTGATTTCGAGCTCGGCATCCGAGGTCGAAGGCGGCGTGGCGCTGGTACGCTCCACCGGCGATGCGCTGGTCGAGATCGAGGCGCTGGTCAACCGGGTCAACGCCCATGTCGATTCCATCGCGACGGCTGCCCGCGAACAGGCGACGGGCCTTCACGAGATCAACACCTCGGTCAACCACATGGACCAGATGACCCAGCAAAACGCCGCCATGGTCGAGGAGACGACGGCTGCCAGCCAGACGCTCGCGGAAGAGAGCCAGCAGCTGCGGGCGCTGCTGTCTAAGTTCCGCCTGCGGGGCGAGACGGGGCAGGGTGCGCGGTACGGGCGGGCTGCGTGACAGGCTGCTACAGCATCGGCCGGAAAATCGGAATCGATTTTCGGAAAGCCTGATGCGTAGATTCAAAGAGTTAGAGCCTCCTTTGTGCGTCCGAATGGACGCACGGCGCTCTAATGAGACGACAAAGGGCCGCGGCATTGCCGTCGCGGTCCTTTGTTTTTCCTCAGAAGGCAGATCAGCCGGCAGCAAGTCAGCCGATACCGTGCTGCTTCAAAAGCGCCTGCTCGTCGCCTGAAACCCAGCCGAAGACCTTCGCACCTCCGTCCAGAACCTGCACAAGGTAATGGACCTCGAAGTCGATGTCGGTGTCCGGTTGGTCCTTGCGGGCATAAGCTGCCCTCCAGGCGACATGGGCCACACAGTGGCTCTCATCGATTGGCGAGAGGCGGACATGCCGAAGCAGCATCTCCTTCGTGCCGATGGAGCGATAGTGCTCATAACCCTGCGCCATCATCCGCTTGAGCTCATCGTCATTCTTGCCGGACATGACGCCGGCAGGCGAGGCGGCGATGACATCGGAAGCATAGAGGGATGCGATCTCATCCATATCGGCTTTGCCTGCGAGAGCCTGCCGGAAAAGGCGCTCATAGCGCTCGAACAATTTTTCTACTACGGCTTCCATCGGCTGCTTTCCTGAGTATGGACCGAGCTTATGGCGCGGTAGCTATGGCGCTGGCTGAGGATGCCAATAGGTCCCAAGGCAATGACCGGCATCTGCGGGGTCTCCAGAGCTCATCCGCCAGTTCCCAGGCGCATTGGATAGGCTTCAATTCCCGCGGTGTGGAGATACCTCTCTGACGAGTGCGAACGCTCCCGATTAGTGAATCTCCACACGTAAAGCTTTCATTCACCGTTTTTAATTAAATTTGAATCGAGGTTTTCCGATCACAGACCGCATGCGGAAGCGATAAGTATGGCGTTTCTTTCCCTTCTTCGGCGTTCCGTCCTGCCGGCCCTGCTTTCTACGGCACTGACGACCTGTTCGATCAGCGATGGGCTGGTGCCACCTGAGAATGTCGACAGCAGCACGCGCGTCAGCTCCATCTCGCCGATGCGCGGCGGGGCCGTGCGCATGGCGCCGGTCCAGAGCCAGCAACCCTATCCTGGCGCCAGCGCGCCTGTCGGCAATACGCAGGGGCAGATCGACTATCTCGATACGCCGAACCTTGCCGGAACGGGCCGGCAGATGCGCGCGCCGGCACGGCAATCGGCATCCATGGCCGTGCCGCAGCAGGGGCAGAGGCGCCTGCCGATGATCGACAGCGATGAAGCCCTGGCGCAACAGAGCCCGCAACCGGCATCCAACGGCAACTGGGGTGGCGTGCAGCCGCTCGCCATTCCCCATGATGGCGTCAACATGGACGAGGAGCTCGGTGCCGGGACTGGCAATCAGCCGGTCGTCGGCCTGGCGCAAGAGCAACAGCAGCAGATCGCCGAAGGCAACGCCACCGAACCTGTCGTCGATGGCATCGGCACGGAAAATCCCAGGCAGATCAATCAGCGGAACATGCCGCAACCGGTCGCGGCCGCGCAGATGAGCCGCGCGCCGGTGCGTGCCGCTCGGGGCAACGATGCCCAGACCTGGAGCGACGGCAGCCCGGTTCTAGCGCCGACGCGCGTGCCCGAGGAGGACGAGCCGGAAGAGGTTGCGATGCTGCGGCCTAACAATCCCATGATGAGCGAGCCGGCGGCCCCCGTCGATCCCGGTGTCATGCCGGCTTCCGAGCTTTCCTGCCGGCGCGAATTGAAGCGCATGGGCGTGATCTTCGAGGATCGCCCGCCGATCTCCAACGGGCCGGCCTGCCAGGTGCCTTATCCGGTGTCGCTGAAGGGCCTCTCCGGCAATATCGGCGTCAAGCCGGCGGTGGTCCTGAACTGCCAGGTGACGCTAGCCTTTGCCAAATGGGTGAAGAACGAGCTCGCGCCGTCGGCCCGCTTCCGTTACTGGACCGGCATTCAGACCATCGAGCCGCTTGGCGGCTATTCCTGCCGGCGCATGAACAACAGCCGCCAGAGATACAATCCGATTTCTGAACATGCGAAGGGCAATGCCATCGATGTCGGCAAGTTCGTGCTGAAGAACGGCCACAAGATCGACGTGCGCAAGAAAGGGCTGTTCTCCTTCCGCGAAGGGCGCCTCCTGAAGGCCGTGCGCAGCGACAGCTGCAATTATTTCACGACGGTGCTTGGCCCGGGCTACAATCCCGAGCACTGGAATCATTTCCACTTCGATCTCATGTCGCGCAGGAGCGGCAGAGCCGTCTGCAAATAGGCTGACATTGCGGGAATGTCTGCGTTATCTCGATGGTGTCGACGATAGCAGCGATAGCTTCCACACCCTCAACATCTAACAATATTTGTTAGACCTTGATATGCGCACTCTCACCATATCCCTCACGCCGCATCAGGCGGCCATGTTGGAGAACGCTGTCGAAAATGGCGGCTATGCCTCCAACAGCGAAATCGTGCGCGATGCGCTGCGCCTATGGGAGCAGCGCGAGGACGTCCGGCAGATGGAGCTGGCACGCCTCAAGAAAGCTTACGATGAAGGCATGGCGAGTGGTGAAGGTCGCAGCGTCACTGCAGACACGCTTCTCGCTGAACTGAAGGCAGAAGCGCGCAAGCGTGGCTAAGTACATTCTCAGCCCGCGCGCGGAAGAAGATTTGCGCGACATCTGGCGCGCCATTGCGCCAGACAATGAGCGTGCTGCGGATTCTAGACAAGGCCGAGTTGGCAGCCGAGCATCCGCATATGGGGCCGCTACGTCCCGATTTGAGCCCCACGGCACGGATTCTGATAGAGGGGCGTTACATCGTCATTTATGAGCCGATGTCTTACGGCATCTTCGTGGTGGCGGTGGTCTACGGCCCACGCGACGTCGAAAACTGGCTCGACTGATACAAACCCTCATCGTGACGATATGATGTATCGGCCAGTTGAAATCGAAGGCCGCTGCACAGCCTGTTGCGGCCAGCGCGGCAGGCGGTCAGATTGCCGGCATTCCGGTGTCGGCCATCTCGTTGGTGGTCGCCGAGCAGCCGCACGGGGCTGAAGCCGAAATGGGTTTCGCAGAATGCGTCCGCCTCCTCGACATTGTGCGCGTAAATCACCCATCGGTTCAATGGCGCGACAGCCTCCGGTGCGTCATGTTCGATGCGCCTGTATCGGCACGCGCGGCGGCGTTTGCCACGGGCAGTCCTGCCGGAACAGACCGCTTTTGTTCGCCTTGCCGCAGGCCGGCCGGATGTCCCGACTTTGCGCGGAAACCTTTACCGCTATGAGCGGTTAGGGACACTCTGCCTGATCTCGGGGGCCTGTTCTCGAGGCCTGATTCCGGGGATGAAGCGATTGCGGGGATGGATGGAGATCGACGATCTCAGGCTCCTGGCGGGTAAGCATCTGCTCATTGTCGAAAGCGGTGACTTGGTCGCCGACGCGGTGCGGCTTGCGCTGGAAAAGGCCGGGGTCGTCATCGTCGGACCTGCGTCATCAGCCGAGATCGGCCTGGCGCTGCTCGATATTGCCAGGATCGACGGCGCCATTCTGGATATACGCATCGAGGGCGACGTGGTGTTTCCGCTCGCCGAGCGGCTGCAGGATGCCCAGATACCCTTTGTTTTCGCGATGTCTGTTTTTGCGATGCCTCATGCCGATGCGGATATTGCCGCAAGATATGGCGGCTATCTGCTCAGTGAGAACCCCTCCGCACTTGCCGAGATCGCCAAGGCGCTCTTTGCGTCGCGCGAAAACGGCGGCTGAGTCCGGCCTTTCAGACGCCGGCAGCATACCTATTGTGCGTTATCGTACCAAGATGCCCATTTATGGAACGAACAGGAGGCTGCCCCTTTTCTCTGAGTAGCGGAGACGTCGATTTCCGAGGGATCCACATCAAGAGCCCTCCATATGAACGGCTACGGCATCGGCCCGAAATTCGGAATCGATTTTCAGAAAGCTTGATGCGTAGTTTCAAAGAGTTAGTGCGTCCAAGTGGACGCACGGCGCTCCAGGGAGCAGGGACATGAAACATTCCCGCGACGTTCTTCAAGAGGAAGTGGTCACGCTCATTCCGGCGCTCAGGGCATTCGCCCGCACCTTTTACCGGTCGTCCGTGGATGCGGACGATCTCGTGCAGGAAACGCTCGTCAGGGCACTCGGCAATATCGAGCAGTTCAAACAGGGCACGAGGATGAAATCCTGGCTGTTCACGATCATGCGCAATGCCTTCTGCACGCGCTTCCGCCTCAGGCAGCGCGAGACGCTCGGTTCGGAGGAATGTGTTTCGTCGCAGGGCAGCGTGCCGGCCGATCAGGAATGGCATCTGCGCGGCCATGAATTGGAGGCTGCCTGCGGACACCTGCCGGAGCCTTACCGCGCCGCCTTCGCCTTCATCTTCGTGGACGGGCGCTCCTATGAGGAAGCGGCAGACCATTTCCATTGCCCGATCGGCACCATCAAGAGCCGGGTGAACCGCGCCCGCCACCGCATTGCGCACGATATCGGCTATTATCATTAGAGCGCCGTGCGTCCATTCGGACGCACAAAGGACGCTCTAACTCTTTGAATCTACGCATCAGGCTTTCCGTCGATTACGATTTTCGGGCCGATGCTGTAGCCCGAATTGTCGCTAGACGGTGTCCGGCTCCTTGAGTTCGCCGATCAGCCGGCGATATTCCCGCTCGGCACGACCATAGGAATCGCCGGCGAATTCTTCGAGGCCCGCCCGGTTGCGGACGGTGACCATGCTGCGCTCCGACCAGATGAGCAGCCTGCCTTCCAGATCATGCAGCGCGTTGGTGATGCTGGCCCGCCTGACCGACAGCATGAGGGCCAGGAACTCGTGCGTCAGGCCGATCTGGTCGCCGTCGATGCGGTCATGGCACATCAGGATCCAGCGCGCCAGCCGCGGCTCGATGGAATGATTGGCATTGGCAAGCGAGGTGAAAGCCGCCTGGACGATGAACGTCTGGACATAGCGGTTCAGGAGCCGGCGCAGTGACGGTGCGGCCTTCAGCGCTTCCTGCAGCGGCTCCACGGCGATGCGCGAACCACGCCCTTCCACCTGCATGAAAATGTCGAAGGTCGCGTGCGTGCTGTCGAGAATCGGCGTCAGCGGCGCGATGCCTTCGCGCCCGACGATGCCGACCTCGCTCGATCGGTCGGCCGCCGATCTCGCGATGATCGAGGCGATGCCATCCTGGATGAAATAACAATGTTTCACCTGATGGCCTGATGTCGACAGCGCAAAGCCCCGCGGCAGGGCAAGCGGCTCCAGGTGAGGGGCCAGATGCGGTCTCGCCTCATCGTCCATCCTTGCGAGCAATATATTGTCGCCCGCCGCGTAAAGCGCCTTGTCCATGGCTTTCCTCTTCGTGAAACCATCAGACTCGAGACAACGGCCGAGGTTCCCGCTTGCGGTCGATTTGCCGGCAACTCCTGCGGCCCTTACATTGTCACCAAATGGTGATCTTATTTGGGATATTCAGAGCGCCCCCGTGGGAACTTTGTTCCGGCCGTCGCGTTTGAAGGGCCGAAACGATCAATCGGGGGCAGGCAGCGGCGCTATTCATCATGTCAGATTGGACCATACCCTTGCATATCCGGCTTCCAGGGCAGGAGAGCCTCATTACCGTGCGTGGAACAGGCCACGCGGCAGCACTTCTCGCCGAAAAGTGGCCTGTCACCTACGGTCTGGCCTTCGAGAATGCGCTGGCCTCCTTTGCGGCCGTCTCGGA
Organism: Rhizobium sp. BK275; assembly: GCF_014193555.1. Classification (NCBI taxonomy): domain Bacteria; kingdom Pseudomonadati; phylum Pseudomonadota; class Alphaproteobacteria; order Hyphomicrobiales; family Rhizobiaceae; genus Rhizobium; species Rhizobium sp. BK275. The sequence continues at coordinate 106,776 of NZ_JACHZL010000007.1, forward strand.
AGGTGAGCTTCTGCCAGACGAGGCGCGGGAAGCCTTCATCGATGCGGCCGATGCCGCCGGCGTCCGCTGCATCGATGACGAAGCCTGATATCGCCGTCATGCGCCGGTGCGAGCTTCATGTAAAGACATAGAGCACCAGCCCCAGCAGGACGCAGCCGGCAAGGCCGGCGAAGAAGATCACGCGCCGTGTTCTTGTCCGCAGAATGATTTCGCCGCCGCGCGCGTCCTGCGCGGAAAAGACCCTCTCTTCGGTGTCGCCGCTATCGGCGGCTCCGGATTTTTCCTCTGTCATGGTCGTGCCTTTCCTTCCCCGCTCAGTGCCGAACCTCCGGGGTGGCGGCAGGTTCCCAGGCGCGGAGGGGGCTGGGTGAGAGCAGGTGTTTTGGCCGGCCATAAGATCAATGGGTAATTTAGCAGGGGATTGTTAACCTTGCGCCCGATAAGTTTTTCATCCTCGGGTGCATGAAGCATCGATTCTCCTGTCCAATGATCACTTTCTCGTTGAATAACAGAGCCTTTGATGTCGTCGATCATCACGAACAATTCCGCCATGGCCGCACTTCAGACACTTCGCAACGTGAACGGCAGCCTTCAGGATACGCAGCAGCGCGTCTCCTCGGGTTACCGGATCGACAAGGCAGCCGACAACGCCGCCTATTGGTCGATCGCCACGACCATGCGTTCGGACAACAAGGCGCTCTCGGCGGTTTCGGATGCGTTGGGCCTTGGTGCGGCAAAGGTGGACACGGCCTATACCGCGATGTCGAGCGCCATCGACGTGGTGAGCGAGATCAAGGCGAAGCTCGTCGCCGCTTCGGAGAAGGGCGTCGACAGGGCCAAGGTGCAGGAAGAGATTGATCAGCTGCAGGATCAGTTGCTGAGCATTGCCCGGTCGGCCTCATTCTCCGGCGAGAACTGGATGATCGCCATCGACCTGACGACCCGCTCGGTCGTGTCCTCCTTCGTGCGCGACGGCAGCGGCAATGTGAAGGTCACGATGACGGATTATGTCGCCAGGAGCAGCAATCCCCTTCATTTGAATACCCTGTTCGGTGCCTGGGCGACCGGCGGCAGCCTCGAAAATCTCGATGAGGGCATCCTCGGCACGAACGTGGGAAAGTTATCTGGTCAGTCGGTCTACGCACTCGACATCACGACGCTCACCACGTCGGGCGGCATCGGCAACGCGCTGCAGGATGTGGAGCAGGCGTTGGGCCTGATGGTCGCCACGGCTTCCGAGCTCGGCTCGCTGCAGAAGCGCATCGCCATGCAGGAGGATTTCGTCTCCACGCTCAGCGATTCCACCGACAGCGGCGTCGGGCGGCTGGTCGATGCCGATATGGAGGCGGAGTCCTCGCGATTATCGGCGCTGCAGACGCAGCAGCAACTGGCAGTGCAATCGCTCTCCATCGCCAACAGCGCGCCGCAGAACATTCTGTCGCTCTTCCGGAGCTGAAGGAGAGCGCCGTAGCGAGCGCCGTCTTCAGGATGTTTCCAAACAAAGGAGAAACGCAAAAGTTTCAAACGCGCATATTTTTCCCTTCAGCGCGGCTGCAGGGTCGCTTGCAGGCCTTGAAGCGGGGCATGCGGCGCGGCTCGATAGAAAATTTTTGCGTTCTGCATTTTGTATGGAACTCTCTGCTCCCTTATGCGTTTGGCAGCATCTTCAAGGAGCGATCGGGAGGAAATCATGCAACCGAATATCAGAACGGATGCGCCTGACCGCTGGATCGGTGCCGTGGAGCTTGCGATCGTGCAGAAGGCCTTCAACAGGCTTTGCGCAGAGCGGGGTCTGTCGCGCGACTGCAAGGAAGCGCGTGAACTCGCTCGTATGACAATCGACCTTTACCAGCAGGGCGCCGACAGCGAGTACAAGCTGCACACCATGCTGTCGGGTTCCGATTTCAAGACACCGGCCCTGTGAGGGGCGCATGGGCAACATCGTAACATTCCCGCGCCGAAATCTCCGGCCGCCGCGACCATCCTATGTCGGCTCGGCAAGGCAGGTGGAAGGAAGGATCGCCATTCTGGAGACGATCGCGAAGATCACCGTTCGCGACAGCGCGTTTACACCCTATGAACAGGCGGCGCTGCTGGCAAAGCTGAGGACCGCCATGCGGGCGGAATGCGTTGCACATAAGCTCGCGCCGGAAGAACAGCTCGAAACGATGCGCTATGCCGAGCGGCTTCTCCACGATATCCTCGACAGCCTCAACGGCTGACGCAGCTCCCTTCACATCTTCTTGCGTCTCAGCCCCTTCCGGCCGCCATGTCGCGGTTGCGGAGCGCCATCTGCTCGTGCGAACATGCGTCCATGCTGATCCGACCTGCCAGAGCGGAAGACCGCAGCGCCATCTGGACGATCCTGGAACCTGTCATCCGGGCGGGCGAGACCTATACGCTCGACGGCGACATGAGCGAAGCCGATGCGCTCGACTACTGGCTCGGCTCCGACAAGGAAACATTCGTCGCCGATGACGGCGGCAGCATCGTCGGCACCTATTATATCAAGGCCAATCAGGCTGGCGGCGGCAATCACGTCTGCAATTGCGGTTATATGACCGCGCCGCCGGCGGCGGGCCAGGGTGTGGCGCGCATCATGCACCAGCATTCGCTTGCCCATGCGCGCCAGCGCGGCTTCCGGGCCATGCAGTTCAATTTCGTCGTCAGTTCCAACGAGCGGGCAGTGCGGCTGTGGCAGTCGCTCGATTTTCAGGTGGTCGGCCGGCTTCCCGGGGCGTTCAATCATCCTGATCTCGGCTATGTCGATGCGCTCGTGATGTATCGGGATCTTTGATGTTGGAGGGCGTAGTTTACAAGGACCTCGCCTCAAACTGAGACCAACCTATTTTAACACACCAGAAAAAAGAAAGCCGGCCTAGGGCCGGCTTAGACGAACGCGGCTGAACAGGGGATACTGGCCGGTTCCTGGCATTTCGTGACTGACAATAATTTTCACTACAATGCCGAGGCCAGCAGAGAAGGCGTAACGAGATCGCCGAGAGGGCGGCTCCGCAAAGGGGTGGGCGGCGGGCGGGAGCCGGTGCTGTCCTCGCGTGTTCTTATGCGGGATGAACATCACCGATTGATGACATCGGGAGCCGGGAAATGATTTTCTTTTCATTGGCCGATTTTCGCTGTGGATGGGCATCCGATGCCTGACATTGTCGGCGGCTGGAATGATGGTGTGAATTCACTGTTCAGGCTCTTCGGGATGTCAAAGCTTCACAAAGGGGCTATATAGCGGGCGAATTCGACCTGATATCCGCAAAGAGCCCCATGGCACCGATCATTTCCGTCCAAGATCTCACCAAGACCTATGCAAATGGCTTCCAGGCGCTGAAGGGCATCAACCTCGAAATCGAGCGCGGTGAAATCCTGGCGCTGCTCGGGCCGAACGGGGCGGGCAAGACGACACTGATCTCGATCATCTGCGGCATCGCCAATCCGAGTGGCGGCGCGGTTGTGGTCGACGGGCATGACGTGGTGAAGGATTTCCGCGCCACGCGCACGCTGATCGGCCTGGTGCCGCAGGAACTGACCACCGACCAGTTCGAGACGGTGTGGAATACGGTGAGTTTTTCGCGCGGCCTGCACGGCAAGAAGGCCAATCCCGCCCATATCGAGAAGGTGCTGCGCGACCTGTCGCTGTGGGACAAGAAGGACAATATGCTGCGCCAGCTCTCCGGCGGCATGAAGCGGCGCGTGTTGATCGCCAAGGCGCTGTCGCACGAGCCCTCGATCCTCTTCCTCGACGAGCCGACGGCGGGCGTGGACGTGACGCTGCGCAAGGACATGTGGCACGTGGTCGAGCGGCTGCGCGCCGAAGGCGTCACCATCATCCTGACGACGCATTACATCGAAGAGGCCGAAGAGATTGCCGATCGCGTCGGCGTCATCAATGGCGGCGAGTTGCTGCTCGTCGAAGACAAGCAGGCGCTGATGGCCAAGCTCGGCCGCAAGCAGCTGATCCTCGAACTCAATGAACCGCTGGATAAGCTTCCGGATTGCTTTGCCGGCAACGGCCTGTCGATCGAGGCCGAGGGTAACAGGCTCGTCTATGAATTCGACACGCACAACGAGCACGAAAGCGTCGCATCGCTTTTGACCCGGCTTGGGGAAAACAACGTCAATTTCCGGGATCTCTCGACGCGCCAGAGCTCGCTCGAAGATATCTTCGTATCGCTGGTAGGAGCCGCAAAGTGAACTTCGAGGCGATCAAGTCGATCTATTATTTCGAGATGGCGCGCACGCGGCGCACGCTCTTGCAGAGCGTCATTTCGCCCGTCATTTCCACCTCGCTCTATTTCATCGTCTTCGGCGCTGCCATCGGCTCGCGCATCCAGGAAGTGGAGGGCGTGTCCTACGGCGCCTTCATCACGCCCGGCCTCATCATGCTGACGCTGCTCGGCCAGTGCATCGGCAACGGTTCCTTCGGCATCTATTTCCCGAAATTCACCGGCACGATCTACGAGATCCTGTCGGCCCCCGTCGCCATGACGGAAATCCTGATCGGCTATGTGGGAGCGGCGGCCACCAAGGGCCTGATCATCGGCGTCATCATTCTGCTGACGGCCAATCTCTTCGTCGATGTCCGCATCGAACATCCCTTCATGATGGTGTTGTTCTTCCTGCTGACTGCGATCAGCTTCAGCCTGTTCGGCTTCATGATCGGCATATGGGCCACGAATTTCGAGCAGCTCAACCTCATCCCCATGCTGGTCGTGCCACCGCTGACCTTCCTCGGCGGCAGCTTCTACTCGATCAACATGCTGCCGCCCTTCTGGCAGGCCGTCAGCCATTTCAACCCGGTGCTCTACCTCGTCAGCGGCTTCCGCTGGAGCTTCTTCGGGATTGCAGACGTCAACCCGCTGGTCAGCCTCGGGATGATCTCGCTGTTTCTGGTGATTTGCCTGAGCACGCTCGGCTGGATTTTCAAGACGGGGTATAGGCTGCGCAATTGAGCGGGCGGACCGCCGCCACGACCAAATCCGCTTAGGCGACATATATTCGTTCACATTTTGTTCGCAACTGCTAGTCTGGCCTTGCTGTCATTTACGAAGGAGAGAGTCGTGGAGGAGCAACAGACCAAATTCGAGCGGTTGAAGGCGCTGCATCAAAGGGATGAGGCATTCGTCATTCCTAATCCCTGGGATGCCGGTTCGGCCCGAATCCTGACGAGTCTCGGTTTCGAGGCCTTGGCGACGACCAGCGCCGGTTATGCCTTTTCCAAGGGCAAGCGGGATTCCTTTGCGAGCCTCCAGCGCGGCGAAATTCTCGACAATGCCGCCGAGATCGTCGGCGCCACCGATCTTCCCGTATCGGCCGATCTCGAAGATGGGTTCGGTGCCGCACCGGAGATCTGCGCCGAAACGATCCGGCTGGCCTGCGAGGTCGGGCTGGTCGGCGGATCGATCGAGGATGCCAGCGGCGAACCGGCCCGCCCGATCTATGATCTGTCGCATTCTGTCGAGCGTGTGCAGGCTGCAGCCGAGGCCGCGCGGACACTGCCTTTCCTGTTGACGGCAAGGGCGGAGAATTTTCTGTGGGAGCGGCCTGATCTCGATGACACGATCAGGCGGCTGCAGGCTTTTTCGGCGGCCGGCGCCGACGTGCTCTATGCGCCCGGCCTGCCTGACATCGACGCCATCCGGACGGTCTGCGCCGCCGTCGACAAGCCCGTCAATGTGGTGATGGGGCTGAAGGGGCCGCGCTACAGCGTTGCCGAACTCTCGGCTGCCGGCGTGCGCCGCGTGAGTGTCGGCGGCTCCTTTGCGCGTGCGGCACTCGGCGCGTTATTGCGGGCGGCCGAGGAAGTGAAATCATCGGGCACCTTTACCTATGCCGCCGATGCGATCCCGGCGGCCACGCTCAGCCAGCTCATGTCGCAGGAGAAGCGAGGCGACCGGGAGTAGGGCTCTATTGATGATCTCTCATTGCGGATTGGTGATGAGGTCGGGAAATTTGTAGTAGATGCAGTCGCTCATTACGAAGAACGACATGCCGGTATCGCCGATCTCGTAAGATGAAAGCTCCCACTCGAAGGTGTCATGACCATCATACCCAGCCAGTAATGCCATGAGGCTCAACTCCCGGTACGGTCCTGGCGGAAACATTGCGCCATAGACCGTCACCTCCTTTCCGGCGAATTCGCCCTTGATGACTCTCCTGATCTCCAGATCCGCCCGGATCATCCGGGTCGGGAATTCGTTCGTCACGATCAAACCGGATTCGCCGATGAAAAGCGATTTCACGCTGGCCTCGACCACCACCTTCGCCTTTGCCAGCAGCTCATTCTGCGGAGGACATCGCGGCATCCCGACTGCTGGTCGCAGGCAGAGAACCAACAGGATGAAAATCGCGTGAAAGCCTGTCTGCATGCGCGCGCTCGATGCTCCGGGCATCGGTGTTTCCCCATTCGGGCAGGCCAATTCCTGCCAGTTGCGCGAAGCTGAACTCGAATTGCGGCTTATCCGCCGCCTAATGATGGCGGCGCGGCGTCAAACAGGTGATGGTTGTAAGTGCGAAATGACGGGACGCGGATGTCTGCCAATCAGCTCTTCTTCTTACGCCGCCCCTTGCCATCCCGAGGGCGGAAATCGACGAGCAGGGATTTCAGTTCGAGTTCGCGCACGCGCCTTGCCGCTTCGTCCGGGCTGACCCAGTCCAGCACGCGCTGGCCGACTTCCCTGAATTCGTTTTGTGCGGCCTCCACTTCGATCTGGAAGATATCGACGATGCAGGGCACGACGTCGCCGTCGTCCAGTTCCTTCAGATAGGTATAGCGGCCAACGGGGTGCTTGCTGACCGTTCCGCGCACGCCGGCTTCCTCCCACGCCTCGATGGCGGCCGCTTCGTGCGGCTTCTTCTTTTTCATCGGCCAGCCCTTGGGAATGATCCAGCGGCCGCTGTCGCGCGTGGTGACGACGAGGATATCGATCTCGGGACCCTTGCTTGCGGGGGGCTTGCTATCGGGATCGGCACTGCGGCGACGGAAGCAGAGCGCGCCATATTGCTGGCGAAAGGCGCCGGAGAAAAGCTTCTCGGGCCTCGCGGCAAGCTGCTTCAACAGTGGCTGGGATGTGCCGGCACGGGATTTCGCGCCTTTTTTATTGGATTTCATGACATCCAGCATTGTCAAAATTTACTTTTTCGATCAATTGCCTGCGACGCTTTATGACAGATTTATGACAGTCTCCTACGACAGTCGTCCAAAAAGGGAAGGATCGCCCGAGATGATGAGCGTGTTTCGCAAGATGATGCCGCGGGAGGACCGCTTCTTCGAGATGTTCTGCAGGCATGCGAAAACCGTGGTGGCAGCAGCCGAGGCAATGGAGAAGCTGCTGAAGGGCGAAAATGTCGAGGAGAATTGCGACCGTATCGTCGCGCTGGAGGACGATGCCGACCAGATCACCCGCGAGGTGCTGCTCGCCATCCGCCGCAGCTTCATCACGCCTTTCGACCGCGGCGACATCAAGGACCTGATCCAGTCCATGGATGACGCGATCGACATGATGCACAAGACGGTGAAGATCATCCGCCTGTTCGAGCAATCGAGCTTCGATCCGCTGATGCAGGAAATGGGCGGCGAGATCGTCAAGGCGGCGGCCCTGATGCAGAAGGCGATCGGATTGCTCGACAAGATCGGCGCCAATGCCCATCAACTGTCGTCGATCGCCGAGGAGATCACGCGGGTGGAAGGCCGCTCCGACGAACTGCATGACGAGGGGCTGAAGGAGCTCTATCGCCGGCATGGCGCCAACGGCAATGCCATGGCCTACATGATCGGCAGCGAGATCTACTCCAACCTGGAAAAGATCGTCGACCGGTTCGAGGACGTGGCCAACGAAATCAGCGGCGTCGTCATCGAGAACGTCTGATGGAAGCCTCTCTCTCCCTTCCGCTGCTGGTCGGTCTGATCGGCGTGGCGCTGTTCTTCGATTTTCTGAACGGGCTGCATGATGCGGCAAACTCGATCGCGACGATCGTCTCCACCCGGGTGCTGAGGCCGCAATATGCCGTCGCCTGGGCCGCCTTCTTCAATTTCATCGCCTTCCTGTTCTTCGGCCTGCATGTCGCAGAGACGCTGGGTACCGGCATCATCGACCCGGCCATCGTTTCGCCGCAGGTGATCTTTGCGGCGCTGATGGGGGCGATCGTCTGGAACATCGTCACCTGGCTGTTCGGAATCCCGTCTTCGTCGTCGCATGCGCTCATCGGCGGGCTTGTCGGAGCGGGGCTTGCGAAGGTCGGCGTCAGCTCGATCGTCTGGAGCGGGTTGCTGAAGACTGTCGGCGCGATCGTCATGTCGCCGGCGATCGGTTTCCTGCTGGCGTTGTTCTTCGTGCTCATGGTCTCCTGGATGTTCGTGCGCCAGACGCCCTTTGCCGTCGACAACACCTTCCGTTTCATGCAGTTCATCTCCGCTTCGCTCTATTCGCTCGGCCACGGCGGCAACGACGCGCAGAAGACCATGGGCATCATCGCCGTGCTTCTCTTCAGCCAGGGCCATCTCGGCGGCAGCTTCCATGTGCCGCTCTGGGTGGTCATTTCCTGCCAGTCGGCGATGGCGCTCGGCACGCTTTTCGGCGGCTGGCGGATCGTTCATACGATGGGCTCGAAGATCACCCGGCTCAATCCGATGCAGGGCTTTTGCGCGGAAACCGGCGGGGCGCTGACGCTGTTCGGCGCGACGTGGCTTGGCATTCCCGTGTCGACGACGCATACGATCACCGGCGCGATCATCGGCGTCGGCGCCGCACGGCGTCTTTCGGCCGTGCGGTGGGGCATTGCCGGCAATATCGTGATTGCCTGGGTCATCACGATGCCTGCTGCCGCTGCCATTGCTGCCGCCTGCTATGGGATTGCGAGCCTGTTTGCCTGAGGGCAGGGGCCGTTCGACGCGCCGATACCTTATTTTAGGGAGTGCTATTTTCGATCATCTGTTGCGCTCTATTTCCCATGCAAGGAAAGGGCGACAACGAGCGGACAATGGATCCATTTGACGATCTGCCTGAATCGAATGCGAAAATGCCGGCAGGCCCACGCAGCCGCAAGGTCGACCAGAGCGGTGCCATCTGCTGTCGGCTCGAGAGGGGCGGAAGGGTGAGCGTTCTGCTCGTCACCAGCCGGGATACCGGACGATGGGTCATCCCGAAGGGCTATCTGCAGAGGAAGGAAAAACCCTATCGCTGCGCCCAGCGCGAAGCGCTCGAGGAAGCTGGTATCATCGGCAAAGTCAGGAAGAGGCCCCTCGGCTGCTACACCTATGTGAAGGATCGCGAGACACCGCTGACGGTTTCGGTCCATCTGTTGCGGTTCAAAGCGGAGGGCGATCAATTTCCGGAGCGCACTCAGAGGCAGAAGATGTGGATTGCGCCGGCAGAGGCGGCTGAGCTTGTCGAGGAGCCCGAGCTGCAGGCACTCTTCCGGTCTATCGACGCCGACAATCCCCTGACATCCCAGGATCGGCTGAAGCCGCGCAGGATCGAGGACCGGCAATCTGTGGCCGACGTGGTGGTGTCGCTCGCTACCTTGCAGACCTCGCGCTGAACGCGTTCAACTGATGCGGGATCGGACCGGAGTGACGAAGGCCCGGAATATGGGCCTTCGCGCTGAGTTACCGCGGACTGCCGGTCGCCAGAGGTCCCCAGGAGAGTTCGCGATCCGCTGTCGCCGCGAGGTCGATCATCACTTCGATACCGGTCTTGATCCGCCGCCGCAGGATGTCGGCGCGATCCGGATGCGTCCGGAGCAGACCCTTCTCGTGGAGCGCCTGGAGCCGCGTGCGCGAAAGCTCAAGCTCAGATGCCAGCAGACGGTCGAGGCGTGTGCCCGCGGGCAACGGCACCGCCAGTTCGATCTCCAGCCGCGTCCAGCCGGCAGCCTCGCACAACACCTCCCTGGCGATGTCGAATTCCGGGAATTCGTCGATGCGCTGCGACCTGCGTTTCAATGCGTCGAGGTTGAAACTCTCCGTCCGGATCCAATTGCGATCGTTCGACTGCAGCGCTTCCAGAACAGCCGGATCGATGTCGCGCACGTTCTGCCGCTCGAAGAGCGGTCGGTTCCAGGTCTTGTCGCAGGTGAGGCATTTATAGATCAGCCAGGCATCCAGCTTGCGGCCATTGGCATTCAGCCGGATCTTGCCGCTGGATTGAAAGGCTCTTAATCCGCCGCATCCGCCACAGGCGATCCAGGGCTGGGGAGCGGTTTTGGGTGTGATGGTCCATCGGACCCGTAAAGTATCGCACATAAGTCTTGGTCTTCCATTCGGAAGTTCACCAAGATGGCGCGAGAGAAATGCCTTGAGGGCGCGGTGTGGCGATGCTTTGGGGGGGCTGAAGAGCAGAGACAGCGGAGCTGCACTGGCGATCGGGACAATGCCAAACCGGTCTCTTGCCGCCACCCGATGAACATATTCATACGCCGATAGCCCGCGGCTATCCGGCAGTACGGGTGAAACTGGATTGAGACCGGTGATTACTTAGGCAAAGTCTACCTCGATGCGCCCATGCTCTTCGATAGCAGGGATAGCAAATGATCTGGCCGAACGGGAGTGGCATACCGCAGTCCCCGCGAGGGAACTGCGGTATGCGGCATTTATGCAACTTTGTGCTGAGGGCCTGATGATGCGAGCAGACTGAGATATGTAGGTGGTAATTGCAAACCACGCGGGAACGGACCGGGTAAGGGGCCAGCGGCGCAGTGCCGATCAGCTATCCTGATCGAATCGTCGTTTCGCGCGACCTTCACCGCCGCGACTGCGCAATCTGCCACCCCGGAAGGCGATGCCAGTAAGGCCCAAAACCGTCGCTTCTCTCAGGTAGCTGCTCGCGGAGCAGTCCAAAAAGAAATCATCTTATGCGAGAGTAATTGTATTGAAACCAATTTGTGGATTGGCGGGTGCGGCGGTCAGGCATGGCTCTTAAGGCAGTTTTAAATACCTGCAAACACAGCGCTATTTTATGTTGCTCCTCCATCACACCTGAAATCATTCGTGCTCATTGATAAATCGAGAATTGCATAAATTGACGAATACTAAGAATTTGGCGCCGACAGGCGTAAACGTTTCCAGGAGATGAAGGTGGTGCGAGCAATACCGGCTGCGGCGGGCAAGCGATTCATGACGAAGCGAATGTCAGTCCAGAGTTCGTCGGTCTCCATGATCGCTCTGGCTTTCGCGCTGCTGACAGGGTGCAGGATGCCGCTGACGCAGCCAACGAGTGTGGCGCACCGGTCGGTGGCGTGGTCATTTGCGCCGGTAGCAATTATCCCTCGCCGGGTATCCGTTATGCGGTTACAAGCAGCCTGACCCTGACACTCGACAACCCCGCTTTGGTCGCCGTGAAGGCGACGACTGGCCAGGGCGCCGTCTTCGTCAGCGGTTCCAGCATCAATGACATCGTCATCAACGCGCTCCTGTTTCAATCGGTTCAGACGAGCGGTACTTTGTCGAACGGCATTGGTGCGGTGAATTCGGGAACCGCCGGCAACACCATCATCCGGATGGACAACGGCACCGTTACAGCGAGCGGCAGCAGTCCCTTTCCTGGCGCACTTCTTTCGAGCATCACGAACGCCACCAACACTGGCAATGCCTTGATCACCCTCAATGGCGGGCAGGCCAGCAATACGGGGGGAGGCCAAGGCGTAAGCGCCCAGAACTCGGGTATGGGCAATGCCACCGTTGCGATGACCGGCGGCTCGGTCAGTTCCGCCACCGGCACTGCCATGCGCGCCATCGTCGACAATGCTGCCTCTTCCGGCACCGCCAGCGTCGCCATCAGCGGGGGAACGGTCAGGACGGCCTCGGGCACGGGCGTGTTGAGCCAGTCGGAACTCGGCAGCGCCGCATCACTATGACCGCCGGCGTGGTCACGGTCCAGAGCGGCGCCAACCCGGCTCTCAGCGCCGTCGTCAACAACGCTGCCGGCGCAGGCAGGGCCAGTATCGCCGTGAGCGGCGGCACCGTCACGAACAGCGGCAGCGGCGACGGCCTCTTCGCCGACAACAAGGGTACGGGAACATACGACATCAGCCTTACCGGCGGCACGGTGACCGGCGGTTCGGGCACCGGCGCCGCCGTCCATGCCGCCGCTGCCTCGGGAGGCACGATTACCATCGGCTCCGGTGCCGTCGTCAATGCCGGAGCCTCCGGCATCGCCCTCAGCCAGACCGGCGGCGCGGCCACGATCATCACGGCCGGCACCGTGACCGGAAACGTCAACCTCAGCGCAGCCAGCAATGTGCTCGATATCACCGGCGGCGCGATCAACGGCAATATCAGCGGTGGCGGCAATAGCGCTCTGGAGTTCGACCTGGGCTCGGACAGCTTCACTTACGGCTCGGCCTATGCGATCAGCGGCATCGGAAGCGTCGCCATGAATTCGGGAGTGGCCGAGATCGACGGTAGCCTTGCCACCAACACGCTTGCCGTCAACGGCGGCAGGCTGACGCTCAACGGTGCCGGCACGGCTTCGGGCGGGGCCACCGTTTCGGGCGGAACGTTCGTCGTCGGCGATGCCGCGCATGCCTCGGCTACGCTCACGGGGTCGCTCGACGTGCTTGCCGCCGGTCGATTGCAGGGCTTCGGCACGATCGTTGGCGATGTCGGCAACGCCGGCATCATCGCCCCCGGCAACTCGATCGGCACGCTGACTGTGAGCGGCAACTATACCGGCAATGGCGGCACGCTGGAGATCGAAACGGTGCTGGGCAACGATGCCTCGGCCACCGACCGGCTGGTCGTTACCGGCAATACTTCGGGCAGCACCAACCTCAAGGTCATCAATGTCGGCGGCGGCGGCGCGCAGACGGTCGAAGGCATCAAGATCGTCGACATCGGCGGAGCCTCCAACGGGAGTTTTTCGCTTTTGGGCGACTATGTCTTCCAGGGCGACCAGGCGGTAGTGGGCGGCGCCTATGCCTATCGGCTCTACAAGAACGGCGTCAGCACGCCCGGCGACGGCGACTGGTATCTTCGGTCAAATCTGATCAACGACTCGGGTACCGGCTCATCTCCGCTTTATGCGCCGGGCGTGCCACTCTACGAGGCTTATACGGGGGTTCTGCAAAGCTTCAACCAGCTCGGCACTCTCCAGCAGCGCACCGGCGGCCGCTCCTGGGTTGGCGGCGTTTCGGCCGATACCAACGACGAGGGTGCGAGGGCGCGCGGCATCTGGGGACGGATCGAGGCTGCGCACAACCATCTGGAGCCGGTGACATCGACGACCGGCACCGACTACGAGGCGAACGTCTGGAAGCTGCAGACGGGCGTGGACGGGGCGTTGACTGAAAGCGCGGCCGGTACGCTGATCGGTGGTGTCAGCCTGCAATATGGTACGGTTTCCGCAGATATATCCTCGCTGTTCGGCAGAGGGGACATCGACACGACAGGTTATGGTCTCGGCGGCACGCTGACCTGGTACGGCAATAGCGGCCTCTACATCGATGCCCAGGGGCAGCTGATCTGGTATGACAGCGATCTTCGTTCCGACACCCTGAACAGGACGCTGGCAAATGGCAACGGCGGCTTCGGTTACGCATTCAGCATTGAGGCAGGACAGAAGATCGGCCTCGGTCCGCGATGGTCGCTGACGCCGCAGGCCCAGCTCTCCTACTCCTCCGTGCGTTTCGACGACTTTACAGATCCCTACAGCGCCGCGGTGTCGCCGAGCGACGGCGATGCTCTGGTCGGCCGCCTCGGACTCTCAGCCGATTACGACGATGAATGGAAGGATGCCGCAGGCCGGACAAGCCGCTCAGGCGTTTATGGCATCGCCAATCTCCACTACGACTTCCTCGACGGATCGGATGTCGACGTCTCGGGAACGAGGCTCGTCAGCGAGAACCGGCCGCTATGGGGCGGATTGGGCCTGGGCGGCTCCTACAGCTGGTCGGACGAGCGCTATTCCATCAACGGCGAAGCATTCGCCCGCACCAGCCTTCAGAACTTTGGCGACAGCTACTCGATCGGCGGCAAGCTCAGCTTCAATATGAAGTGGTGATCGCGCAACGTCTCGTCGGATCGTACCGCAAAGTCGACGACCGAAGGCCATTCAACGCAGGCGGCTGGTCGCTCGTTTTATCGTGCATTCATTGTATTGTGGATGGCCGGCGCCCGACCGGCGCCGACCCCCGCCTTACGATTTAGGCGACGTGCTGAAGCTGGACTTCGCGATCGTGCAGGAAGCAGGCCTTGGTGAAGAGCCTGAGATCGAGCTGGTTCGGCAACCGGATATCGGTCAGATCCGGCAGGCCTTTGTTGTCGGCCTCGAAGGACCGGTCGATCTGCGAGATGAAGGCCAGCACGATGCCGGTTTCGCGGGCAAAGCTGCTGATGGCGGTCACCTGTTCCGAAAGGCTCGGCTTGATGCGCTGCTGGTCGAGGATCTGCAGATAGTCGATGACAGCGACCGTTCCCCGCGGGGCACCGGCGAGATGGCGCATGATGTAATCGGCGCTGATCTCGTCCGAGGTGACGATCTCCACCTTATCGCCAAGTGCTTCCCCTTCGGGCAGGGCATGGATGCGCTTCATGGTCTGCTCTTCGGTATATTCGAGCGTGAAGAAGGTCGCCCTTCGCTCCTTTGCGACGGCATCGAGGAGAAGCTGCAGGCCAAGCAGGGTTTTGCCGTGGCCTGGACGAGCGGCGATCAGCAACAGGTCGCCATCCGCAAGCTGTGACAGCATGGATGTTGTCGATCCCTCGGTTTCATAACGCGAGGCAAGCAGGCTCCAGGTCGGAAAACCTTCTTCCTCGGCGATACGGTCCAACGCCTGATGGAGCGGGATCGTATCGGTCCGCGCCAGCACTTTCGCCCGACGCTTCAATTGATAGATGGGTGCAGACAATTTCATTCAAACCTCCATTGCGAGCCGGAATCGCAACCCCTCCTTATGCGGTGCTCGAACAGATGGTTCTGTCGTGGATTACCCCGCATGGACGATGCTTCCCGGATGGAGGGAGGAGGCTTGGGTAGAGCCTTGCTCAAGAGGTAGCGGGATCAGCGATTCGCGACAAGCGGGAAACGATGGGCCAGTTGGGCTCAGAACCGGCATCAATCCGTTACACCTGCAATATCCTCCTGAATGAACTTGATCAGCATCAGGCTTGCGCATTGGCTGAGCAGGCGGTCCCGCTCATCGGCAAGATCGTCATCGAAGCGCCGGCAGAGCCGCTCATAGCTCTGCCGGAACGGCGAGCCGGGGAGGTATTTCGCCTCCATGCGCAGCCGCGTTTCGTGCAATTCCCTCAGATCCGGCAATGTATGCATGGTTTGCGCCTCCTAATAGGCTATATGCTGACATGGGAGGAATTTCCTTGAAATCGACCATGCCCGTCACCTGCGAGGTGCGCTACCGCCTCGACCCGAAGAAACGCACGGCATTCGAAGCCTATGCCGAGGTCTGGATCCAGCTGATCGAGCGGTATGGCGGAACCCATCACGGCTATTTCATGCCGCGCGAAAAGCCTGAGGGTGCCGGTTTGAGCTTTCCCGGTGCCGGGGCGGATGGGGAGGGCGATATTGCCGTCGCTCTCTTCACCTTCCCGGATGAGGAGACCTATCGCGGCTACCGCGCCAGCGTCGCCGCCGATCCGGACAGTATTGCGGCCAATGCGCGCTTCGGGGCCGATCCGCCGTTCAAGAGTTACGAGCGCCTGTTTCTGCGACCGCTGCCGCGCGGCTATTAGCATGTATGTCCGCCGACTACCGCTAATTCTAGGGGGCAAAACAAGAACTGTGCGTAATCGTAGGCTAAGGCCGAACGGATAGTGAACCTTCATCGCCGACGCGCATAATGGTCTGCCGACTGGTCACAAACTTATAAAAACGGGGGCGCTTATGTCAGCGCCCCCGAAGCCGTGTCGAGAGACGACCGCTTAGCCGATCATGGCATTGTCGTTGCGCTTGATCGCAATGATCGTCGAGCGCGGCAGTTTGCCTTCGCCGTCCGGGAAGGGCGCGTCAGGATGCTGGATGCCGACGAAGTGGGTTCGCTTGTCGGCGGACCAGGTCTGACCGGTGACTTCTGCGCCCTTCGGGCTGGTCAGGAAACGCTCGATGCGGCCGGTCGCCGGGTCGCCGGCGAGCATCTGGTTGTTGCCCTGGCCGAGAAAGTCGCCTTCGTTGGTGTCTTCGCCATCCGTCTGGATCCACAAGAGACCCGTCGAGTCGAACATCATACCGTCCGGCGAGTTGAACATATTGCCGGAGTTGATGTTGGACGAGCCGGCATAGGCGTCCTTGTGAACGTCGGGATTGCCGGCCATGACGAACAGGTCCCATTTGAACTTGCCGTCGGCGTGGTCGTCGTTTTCCGGATACCAGCGGACGATCTGGCCATAAGCGTTCTTCTCGCGCGGGTTCGCCCCGCCGACCGGCATGTCGTCGCCGCCGGCATTCTTCTTCACGCCACGATTGGTGTTGTTGGTGAGGGCACAATAGGCTTCGATCGCGACCGGGTTGATGGCGACCCACTCCGGACGGTCCATTGTCGTGGCGCCGACCTTGGAGGCGGCCTGGCGGGTGAAGACGCAAACCTCGTCCATCTTCATGCCGGTCGATTCCGGTGTCAGGGCCAGCCACTCGCCATTGCCGTCATCGACGAACTTGGCGACGTAGAGCGTGCCTTCATCCAGCAGTTTGGAGGTGTCGCCGCCCGGCACGTAGATGTCGTTCGAAACGTACTTGTAGAGGAACTCGCCGCGTTCGTCGTCACCCATGTAGACGACCACGCGACCATCGCGGGCAATCACGACGGCAGCGTTCTCGTGCTTGATGCGGCCGAGCGCGGTACGCTTGATCGGGGTCGAGGAGGCGTCCGAGGGGTCGATTTCCACAACATAACCTGCGCGGCGCGGCTCGTTCGGGTTTTTCGACACGTCGAAACGGGGATCGAAGGCTTCGTAGCCGTATCGGGTTTCGGCCGCGATGCCGTAACGCTTGAAGTCGCTGGGCATGGCAAAGTTCGGATCGGTCGAACCGAAGTAGCCGTTGAAGTTCTCCTCGCAGGTGAGATAGGTGCCCCACGGCGTCTTGCCGGCGCCGCAGTTGTTGAAGGTCCCGAGACAGTCGGTGCCGTTCGGATCGGCCTCGGTCTTGACGAGGTCGGAGCCCGCAGCCGGACCGGAGATCTTCATGGGCGTCAGATGGGTAATGCGGCGGTTGAACGGGCTGTCGAGCACGATTTCCCAGCCGGTTTCGCCCTCGGCGACTTCCATGACGGTAACACCCTGAAGGTTTTGCAGGATCTTCACGTCGTCGGCGGTCTTCGGCATGCCTTTTTCGTTGTGCGGAAGATTGGTTTCGTTGTTCACGTATTCATGGTTGACGGCGATGACCTGACGACCGCCGATCACGAACAACTCCATGCCGTCGGTGTTTTCGCCGAAGACCTTGTCGGAATGTTCGACGCTGACGCCGTTGACGGGATCGATATCCGGGACGTTGGAGAACAGCGGCTGCCCCCATTTGGCGAGTGGCTTCCATGCGTAGCCGTCAGGAACGTGCACGGTGTTGTCGGTGAAGACCGGGATCGGCTTGAAGGAGAAGCGCGACGAAGCTTCCTGCGCCTGAGCCGAGGTGGAATTCATCAGGTTGCCGAGCGTTCCCATGGCGGCGGCGGCTGAGCCGAAGGCCAGGATACCGCCAAGGAAGCTGCGGCGTGAGACGGCCGATTCGACGACGCGGTCGAAATCGGTTTCTGCCGGCGGCGGATTTTGCAGTTCGTCCCATTCGTCCCAGGACAATTTGTTGGTGTCGATATGAGCCATGCTGGTTCTCCGTTTTTGCTTGTAGAATCTGTCCAACAAAGGCCTTAGCTCTGCAGGATCACATCCAGATGACGAACAAGCACTCTTCGCATGACAGAGGGGCACCCGGACTGTTTAAATCCACGCATCAGGCTTTCCAAAAATCAGAATCGCGCCTCGTGCCGATGCTGTAAGCGGAAACTTGTCTGCGATCCCCGACAGCAAACGGACAGCTTCGCCGCGTTACCCCTCTGCCCGTCGCCCGCAAGGGGCAGCAGCAAAAGGGTCAAATCATGAAGCTGAAACTGATCGCCGCTCTTACCATCCTGTCGCTCTCGCCAGCCCTGGCGCTTGCAAGTCCAAGCTGCACGAAGGAGCCGAAATCGAAGTGGATGCCGGAGGCCGCCATGAAGGCGAAGATCGATGCGATGGGCTACCAGGTCAAGACTTTCGAAATCACCGGCAACTGCTACGAGATCTACGGCAAGGACAAGAACGGCGACCGCGCCGAGGTCTATTTCAATCCGGTCTCCGGCGAGATCGTTCAGAAGGGCGATTGAGCGATGACGGGTATCTCGTTGAAGAAGAAGGAGGAGGAGGGCCAGGAGCCCTCCGACACCGCCACGGAGACGATCAGGGTCTGGGACCCGCTCGTCAGGCTGTTTCACTGGACGATCGTAGCGGCCTGCACGCTCAACCTCTTCATTCTCGAGGAGGGCAAATACTGGCACCGCATCACGGGTTATGTCGTGGCTGCGGCAATCGTCATTCGCATCCTCTGGGGTTTCGTCGGTACAAAACACGCTCGCTTTTCCGATTTCCTGCCGACGCCAAGCAGGGTGATGGAGCAGATACTCGATATGATCGACGGCAGCGAGAAACGGCACCTGGGGCATAATCCGCTGGCATCGGTTATGATGCTTACTCTGATGGCATTGCTGGCGGCCACGGCGCTGACCGGCTGGATGACGACGCTCGACGCCTTCTGGGGCGAGAAGTGGCTGGAGAAGCTGCATGGCACCATCGCAAACGGCATCATGGTGCTTGCCTTCGTCCATGCGGGTGCGGCCATCGTCGAAAGCTGGAGGCACAGGGAAAATCTCGTCTGGTCGATGGTTACAGGTCGAAAGAAGGCATGAGGATACTGCTGATCGAGGATAGTTCCCGGCTTCGCGAGCTGCTTTGCGAGGCCATCCGCGATGCCGGCTGGAAGATCGATGCCTTCGCGCTGGCGCAGGAGGGGCGGCTTGCCCTTGAGGGAACGGACTACGACCTGCTGCTTCTCGACCTCGGCCTGCCGGATGAGGATGGGATCGCGTTTCTGCGGTCGCTCAGGGCCTCCAAGGTGCAGATGCCGGTTCTGGTGCTGACGGCACGCGGCGCGGTCGACGAACGTATTGCCGGGCTCGATGCCGGCGCCGACGACTATCTCGTCAAACCCTTTCACAATGGCGAGCTGATCGCCCGCATCCGCGCGCTGACGCGGCGTGCGCCGGTCACTGCCATGCCGGTTCTGGAATTTGCAGCCCTGCAATATGATGTCGCTTCGCGGCGGGTCACCTGCGGCGACGACGAGATCGCGCTCGCCCCCTCGGAGAAGGGCCTGCTCGAATTGCTGATGCGCAATGGCGGCCAGGTGGTGCCTAAGCCGAAGATCGAGCATGCCTTCTCGGAATTCGGCGACGAGCGCAGCAGCAATGCCGTGGAGCTCGCCGTTTCGAGACTGCGCAAGAAGCTCGACGGACATCCGACCAAGGCGCTGATCGAGACCGTGCGGGGCGTCGGCTACATGATGCGGGAGGCGCGCGGGTGAGCCTGAAATCGCCGACACTGGGCACCATCCTGACGCGGCGCATCGCCTTCTTTGCGGTGCTGGCCATGGTGGTGCAGCTCGCGGTGATCTTTTCGGACTATTACTGGAATGTCGGCGAGCTTTCGCGCCTCTTCGTGGAGCAGGAGACCGAGCGGCTCGCCTCCGGCATCACAGCGGAGGAGAATGACACCGTCCGCTACCGGCTTCCTGAAAGCGTCGAGGGGCGGTACGGGCAGGCGCAGACCGGCTATGTGGCGCGTATCCGCGGGGCCGATGGTGAGCTGGTCTTCCAGTCCTGCGATTCTGCCTGCGAAAGCCGCTTCCTGCCGCCCGATGTGAACCCGCCGGATTTCTGGCTGCGGTCGCTTTCACCGGGCAAGCCGCTGACGCTGGTTGGAGGGCGGGCCTTCACCGTCGGCGGGCAGCGTTTCGTCATCGATGTCGCGACAATGGGCGATCCCCAGGATGTCATATCGGATGTCCTCTGGAATGAGGTGATCGCCCATATGATCGTGCCGATGAGCATTCTCCTGGTGCTGGTGCTCGGCGCCACCTTGCTTTCCGTGCGCCAGGCGCTGAAGCCGGTGCGGATTGCGGCCGAGGCGGCTGAGCGGATCGACCCGATGGACTCGCGCTCGCATCTGCAATTCCAGGACATGCCGCGGGAAGTCGCCCATCTCGCCGAGGCCGTCAACCGGGCCTTCGAGCGTGTCGGCGAGCTGATGAAATCCCAGAAGATCCTGACATCGGGCATCGCGCATGAGGTGCGCACGCCGCTTGCGGCGATCAAGCTGGAGCTTGGCCATATCGACCATCCACGGGCGCGCAAGGCGGAGGCGGATCTCGACGACCTCGTGCGCTTCGTCAGCCAGATCACCGCGCTTGCCAGGCTGGATACGTTCGATCACGGCATGTTCGAGGAGGTCGACCTCGTCGAGCTTTCATCCAGCGTCGTGGAACAGCTTGCCCCCTGGGTCTACGAGAACGATCACTCGCTGGAACTTTCCGCGCAGGTCGATGCCGCCATCGTGCAGGGCGTGCCGGCCCTGCTGAGAGATGCCGTGCGCAACCTGATCGAAAATGCCGTTCGCCATACGCCTGCGCATACCAATATCGTCGTGCGCGTCAGCAGCAGGTTAATCCGCGTCGAGGACCGGCATCCGGCGGGTCTCCGGCAAGGGTCTGACGTCACCGATCATGCTAATGGACTTGGGATCGGCCTTAAGATCGTCGAGCGCATCGCCGCGATACATCGGGGTTCGCTTCGTCGTTCTGCCGGCAGACAGGGTCATGTCTTCGATCTCGAGATCGGCACATAGCCGCGTCTGCACCACTCTTTTTTCGCATCATCTTTCCTTCGGAGAGTTCCATGATCAGATCCGTCGTCATTTCCGGCTGCTCGGGTGGCGGGAAATCCACTCTGCTCGAAGAGCTTTGCCGGCGCGGTTATGCAACCGTCGAAGAGCCCGGACGGCGGATCGTGAAAGAAGAGCTGGCGGGACAGGGCGCAGCCTTACCCTGGGTCGATCCGGCTGCCTTTGCCCGGCGGGCAATCGCGATGGCGCTTGAGGATCAGAAGCTTGCAGAAGCGCAGGCGGGCTGGACGTTTTTCGATCGCGGCCTGATCGATGCCGCCTCGGCGCTGCAGGCCACGACCGGAGAAGCGGTTCTGGAGACCCTGCGGGACCAGCATCGTTATCACCAGACGGTGTTCCTCACTCCGCCCTGGCCGGAGATCTATATCAACGATCCCGAGCGGCGGCATGGTTTCGAGGAAGCGATTTCCGAATATGAGCGCCTGGTCTCAGCCTATCCTGAGATCGGCTATCAGGTCGTCACGCTGCCGAAAGTCGATGTCGCAGCACGGGCGGATTTTCTGCTGAGCCGGCTGCCGGGCTGAAGTTTCAACGCCCGTTGACTGTCAGCATAAAGACATGAACCTCCCGAAGCTTGACATAAAAAACGACGGCGCGCATAAAAACCATATGGGGTTGCGATCACCCCACGAGGCGACATGCCGAAGAATCGCGTCCATGAAACCGAACAACGGAGGGACGCGTCATGCCGTCATTTCTCGAAATATCTTCAGACAAACTTGCCCGTATCGTCGGCGTACCCAATGCGCCTGTGATCATTGATGTGCGCATCGACGAGGATTTCGCCCGCGATCCAAGGCTGCTGCCGGGCTCGATCCGCAAATCCCACACCGATGTCACCGAATGGGCGGGCAGCTTCACCGGCCCGGCGGTCGTCGTCTGCCAGGCAGGCGGCAAGCTCAGCCATGGGGTGGCCGCCCATATCCGGCATGCCGGCGGCAACGCGGAAGTGCTGGAAGGCGGATTTGAAGCCTGGATCGGCGCGGGCGGCGTGGCTGTGGCCGTCAACCGGCTGCCGCCGCGCGACCGGCAGGGACGGACCGTCTGGGTCACGCGTGCGCGCCCGAAGATCGACCGTATCGCCTGCCCATGGCTTATCCGGCGCTTCGTCGATCCCTCGGCCGTCTTTCTCTTCGTGCCGACATCCGATGTCTTGATGGTTGCCGACCGCTTCGGCGCCGTACCCTTTGATATCGAGGAGGTCTTCTGGAGCCATCGCGGCGAGCTCTGCACCTTCGATGTGATGATCGAGGAATTCGGCCTTGTTTCGGGGCCGATGTCGAGGCTTGCAACGATCGTTCGCGGCGCCGATACCGCCCGGCCGGATCTTGCCCCCGAAGCGGCCGGGCTGTTGGCCGCTTCGCTCGGCCTGTCGCGCATGTTCGTTGACGACCTCAAGCAGCTGGACGCCGGCATGCTGCTCTATGATGCCTTCTATCGCTGGTGCCGCGACGCCACGGACGAAACGCACAACTGGCCTTCCGCGAAAAAGGGAGGCTGACGTGAACAGTGCCGTTACCCATGCGACGCCCGATACCGGCGCGTCGCCAAACCCTCATGGCGTCACCTTCGGTGAAGCCTTTCGCGTCTGGCTGCGCGTCGCCGCGCTCAGCTTCGGAGGGCCGGCCGGGCAGATCGCCGTCATGCACCGCATCGTCGTCGACGAGAAGAGGTGGATCGGCGAGCAGCGCTTCCTGCATGCGCTGAACTATTGCATGCTGCTACCGGGACCGGAGGCACAGCAGCTTGCCATCTATATCGGCTGGCTGATGCACCGAACCGCCGGCGGTTTGGTCGCAGGCATCCTGTTCGTTCTTCCGGGCTTCCTGTCCATCCTGGCGCTCAGCTATCTCTACGTGACCCTCGGCAGCGTCGATGTCGTCGAGGGCCTGTTCTTCGGCCTGAAGGCCGCTGTGCTTGCCGTCGTCATTCAGGCGGTCGTCAGGGTCGGTGGCCGCGCGTTGAAGAACAAGGCGATGATCGGGATCGCGGCAGCCGCCTTCCTGGCGATCTTTCTCTTCCACGTGCCTTTTCCCGTCATCATCCTGGCAGCCGCCATGACAGGCTTTCTGGGATCGAAGTCGGGCTCCCGCCTGTTTCAGGGCGGTGGCGGGCACAAGGCAGCCGGCGGCGCGGTGCTGTCCGATGCCGACGCGCTGCTCGGGGAAGATATACCTGATCATGCGCGACCGAATCTTCGCTGGTCGCTGAGGATCTCGTCGGTGCTGCTGGTGCTCTGGCTGCTGCCGCTGCTGCTGCTCCATCTCTTCCTCGGACCCGGCGATATCTTCACGCAGATCGGCGTGTTCTTCAGCAAGATGGCGCTGGTGACTTTCGGCGGCGCTTACGCCGTGCTCGCCTATGTCGCGCAGGAAGCTGTCCAGCATTTCGGATGGCTGAAACCCACCGAAATGCTCGATGGTCTCGGCATGGCGGAGACGACGCCCGGCCCGCTGATCATGGTTCTCCAGTTCGTCGGCTTCATGGGCGCCTATCGCGATCCCGGCAGCCTCTCTCCGATCACTGCAGCCACGCTCGCCGCCATCCTGACGACATGGGTGACCTTCGTTCCCTGCTTTCTCTGGATCTTCCTCGGCGCACCCTTCATCGAGAAGCTGCGCGGCAATGCCGCCTTGGCTGGCGCGATGTCGGCCATCACGGCGGCCGTGGTCGGCGTCATCCTCAATCTCGCGATCTGGTTCGGCCTGCACTTCCTGTTCCGGAGCGCCGAAGTGCACAGCCTTGGACCCTTCTCGATCGAGCTGCCTGTCTGGACGTCGCTGTCGCTGCCATCGCTGCTCTTGAGCCTTGCGGCAGCCATCGCGATCTTCCGGTTCAAGCTGGCGGTCATTCCGGTCCTGCTGGGCTGCGCAGCCGCCGGGATGGTCTGGCCGGTCTGAGGCATCGCCGGCAGCCGTATCATCGGAAAAACCGATGGCATCATCGGTTTCTTCCGTTTTTCTTCCGGCCCGGCGCAAGGCATCTGCTCTCCCAACCAAGAAGGAGACGGCAGATGACCGAAATCAGGATCGAAGGCGCTGATATCATCATTGTCGGCGGCAGTTCCGGCATGGGGTTGGCGCTGGCGCAGCGGTTGCTGGCCGAAGGGGCGGATGTGACGATTGCGGGGCGCAATGCGGAGAGGCTTGCGGCGGCACGGCGGGAGCTCGGCGATCCCTCTGGTCTTAAGACCGCCGTCCTCGACCTTGCGCGGGAGGAGGAGGTTGCTGCCTTCTTCCGCGATTGCGGGCCGGTCGATCATATCGTCAGCACGGCGGCGGACATTGAGGGAGCTTACCAGCTTCTGCCGGATATCCAGCTTTCGGCGGCGCAGCGGGTTGTCGAGAGCAAGTTCTACGGGCCGCTGCTGCTTGCCAAATACGGCGCACCCCGCCTGCCGCCGTCGGGCTCGATCACCTATACGTCAGGGGTTGCTGCCTATCGGCCGGCCGCGCGCGGTTCGGTCGTTGCTGCCGTCAATGCAGCGCTGGAAGGGCTGGTGCGGGCGCTGGCGGTGGAGCTTGCGCCTCTTCGCATCAATGCGGTATCGCCGGGATGGGTGGACACGCCGATCTGGAGTTTCGTTGCCGGTGACGCCAAGCAGGCGACGCTGGAGGCGATGGCCAAACGCCTGCCGGTAGGCCGCGTCGGTAGGCCCGAGGATATTGCCGATGCAATCTGCTTCCTGATCGGTAACGGCTTTGCGACAGGCACTATCCTGCACGTCGAAGGCGGGCATCGGCTGGTCTGAATGGCCGGAAAGCCTCAGCGGCCGAGCCAAGCAGCAGCGAAAGCGCCGGCGGCTGTAGGCGCCGGCGGCGCCACAGCATGACCAGCGAAGCCGTTGGAGTATCGCCCGGCCAGGACAGCTCCACGACGTCGCCGCGCTCGGCAGCCGGGGCGGCGGCGAGACGCGGAACAAGACCGTAACCGGCGCCGGATGCAACGAGGCGGATGATCGTCTGGATGCTGTCGGCCTGGGTGACGATATCGGGTGCGGCAATGCCTGCTTCGGTGAAGGCCGCATCGAAGAGCCGGCGGTAGACGCAGCCGGTTTCCGTGGCGATGAAGGGCAGATGGCTCAGGTCCGCGAGGCTTTCGGGCGATGTGGCTCCGTTATTGCGGCTGGCGATGAGTACCAGCGGCTCCCGCGAGACGAGGCGGGTCATGAAACGCTCGTCCCGTTCTCCGCGATCAAAGGTGAAGGCGATATCGATCGAACCATCTTCCAGTCGTCGCTGCAATTCACCGCTGCCGCCGATCTTCAGCGTCAGGCCGATATCGGCATGCGTCTCGCGAAGGCGTGACAGGAAGGGTGCGAGTTTCTCCGCCGCAATGGTTTCGAGCGTGCCGATCGTAAGCGATTGGCCGCCAAGGCCGGCGGCTGCACGGATCGCTGCCTTCGCCTCGTCGTTCAGCGCCAGGATCTCCTCGGCATAGGCTTTCAACGTGTCACCGGCCGGTGTCAGGGTCACACGCTGTCGGGAGCGCTCGAAAAGCTGCACGCCCAATTCCTCTTCGAGCACCTGTATCTGGTCGCTGAGGCTCGACTGGGCGAGGTTCGCCTCGCTTGCCGCGCGGGTGAAGTTGCAGTGCCTTGCGACCGCAAGAAAGGTTTTCAAGTGTCGTGGGTTCATCCTGGGCTCCGTGCTCCATGGCAAGAATGGGCACTCCCTGCCTATATCAGGCGGCGGAGCGAAGAGGGAGTCTCTCCGCTTGGGCGTCACCGCCGCGCCGGGTCCAGTGATGTTGACGGCAGCCGTCGGTTTGGCCAAGCTGCGTTGGTATTTGCAAGCAAAAAGGAGCCTTGCCGATGCCGCCGTCAGAGACATCCGTGATCGATTGGCTGCTTGCCTCCGACCCGGCCATCCGCTGGCAGGTGCTGCGTGATCTCTTCGATGCGCCGGAGCCTGTCTGGTCCGCCGAGCGGCAGAAGGTAGAGCGGGAAGGGTGGGGTGCCGAGCTGCTGTCCTATCAGGATGCGGACGGGCAATGGGCGGACGGCTCCTTCGTGCCCAGCGATTTCACGCGCGAGGAATGGCAGGCGACCGGCCAGCCATGGACGGCGACGAATTTCTCGCTGACGCAGCTTCGCGAGTTCGGGCTCGATCCGGGCTCCGAGAGCGCAAGGAGAACGGTCGCGCTCATCGGCGCCAATTGCCGCTGGGACGAGGGCGGGCAGCCCTTCTGGGAGGGCGAGGTGGAGGAATGCATCAATGGCCGTACGGTCGGCGACGGCGCCTATTTCGGCGTCGATGTCTCGCCCATCGTCGAGAGGCTGCTCGGCGAGCGACAGGCCGATGGCGGCTGGAACTGCGAGCGGGCGAATGGCTCGGCGCGCTCGTCCTTCCACACGACGATCAATGTGCTGGAGGGACTGCTGGAATATGAGCGGGCGACCGGCGGCACGGTGCAATCGCGCGAGGCAAGACGGTCGGGCGAGGATTATCTGCTGGCGCGGCATCTCATGCGCCGGCTCAGCAATGGCGAGCCCGTCGATGATAAATTCATGCAGTTCCTGCATCCGAACCGCTGGCGCTTCGATGTGCTGCGGGCGCTCGATTACTTTCGTGCGTCAAGCCTGCTGACAGGGGCTGCACCTGATATGCGGCTGAAGGAGGCAATTGAATACCTCCGCTCGCGGCGCCTCGAAGATGGGAGCTGGCCGCTCGACTGGCGCTTGTCCGGCAGGGCCTGGTTCGTGATGGATGACGGCGAGGGAGAGCCTTCCCGCTGGGTGACGCTCAGGGCGCTGCGCGTCTTGAAATGGTGGGATGGCTGGATGGCTTCCCTTGCGTAATGCCACCAAGGAATTCCGCATTATCACATTAAAACCGTGGCTTAAGCCGGTGTGCTGAAAGCCTGGAGCCTGGTCTCCAACTCTTCCATCGTATCGAGAAACCAGCAATCCGTGCCGCGATTGGTCTCATGAACGAAGCTTCGCAGCGCCTGGCTGCCGGCAAGCTCGGCGTCGATATTGCCGATGACGGCGAGGCGCAGCCGGTAGTTCACGAATTTCTGAATCGTGGCGCCGGCAATGCCTGAGCGGAGGTTCAGAAAACCTTCGGGCAGGCATTCGACCGGCAACACCACCCAATCGACGGCTTCACCGAGGGCATGGCCGATCAGGTCGTCAAAGCCACTGTCGGCAGTCAGCCGCGCGCCATCCGGATTGCGGAGGAACAGGCGAAAGCCGTGGAGAAGCCTGATGTCGGGGTGCACGGAATATCCCTCTCGTTTCGACGGACGGCCTGTCGATCAGCACGAACGTCTGTCCGGTTGGGACATGGGTCTTCCGTTGATGTGCGTCAATGCCTGATGTGGGTCATGGAGACAGGCTTGCTTCGTCATCAACGGAATGGAGGCATCCATGGACGAGACGATCAGAAAGACGATTCAGGCGATATTGGACGGTCAGCGCATCATGAGCGTTGCGACGCTGCGGCCGGATGGCTGGCCGCAGGCGACGACGGTCGGTTACGTCAATGACGGGCTGACGCTCTATTTCCTCTGCGGCCCAGACAGCCAGAAGGCCGCCAACATCGCGCGCGACAACAGGGTGTCGCTGACAATCAATCCGGATGCCGGCCAGCTGATGGAAATCACCGGCCTGTCGATGGCGGCGCATGCGGAGAAGGTGAAAGACCCTGACGAGGCGGACAGGGTGTTGCGGCTCATGCCGGCGAAATATCCGGCTCAGGAAGGTCTGTCGATCTCAATGCCGACGCGGGATCAGATCTGCATCTTCCGTGTCGTGCCGAAGGTGATTTCCGTGCTCGATTATTCCAAGGGGTTCGGGCACGCCGATCTCGTCACGCTCTGATGCGGAATGCCGCGCAAAACCCGGCAGCCGCCGAGATGGTCGACCATAGCGAGACGATCCGCCAGCCGCTCGAGACATTCAAGCAGGTGGTCTTTGACACATTGCTGCACGGCAGGGCACAGCGAAGCCTATTTACCTCAGTTAAGGAGAAATTTCCGTTCGGGATCGAGCATTTACCATCTTTGCCGGCACCACAGATCGGCAACAGTTTCAGCTTAATTCCGACATGTTCTGCCTGAAATTTCCGGCATCTACACCGGGCGGGGAATCAGATGCCGGGCATTCTCATTGCCACCTTGTTGGCGACTGTTGCGGCCAAGGCGCCGATGGAATTTGCAAGCGGTGATCTTCTCTTTTCGGATTGCGGCGGCTCACGCCAGTTCGTGACCGGTTATGTCTCCGGCTGGCTCGACAAATGGAACCGGGATGAGTTTCTTGCGCGGCGCGCGCTTGCCGATGCAGTTCCCAGTTCGAGGGCGATGGTCGACTACGCCTATTTCGGCAAGTCGGTCGGTGTGAATATCTGCCTGCCGGCTGGCACGACGGCGATCGCCATCGGCGACATGCTCTGCCGCTTCCTGCAGGACAATCCCGATATCCGCGGATCTCAAGGCAACGACCTGCTGATGACCGTCATCGCCAGCCGCTACACCTGCCCGGTGGAATAAGCGTCAGGCATTGCTGACCAGGATGGCGCCGCCGATGATGAGCAGGGTGCCGGGGACAAGTTTCCAGAGATCGACCTGCGATGCCTCGCCGAGGAAGATCGCGCCGACGGCAAGCGTCACCAGCACGTTGCAGCTCCAGATCGGCGCGAGTTTCGAGACCGGAACGCCATAGGTGAAGAGCGCGTAGCTGATGAGACCGGTGCCGAGCGCAAAGCAGATGCCGGCAAGGGTGGCGAAGCCGATACCGGTCGGGGTCCAGGGCGCGGGGCGCCAAATGACGGCGGCAATTGCGCCCGTGATGGCCAGCGTCAGCCCGAACGTGATGAGATAGGCGGATGAGCCGGCGCCGGCTGTCGCACTCTGCTTCTGGAAGATGGCTGTGATGCCCCAGAAGACGGCGGGGGCCACGCCGCCGACGAACAAGGGCCAGAATGCACTCATCGCAAAACTCCTGTCGCACCTGATACGCTAGAGCGCCGTGCGTCCAATCGGACGCACAAAGGACGCTTTATCCCTTTGAATCTACGCATCAGGCTTTCCGAAAATCGATTCCGATTTTCGGGCCGATGCTGTAGGGCTTTCGGAAAAGCCGATCGGGATTGGGTGCCACCAGACTACAGCGCCGCGCGTCTTTTCAGACGCGCAAAGGACGCTGTAGCACTTTGAATTTCTGCATAATTTCATCCCTAAATCGATTCCGATTTCGGGAATTATGCAGTAGGAGTTTCTTCTTGTTCTTTGTGGTCTTGTTGTTGTGTCGAAGCTTGGCAGATTTGGCCGGTCTCGTCCAGCAGCCTCGTCGATGCGTCAGCCGGTCTTGCCGGCTTTGGCCGATGCCATGGCGATCTCACCGATTTCGGCGAGCGTCACCTTCCGGAATTCCCGTTCCAGCGTCTGTTCGGCGCTTTCGAAGGCGTGCTGCAGTTTGGCATTGGCGGCGCGTTCGACAGGGCAGGACGGGTGATCGTTGGAAAGTGGCGCGTCGAGGATGGTTTCGCCTTGCAGGGCGCGTTGCACATCGAGAACGGTGATGTCTTTGAGCGGCCTTGTCAGCGACCAGCCGCCGCCGCGGCCGCCTTCGGATTCGACAATGCCGTATTGGCGCAGCGATGCCATGGTGCGGCGAACGACGACAGGATTGGTGTTGAGCATCTGGGCGATGCGCTCGCTCGTTTCCCGGCCGCCCAGCAATCCCATATGGACGAGAACATGGATCATCCGCGCCAGTCTTCCGTCTTGTCGCATCTGTGCTTCTCCATAGCGTAACAAATAGTGTTACGGTCTATTGACTCCTGTTTTCTGTAACGTAAAAAGATACGGAATAGAAGGTTCAACACCGTCCGGATGCGATTTTTCCGGGGGCGGCAGCCCTGATATCGAGGAGGCAGAGATGCAGCAGCGCATGATTGAAACCGCAACCTTGAGGATGAACATCTGCGAGGCCGGCCAGGGGCCGCTGGTGCTGCTCTGCCATGGGTTTCCTGAGACCTCATATGCCTGGCGCCATCAGCTCAGCGCACTTGCCGAGGCGGGTTTCCATGCGGTGGCGCCCGATATGCGCGGTTATGGCCGGACGGAAAGCCCCGATACGATCGGCGCCTACACGGTCTTCGATCTCGTGGCCGACGTCGTGTCACTTGTCGATGCGCTTGGCGAGGAAAAGGCCGTTATTGTCGGCAATGACTGGGGTGCAACGGTTGCCTGGCAGGCGGCGCTGATGCGCCCGGACCGGTTTCGCGGCGTTGTCGCCATGAGCGTGCCTCTCATCGGCCAGCCGCCCGTGCCGCCGACGAGGATCTTTCCGGCGACGCCGGATCACCTGCTTTATGTGCTCTACTTTCAGGAACCGGGATTGGCGGAGGCCGAGTTCGAACGGGATGTGGAGTCTACACTGCGCAAGATCTACGCCGCCGCCAGCGGCGAGGCCGGTGCGCGGCTGCCGGGCGACGGAACGCCCAATCCCTTCGGCATGGTGTCTCGCGCCTCCGGCCTACTTGCCGATCTGCCGGAAAGCGAAACACTTCCCGGCTGGCTGCCGCAATCCGATCTCCAAATTTTTGTCGATGCATTCAAGGCATCGGGCTTTCGCGGCGGCCTGAACTATTACCGCAACCTCGACCGGAACTGGGAATTGCAGAAGGCTCTGACGGGGTTGAAGGTCGAGATCCCCTCGCTTTTCATGGCCGGCGAACGCGATACGGGCCTTGCAATCCCCGGCATGCGGGAGATTATCGCTACGATGCCGGCGCTCGCGCCTCGCCTGAGAACGACACAGTTCGTGCCCGGTGCGGGCCATTGGCTGCCGCAGGAGCAGCCGGACATCGTCAGCAGCGCAATGATCGATTTCGTGCGGGGTTTGTGACGGGCTCTCTTTTTTGAATCTACGCATCAGGCTTTCCGAAAATCGATTCGATTTTCGGGCAGATGCTTAGCGCCTGTCTTCCAGCATCGGGTCGAGAACGGCGATCAGTTCCTGGCTGCCGACTCGGCCGTCGGCGATTGTCTGGAAGATGCCGGGGCCGATGCCGCAAGGCAGATGCGGTTGTTAATCCCGCATCCGCAGCTCATCCGTCTGCATCTGCAGCGAACCCAGCGTTTCCAGAAAACTCATGCCGAGCAGGCTCTGGTCGAGCCTGCCATCTTCGGCAACCGTTGCTGCGACATTGCTGCGCACGATCGGGCCGATCGCCACCTGATCGAGGGTAACCGGGGCGGCGCGGGTGCGGCCGTTGGCGGTCATCACGGTCATGGAATAGGTGAGCTGTTTCGGATCTATGCCGATGCGCAGCGCATCCTCATGCGAGAGCGCCACCATGCTGGCGCCGGTATCGACCAGCATCGGCACGGACTGGCCGTTGACCGAGACCTCGGCTTCGAAATGGCCGTTCAGCATCTTGTGGACGATGACTTCCTGGCCGCCCTCGCTGGTCGTAACGACGACGGCGCGGCCTGGCACGAGGCCGGCTAGCAGACGGTTGCCGACACCAAGCGCATCCTGCCGGTAGAGATAGGCGGTGGCCAGCGCCAGGATGATGACGAGCCAGATCATGAATTGCCGCAGGGTCTGGCCTATGTTTCGACGGCTGCCCCAAATGCCGGCTGCCAGCATGAGGGCGATCGGCAACAGGTAGACGAAGCGGCCGAAATCGTCATTTGCCAGCCCGAAAATGCGGCTCTGGTCGCTGTTGAAGAGCAGGACGGCAAGGCCGATGCCGATGACGGCGAGCAGGAGGATGAGGCGCATCAGCCTGTCGTCTCCAGGATTTTCGTCGATTCGGAAGCAGGGGCGGCGAGGCGGGCGGGCAGATTTTCCATGATGGCTTCGCGCTCCTCGTCGGAAAAGCGCATCCAGCCGGCAATTTCATCCGTTGTGCGGCCGCATCCGGCGCAGAGACGAGTGAGAGGATCCAGAGAGCATACGCGGATGCAGGGTGTTCGCATGGGCGATATATCGGGATTTCAGAGGGCCATGGCAAGGGCGCAGAAGGCTGCGACCTCGCAAATCTGCTGGGTGGCGCCGAGCGTGTCGCCGGTGTGGCCGCCAAGCCTGCGGCGGATGAACCAGGTGAAGGCGAGAGCGGAAAGGCCTGCGCCTAGGAGGACTGAGACGAGCGGTTGAAGACCGAGCGCCGGCCAGATGAGGATTGCCGTCGCAAAACCTGCCGTGACGAGGGCGATCTGCATCGTCACCTCGGCGGGGCTTCCTGCGGAAGCCGCGAGCCCGTCCGGCTTCGCGGCGGGAAGGCGCTGCCAGTGCCAGGCGATCGCTCCACGGCTGAGGGCTGCAACGGCGGGAATGGCAAGCGCTGCGGCAAGGGGCGATGCTTCACGGGCAATCGCTGCAAGGGCCGACGCCCTGAGTGCGAAAGAGAGGATGAGGGCAATGGCTCCATAGCTGCCGATGCGGCTGTCCTTCATGATGATAAGGCTCTGCTCGCGCGATTTACCGCCGCCGATACCATCGGCCGTATCGGCAAGCCCGTCCTCATGCAGCGCGCCGGTCAGGATCGTCTGCACGGCGAGTGCCACGAAAGCCGCCATCAGCCGGTCGGTGCGAAACGCCAGCATCACGAGGAAAACGAGGGCGGGCAGGGCGCCGATGACGAGACCGGCAAGCGGGAAGACGCGGACCAGCCGGCCAAGCTTGCCGTCATAGCCGGCAAACAGCCATGGCGGTACGGGAATGCGGCTCAGGAAAGCCACGGCGCGCGCGGCATCGACCACGATGGCTTTTATCATTCCTGGGATCATTCTCCGCGGTCCCCCGTCTCTCCCCAGCGCCTATGTCTCCCTGCTGCTTTTGGCGTTGTTTGCTTTTTCACATTGTTCGCCTGAGCCGCTCGCTTTAAGAGAGTCGCCACGCTAACAACCCGATTTGCCGGGAAAAGACAAGAATACAAGGAAAGCCATTCAGATGAGCGTTTCAGGCCTGCCGTTCGACGATTTTCGCGCCCTTCTTCGCGACCTGCCGGGACCGGACGCCCGCGCATTGGTCGCCGCCCGCGAACGCGACGCGCAGCTGACGAAGCCGCCGGGTGCGCTTGGCCGACTGGAAGAGATCGCTTTCTGGCTCGCCGCCTGGACGGGCAAGCCGC
The DNA here is from genome assembly GCF_014193555.1 of Rhizobium sp. BK275. Classification (NCBI taxonomy): domain Bacteria; kingdom Pseudomonadati; phylum Pseudomonadota; class Alphaproteobacteria; order Hyphomicrobiales; family Rhizobiaceae; genus Rhizobium; species Rhizobium sp. BK275. The sequence goes on from NZ_JACHZL010000007.1 coordinate 139,809, forward strand.
CCGCCGTCAACCGACCGCTGGTCGCGATCTTCGCCGGCAATCATGGTGTCGTGCGGCAGGGCATCACGCCTTTCCCGCCGGAAGTCACGCAGCAGATGGTGGAGAATTTTGCGGCCGGCGGGGCGGCGATCAACCAGATCTGCGTCGCCTATGATCTCGGCCTGAAAGTCTTCGACCTGGCCCTCGATTACCCGACCGGCGACATCACCCAGGAAGCAGCACTGACCGAGCGCGACTGCGCCGCGACCATGGCCTTCGGCATGGAAGCGATTGCCGGCGGCACGGACCTGCTCTGCATCGGCGAAATGGGCATCGGCAACACGACGATTGCGGCTGCGATCAACTATGCGCTTTATGGCGGCACGGCGCGTGACTGGGTCGGTCCGGGCACTGGTTCGGAAGGCGAGATGCTGGAGCGCAAGATCGATGCCGTCGAGCGCGCCGTGGAGCTGCACAGCGATCACCTCGACGATCCCCTTGAGATCATGCGCCGGCTCGGCGGGCGCGAGATTGCTGCCATGGCGGGCGCTATTCTTGCGGCGCGCATGGAGCGTATTCCGGTGCTGATCGACGGTTATACGGCAACCGCTGCCGGCGCGATCCTGCGGGCGGCCAACCCGTCTGCGCTCGACCATTGCCTGATCGGCCATGTTTCTGCCGAACCCGGCCATCTGCGGGCCATCGAACAGCTCGGCAAGACGCCGCTCCTGGCGCTCGGCATGCGGCTTGGCGAAGGCACGGGTGCGGCGCTTGCCGCCGGTATCGTCAAGGCGGCTGCCGCCTGTCATTCCGGCATGGCAACTTTCAGCCAGGCCGGCGTTTCCGGCAAACACTAAGGCTTGAACTTCAGCTCACGGAAGCGGGGGCGAACTGTGGCAGGCCGGCTCCCGCCACCGGGGAAGGTGAAGTCCGCTTAGCGCACTGATCCATGGTCGACGCGGATCGGGATTGCGCCAACAACATATTCTGGGCCGGGTACGCGGGTGAAACGTCACCGTGCTCGACGCCCCGTGGCGCGTTTTCAGACGCCTTGACGTAAGATGCCCGGTATTGTCAGGATTTATTGACTTGGATCAAGGATCATCGGCGCGAAAAGCTCCAACATCCAACATATCGTCATAGCTTCATGGACAGTTCCATCGGAGGGCTATCATGGCAAATACGATCCTTCACCCCGGTCCCGAGGCATCGTCGTCGGCGCTCGTGCGCGTCTCTGTACCGGTGCTTGGCGCGACCCTTGCCGCTTTCGCAACCATCTCGTTCGTTCTATGCATGCTCCTCGGCTTCGTCGTTCCTGAATGGGGCCTGCACAGGCCGTGGCTGCAATTCTACCAGGGGCTGACCGGCTTCGATCTTCGCAGCCTGCTGCTGGGCATCCTTCAAAGCGTCATCTTCGGCGGCTATGCGGGTGCATTGATCGCCGCTATCTTCAATTTCGTCAGCCGTCGCTTCGGCTGATCACGGGAACGGAGCCGCACACATGGCCGCCGACCGCCGCAGGTTCGCTTTGATGAACGCAGCGCTGACCGTCCTGGTCGCGCTCGCGCTTCTGTTCGCGCCAACGGCAGGGGCGACGGCGATGCAGTGCCGCGAACGCCCTATTCACGTTCACTACGGCGTCGAGCAAAGCTTTGTGCAGAAAGACGTCAAAGCCTCGCTCCCGGGCAGTTTTCACACTCCCGATCATAAGAGCTGCTGCACCGTTTCGTGCGGCTTCTGCGTCGTCCTGATGACTATCGACAGAACGGAAGCCCCAGCAGCCAGGGGCTCCGTCCTCCATTTCGCATGGGGTGACCAAACCGGCAGCGGCCTGTCGCCCCCGCCCACGCTCGGTCCTCCTCGTCTTTCGGTCTGAGATGCCGAAGGCCGCTTTGTCGCGGCGCTCGGCCAGTTCCGCGGGCGCCGCAGGCAGCCCCAGACCAATGGTCGGCTTGCCGACCTGGAAGCTAGGATCAAATAGAATGAAACGCCGTGATTTTCTAAACGGCCTGACAGTCGGCGCAGCAGCGCTCGGCATGTCGGCTGCGCTCCGTCCTGTCAGCAGCTTTGCACTGGACGGCAAGTCTTCACCCGCACAGGAAGCGACACCCCGCATCCTCTCCATCGGCTACCGGACCATCGATGTCAAAGGCAGGTCCGCGCGCGTCTTCGGCCTCGTCCAGCCTGACGGCAGGCAGGGACTGGCGCTTGACGCCGGAACCGATTTCGACGTTGCCCTGTCGAGCGCCATCGACGAGCCGACCCTGATCCATTGGCACGGATTGACGCCGCCTTGGGACGCCGACGGCGTACCCGACAATCCGGCCGCACTCATCAAGCCGTCCGAAACCCGCCGCTACACATTCCCGGTCGGCACAGGCGGCACGCACTGGATGCATGCCCATACGCTGCAGGAGCAGAACCTGCTTGCCGCGCCGCTGATCGTGCGGACCGCCGAAGATTTGAAGCGTGATGAGCAGGAGGTCGTCGTCCTGCTCCACGACTTCTCCTTCCTGTCGGCGGAGGAACTGCTGACGAAGCTCAAGGGGAATGCCACACATGGCGCCATGGCCATGGGCCACGGCGCGATGCAGGGAATGGCCGGCATGCAGCACATGATGTCAGGCAATACCATGGCGGGCATGGCCATGCCGGGAATGGCGGCCATGGACATCAACGATATCGATTACGATGCCTATCTTGCGAACGACCGCACGCTCGACGATCCCGAGGTCGTCACCGTCGAGAAGAGCGGACGTGTTCGCCTGCGCATCATCAACGGTGCCACGGCGACAGCCTTTACCATCGATACCGGCGGCCTTGCCGGAGAGCTGGTCGCCGTCGACGGGCAGGGCGTGCAGCCGGTCGTCGGCACGGCTTTCCCGGTCTCTATGGGCCAGCGCCTCGATATCCGCCTTAGCCTTCCGAAGGACGGCGGGGCCTTTCCAATCCTTGCCCTGCGCGAGGGAGCCGCGGAACGGACGGGCGTCATCCTCGCCAGCGCGGGCGCTGATATCAGCAGGATTGCGGTCAAGGGCGAGGGGAAGGGGCCGCTTCTCGGACTGGATCTGGAACGGCGGCTGCGTCCCGTCGGCCCGCTGGTGATCCGCGCGGCAGACCGCCGCTTCGAACTCTCGCTGACGGGCGACATGGCGGCCTACACCTGGGGCATTGACGGGGCGGACGGTCTCGTCGTCAAGCGCGGCGAGCGGATCGAAGTCGGGATCACCAACATGTCGATGATGGCGCATCCGATGCACCTGCACGGCCACCATTTCCAGGTGATCGGTATCAACGGAACGCCAGTCGCCGGCGCGGTCAGGGATACGGTCCTGCTGCCGCCGATGACGAGCGTGGTCCTCGCCTTCGATGCCGACAATCCCGGTCGCTGGCCGCTCCATTGCCATCACCTCTATCACATGGCGACGGGCATGATGGCCTATGTCACCTATGACGGCGTCGGCTGACGCGGTCCCCCGGACCGCGAGGCCTTTCCCGAACTCCCTCGAACGAGGCATCCTCATGAACGACAACCATTCCTCACCGGCCTGGAGTACCTATAGCAGGACCGTTTTCATTGCCTTCGCTGTGATCGCCCTAGGACTCGTTGCCTATGAGCATCGCGTGCACCTCCTTGGCATCCTGCCCTGGCTCCTCATCCTGGCCTGTCCGCTGATGCATCTGTTCATGCATCACGGTCACGGTGGTCATTCCGGACACTCCGGTCACGGCCATGCCGGCCATGGGACCGGCACCGTACGGCAGAAGGGAAGGGAGGCAGGCGATGTCTGACACCTCAGCCTATGGACTCTGGAGTTTGGTGATCATCAATTCCGTGGTGTTCATCATCTTTGCCGCCAGCTTCACGAGGCTCGAAACCAAGCTGGACTGGCGTTCGCTCGGCGCCTTCTCCGCTTTCATCGTCGCGCTCTTCACGGAGATGTACGGCTTCCCGCTGACCATATACCTGCTGTCCGGCTGGCTCGGGCGGTATTTCCCCGGCGTCGACTTCTGGTCGCATGATGCCGGTCACCTGCTGGAGATGATGTTCGGCTGGCGGGTCAATCCGCATTTCGGGCCGTTCCATCTTGCGAGCAACATCCTGATCATCGCCGGCTTCTGGCTGCTCGCTTCGAGCTGGCATGTGCTCTACGCCGCACAGCAAGAGCATCGCCTGGCGACCACTGGACCATATGCCCGCGTCCGGCATCCGCAATATGACGCCTTCATCGTGATCATGACGGGATTTCTGCTGCAGTGGCCGACGCTTGTGACGCTCGCCATGTTCCCGGTTCTGGTCTGGGTCTATGTGCGGCTTGCGAAGCGGGAAGAGGAGGCCTCCAGGGCGGAGTTCGGAACGGCGTGGGATGTGTACGCCAGAACCGTTCCGCGCTTTATCCCAAGGCTTGGCCACGGCGCAGGCGCCGCCGGAAGCCATCGGGGAGGGGCGATTCATGACTGATCACCACGCTCATGAGGGTCATGCCCATGGTCATCACCATCACGATGAAGAGAAGCCCGCGGCAAAGGCGGGTGTCGGGGCGACGCCTGGGGAAGGTGTGATCTACACCTGTCCGATGCATCCGCAGATCAGGCAGATCGGCCCCGGCACCTGCCCGATCTGCGGCATGACGCTGGAGCCGGAGGTCGCTATGGCCGAGACGGGGCCAAGCGCCGAGCTCGTCGACATGACGCGCCGGTTCTGGATCGGCCTCGTCCTGACGCTGCCGGTCCTCGCACTGGAGATGGGCGGTCATCTCACGAACCTGCATATGCTGCTCGGCGCGCAGCTTTCGAACTGGATTCAGCTTGTCCTGGCAACACCGGTCGTGCTCTGGGCGGGATGGCCGTTCTTCGAACGAGCCTGGGCCTCACTCGTCAACCGTAGCCTCAACATGTTCACGCTGATCGCGATGGGAACGGGCGTGGCCTGGATCTACAGCGTCGTCGCAACGGCCGTGCCCGGCATCTTTCCGGACACTTTCCGCGCCGCCGATGGCTCCGTCGCGATCTACTTCGAGGCGGCCTCCGTCATCACTGTCCTCGTGCTGTTGGGGCAGGTGCTGGAACTCAGGGCGCGGGAGCAGACCGGCGGCGCCATCCGGGCGCTGCTCGATCTTGCGCCGAAGACCGCCCGCCGCATCAGGGACGACGGTTCGGATGAGGACGTCGGGCTCGACGTGGTTGTCGTCGGCGACCGCCTGCGGGTGCGGCCGGGCGAGAAAGTGCCGGTCGACGGTGAGCTCATCGAAGGCCGAAGTTCCGTTGACGAATCCATGATCACAGGCGAATCCATGCCGGTCACCAAGGAGGTCGGCGCCAAGCTGATCGGCGGCACGCTCAACCAGAGCGGTGGCTTCGTCATGAGGGCTGGCAAGGTCGGGCGCGATACCATGCTCTCCCAGATCGTGCGCATGGTTGCCGACGCCCAACGCTCCCGCGCACCGATCCAGCGCCTGGCCGACCAGGTCTCGGGCTGGTTCGTTCCGGTGGTGATCCTCATCGCCGTTGCCGCCTTTATCGCCTGGGGCATCTGGGGGCCGGAACCGCGCTTCGCCTATGGCCTCGTCGCGGCTGTCGCCGTGCTGATCATCGCCTGCCCCTGCGCCCTCGGCCTCGCCACGCCGATGTCGATCATGGTCGGCGTCGGGCGCGGCGCCAGCATGGGCGTCCTCATCAAGAACGCCGAGGCGCTGGAGCGCTTCGAGAAGATCGACACGCTGGTGGTGGACAAGACCGGCACGCTGACGGAGGGCAGACCGAAGGTCACGGCGCTGAAGACCGTCGGCGGCTTCGACGAGGTTGAATTTCTGAGGCTGGCCGCCAGCCTTGAGCGCGCCAGCGAACATCCTCTTGCCGCGGCCATTGTCGCCGCGGCCAAGGAAAGGAATCTTGCGCTGGGCGAGGCTCGCGAGTTCGACAGTCCCGTCGGCAAGGGGGTTACCGGCACGGTCGACGGCAAAAGGCTCGTCATCGGCAGCCACCGGATCATGAGGGAAGCGAGTGTCGACCTCTCGGCCCTCATGGCGGAGGCCGAGACGCTGCGCGGCGAGGGGGCGACGGTGATCTACGTCGCCATCGACGGCAAGGCAGGCGGCCTGATTGCGATCGCCGACCCTGTCAAGGCGACCACGCCCGAGGCGCTGCGCTCGCTGAAGGAGGAGAACATTCGCGTCGTCATGCTGACGGGAGATAACAAGACGACAGCGCAGGCGGTGGCGAGAAGGCTCGGCATCGAGGAGGTCGAGGCGGAGATCCTGCCGGAGGACAAGGGCAAGGTGGTCTCACGGCTTCGACGCGAAGGACGCGTCGTCGCCATGGCCGGCGATGGGGTCAACGACGCCCCCGCACTTGCCGCCGCTGACGTCGGCATCGCCATGGGGACAGGCACCGACGTTGCGATCGAGAGCGCCGGCGTCACCCTGCTGAAGGGCGACCTGCAGGGCATCGCCCGGGCGCGCAAGCTCAGCCACGCGACCATGAGCAACATTCGCCAGAACCTGTTCTTCGCCTTCATCTATAACGCCGCCGGCGTGCCCGTTGCCGCCGGCGTGCTTTATCCAGCCTTCGGGCTGCTGCTCTCGCCGATCATCGCGGCGGCCGCCATGGCGCTCTCTTCGGTCAGCGTCATTGGCAACTCGCTGCGACTTCGGCGCACGTCGATCGACTATAGCATCGGCCCGAAAATCGGAATCGATTTTCGGAAAGCCTGATGCGTCGATTCAAAGAGTTAGAGCGTCCTTAGTGCGTCCGAATGGACGCACGGCGCTCTAGGTGTCTGGCGGCGCGTCCGCCTGCCACTGCCACGACATTCGAATCCGTCCTGCTCCGCTTCAGGAAGCAGGCGTGGGTACTGACCAAGCCAAAGGAGAAACGACATGAGAATGACGAGCATTCCAAACGCGGTCCTGCTGGCCGCGCTGATCGCGATCGGCGGACCCGGTTCCGCCTTCGCGCAGACGAACGAGACGGATTCCCATCATCCCTTGAACGTATCACAGGCGGCCCCGCAATCGGGAATGGGGGGCATGATGGGACAAGGCCAGGGAGGAATGTCGGAAGGACAGGGCATGATGCCTGGCGCAATGATGGGCGGGAACATGATGCAACGCGGCATGATGGGCGGCGGGATGCCGATGATGCGCGGGTTCATGATGAAGGTCATGTTCGCGATTGCCGATACCGATGATGACGGCTCGCTGTCCTTCGAGGAAGTGACGGCCATCCATAAGCGGATATTCGACGCCGTGGACGCGAACAATGACGGCAAGGTCACGCCGGAAGAGATACGGGCGTTCTGGCTGCCATAGGCTCCGGTTTGGATTATCCGATGCTTGAACAGGAAGAGCGGCGGAGGCTACCTGCCGCTCTCGGGCGGACACCTATGTCCGGCCGGTGCATTGCTTGCGCTTGGACCGGGGACACGATATCTGCGTATGCGCTCATGAATGAAAGCGCCGGCGCAAGGATCGGCGCGGAAGAATCGAGGCGCCGTTGACGCAACCTGGGACGAAACCTGCCGTGACCAAGGAGACGGGCTTTCGCCATTTCATGGCTGCGGCCGGCTATTCCTGGGCCGGATTCCTGCGGGTATTCCGGGAAGCGGCCTTCCGGCAGGAGCTCGGCTTCTTTGTCGCGGCGCTGATCATGCTTCTCCTCGTCGGCGCCGATGCCACGGAATTCGTCGTCACGACCCTGCTCTTCCTCGGGCTTTTTTCCATCGAGGCGATGAATACGGCCGTCGAGGAAGTGATCGACCGGATTTCACCGGAGATTTCCATCGTCGGCAAACATGCAAAGGATCTCGGCTCCTTCGCCGTGACCTGCATGATCGCCGCCTGCTGCCTTTACCTCGGCTTCGTCATCTGCAGGCACTTATTCTTCTAAAAGCATTAGATCGCGAAAGATGCTGCATCGAGCACCGCACTTTCGATTGTCCAGGGCATGGCCTTCAACAAGGCAGATATCCGCGCCGGAGATATCTACCGAGATGCCTCCAGGCGGCGGTCGTCAAGCAAAATGCTCAGCCATGCCTGGGACGCTTTGTCTGCTCCTGAGCCGCCGATATGGCAGTCGTCATAACGGTCATCTTCGGTAAGGAGGGAGTCGGTATTGACACCCTCGCGAAGACCATTGCCGCTCTTGGACAGAGCCCGTTGCGCATGGACAATTGGGTTTTCCGGTATGTGGACCTTAAACCCGCCGTTGCTCGGCTCCAGGCATTTCGAGGCGATGGTGATGTAAACGGGCGCATTGACGTCCTGTCCGCGAAGGGTATCGACCATTGAAAGAAATCTATCCTCATAATCCGGCGCGCTTGTACCCATGACCAAATCGGCTTCCCCCTGCACCCAGATGACATCAGTGGGGCGATATCCCACTCGTTTTAGTCGTTTTAAGGTATCGACCAGCTCGCCATTGAGGTCACCCCCTTTTGCCCATCGCGCGACCTCGGATCCAGAATAGGCCAGCGGTGCGATGACGACTTTGTCGTATCGACCAGACGCAATCAAAGAGTTGCCAAGCGATGTCCAGTATTCACCTTTTGTATCGGTCGCTCCAAGTAACGGTGATGCTGCAATGAAGCAGCGGCTGTCAAAGGCGTTGATAACTCTGTCACCGTAAGCCGATCTATGCCGTTGGCCGCCGTCATTTGCAGCGTTGGATTGTCCGAGAACCAGCAAAACTGCAGTGCGATCGGTCTGTATCGGACATGGTACGGCAGTCTTTGTCTCATCAGCGATGAGGCGATGATTGTCGTCGAACCCGTAGCGACTTGGTGATGGGGGTTCGGTTCCAACGACCTGTTGCTTCACCGCCGAGAGTTGCGGCCATGGAAAGATGTCGTGCCTCGCACTCATGCCGCCAAGGACGTACAAGGCAAGCAGAGCCATCAAGCCCAAAACTACTCGCTTAACCATAGCGCTACCCTTTACTCAATGACAACAAACATTCGTGGCCCAGGGGCGTACTGGCGACCGTGCCTTTCCTCGACTTGAAATAGATTTGGCGCTCAAGTGGTAGTCACAGTGACCGCACAAACCAAAGCCTTCGCGCGCGCCAGAATCGAAAGCGCGCTATTCGCCGTTCCTTGCAAATGCTGAAGCGCACGATGTCGCCGCTCTGGATAGGTTTTCAAAAAACAAATCCAGCCAATTCATGTCGTGCGTGGGTCTTGCCAGACTATAGACGCGACTGAGGATTACAATTACGCCGATAGTATTAGTAGTCACACTTATGGATGACAGGGAGTGTGAATACATAAAATGGCGCGGGCAGGTGTGATCGAGGTTTTCTCACGTGATAGACGAAGAGGATGTCGTGACTACGATGGCTTGTCGACAATGAACCTGTATCTCAATTCATGGTCACCGCATGCCGTGCTAATGTCTGGCGCTCTGTGAGCGCCGCCGCATCGTCTTTCGAAGAAAAACGGAAATGCTCCAGAGAAGGAAGAGCATCAGGCGAAGCTCTTGCGCTTCTTGGCGACCGGCTGGGCTTCTTCCACGGCCGGGATGCTCTGCAATACGCGTTTGGCCGGCAGGATGGCGATGACTTCGGTGCCTTCGCGCAGCTTGGATTTCAGGATGAACTGGCCGTCATGCTTGGCAAGGATCGCCTGGACGATCGGCAGGCCGAGGCCGGTGCCCTGTTCGGCGCTCTTGATGGCGATCGAGCCCTGACCGAAAGCCGACAGCACGACCGGAATTTCGTCTTCGGGAATGCCGGGGCCGTTGTCCCTGATCGAGATGTACTGGCCGCCGCCGGCCGTCCAGCCGACCTTGACGTTGATTTCTCCACCCTGGGGCGTGAATTTAACGGCGTTGGAAAGAAGATTGAGCACGACCTGGCGCATGGATTTCTCATCGGCCCAGATCGCCGGAAGCTGGCGCTCGACCTGATCGTGGATGGTGATGTTCTTGGCGCGTGCCCGAAGTTGCACCATGCCGATGCAGTCTTCGGTGATATCGAGCAGCGAGATCGCCTCTTCACTCAACTCGTACTTGCCGGCTTCGATGCGCGAGAGATCGAGGATTTCGTTGATGAGATCGAGCAGATGCTGGCCGGAGCGATGGATATCGCCGGCATATTCCTTATAGGTCGGATTTGCGAGCGGCCCCATGACCTCCGCCGACATGACTTCGGAGAAGCCGAGGATGGCATTCAGCGGCGTGCGCAGCTCATGCGACATGGAGGCGAGGAAGCGCGACTTGGCGAGGTTTGCTTCCTCGGCGCGGCGGCGGGCCTCGTCGGACATGGATTTCGCCACTTCCAGCTCAGCGATCAGATCATCCTTTTCCGACTGGAAGGAGAGGATCCTCAGGCTGAACTGGAAGAGCCGGTCGCTGATGTAATTGAAGAAGACCACCGTCGTGGTGAAAACCGCGGCTAGGCAGAGTTCCAGGATATCGCCTGACAGGCCGCTTTTTGCGGCAAGCGCCACGACGGCAGGCGCGAAGCCGACGAGTACGGCGGGCGTCAGCATGAAATTCGACATGGTCGTGACCGACAGTGCGATCAACAGGCTAGCGCCCTTGTAGAGCGTGAAGCTCGAAGGTTCGCAGGCCGAACAGCTCTGCAGGGCAAAGATCGCCCAGCAGCAGCCGATCAGGAACTGGCCGCCCAGCAACAGGTTGCGCCAGCGGCGCACAGTCTCTGCGGTAATTTCCCGCTTCCGGGCGCGGCGGGCCAGAAGAATATTGACGGCGTGACAGGTCAGCGTCAGCAACGCCCAGAAGAACAGGCTCGCATCCTCTATGAAATAGGTGCCGAGTGCTGCGACGATGATGATGAAGAGCGGCATGATCGCCGCGCCCTGCAGCACTGCAGTAATATACATCTGCAGCACGTCACGATCGAAAGCGGAGCTGGAGGCATGGCCGGACTGCAGGCGTTCGCGCGTCTGCCGCACGGCCCTGGAAACCGCCTTGTTGCGGTGGCCGCGCGATTTGTCGACAATGATCTTGTCGGTCGATGTGCTGACGCCGGTACTCATGTGTACGTTGAAATTTGTCCCGCAGATGAATAAGAGCTTAACCGGAAAGTCTTAAGAAGATGTTTGCCATCTTTGCCAAGGGTTTGTTTTGCAAGGAGGCAAAAGCGTGGCACGGCTTCTTGTGTTGACCCGAGACGGTGCAACCGCGCTGGCTTTTCTTGCTCTCGTTGCATTAATTGCGGCCAAGCTTAATGACAGGCCCGACATCCGGCACCGGGGCGCTTTTCACGCCGCCGATGGCGACAGCCTCGTTCTTAATGGCGAGCGCATGCGGCTTGATGGCATCGATGCGCCGGAACTGTCGCAGACTTGTGAGCGGGCCGGGCAGGACTGGGCGTGCGGCAGGCAGGCCCAATACACGCTGCAGCAGCTGGTTTCTGACAACAGTACTCAATGCGGCGGAAACGAGCGCGATCGCTACGACCGGCTGCTGGTCACGTGCCGGAATGATGCCGGCAATATCAATGCGCGCATGGTGGCCTCCGGGATGGCGGTTTCCTATGGCAGCTACCGGCAGGAGGAAGGGCAGGCGAGGGCGCAAAAGCTGGGGCTCTGGGCCGGCCGTTTCGACATGCCGCGCGATGTCAGGGATCAGGCTCGGCATGAAAGCTCGGGTTTGCAACGGCTGATCGGCGAATGGACGGGATGGTAGTGAACAGTGCATTGAACGAGGAGCGGCTGGACGGGCTGCGGGCCGAGATTGCTGCCTGCCGGATCTGTCGCGATGCGCCGCTGCGCGGGATCGACGACCGGTTGCCGCACGAGCCGCGGCCGGTTGCCGTGCTCTCGTCGCGCGCCCGTGTGCTGATCGCAGGTCAGGCGCCGGGGTTGCGCGTGCATGAAAGTGGGCTGCCGTTCGATGATGCTTCCGGCGACCGGCTGCGGCAGTGGCTGCAGGTGGACCGGCCGACCTTTTACGACCGGGATCGATTCGCGATCGTGCCGATGGGCTTCTGTTTCCCAGGTTATGATGCCAAGGGCAGCGACCTGCCGCCGCGGCGTGAATGCGCGCCAATCTGGCGGGAGCGCGTGCTTTCGGCCATGCCGCAGATCGAGCTGGTGCTTGCCGTCGGTGGTTATGCCCAGGCTTGGCACATGGGCGCAGCGAGGCGCGAAAACATGACCGAGACGGTACAGGCTTGGCGCAGCACTCTCACCGTACCGGGCAAGCCTGCAATTCTTCCGCTGCCACATCCGAGCTGGCGCAATACGGGCTGGCTGAAGCGGCATCCTTGGTTCGAAGAAGAGCTGTTGCCGGAACTGCGCCGGCGAATCAAAATGCTTGTCTTCTGAAACAAAATTCTTTTCGTCAGCCGGAATCGCGCTATACAGAGAAAATAAATTCGAAAGGGACTTCGTTTCGCATGGACCGCCTCGACCGGAAGATACTGCGCCTGCTCCAGGAAGATTCGACGCTCGCCGTTGCCGACCTTGCCAAGAAGGTCGGGCTTTCGACGACGCCATGTTGGCGGCGTATCCAGAAGATGGAGGAAGACGGTGTCATCCAGCGCCGCGTGGCGATCCTCGATCCGGAAAAGGTCAACACCAAGGTCACGGTCTTCGTGTCGATCCGCACCGCGACCCATTCGATCGAGTGGCTGCGCCGCTTCTCAGAGGTCGTGGCGGAATTCCCGGAAGTGGTCGAATTCTACCGCATGAGCGGCGACGTGGATTATCTGCTGCGCGTCGTCGTGCCCGATATCGCTGCCTATGACGCCTTCTACAAGCGGATGATCGCCAAGATCGAGATTCGCGATGTCTCGTCTGCCTTCGCGATGGAGCAGATCAAGTATTCGACGCAGCTGCCGCTCGACTACATGCTTCTCGAAAACGCCAAGTCCAACGAGGACTGAGCAGGGCAGGCGCCCTAATACAACGCATATGATTTCGGACAGGCGCGAGCGAATCGCGCCGCTCCGGTGAGAGAGCCGAATCTCCCGGGAGACAAGCTGCGCGGGCGGGCCGCGCAGGGAGACTCAGGAATTCATCCGCGAGTTCCAAGAGTGCTCGTGAAGCACAAGCCACTCGGCTGCGGTGCGAAACCTTTCCAAATTGTAATCTTCCTGTCATGGAACTATGCGAATTCCACGCGTGTCATGAACTGGCCTTGGTGTTGGGAGGCACGGGCGCTGGTTCAAGAGGGTGGTCCGGGGGTTATCTGGGACACTTTTATAATGTCGGTGCAGCGCAATATCTCGCGGTACACGATTTTTCTGTGCCCGTGGCGAAACGTTTAAGCGACGCCAAAACGCGTGCCTGTGGTTGTTTATACAACACAAAGTAGGCCCCAAATCGATTGATGGTCGCTATCTGCACCATTAGGTTCGATTTCAGGACACCATGTCCTAATCTCCGATCTTTATATGGTCCTTAGCCGGCGCTATAGCTCGGTTGCTTCGCGAAATTGTTCGAGCTTTGCTCCATTTTGCGGTGCTTTGGGAGGATCAGTTCGGCCGCTTGCGAGAACCACCGGTTATCGCGGCGGCATTCGTGTGTTAACTATCCAGCTCCTTGAAATTGTTGTATAAAAACCACGCTTGGCGCAGAAAGCATGCTCCGGCTGTGGGTTGGTACGGTTCACGAATTGCTACAGTCAGATGTCTGTGGGATGAACGTTCGGCGGTTCGATCGATCCGCACGCCGTGAGGCTGTTCAAACGGGTCGGCTTTGGATCTTCGGAGACAGAGTGAAAGTCCCGATCGACAAAGGAGTGGAATTCTACAATGAACATCAAGATGGTATTGCTTGCGTCGGCAGCAGCATTTGCTGCATCGACCCCGGTACTCGCAGCAGACGCAATCGTTGCTGCCGAGCCGGAGCCGGTTGAGTACGTTCGCGTCTGCGACGCTTACGGCACCGGCTACTTCTACATCCCGGGCACGGAAACCTGCCTGAAGATCGAAGGCTACATCCGTTTCCAGGTTAACGTCGGCCCGAACGCCGGCGGCGACAAGACGACCAACGACTCCAGCTGGGATGCTGTAACCCGCGGTCAGGTTCAGTTCACGGCCAAGAGCGACACCGAATACGGCCCGCTCACCGGCGTGATCGTTCTCCAGGCCAATGCGGACAACGCGTCGTCGCAGTCGACGATCCTTGACTCCGCTTACCTCGACGTCGCGGGCTTCCGCGCTGGTCTCTTCTACTCCTGGTGGGACGATGGTCTCTCCGGCGAAACGGACGACATCGGCTCCAACGTAACGCTGCATAACTCGATCCGTTATCAGTACGAAACCGGTTCCTTCTACGCTGGCCTCAGCGTCGACGAACTGGAAGACGGCGTCTACCAGGGCACCTTTGCTACCGCCGCCGATGGCACCACCGTCTTCACTGCGGACGATGGTCCGAACAATGTCGGCGTTGCCTTCGGCATCGGCGGCACGGCTGGCGTCTTCAGCTACCAGGTCACCGGCGGCTGGGACTTCGACAACGAAGACGGCGCAATCCGCGCTATGGGTACGGCTGAACTCGGCCCGGGCACGCTCGGCCTCGCTGTTGTCTACTCCAGCGGCCCGAACTCCTACTACTCGGCGGCTGAATGGGCAGTTGCTGGCGAATACGCCATCAAGGCAACGGACAAGCTGAAGATCACCCCCGGCGTTCAGTACTACGGCAACTACTTCGGCGGCAGCTCGAATGTTCCGGAGAACTTCGACGGTCTCGGCGATGCCTGGAAGGCTGGTCTGACGGTTGATTACCAGATCGTCGAAAACTTCTACGCCAAGGCTTCGGTCCAGTACCTGGATCCGGAAGATGGCGACGACGTAACCACCGGTTACTTCCGTCTGCAGCGTGCGTTCTAATCTGAGCGACGGATCCCCCGGCTTCATGCCGGGGGTCTCCCAAACCATGAGTTTCTGATCAGAATGACCTCCGATCAGCAACGAGGGACTGGTCCGGTTTTCCCTGCTGGGCCAGTCCTTTGCAGTTGAAAACTGCTGAGAAGCCAGGAGCGCCGCCACGCTGGCCGGTTTTATTCTGTCAGCAGGTTTTCCTCCGGAATTTTCCCTGATATCGAGCACATTTAAAAGCTATCAGCGTATTCGTTCCCTCCGACTAATTGCGCCAATTTTATTGCGCGATACCCACGCTGTCGTTGCGCAGTCATCATCCTGAAAAGCGCACCTCTGGATCGGTTTCATTTTCCCGGAATCAGTGCCGATAATGTGACTGTAACGTGACAGATGACACGATATAAGCCTTTGGAGAGCTTGGCATTCATTACTACTCTCGGGTAGGTTTCGATTATGGACGATCTTAATGATTACTTCTATTTTGCAGCCGTCGTCTCTAGTGGTGGGTTTGCCGCCGCAAGTAGAACCCTGAAGATACCCCGTTCCAAACTCAGCAGGCGCGTCGGCCGGCTGGAGGATAGCCTTGGCACAAGGCTGATCGAACGATCCACGCGTCACTTCCGGGTGACGGAGATCGGCCAGGCCTTCTACGAGCAGTGCCAGACGATTCTGAGGGAAGCCGATCGCGCCAAATCGATCGTGACGGAAGCCCAGTCCGATCCGCAGGGGATCGTGCGCATGGGTTGCCCGCTTGGTCTCGTCGATATTTCGCTCGGCGCCGTCCTGCCCGAGTTTCTGGAGCGTTACCCCAAGATCAAGCTGCAGATCATCGGCTCCGACCGGCGTACCGACCTTATCAACGAGCGTATCGATGTCGAAGTGCGGGCGGCCAACGAGCCGGAAACGCAGACGAGCCTGACGATGCGCAAGCTCGACCGGGCGCGGCGCATTCTTGTCGCCAGTCCCTCGCTTGTCGAGCGCATGGGCGAACTCGGCTGCGTTGACGATCTCGGCGATGCGCCGACACTCGCCATGACCACCTGGATGTCCTTCCATACCTGGGAACTGGTCGGTCCAGGCGGCGAGAAGAAGGTGGTGCGCCACCAGCCGCGGCTCACCTGCCGCAGCATGACGGCGATCCTCGATGCCGCACGCGCCGGTGTGGGCTACGGGCTCATTCTCGAACATGCCTGCGCGGCGGATATCCAGTCCGGCCGGCTGGTTCGCGTGCTGCCGGAGTGGCAGACGGTGGAGAGCCAGTTCTATCTCGTCTTCACCACGACCAAGGGCATGCCGCCGGCGGTGCGGGCGCTGATCGATTTTCTGGTCGAGAAATCCAAGCTGCATCAGATCGTCACGACAAATGCGGCGATTGCAGCGCAGTAGGTTTAAAGCGCAGCGCGCAAAAGTGTGCGCGGTTTTGCGATAACGACACGCGTAAAAACAAGGACCAAAGCACGGCGAGCGAATCTTGGAGATCGCGACGTGCTTTAGAGGCGGGCGAGCAACTTTTCGCCCGTCAATTCCCTGACAGCATCCTTGCCGATCCAGTGGGCAGTCTTGTCAGTACTTGCGGCAAGGCGTTCGGCAAGGGCCAGCGCCGGAGCGTGGCAGGCACGGTTGCGCTTGCCGATATTGCGGAGCGCCCAGTTGACCGCCTTGCGGACGAAGTTGCGCGGGTCTGTCGCCTGGGCTTCGATCAGCGGCAGGTAGGCAAGCAGGCTTTCGTCTGAGTCCGTCTTTCGGTGCACGGCGGTACCGGCGATCATGGCGAAGGCGGTTCGCCTGACGAATTCCCGCTTGTCGGCGGCAAAGTCCGGGATGAGTGAGTGAAGCTTCGCCTCGACGAAGAGGTCGGCGGCGCAATCGACGATTTCCCAGGAATTGAAGTCGGCGGCGAGGGCGCTGGCTTCGGTGGCCGTCAGCCTCTTCGGCTCAAACGTATAGAGTGCCAGCATGCGCGCTTCGCGGATGCCGCTTACCCAGAGCTCTTTTGCCCTGATGTGATCCTTCTTTGCCAACCGGGCGATCTTCTGCAGATCGGGATTGGAGATGCCGATGGCGGTGTCAGTGACGATGCCGAAACGCGCCATGCCGGCGATATTGTTCTCAGAGCGCAGCGTCTGCAGATGCGCGATCAGTTCCGCTGCACTCGAAGAAGAACCAATCATCTTTTGGAGCCGGTCATTTTTCGAGGCGGGCCAGCAACGAGGACGTATCCCACCTGTTGCCGCCAAGCGCCTGGACATCGCCGTAGAACTGGTCGACGAGGGCCGTCAGCGGCAGCCTGGCGCCGTTGCTGCGGGCTTCCGCCAGCACGATGCCGAGATCCTTGCGCATCCAGTCGACGGCGAAGCCGAAATCATATTTGCCCTGGTTCATGGTCTTGTGGCGGTTTTCCATCTGCCAGGAGCCAGCCGCGCCCTTGGAGATGACGTCGACCACCTTTTCGATGTCGAGGCCGGCGCGCTTGCCGAAATGCACGGCTTCGGCGAGACCCTGGACGATGCCGGCAATGCAGATCTGGTTCATCATCTTGGTGAGCTGGCCGGACCCTGCCGGCCCCATGAGGCCGACCATGCGGGCATAGGCGTCGATGACGGGTCTTGCCTTTTCGAACGCGGCTTCATCGCCGCCGCACATGACGGTCAGCACGCCGTTTTCAGCGCCCGCCTGGCCGCCGGAGACGGGAGCGTCGACGAAATCGACACCCTTTGCCTTGGCAGCCTCATGGAGTTCGCGGGCGACTTCGGCGCTTGCCGTGGTGTTGTCGATCAGCACGGAACCGGGCTTCATCGTCTTCAGCACGCCGTTTTCGCCCGTCGTTACCGAACGTAGATCGTCGTCATTACCGACGCAGACGAAGACGAAATCGCAGCCGGCGGCGGCTTCAGCCGGAGTGGGGGCGGACTTGCCGGAGAATTTTTCGGCCCAGGCGGCGGCTTTTTCGGCCGTGCGGTTATAGACGGTGACGTCGTGGCCGCCCTTTGTCTTCAGATGGCCTGCCATCGGGAAACCCATGACGCCGAGACCGATAAAAGCGACTTTCGCCATATGCTGTTCTCCATGACCGCTTGCAAACAGGCTCCGAGGATTAGCGGAAACGGCTGATGACGGAAAGCCACCGACCAAGGAGAAGCGACCTGTCTTGGAACAAAATTTCTCCGAGCCTGACAAAACGGGTCGGGAAAGTTTCGGATATCGCGAATATGACAATTTTAGTTGTCGATCTAATTTATAGACTAAATCATCATCACTCCATCGAAACAGGCGGGCCAGCGCAGCAGGAGCGCGAATTCGCCAGAAAAGGGGATAGAGATGATCACACGTCGACAAACGTTGGGGCTTTTTGCGGCGGCAGGCGCCACCGCCATTCTGCCGTCTGTTCGGCCGGCGCATGCCGCGGCAACGGAGTTCCGCATCGGCTGGCAGAAGAATGGCGTGCTGGCGCTCGCCAAGCGTCGCGGCGCCTTGGAAAAGCGGCTTGCCGATCAGGGGATTACGGTGAGCTGGTCGGAATTCACGTCAGGCCCACCGCTGCTCGAAGCGCTCGGCGCCGGTGCGCTCGATTTCGGGGCGACGGGCGACGTGCCCCCGCTCTTTGCACAGGCGGCGGGTGGGGCGCTCTATTATGTCGGCATCTACCGGGGCAGTCCGGCGGGCTCCGCCATTCTCGTGCGCAAGGATTCGCCGATCAAGACGCTGGAGGATCTGAGGGGCAAGAAAGTCGCCTTCAAGCGAGGCTCCAGCGCCCATAACGTAACGGTCAAGGTCTTCCGTAAGGCGGGGCTGAAACCCGAGGATGTGCAGCAGGTCGATCTTGCACCGCCGGATGCCGCGGCTGCCTTCAAGAACGGCAGCATCGATGCCTGGTCGATCTGGGATCCCTATCTCGCCATCGCCGAGGCGGATCCGGATACACGCATCCTGACGACGGCGGAAGGCATCGTCGATTCCTACAGCTTCTTCCTCGCCAACAAGGATTTCACCGACCAGAACGGCACCGTCATCGTCAACGTGCTCGACGAGCTCGCCAAAGTCGGCCACTCGGCGCAGGACAATCTCGATGCGACGGTCAAGGAGCTCTCGGAGATCACAGGCGTGCCTGCCGAGATCACCAGGGTGGTGCTGCAGCGCCGCGGCGCCGATCTCGGCAGCGTGACGACCGTGACCGAAGCGGCGGCCGCCTATCAGCAGGCGCTTGCCGACGAGTTCTACAATCTCGGCATCGTGCCGAAGAAGCTCACGACCGGCGATATCGTCTGGCGCCCGAAGGCGAGCTGACTCTCCTAAAGCTTGGGGCGGGGGTCCCTGCCGGCCGCGGTATGGGAGCGTACCCATGCCGCGGAACGGGGCAAAATTATTCCCCAGACCAAGTCAGAATAGAAAATTGATATTGTCGATATAATTTGTTGTCTATGTCACGATATCCGCTGACATCAAATGCTGCTGATTTCAGATATCCATAACAAGGAACGCGCTCATGACCACTTCATCCGATCCGATCAATTTCCTCTGGTTCATCCCGACATCCGGTGACGGCACCTATCTCGGCTCCACCGATCTCAACCGCGCCCCTGAAATCGGCTATCTGACGCAGATCGCCCAGGCAGTCGACCGTCTCGGCTATTCCGGCGTCCTGCTGCCGACCGGTGTCGCCTGCGAGGAATCCTTCGTGATGGCATCAGCGCTGGCCGCCAAGACCGAGAGGCTGCAGTTCCTCGTGGCGATCCGTCCGGGCACGGCGTCGCCCGCCTATTATGCGCGCCTCGCCACCACGCTCGACCGCATCTCCAACGGCCGCCTGCTGCTCAACATCGTCGTCGGCGGCAGCCCGGCCGAGCTTGCCGGCGACGGCATCCATCTGCAGCATGACGAGCGTTACGCCCATGCCGACGAGTTCTTCCACGTCTTCGAAGAGCTGCTGGAAAAGGGTGTCGCGAGCTACGATGGCAAGTATATCAAGGCGACCGAAGCCCGGCTCGGCTTCCCCTCGGTGCAGTCGCCGCGCCCGCCGCTCTATTTCGGCGGCTCCTCGGATGCCGGCATCGATTTCGCCGTCGGCCGCGTCGACAAGTACCTGACCTGGGGCGAGCCGCCGGCACAGGTTGCCGAGAAGGTGCAGAAGGTGCGCGCCGCAGCAGCCGGCAAGGGTCGCGACGTCTCCTTCGGCATTCGCCTGCATTTCATCGTGCGCGAGACGGACGAGGAGGCTTGGGAAGCCGCTGATCGCCTAATCCGTCACCTCGATGACGAGACGATCGCCGAAGCGCAGGAACGTTTCGTCAAGGAGTCCGACTCCGTCGGCCAAAAGCGCATGGCGGCCCTTCATGGCGGCCGTCGCGACAAGCTTGAAGTCTCTCCGAACCTCTGGGCCGGCATCGGCCTGGTGCGCGCCGGTGCCGGCACTGCACTGGTCGGCTCGCCGAAAACGGTGGCCGCACGCCTGAGGGAATATCAGGAAGTCGGCATCGATACGGTCATCGGCTCCGGTTATCCGCACCTCGAGGAAGCCTATCGCGTCGCCGAACTGCTCTTCCCGGAACTCGGCATCGAGAGGAGCGAACAACGGCTCAGCTTCAACAACGAGTTCGGCCGCAAGAAGGTCTTCGCCGGCGGCAGCCATGGGGGCAACCTGAAGGTCGTTTCCGGCTCCTGATCGAGCCGGATTTTTGAACCGAAGCGCGAGGATATCATCCATGTCGACTTTCGATACGCCGTTTGCGCGGGCTGGCGCTGAAGCCGGCAAGGGCAGGGCAGGTGGGGCCAGATCAGGTGGGACGAGGGCGGGCTTTCGCCTGCCGCTGCCCGGCCGCGACAGGCTGCTGCCTTATCTGGTGCCGGTTGCAATCTTGGCACTCTGGCAGCTCGGCTGTTCCGTCGGCTGGATTTCCTCGCGCATCATGCCGTCGCCGGCCGATGTCGCGAGCGCCTTCTGGACCACGACGATCTCGGGGCAATTGCCTGAAGATGTGCTTGTCAGTGCCGGGCGCGCTTTCGCCGGCCTTGTCGTCGGCGGCTCCATAGGCTTCCTGCTCGGCATCGCCAATGGCGTGTCGAAGCTTTCGGAACAGTTGACGGATACGACGCTGCAGATGCTGCGCACCATTCCGCATCTGGCGATGATCCCGCTCGTCATCCTCTGGTTCGGGATCGGCGAGGAATCGAAGCTGTTTCTCACTTCGCTCGGCGTGCTCTTCCCCGTCTATCTCAACACCTATCATGGCGTGCGCAATGTCGACCGCGACCTGATCGAGATGGGCAAGGTCTATGGCATGAGCGGCTGGACCTTGTTCCGCAAGGTAATCTTCCCCGGCGCGCTGCCCTCGATCTTCGTCGGGTTGCGTTATGCGCTCGGCATCATGTGGCTGACGCTGATCGTTTCGGAATCGATCGCCGCTTCCTCGGGCATCGGCCATATGGCCAACAATGCCCGCGAATTCATGATGACCGATGTCGTGGTGCTGGCGCTCGTCATCTATGCCGTGCTCGGCAAGCTCGCCGATGTCGTCGCCCGCGCGCTGGAGCGTCGGACGCTCAAGTGGAACCCGGCTTACGCGAAATAGAGCAATTCCCGCAAAAGTGTGCAGCGGTTCTGCGTTCGGAATTGCGCGAAAATAGAGAGACAAATCATGACCGTCATTGCGCATGAGCGTTTCCATCCTTCCGAAGCGGTGGAATTCAGTGAGCCCGCTGTTGTTGCGGGCGCAGGTGCCGCCGCAATTACCCTTTCCGGCCTCGAAAAGAGCTTTGGCGCCAACCGGGTGCTGCGCGGTATCAATCTGCATATTCCGGCCGGCCAGTTCGTTGCCGTCATCGGTAAGAGCGGCTGCGGCAAGAGCACGCTGCTGCGCATCCTGATGGGCCTCGACGAGCCGACATCAGGCGAACTGCATTTCGAAGGCGCCGACGGCGCCGAGATACAGCCGAATGCCCGCATCGTCTTCCAGGAGCCGCGGCTGCTGCCTTGGGTCAGCGTCGTCGACAACGTCGTCGTCGGTCTCGGCGAAGGTGTCGAGAAGAAGCGGGCGCGCGAGGAAGCGAAAGCCGTTCTCTATGAAGTGCAGCTTGCCGAAAAGGCCGGCGATTGGCCGGCGCGTCTTTCCGGCGGCCAGCGCCAGCGCGTGGCGCTTGCCCGCGCGCTCGTCAGCAAGCCAGGCATTCTGGCACTCGATGAACCGCTCGGCGCGCTGGATGCTCTGACGCGCATCAGCATGCAGCAATTGCTGAACCGCGTCTGGCGCGAACTCGGCTGCACCACTGTTCTTGTCACCCATGATGTCAGCGAGGCCGTGCATCTCGCCGACCGGGTGATCGTGCTGGAGGAGGGACGCATCGCGCTCGATCTCGCCATTCCCTATCCGCACCCACGCCGCCACGGCAATCCGGCGCTGGCGGAACTGGAAGGCAGGTTGCTGTCGGCCATCCTCGGCAGCGATGGTGGGCATTGAGCCGCCGTTTGTTCCTCCTCAACAAATCACTTGATTTCCGTAGGTCGATTGTCCTAGAAATGTTTTAGGACAATTGCCCTAGAAATGAGACTGTTGATGACCGCCGAGGGTACACGCAGGCAGATCGTGCAGGCTGCTGATCAGCTCTTTTACGAGCGCGGATTCGAGGCGACGTCATTTGCCCATATTGCCGGGGCCGTCGGCCTGTCGCGGGGTAATTTCTACTATCATTTCAAAACCAAGGACGAGATTCTTGATGCGGTGATCGCGCTCAGGATGGCGAATACGCGGGCCATGCTTGACGCGTGGGAAGCCGAAGACGATGCGCCTGTCGACCGTATCCGCAGCTTCTTCAATATCCTCATCGTTAACCGCACCAAGATCATGGCCTATGGCTGCCCCGTGGGCACGCTTTGCAATGAGCTTGCGAAGCTCGATCACGTGGCCAAGGCCGATGCCGCCGAGCTTTTTACACTGTTTCGCGATTGGCTGAGGCGCCAGTTTGCAGCGCTCGGCAGGGGTGCAGATGCCGATGCGCTTTCCATGCATGTGCTGATGCGGAGCCAGGGTGTCGCTTCGCTTGCCACAGCCTTCCGCGATGAGGGTTTTATCCGCCGTGAGGTGGAAGACATGAGCGCCTGGCTGGACGCGGAAATTGCCGGTGGCACACGCGCCGCCTGATCTTTTCATCATCAAGTGAACTGAGGGATATCGAATGTTTATCGTCACACTGAAATTCGCCGACAAGAGCAAGGCGCCGCAGCATATGGAAGGGCACAATGCCTGGATCAAGCGCGGTTTCGATGATGGCGTTTTCCAGCTGGTCGGCAGTCTTCAGCCCAATGCCGGTGGCGCCATTCTCGTTCACGGTATTGCGCGTGAGGATCTGGAAATACGGGTGAAGGACGATCCGTTCGTTGCTGAAGGCGTCGTCAGCGCCGACATCCTGGAGATTGCCCCTGGCCGCGTCGACGAGCGGCTGTCCTTTCTGAAGGCTTAGCGCGCAGGAGATTTCGTCGCGCACTGGAAAGCCTGCAAAGTGACATTGCGTCGCTGCAATGGCGCGAAGCGAGACGCGATGGCAGATCATCTGCTAGACAGGGCAGGTTCGCGTCGTCGCGAGACTTGGCATTCAATGGAAAGCGGATCACTCCCATGACCATTCAACTCTACGGCTTCTGGCGCTCCAACGCGGCGTTTCGCGTCCGCGTCGCGCTTGCCTTGAAAAAATTGCCTTTCGAGGAAATCGAGATCGACATTCTCTCCGGGCATCAGTTCGATGCTGCCTATGCGGAAGTAAATGCCGAGCGTGTCGTGCCAACGCTGGTTCAAGACGATCACCGGGTCTTCCAATCGCTGGCGATCATGGAATATCTGGACGACATCCATCCCGAGCCAAGGCTGATGCCCGTTGAAGCAAGAGAGAAAGCCTATGCCCGGTCGCTGGCGCTGGTTGCCGTCGCCGATGCCCATCCGCTGATCGTGCCGCGTGTGCGCAAACATCTCGGCCAGGCCTTCGGCGCCGATGCATCCGCGATAGAGGCATGGTGCCGGCATTGGACGACGGAGGGACTTGCGACCTACGAGCGCCTGCTCACCCGGCGCCCGCCCACACCCTTTGCGCTGGGCGAGACCCCCGGCATTGCCGATATCTGCATCGCCGGCCAGATCGTCCTGGCCGAGTTCAACAAGATTGACCTCTCGGCCTTTCCGGCCGTGGCCGCGCTTGGGAAGCGCTGCTTCGACATGCGCGAGTTTGCGCAGGCGCATCCGTCCAGGCAGCCCGGCTACTCGACTGCTCACTAGCAAGGCGGGCGCCCGCTATTCCTGGGGCCGAAACTCATCCGGCAGATCTTCCTTGTAGGGATAGAATTTGAAATAAGGCAGCGCCTCTTTCAGTACGCGGGCGAAGGAGGGGCGTTCCAGCAGACGGCGGTAATAGGCTTCCAGCCCCGGTCGTTTCTCTGTGAGGGGCACGAGCGTGCGCGCATAGAAGAGGGCGGGAGCGGCGGCGCAATCGGCCATGGTGAAGGCGTCGCCGGTGATCCAGGCTTTGCCGTCGATCTGCTTTTCCACCATGTCATAGGCAAGCGACAGCATTCCGCGCGCTTCGTTGACACCATGCGGATCGGCGGAGCCTTCCGGGCGCAGCCGGTCTATGACGATCTTCTGCATCGGCACCTGCACATAGAGATCGAAGAAACGATCCCAGAGGCGCACCTGCAGGCCGGCATTGGTTTCCTCCGGCACGAGGGACACAGGGCCGGGATAATGCCGGTCCAGATATTCGATGATGACGCTGGTTTCGGGAACCGTGCTGTCGCGCGTCTCGTCGCGCAGGATCGGGATCTTGCCGACGGGCCAGAAGCGCAGGAGATCGGCGCTTGACTGTTCGTCGGCGAGATCGACGAAGCGGTTTTCGAAGGGCGTCGCGTTTTCGTAAAGCGCGATCAGCACCTTGTGGCAGAAGGAGGCAAGCGGATGCTGGTAGAGAACGAGCGCCATGCGTTGACCTTTCCTGAAGAGATCAGGTCAGGAAATTAGCAAGGCGCCCGCAAAATGCCAGATGGCGCGTTCAGCCCGTATAGCGCGCCGTCACCAGATGGCCGGGGCTCGGCTGTCCCTCCTGCATGCGCACGTTGATCTCCATGATCTCGAGGAGCTCGAAGCCTGTGGCGGCCAATCGCTCGCGGATATAGGTCTCGGTGTGGATGAAGCGCTGGTGCGGGCCAACCATATAGGGGCGGCCGTCCGCCAGCCTTTCGGGCAGGGTTTCCGAGGAGAAGATGAAGATGCCGCCGCTGTTCATATTCTCGGCAGCGCCGAAGAAGAGCGGTTCGAGCGCGCCGAGATAGGGCAGCACGTCGGTGGCGGTGATGAGGTCGAAGGGGTCCTCGTCATTGTCGTCGAGGAAATCCTCGACCTCGGCGACGAAGAGCGTCTCATAGACTTCCTTTTCGTCGGCGATGATGACCATGTTTTCGGAGATATCGATGCCGATCATCTCCTCGCAGAGATCGTTCAGCGCAGTGCCGGTGAGGCCCGTGCCGCAGCCGAGATCGAGCATGCGCTTGAAAGGGCCGAGTTTCAAATCCTGCAGGCGCTGGCGCACGAGCATCGGCACGTGATAGCCGAGCTGTTCCACCAGCACGTCCTCGAAGACTTCGGCATGCTGGTCGAAGAGGGTTTCGACATAGGCATCCGGTGCGCGAACCGGCGTCTCACCGCGGCCCATCGAGGCAATACGGACGGCCGCGCCGCCATGATCGTCGGGATCGATGGCCAGGACCTCCTGATAGGCGTCCACGGCAGCATCGATATCACCGGCCTTTTCAAGCGCAAGAGCGCGGTTATAGGCTTCCGCGAGAGCCTCTTCGTCGATCTTCTTTTTGTTCATGCGGGCGTTTTAGAGCCCGCAGCTTACCATCGCAACTGCAATTTCAGTGCAATATGAATTCGCCCTTAAGAGAGCGCCACTCCGTTGCCGAAATGAGCCTGCGGTGGATATAGCGCACCGAATGCAACGGCCCGTCCAACTTCTCCTGCCAAAACTTCAAAAACCCGCGCATCTCCGGAAAGTCCGGAGCGAGGTCGTAGTCCTGCCAGATATAGGTCTGGAGAAAGGCCGGGTGATCCGGCATGCGATAGAGGATCTGGGCCGTCGTCAGTCCATAGCCCTCAAGCTGTTTTTCCATGTCCTTGTGCATTTTGTCTCGCTTCTTCTTGTTCCCACTCAGCGCTTATTAGCGCCACATGAAATGAAATCATGCGGTGGTTAACCGAAGCTTGACAGATACAGGGCGAGAGAGCTATTTATTTTTGATTTCAATGACTTGGCAGCAGTAACGGGAGAGTGCTGCCAAATTTCTTCAGCGCCTCAGGTGGCGCGTCAGGCGGCGCTCGATCCAGTTCCAGAGATGGCGCAGTGCCTCCACGATGGCGAGATAGAAGATCGCCGCCCACAGATAGGTCTGGTAATCGAACGTGCGTGAGAAGGCGTAGCGCGTCTCGCCCATCAGGTCGAGCACGGTGATGATGGCGACGACCGCCGAACCCTTGATCAGCAGGATGATCTCGTTGCCATAGGGGCGCAGTGCCACAATGAGGGCCTGCGGCAGGATGATCTTGCGGAAGGCGATGGCCTTGTGGATGCCGAGGGCGGCGGCCGCCTCTCGCTGGCCATGCGGCACGCTCTCGATTGCGCCACGCAGGATTTCCGCCTGATAGGCTGCGGTATTGATGGTCATGGCGAAGACGCCGCAAAACCAGGCATCGCGGAAGAACCACCAGACACCGATCGTTTCCAGCTGCGGCCGGAACGCGCCGAGGCCGTAATAGACGAGGAAGAGCTGGGCGAGCAGCGGCGTGCCGCGGAAGAAATAGATGTAGCAATAGGCCAGCCAGTTCAGTACCCGGTTGTTCGACAGGCGGGCCATGGCGAGCGGCAGCGACAGAACGGCGCCGAAGAAGACGGAGAGGGCGACGATGCTCAGCGTCACCCAAAGGCCGTGCAGATAACGCGGCCCGTAGCGGGTGAACTTCTCCGGATCCCAGCCATTGATGACGGTGAAGATCAGCAGCGCCGCGAGCAGCGCCCAGAACGCGACAAGGATATAGCCGCCGAGACGGGTGGCCGTCATCGGCTTTGCCACCGCGCGAGGTGCCGGCTGCGGCGGAATCAATGTTTCAGCGTAGCTCATCGGCGGACCTCCGAGCGCTTGGCCCAGCGGTCGATATAGACGAGCAGGAAGGAGGAGAGGATGGCGAGTACCAGATAGAGACAGCAGGCGATGCCATAGAAGAAGAAGGGTTCCTTGGTCACGCGCACGGCGACACTCGTCTGGCGGAGAATATCGGCAAGGCTGATGATCGAGACGTAGGACGTGTCCTTCAGCAGCACCATCCAGAGGTTCGTGAGGCCCGGTAGGGCAATGCGCACGAGCTGGGGCAGAACGATGAGGCGCAGCGTGCGGCCGCGATGCAGGCCGAGCGCATCTCCTGCCTCGTATTGACCCTTGGGAATGGCGCGGAAGGCCGACAGCAGCACTTCCGAGCAATAGGCGGAAAAGACGACCGACAGCGCGATCACGCCGGCGAAGAAGGCGTTGATTTCGACCGGCGGCCCCTCATAGCCGGCGAGATCCAGCAGATACTGGATGAGGATCTGCATGCCGTAATAGATGATGAAGAGCGTCAGAAGTTCGGGCAGACCGCGGAAGATCGTCGTGTAGACGCCGGCCGCAAGCCGAAGCGACTTTTCTTCCGATTGCTGGCCGAGCGCCACGAGGAAGCCGATGATCAGGCCGATCGGCAGGGTGACGACAGCCACGGAAACGGTGACCTGCAGGCCGAGCGCGATCTCATCGCCCCAGCCGGTATCGCCACAGGCAAGGATCGTCGATGGCGCCAGCCAGGTGAAGATGCCGACGGGTCCGCACAGCGGATCGAAAATATGCACAAGCAAGCTCCAGAAGGAGCCGAGCGCGGAAAACAATCCGCCCATGCCAGAAGTCCCCTCACGGCTTTTGCCGTTTTGATCTTGCCACCTTTGTCAAACAAAAATGGCGGAAGAGCAAGCCTTCCGCCATTTCCTTCATCGGGCAGATAGCGAATTTATCATTCGCCGTAAACGTCGAAATCGAAGTACTTTTCCTGGATCTTCTTGTACTCGCCGCTGGCGCGGATTGCAGCGATCGCAGTGTTGAGCTTTTCCTTCAGCGGATCGCCCTTGCGGATGGCGATACCAGCGCCTTCGCCGTTGATTTCCTTGTCGACCGGCAGGGTCGTCAGGATCTTGCAGCAGGTGCCGGCGTCGGACTTGACCCATTCGGAGAGAACGACGACATCGTCGATGACGGCATCGACACGGCCGGCGGCAACGTCGAGCTTGTATTCGTCAGCCGTCGGGTAGAGCTTCAGCTCGGTGTCGGCGAGGTGCTTCTCGGCATAGTTGGCGTGCGTCGTGGAGGTCTGCGCGCCGATCACCTTGCCCTTGAGGCCGGCGACGTCAGTGATCGTCGAATCCTTCGGCACGGCGATTGCCGGCGGGGTGTTGTAATACTTGTTGGAGAAGTCGACGAGCTTGAGGCGCTCGGGGGTGATCGACATGGACGAGACGATCATATCGAACTTCTTGGCGTTGAGAGCCGGGATGATGCCGTCCCAATCGGTCGAGACGAAGGAGCATTCGGCCTTCATTTCGGCGCAGAGTGCCTTGGCGATATCGATGTCGAAGCCCTGAATGGTGCCACTGGCGTCGACGAATTCGAATGGCGGGTAGGTCGAGTCCGTGCCGATCACGTATTTTTCACCGTCGGCGAGAGCCGCGCCGGCGAAGAGAGACATTGCTGCGAGCGATGCTGCAGCAAGGAGCTTGGTGGAAATGCGCATGAGGATCCTCTCTGTTGGTGGCGCCGGGTCTTTTTGTTGTTCGCCGGCGGCCGCACACTCCGACGGTGCCACCACCGTCTTGCGGCGATAATCAAACCTTTTTTCACAAAATTGCAACAGGAATCCCGCCGCAATTGTGCGGTGCAACCGATGGCCGGGCTGAGAGCCGATATGAATGCCACCCGACTGTGATGTTCAGGGAAGGTTAATCGCGCTCTTCCTAGCCTTCGGAACAAATCGGCATTTTAGCAAGTTGGGCTTTGCCCGGTGCACAAAAAGCCGTGATTGCCGGGCAGTCAGCCCCGGTCGAAATCAAAACAAGGACGAGGAAATCCCTGATGGGCATGAAATCCAGACTGTTTGCCAGCGCAGCCTTTCCGCTGCTTTCCCTTGCCTTTGCGGTGCCGCCGGTGGGCGCTTACGCCGCAGTGAGCGGTGGGGCGCAAGGCGCAGTTCACCCCGTTGTCGAAGGAAGCTACGAGATGGCGCAGGATGCGCCTTCGGAAGAGGAGCTTCTCAAAAAGAAGAAGAAGCTGGAAGAGGAGCAGCAACGACAGCAGGAACCGGCCGAAAAGCCCAGGCAGAGCGAAGCACCGGCCGAGCGCGCTCCGGAACCGGAACAAAAGCCGAAGCGTCAGCGCGAGCCCGAACCTCAGGCCGCGCCGGAAGCCCAGGCGCCGGCCGCTGAAGAACCCGCCCGTCCGCGCCGCCAGCGCGAGGCCCAGCCTGAACAGGCAGCTCCCGAACAGCAGGCGCCAGCCGCCGAGGAACCGCAGCGTCCACGCCGCCAGCGACAGGCACAGCCGGAACAGCCGGCCGAGCAGCCCAAGCGCCAGCGCGACCGCAACAAGCCGAGCAGCGAGCAGGCCGCACCGGATGTCCAGCAGCCAGCCGAACAGGCCCCGGCGGCCGGCGAGGCTCAGCAGCCTGCCGAAAAGCCGCGCCAGCGCCCGAAACCCAAAGCCGCCGAACAGCCGGCAGAGCAGACTACGGAACGGCCTGCAGAGCCGCAGCAGGGTGACAAGAAGCCTGCTGCGGCCGAGCAGGCGGCACCATCAGGCGAGGCACCTGCGCCGATCAAGAAACCCGCAGCGGCTGAACAGCCCGCGCCGGTGGAGAAGCCTGCGACAGCCGAAAAACCCGCAGCAACGGAAACGCCGGCGACCGCCGAAAAACCTGCCGCGGGCGAGCAGCCAGCCAATAGCCAGACCGCCCAGCCCGTACCCGGCCAGCAGCCTGAACAGCCTGCCGCCATCGCGCCGCAGCCCGGCGAACAGCCGGCGGCCGGGGCACCGCAACAGACCGAACAGGCGATCCCCGCACCTGAAAAGGTCACGCCGCAGGAGCTGGAGCGCCGCAAGGAAATCGCCCAGGATCCGGCCAAGAGCACCGAAACCATCGTCCTGCCGGTCGAGAACGGTGCCGCCGTTCTCGATAGCGACAAGGATGCCGATCGCAGCCAGGGCCGCCAGGGTCGTCGCGATCGCGACCGCCAGCGCGCCGACAGCCAGGATTTCAAGCTGCCGACCTCGGATGCCGAGGCCCAGTCGCTCAGCGCTACGCGACAGAGTGCGCCGGTGCAGATGGAAGCCATCACCCGGGAACAAGGCCGCCGCATGGACCGCCGCCCGCAGTTCGACCGGCCGGAGGGTGCAAACTACGGCGAGCGCACGGATGACAGCCGCATCATCATCCAGTTCGGCGACCGCACCGTCGTTCGCAGCGACGACGACCGCCGCTTCCTGCGTGACGGCGAACGGCCGAGCTATGAGGAGCTTTCCGGCGACCGCTACCGCGAAACGATCATGCGGCCCGAAGGCTATCGCATCGTGACGATCCGCAACCGCTATGGCGACATCATCCAGCGCTCGCGTGTCGATGCCCGCGGCCGGGAGGACGTGCTCTATTATTCACCGGAACTCTATGAGGATCCGGATCGCGACTACTTCGAGGATCCGGGCGCCGACCTGCCGCCGATGCGCCTGCGCGTGCCGCTGGACGACTATATCATCGACACCAGCACCGATCCGGACCGAGACTATTACGAGTTCCTGAGCGAGCCGCCGGTCGAACCCGTCGAGCGCGTCTATTCGCTGAACGAGGTGAAATATTCCGCCCGTATCCGCGACAAGGTACGCCGCATCGACCTCGACACGGTAACCTTCGCAACGGGCAGCGCGGAAATCCCGATGAGCCAGGCCCGCACGCTGCGCAAGGTTGCCGATGCGATCAACGAAGTGCTCGACAAGAACAAGAGCGAGACCTTCCTGATCGAAGGCCATACCGATGCGGTGGGTTCGGACCAGAGCAACCTGATCCTGTCCGACCAGCGCGCGGAGTCGGTCGCCAATGTGCTGACGGATGTCTACGGCATTCCGCCGGAGAACCTTGCGACGCAGGGCTATGGCGAGCGGTATCTGAAGGTGAATACCTTGGGACCGAATCAGGAAAACCGGCGTGTGACTATCAGGCGTGTGACACCGCTGGTGCGGCCGGTGGCGCAGAGGTAGTTTTTTGCCGGTATGATTGAGGAGGGCGGGGTCGCGAGGCCTCGCCCTTTATATTCTGTGACGAGCCTTCTGCCGAATTATCCCTTCGGCTAAGCAGGTTTCCTATTGTTCAGGATGCGATCGAGCGCGATTGTCCGGGATCTGGGTAGACCCGCCTGCTCGGCAAATTGTGGCCAATGGCTGATCGACATTCGAACCTGTTCGATCACATTCTTCGCCTCCAGATCGGGAATCGAGGCTTCTCTGGAGACGGTCAGCAGGTGCTGCATAGCCGGCTCTCTTCCTTCTCCCGCAATATCGGCGCTGTGCTCCCCTCCCGGGCCGGAAGAGAAAGTGAGGTCATAAGCCGGGGAGAGGGTCCATCGACCGTTTCCGCCCATGAGGAATGCGTGGTTCTTCGCGTGATCGTCCCGATTGCGGGCATAGACGTTGAAGACCATGCGCCGAAACATTCTGAGAACTTCGGAACTGTCGCGCGTCATCATCAGCGTCAACCTGTGGAGCTGCCCGTAATTCAGGGACGCCTCGCGATGACTGGCATTCAGGACGCCGCTCGCAGTATGCATGTGCAGTCGGCCGGCGGGCGTCCGGTCGAAGCGCTTCGTGGCGAAGAGACGGCTGCCCTTCTTCGTGTCGAATATTCGCGTCTCGGCCATCTCCAGCCCTGCCGAACCGGCCATTAAAGCATACGCCTTCTCTTCGGCGCCAATGTCGGCCGGGTCGCCGGCACCGCGTGCCTTCACCATCCATCGGTCGAAGCCGGACTTCATGTCCTGCCCGTAGTCCAGGATGAAGCTATTCTTGGCCTCGTTGAAGCCGATCATGATTTTTGGACGCGCGCCCGCGGAGCCGCCCTGTGCGCCTTGCAGCGTGTCGATGTCGGCAATATCCATCTCGGCCTGGACGAGCTCGATCTGCTCGACAAACCAATCCAGATCGATGTTATCGGTGAGTTTCCTGTTATCGTCAGGCAGTTCGGGAATATAGGCCAGTGCACCCATTCCCGTCTTCCCGATTGCCGAGAGGCGATCCAGCGGGGTGAGGAGGCGATAGTCGATGCCAGCCCTCTGAAGCCGGCGATCGAGCAGCAGCTTGCCCCATCCGTCCGGCAGGCTGTCGTTGAACAAACCGTGGAGGCCATCGAACGGATCGCGCGGCGCGGCGTTCAGGCCCGGATTTGTCTTCAGATTGAAGGGGGATACCGGCAAAGGTGCTGCGAGAAAGTCGGCCGCGTATTCAAAATAGGCTCTGCGCTCGCTGCCGCTCCATGCAAGGGTTCCCAGATTTCTGGAGCTTCCCTCGATATCGAGGATAACGCTCATTTTCTGCACCGGCTGGAACTTCATTTCCGGCGCACCCTCTGCCGCGCAGGGCGGTCAATGACGTCTTCGATCGTTTTCGGCGGGCGCGGCGGAAACAACTGCTCGAACTCCGCTTCCGCTTCCAGGACAAAGGCAATTTTCGCCAGCGCCTCCAGCGAGATCTTTCCCGTCTCCTCGAACAGTCTCAGGGATCCGTAGGACACACCCGCCCTTGCGGCAAGTTCCCTCTGGGTGATGCCGGCGTCGATACGTCGACGCTTCGCTCTTTGCGACAGGTCTTTGATGACATCGGCAGGAGATGTCATGCTAAATGCCATCATAATAGCACTTATCTCCATAATGGCAGGTAATTGCTATTATAATCGCATTCAGTTAGATTTCAATCAGCCTGCGCCGGAGCATCAAGCCCAACCGTCCGCACGATGAAATCCGCCAACCCCACGGTATCATCGAGATCGAACACCGCGAGCCCGGCGGCATCCTCCACCGCATGATCCGCCGCAATCGCCACGATATGCGGATCCTCCGGCGCCAGCGGATCGCGCCTGGCCGCCTCCAGACGCCGTGCCTCGATCTTCGGGATCGGCTCGCGCTTGTAGCCCTCGATCAGCACGAGATCGCAAGGCGCCAGCCGCGCCAATATTTCCTCGAAGCTCGGTTCCGGCTCCCCGCGCAGCTCGTGCATAATGGCGTAGCGGGTGCCGGAGACAATCGTCACCTCGTGGGCGCCGGCCTGGCGGTGGCGGTAGCTGTCTGCGCCGACCTTGTCGATATCGAAATCGTGGTGGGCGTGCTTGACGGTGGAAATGCGGTAACCACGCCGCGTGAATTCCTCGACGAGGCGGACCGCAAGTCCGGTCTTGCCGGAATTCTTCCAGCCGGCGATGCCGAAGATTTTCTGTGTCATCCCACCATCTTCCTTCATGCCCTAAGGGCCTCCAGCCAGCGTTCGGCCTCCATTAGATCATCTGATGTGTTGATGTTAAAGAAAGGATCGAGAACGCTGGCGCGGGTGGGATGCAGCGGGAAGGGCACTTCCCTAACGTCATGACGCAGGAGGAAGTCACGGACGCGGCGCTTCTCGTCGGTCTTCACCCACATTTCGAGATCGGCCGCCAATGCGGTCGGCCAGAGCCCGAAGACCGGATGGCTGCGGCCTTGCGAGGCGGCGATGGCGATGCGATCCGGATGGTCGATCGCGTTCGCAAGCCGGCTGACGAGATCGGCCGGGAAAAAGGGGCAATCGACCGAGACGGTGACGACATGGGTGGCGGGCAGGCCGGCGCCATAGACCATCGCCGCATGGATGCCGGCCATCGGTCCCGCCTTGCCGGCTATACGGTCGGAGACGACCGGCAGGGCGTGGCCGGCAGCGTCATCGGCATTGATGGCGATCTGCGTGACCTGCGGCGAAAGGCGAGACAGCATGTGGTCGAGCAGGCTGCGGCCGCCCAGCGTCACGCCCGCCTTGTCGCGGCCCATGCGCGAGGAGCGCCCGCCGGCCAGCACGACGCCCGGAATGGTCGATTGGTCGAGCACGAAATCAGTCATGGCGATACCTCAGACACTGTCTCAGCCGGGCGAGCCCTTACACGGGTGAACGGGGCGCCGATTCCTGGGCGACCGGCGGCACGTGGCGCTTGGCTTCACGATAGAACGTATAGAGGCCCGACGCGATGACGATGGCGGCACCCACCAGCGTCCAGAAATCGGGCACTTCGGCGAAGAAGAAGAAGCCGAGCAGGGAGGAGAAGATCAGGCTCGTATAGCGAAAGGGCGCCACGAAGGAGATTTCGCCTGTGCGCATGGCGACGATAACCGATTGGTAACCGACGAGCACGAGCACGGAGGCGAGCAGCAGATGCGAGAGCGAGGTGACACCGACCGGCTCCCATCCGCCGAGGAAGGGGATCATCAGCGCGCCGAAGATCGCAACCGAGATCGCCGTCACCGTCGTGATCATCAGCGAGGGGATATCCTTGCTGATGCTGCGGGTGGCAAGATCGCGGCCGGCCGTGACGGCGACGCTGGCGACGCAGAGCAGCGCGGCGGCGGTAAAACCTTCCGGGCCGGGGCGGATGATGATCATGACGCCGACGAGGCCGACGAGGATCGCCATCCAGCGCCGCCAGCCGACCGGCTCATGGAAGAACAGCGCCGCGCCAAAGGTGACGACCAGCGGCAGCGACTGCAGGATCGCCGAGGCATTGGCGATCGGCATCATGCCGAGCGCGGTGATGTAAGTGACGGCAGCGATGATCTCGCAGGTGATGCGCAGCGCGATGACGGGTTTGAGCATGACGCGCCAAGGCCGCAGCGCACCGAACTTCCAGGCGATCAGATAGACCAGGATGCTGGTGAAGAGGCCCCGCAGGAACATGATCTCGCCGGCATTCATATAGGCTATGACGGATTTGGAGAGTGCGTCGCTTGCGGAAAAGCCCGCCATCGCCATACTCATATAGATGGCGCCTTCGGTATTGCGTGATCGCGGCATGCTGGAGATTCCCTTACCTTGCAGGCTCTTTTAGAAGGGAAAGGCCGGCATGGGAATCGAAGGAATGTCACACCCCAGATAATTCGATGCTGCGATGCGGTACAACTTGCTGTTAAGGAAGCAAATCCTTGTGCAGGTGCGGCAAATATTAGAAATATAAGGATAATTCCCAAATCTTTCGGTTGCGGATTAAGGTTGTATCAACCGATTCAGCGAAAGATGCGGCCACTCTCCATGATGGAGGATGCCGCCGAACCATCCGGAATGATTGCGGAGTGGACGGTACCATTAGTTTCAAGGCGCCGCTCCCCATGCACTTCATCGACCGACTTCTGCAAAGCCGTCGTATCGTCACCAAGGTCCTGCTGTTCGTCATCCCGCTCGTGGTGCTAATCGCCGGTGTCGGCATCCTCGGCTACCACACGGCCAATATCCTGAACGGCCATATGACGGTGACGCGTGCGACGATCGAAAACATTTCCGATTTCGAGAACCTCCAGGCGGCGCTGCAGGAATTCGTCTCCGACCCCACGGATGCGAGCAAGGTCGATCTCGGCAAGGCGATCGATGCGCAGGAAAGCGGTGTCGTGCGGCTGAACGGTTTGTTGAAGACCGACGACCAGCACAGCCAGCTCATCGAAGTCAGCGGCCTTGCCGCCGCCATGCGCAAGCAGCAGCAGACACTGTGGGGACTGCGTCAGACCGAGGATGCAAGCGTTGCCGCCATCAACAAGACAGTGCAGGCGATCTCGGCTGCGGCTGACGAAGCCGGCGGCCAGACCGATCTCGTGCGCAAGGATTTCACCGACAAGGAAGTCTTCGCCAAGGCACTGCTTTACAATTCTGCCGCCTTCAAGTCGCTGACCGATATCATGGGCGCGATGCGCGTCGACATCCAGATGGGTTTTACGCCTGAGGAACAGATCGAGGCCGCCCAGCAGCATATAGCCCAGATCTTGAAACAGCTCGACGTCGCCAAGGCGATGGTCTCCAAGGACGGCCAGCCGCTGATCGGGCAGGTCGCAGAGACAGCCGGCAAGCTGGATGCGCTCCTGAAGGGCAGCGGCACGCCGGATGAGAAAGCCTCCGGCATGGCGCCGCTCTTGACCGGCTTCGTCAATACCGAGGGCCAGATGACGCTGCAGTCGGCCAAGAACAGCGACACGGCATCCGCCCGTTTCGTCAGCCTCGACAAGAGCATTGCCGAACAGCGCGAGCTTTTGACCTCGGTCGACCAGGTGCGCGACGGCGCCGACCGGTTGCAGGTGCATGTGAGCCAGATGTTGAGCGCCCGTGATGCAGCTTCACGTGACGTGGTTCTCGCCGACCTCAAGGCGCTGACCGAAACCGCGAAAAAGATCTCCGCGCTCGGCGCCAACGATGCCGTGATGAAAGCTTTTTCGGACAAGGTCGCCCCGGCTGCCGCATCGCTGACGTCAGGATCTGCCGACATGCTGAAGGCGGCTGCGGACTGGAAGGCTGCCCGCCAGCAGTCTTCGGAAATCCTTTCCGGCGCCATGGCCTCGCTCCGCCAGTTCGTCAGCCAGGCGCAGGAGCTCGGCAAGGAGGACAGCGAGCGTTCGGCGAATGTCTCCGTCTTCGCGATGATCCTCGGCACGCTGCTGGCGATCATCGGCGGGTTGATGCTGGTCGAGACGCTGCGCGGCCCGCTGAAGCGCGTTTCCGATATCATGACCCGGCTTGCCGATGGCGATCTCGAAGTGGCGATCGAAGGTCGCAACCGCGGCGATGAAATCGGCGATATGGTGCGCTCGGTCGCGGTCTTCCGTGATGCGGCCGTTGAGAATGTCCGCCTGGAAAAGGAAGCCGAAAGCGCACGCGCACTCTCTGCCGAGGAAGCCGGCCGCCGCGCCAGCGAACGCGCTCGCATCGAAGCCGAACAGAAGCAGGCGCTGAACGCGCTATCCGACGTGCTGCGGCAGCTCGCGGAAGGCAATCTGGAAGTCGGCATGCGCCGCGATCTCGCGACTGATTTCATCGACATGGCCGATACCTACAACCACGCCGTCGAGGCACTGCGCCAGACGCTGGCCGATGTGCGCGGCGCCACTGTCGAGATCAAGGGCGGCACGGGCAATCTTGCATCGTCTGCCGACGATCTCGCCCGCCGTACTGAACAGCAGGCGGCGGCGCTTGAAGAAAGCTCGCGGGCGCTGCGGCACCTGAGCGACGTCGTGCGCTCTACCGCCGACCGCGCCAAGCAGACGGCGCAATCCGTAGACCAGACGCAGGTTTTCGCCAGCCGCTCCGGCGAGGTCGTGGCCAAGGCAGTCGATGCGATGGGCGAAATCAACCGCTCATCCGAGAAGATCGCGACGATCATCGGCGTGATCGACGAGATCGCCTTCCAAACGAACCTGCTGGCATTGAATGCCGGCGTGGAAGCAGCACGCGCCGGCGAGGCGGGCCGCGGCTTCGCGGTCGTGGCGCAGGAAGTGCGCGAACTGGCACAGCGTTGCGCCAAGGCTGCCCGCGAAATCAAGGAGTTGATCTCGGCAAGCGCCGGCCAGGTACAGAGCGGCGTGCAACTCGTCGAGGAAACCGGTCAGGCGCTCGCCGAAATCATCGCCCATGTCGGCGGCGTGCAGCGTCTCGTCGCCGAGATTTCGGCGGCCACCGGCGAACAGTCGACCGGCCTTCACGAGGTCAGCAAGGCGGTCCATGACGTCGAACTCATCACCCAGCAGAATGCGGCAATGGTGGAAGAGAACAATGCCGAAATCCAGGGCCTGCGCCAGCGCGTCGACATGCTCTCGGAAAAGGTCAACCGCTTCCGCACCGGCGACGAGGGCGAGGCGCATGACTATGGGCGTGCTGAGGGCCGCTGGGCAGGCCAGGCTGCGTAAGCCGGCTTATAAAGGATGACATTGAGAGAGCCCGTGGTGTTCGCTGAACTGACCCCCGAAAGTTGTTGTCCAACTTTCGGGGATCAGTTCATTCGCATCGCGGGCTTTTCTTTTGAACCATTAGGCAGTCCGGTCGTTTCCCGATCATGTCCAACGAAGGAGATGACCGTGATGGATTGGAACCGTGTTGAAGGTAATTGGAAGCAGATGAAGGGCAAGGTCAGGGAACAGTGGGGCAGGCTCACCGACGACGACCTCGACCAGATCAACGGCCGCCGCGAACAGCTCGAAGGCAAGCTGCAAGAGCGCTACGGTTACGAAAAGGACCGCATCCGCAGAGATGTCGATACCTGGTACGACAGCCAGACCTGGCACTGAGCCATCCGACATTTGATTCCACATCGGAAAGATTTGGCCCCGCTTCTGCGGGGCTTTTTTTGGTGGAGTGCGGAACCGGCGCAATGAACAGAACGAGCGAGGTGGTGCGCTGCGGCTCCCTCGCTCGTTTCTGACTGAGTGGGGAGATTAGGGAACGCCTTGCCAAGAGCCACGAAAGTCGCGTCGCATCTCTGCCGGCCCTTCGCATGGCTTCGGGTGCTTCGCGGGGATCCTCACTCACCCACCCGTGACACTCATATGCCGGGCCACGGCGGGCCTGTTGTGCGTGCGGTCGATGATGAAATCGTGGCCCTTGGGCTTGCGGGTGATCGCCTCGTCGATGGCCGCATGGAGCAGGCCGTCGTCTTCGGTGGCGCGCAATGCGGCGCGCAGGTCGGCGGCGTCGTTCTGGCCGAGGCACATATAGAGCGTGCCAGTGCAGGTCAGGCGCACGCGGTTGCAGCTCTCGCAGAAATTATGGGTGAGCGGCGTAATGAAGCCTAGGCGGCCGCCCGTCTCCTCGACTGTCACATAGCGGGCAGGGCCGCCGGTCTGATAGTCGATATCGGTGAGGGTGAACTGCTGCTCCAGATCGGCACGCAGCTTGGAGAGCGGCAGGTACTGGTCGGTGCGGTCTTCTTCGATCTCGCCCATCGGCATGGTTTCGATGACGGTCAAGTCCATGCCGCGGCCATGCGCGAAACGCAGCATGGCGGGCATTTCCGCCTCGTTGAAATCCTTCAGTGCCACGGCATTGAGCTTGATCTTCAGGCCGGCCTTCTGGGCGGCATCGATGCCTTCCATCACCTTGGCGAAATCGCCCCAGCGGGTGATCCTGCGGAATTTTTCCGGATCGAGCGTGTCGAGCGAGACGTTGATGCGCCGCACGCCGCAATCGTAGAGCTCCTGCGCATGGCGGGCGAGTTGAGAGCCGTTGGTGGTGATCGTCAGTTCGTCGAGGCCGGAGCCGATCTGACGGCCGAGCTGGCGCACCAGGTACATGATGTTCTTGCGCACCAGCGGCTCGCCGCCGGTCAGCCGGATCTTGCGCACGCCCTTGGCGATGAAGGCGGAACAGAGCCGGTCGAGCTCTTCCAGCGTCAACAGGTCCTTCTTCGGCAGGAAGGTCATGTTTTCCGCCATGCAATAGGTGCAACGGAAATCGCAGCGGTCGGTGACGGAGACACGCAGATAAGTGACCGCACGCCCGAAGGGGTCGATCATCGGGCCTGCATCAGCAACAAGCGGCGCGGCATTGCCTATCGTTCCGACTCTGGTGTTCACGTCAATCTCCATACTCTCGTCAATGTGGGCATATGCTATTGTGGCGTCAAGGGAAACAGGCCACGGCGCCAAGCGAATTTGAGCTTGCGCTGAAAAAGATCCGCGCCTACTCCTCGCATCAGAAAAGGACATCATGATGAGCGATATCTGGCCGACCGAACTCAAGGTCTCGAAAGACCGCCAAAGGCTGGTGGTAAGCTTCAATGACGGGCAAAGCTTCCATCTCTCGGCCGAGCTCTTGCGCGTGCTGTCGCCTTCGGCCGAGGTGCAGGGGCATGGGCCGGGGCAGAAGGTCACGGTGCCGGGCAAGCGCAATGTCACCATCATCTCCGTCATACCGACCGGCAATTATGCTGTGCGCATCGGTTTCGACGATATGCACGATACCGGCATCTATACATGGACTTATCTGCGCGAACTCGGCGAACGAGGCTTCGAGCTCTTCTCGGCCTATGAGGAAGAGCTTGCGGCCAAGGGAATGAGCCGGGACGTAGCGGAAAAGCCGCGCTGATCGCAATAAAACTTAGGGGCAGACGAGGGGGCACATGACGGAAACACATAAAAAGAGCTGGCTGCGAGCCCACGGGCATACCGGCAGCAGGGTCACATTCCTGGAGCTCTTCTTCGATCTCGTTTTCGTCTTTTCCATCTCGCAATTGTCGCACGCGCTCTTTGCCCATTACACCCCGCTTGGGGCTGCCGAAGCAGCGCTGATGATGTTTGCCGTCTGGTGGGTGTGGATCTTCACCG
Organism: Rhizobium sp. BK275; assembly: GCF_014193555.1. Taxonomy (NCBI): domain Bacteria; kingdom Pseudomonadati; phylum Pseudomonadota; class Alphaproteobacteria; order Hyphomicrobiales; family Rhizobiaceae; genus Rhizobium; species Rhizobium sp. BK275. The sequence continues at coordinate 180,027 of NZ_JACHZL010000007.1, forward strand.
CCTGGGTAACGAACTGGCTCGATCCGGAGCGCATGCCGGTGCGATCAATGCTGATCGTGCTGATGCTGCTCGGCCTCGTGCTCTCGGCCTCCATTCCCGAAGCCTTCGGCGAGAAGGGCCTGCTCTTCGCCTCAGCCTATGTGCTGATGCAGGTCGGCCGCTCGCTCTTCACCACCTATGCGATGCGGGCTGCGGGCCGCTCGGCCACCATCAACTTTGTGCGTATCACCACCTACCTTGCCGTTGCCGGCGTGTTCTGGATATCAGGCGGGTTTCTGGAGCATGAGGCGCGGCTGATCTGCTGGGTGATCGCGCTCTTGATCGAATATTCCGGGCCGGCACTCGGCTTTGCGGTGCCCGGTCTCGGCAAATCCAGGACGGAGGAATGGGACGTTTCCGGCGCGCATATGGCGGAGCGCTGCGCGCTCTTCATCATCATCTGCCTCGGCGAAGCGATCCTGGTGTCCGGCCGCACCTTCTCCGAAATGGAATTCTCGGTCATGACCGGGGTGGTCTTCCTGATCGGCTTCATCGGCACGGTCGCCATGTGGTGGCTCTATTTCCGCTTCGGCCATGAGCGGGCGGCGCATCGCATCGAGCATGAGGATACGCCAGGGAGCTTAGCGCGGCAGGCCTTCACCTATGCGCATATCCCGATCCTGGCAGGCATCATCGTGCATGCGGTGGCGGTGGAATTCATGTTCGAGCATCCGCATGAGACGGGCAATCTCGCCATCGCTGCCTCCGTGCTCGGCGGCTCCGGCCTCTTCCTGATCGGTAATCTCTGGTTCAAGGGCGCCACCAGCGGACGCCTGCCGCTCTCCCATCTCGCCGGCATCGTGATCCTGATCCTCTGTGCTTTCTTCGCGCCCTTCATGCAAGTCTATGTGATGGGCATTCTGGCAGCGCTGGTGCTGATCATCGTTGCGGCCTGGGAGTTTAGATCGCTGACGCGCGGGTCGGCTGGGCCAGTGCTGCATTGAAGCCGCCTGAGTGGTGAATCAGACCGCCGGGAGAAATTCCTGTGGCGTGACGAGGCCGCCTTCCAGCCAACGCTTGCCGCGCTCATAGAGCACCTCCACCTCGCGACCCTTAAGGCACGGCATGTCCCGCTTTACACGATAACCGATCTGCTCCTGGGTATAGGCGAGGTGTCGATATCCCTCCGGAAATCCCTGCAACACGTCCTGGTCGATTTCTGGCACTTCAGCAGGCGAAACAGGATCGATCCTGTCTTTCTCGTAGATCGGCTGCCGGATCACGATCGCCCAACGGTTGTCTCTCATTTCGAGAAAATCATAAAACCGGCCAGTGCAAACCACGTCGCAAAGGCAACCGTGAACCGACGCCCTCTGGGAAATGGTCATCTTCGTCTGCGCAACTGCCCGATGCGTTCTGATGTCGATCGAGCTGCCTCCGAGAAAATGGAGGATGCTCACCCCTTTGTCCCACCCCTCCTTACTGACGCGGATAAACTCCGTAGCTGGCCCCTGGAACCAGGTCGCCATCATCCAGCCGTCGTCATGCCATACGGTCTTGAACCGCTCCCAGTGGCCGGCGTCCCGCCAGATCGCCCAGTTTTGAAGAAGCTCGCCGATCGCAAGCTTGTCATCCCATTCCGCCATCGCCTTTTACCTCAGTTGCGTGCCGTAACCGCGAAGATCGTACCACGGCATCGGCGAGCAATTCAAAAGCCGAGCCAGCAGACGCGTCTCAGTCCTCTTCCCTCAAATCCTGTAGCAACACGCCGATGATGCGCTCCATCGAATCGGCTGTTGCCATGCATTGTTCGATTGGCTCCGCAGAGAGGGTGCGCTCGATAAGGGCCGTCTGGACGGCCATGGCCTCCTCGGTCAGCTTGCGACCCTCCGGCGTAAGGTGCAGGCGTAGTACCCGTTTGTCGCGTTCGTCGTCGCGGCGGATGATCAGGCCGCGCTTTTCCATCTGCGGCAGGAGCATGCTCATGTTCGAGCGGCCGACCAATAGTTTCCTTGCCAGTTCCTGCTGCGAAATGCCTTCGAAGCGGTAGAGATTGATGAGGATATCGAGATGCGGCGGCTTGATATCCAGATCGGATAACGCGCGCGCCAAGGATTGCTGCATGAGCTGGCAGGCGCGAGCCACCGCGATCCAGCTTCTAAAACGCGGATGATCCCAGGGGAGGGATTGATTTTTGTTCATCGTTGTACTTTATTGTTCAGTGTTGAACATTATCGGATTCCCATCATGGCAAACTTTGCGCTTGAGGTCACCCGCCTCGGATTTTCGCTCATGCAATCCGTTTCACCGCGCCTTGCCGGCGAGGCGGCCTTCCGGCTGTTCTGCCGCACCCCATCCGCCAGGCCCAGGGGCGAGAAGGCGAGGGCCGCGCATGCGGCAGGTATCGCCAAGCTTGCCGATGCGGAACGGTTCCTGCTGCGCGTCGAGGGCAGGCGGGCGCATGTCTACCGGCTGAATGGCGGAGCGCTCGGCCGGCGCAAGCGTTATCTCGTCACCCATGGCTGGGGCTCCGGCATGGCCTACATGGCCGATCTCGTGACGATGCTGGCGGCTACGGGTGCGGAAGTGATTGCGCTCGATTTTCCGGGCCACGGGCGATCGGGTGGGCGCTTCCTGCATATGGCGCTGGCCGTGAAGGCGATTGCCGCAGCCGAGGCGCGCTTCGGCCGTTTCGATGCGGTCATCGGCCATTCCTTCGGTGGCGCGGCGCTGATGGTTTCGGCCCTGGCCATGCTGCCGGATGTGAAGCCCGTCTCGGCTGAACGTTTGGTACTGATCGGCTCGCCCAGTGAAATGCAGTGGCTGTTTACCGATTTCGGCCGGATGCTGCGGCTGAAACCGGCGGCACAGGCCGCACTTGAGGACGTCGTGCATCGCATCACCGGTCGGAGACTCGAGGATTTTGACGCGGGCAAACGAGCCAATCACGTCGGCAAGCCGGTGCTCGTCATCCATGCCGAGGACGACAAGGAAGTGAGTGCTACCCATGCGCGTCGTTATGCGGCTTCGGGCGGGCATGTGCGGCTCTCCTGGGCCAACGGTTTCGGCCACCGGCGCATCATGTCGGCCGGTCCGGTGCTGAGCGAAGTCGCGGCTTTCCTCGCGGAAGAAGACATCAAAAAAGATGCTGAGATCATTCCGATTTTTGAGCTTCCGGCGCGTCGCGCATCGGTGTAGCGTCCGCCCGGCCGCAGGTCAGACGGCCGGCACTATGGCGGGATATCCATGAAAATCATCGGCAGTATCGAGGAGCTCAACGAAATCTATGGCGCGGGGCTGTCGCAGGCCTCCGTCGACAAGGTGACGAAGGAACTGACGCCGCTCTACCGGGGCATGATCGAGATGTCGCCCTTCGTGGCGCTTGCGACCGTCGGCCCGGAAGGGCTCGACTGCTCGCCGCGTGGCGATCTCGGCGGCGTGGTGCGCATTATCGACGACAGGACGCTGCATCTGCCCGACTGGCGCGGCAACAACCGCGTCGATTCGCTTTCCAACATCGTGCGCGATCCGCGCCTGTCGCTGATGTTTCTCATTCCGGGCTCCAACACGGTCATGCGCATCAACGGCCGCGGCGTCGTCTCCAATGACGAGGCGCTGCTTGCGAGTTTCGAGATGGACGGCAAACACCCGCGCACGGTCACCGTCATCAGTATCGTCGAGGTCTATTTCCAGTGCGCCCGCGCTGTCATGCGCGCCGAGCTGTGGAATGCCGACCACTTCGTCGATCCGGCCAGCCTACCGACGCCCGGCCAGATGCTGAAGGATGCGGTCGGCGATTTCGACCACGAGACCTACGACCGCGAATGGCCGGCGCGCGCTGCCAAGACGATGTGGTGAGGTGAGGGTGCGCATCATCCGGTGGTGACATAGATTAAAAGACCCCTCCCCACAAAGGGGAGGGGCTTAACCTGCCGCGCCTGACTACTTCCGGATCTTTAAGGTCCCGGGTGGGGCGAAGCGGTGCCCCAGGTTAGTCCCTTCCCTTGTGGGGAGGGGTTTTGACAACGTCCAAACCGGCTACATACTTGACACTATAGACCGGGGACGTGCCGGACAGCCACTCATCTCCATGTCCTCGGACAGGCCCGACGTGTCCAAGAGATGCAGGAGACGATGTCAGGCCACCACCCTCCTCGGAAACAGCACAGCATTCGACGCCGTCCTGAGGCCATCGACGACAAGCGGCGCCTCATAAACTCGAGGCACCTCGATCCCCAGCCTTCCGTGCAGCGCCGCAGCCGAGCGGGGCAGGAAGGGCAGGAGGCAGCGAGCGACGACCGCCAGCCCATAGACCTGCTCGGCAAGGCAAGCGCCGAGACGTTCGGCGGTTGCCTGTCGCTCCGCGGGCGTGAGATCGCCCAGCAGCGCCTTCGCATCCGCCCATGGTGCGCGTTTGGCAAAGCGCCTGTTTGCCTCGCCGATAAAGGCGAAGATATCGGCAAGGCCGACATGCAGCTCATAGGCATCGAAAGCTTCAGCGATCTTCCCGGGAAGACGAGCTGCCTCCTGCACGAAATCGCTGTCCTGCAGTGGCGGAACGATCCCGCCAAAGGAACTCGCGAGAAGCGCCAGTACCCGGTTGGCGAGATTGCCGAGCTGGCCGCCGAGTTCGCCCGACCATGCGGCTTCGAGACGCCCGCCGGAGAAGTCGCCATCATCGCCCGAGCGGATATGCCGGAGCAGATAGTAGCGCAGCGCATCCGGCGTGCCGTAGGCATCGATGATGCTATCCGGATCGATACCGTTGCCTGCCGATTTGCCGATCTTCCTGCCATCGACCGTGACATAACCATGCACCGATATCGATGACGGCGGCGGCAAGCCGGCCGAGAGCAGGATCGCCGGCCAATAGATGGCATGGAATTTCGAGATGCCCTTGCCGACGACGTGGATGCGTTCGCCGCCGCCGGTCCAGTAGCGCTTGAAGAGCGTCTGATCGGTGCCGTAGCCGAGCCCCGTCAGATAGTTCGCGAGCGCGTCGAACCAGACATAGACCACCTCATCTCCATCAGAGACGGGAACGCCCCAGCCGCGCGCCCGCTCGGCGCTGCGTGAGACGCTGATATCCTCAAGGCCCCGCCGCAGAAGGGCCAGCACCTCGTTGCGCCGGTGCGCAGGAACGATCGTGAGTTCGCCGCTGTCGATGAGCTGCAGGATCCGGTCACCATGGGGGGACAGGCGGAAGAACCAGTTCTCCTCTTTGACAGGTTCGAGGGGGACGCCATGTTCCGGGCATCGGCCGTCAACGAGTTCTGCGGCCTCGTAGAATTGCTCACAGCCGACGCAATAGAGGCCTTCATAGGCCTTGCGATAGAGGTCTCCATTGTCGGCGCAGGCGTTCCACAAGGCGTGTACGCAAGCGAGATGGCGCGGGTCGCGGGAGGTGCGCACGAATTCGTCGTTGGAAATGTCGAGCCGCGTGCCGAGGCGCTCGAACCTATCGGCATTGGCGCTGACGAAATCCGCCACGGGCAGGCCTGCGGCTTCCGCCGATCGGACATTCTTCAGGCTGTTGTCATCGGTTCCGCACTGGAAGCGGACATTGCGGCCAAGCAGGCGGAAATGGCGCGCATAAGCGTCGGCCTGCACGAGTTCCAGCGCAAAGCCCACATGCGGGGCGGCGTTCACATAGGGGATAGAGGCGGTGATATAGGTGTCCGGCTTGTTCATCGGTTGATCCTTTCGAGGCTGTTTGCCCGCGAGACGGATCGACCCATGAAAAGACCGCCTCGGGGGCGGTCGCTGGTGCATTATGGACGCACGAAACCCGCCACGCTATGAGCGCGGCATCATCATCACTGACGTGTTGATCACGGTTCTGTCCATGCGGAATTGGTAACACCTGGAGCCGCATCCGACAAGCGGGCTGCTTTCAGCGCAATATCGGCTATTCTCGGCGGCCTGATGCGATTGCGCGGAGGAAGCGATGGCGATTGAAAGCGTGAGGACGGGCGGCTGTGCGTGTGGCGCAGTCCGGTATGAAGTCGAAGGCGAGCCGTACCAATCCGGGCTCTGCCACTGCACCAAGTGCCGGAAACTGACCGGCTCGATCTTTTCGGCGACGGCGAACTGGCGCCGCTCGAAGTTCCAGATGGACGGCGAGATCAGCATCTACGACAAGCGATCCTTTTGCCCGATCTGCGGTTCGCGGCTGTTCTTCATGTTCGAGGATGCGGTGGAAGTCTTCCTCGGAACGCTGGATCCGGCGCCTGTTAATATCAGGCCGATGGTCGAAGTCTGGACTGTCAGGCGCGAGTCCTGGCTGCCGCCGATCCCGAACGTCCGGCTTTACGACGAAAACGAACACGCGCCGTAAATTCGGAACGCGCCCATAGTCGTCAATAAAACGTCGATTTGAAGGGAACGATCGCCGAGCCCATGGCGGCGGCGTCGCCTGATATCTCTGACACGATGAGCTTGGGGTGCGGGCGAGGTACGCCGTAGCGCGGGCGGCCGAAAAGTTCGGTGCGTTCGCTCAGCATCTGTGCCAGTCCCGGCGGCACCTGGCCGCCGAAAACGATTGCCTGTGGGTCGTAGATCGCCCAGATGGCGTTGACGAGACGGTTGTAGGCGGGCGTGACCTCCTCGACCCATTCCGCTACACCCGGCCATTTCGGATCGAAATGTTTGCGCAGATAAGGGATCGACGGCACGTCGACATTGTGGCGCTTGAGCTTCTCCAGGAGCAACTGCAGGGCCGGGCGGCGCAGCGTCTCCTCGTCGTCATACATGCCGGAGAATTCGCCGGCATTTCCATTGCCGCCGGCTAGAAGTTCGCCGTCGTTGATCAGGCCGCCACCAAAGCCGTAGTTGAAGCTGAGATAGGCGAAGTGCTTGACGAAGCGGCCGCAGCCGAACATCGCCTCGGCGACCGCGCCGGCGCTGCCGCCATTCAGCAGCCAGACGGGCTTTTTGAAGAGATCGCTCAGCAGCGGCCCGAGCTCGATCAGCGACCATTCATGCAGCGGCATCGAGGCATTGTATTTTGTCCCCGATATCAGAGCGCCGGCAATGCCGAAGCCGATACCGAAGAAGGTCTCGTCATCGAGGCCGTTCAACTGCTGCAGTTCGGCAATGCGTTCGCGCACGCGATCCAGCGCCTGGTTCATGCCCAGCTCCCTCAGCGAGATGTCGCTTTCGCCGAGCACATTGCCTGACAGGTCCACCAGGCAGATGTCGACCACGTCGGAATTGACGGAAATGCCGACCGAATAGGCGTGGCGGCCGTTAAGGCTGAGCATGGGGCTCGGCTGGCCGCGGCCGAGGCCGGGCTTGGGAGACCCCAGCGAAACGATGCCGCGCTCGACGAGCTGGTCGATGATGCGATGGACCGACTGCTGTGTGAGATCCGTATGGCCGGTGATCTCGGATCGTGACAGGCCGGGATTGCGCCAGATGAGTTTCAGCAGGCTGCGCTCATTCGAGGAGACGACGATTTCTTCGCCCGGACGCCGGAAGCGGGAGGCGATCAACGGTTCTGGAGAATAAGCCACGACCCACCTCGAATATACTACAAAAGTGTAACACTGAAACCGACGGCAACCGCTGGTGACTGCATACCGGGCTTCTCTAGTCCAATCAAGCCAGATCTCGTCATCCATTTGTTACACATAAAGTGTATTAACCCGGCCGTTCACGATCCGGACACCGATCCGGCGGGTCTCACATTTCAGGCGAGGGCAAAATGAAGATTTCCATTCTGGTGGCTGCGGCCGCCCTGCTGACGGCTGCGTGTTCTTCTGCTCAGGCAGCCAATTTCGAATTCTGGTATGGCAATACGGGAAGCGTCGAAAAGGCGATCCTGGCGCAATGCGACGCCTTCAATGCGTCGCAATCGGCCAATCACGTCACCTGCGTCGGGCAGGGCAGCTATGAAGTGTCCATGCAGAAGGCAATTGCCGCCTACCGCTCCAACAAGCATCCGGTGCTGATCCAGTTCTTCGATGCCGGCACGCTCGACCTCTTGCTGTCGGACGCCGTCGTTCCGGTTCAGGACGTGCTGCCGGATGTCGACTGGAACAATTACATCAAGGGCGCGCGCTCCTATTACGAAACCTCCGGCGGCAAGCTCTATTCGCAGCCCTATAATGCCTCGACGCTGCTTTTCTACGTCAACAAGACGGAGCTTGAAAAAGCCGGCTTTACCGAGATGCCGAAGGCCTGGGAAGACATCATCGAGGCCGCCCGCAAGCTGAAGGCTGCCGGCCATGAATGCCCCTATGTCACCAATGGCGAGCCCTGGTCGATGTTCGAGCAGTTCTCCGCCCGTCATGGCCTGCCGATCGCTTCCGAACATAACGGCTATGATGGCCTGAACGCCGAATATGTCTTCAACTCCACCTTCGTTGCCAAACATCTGCAAAACCTGGTCGACTGGCGCAAGGAAGGCCTGGTGAAGATCGCCAGCGACACCAAGGCCGGCAACTACACCGCCGCCTTCAATTCCGGCGAATGCGCCATGATGGAAAACTCCTCCGGCTCCTATACGGACTCGGCAAAGGCCTTCGAGGGCAAGTACGAACTCTCGGTCGGCCTGACGCCGATGTACAAGAGTTATGAGCGCCACAACACTTTCGTCGGCGGCGCTTCCATCTACATCATGAAGGGCCATGAGCAGGCCGAGATTGACGGCGCCAAGGCCTTTCTCGATTTCCTGCGCAAGCCCGAACAGCAGATGTTCATGACGGCATCCACCGGCTACGTGCCCGTCACCACCGACGTACTCGATGCAATCGCCAAGAGCGGTGACGCCGGTTCGCGCAAATACGCGACGGCCGCCGTCGGTATCGAATCCATGAACGAGCCGGGCACAGCAGATACGCGCGGCATCCGCCTCGGCTTCTATGTGCAGTTCCGCTCGGTGCTGATGGAAGAGACCCAGAAGGCATTCGCAGGAACTGAGACCATGCAGGTGGCGCTCGATAACGCCAAGAAGCGTGGCGACGAGCTGCTGCGCCGCTTCGAGCAGACCTACAAGACGGCAAAGTTGCCCTGATCCATGTCAGGTGCGGCGCTCTGCCTGCGCCGCACCTGCCTTTCTCGAAATGGACATGCGTGATGTCGTCGGAATCCTCGCTTTTCAGCCATCGCTGGCTGCCGCTTTTGCTGGCCGCCCCCTTGCTGCTCTTGATCCTCATCTTCTTCTATGCGCCGATCATTCAGGCCTTCTACTGGTCCTTTTTCCTGGAAAGGCCCTTCGGTGGCGGGTCGGAATTCGTCGGCTGGGATAATTTCCGCCGCGTGCTGTCGGATCCGGAATTCTGGAATGCCGGCTGGCGCACCGTCATCTTCATGGTGGTCGCCTCGTCGCTCGCGGTCGCTCTGCCGCTGATCCTGGCGGTGGCCGCCGACCGGAAGATCCGCCTGTCGCTGACGGCGCGCAACGTGCTGGTCTGGCCGAAGGGTGTGGCAGGCGCCTCGATCGGCGTCGTCTTCGCCTTCGTCTTCAATCCCTTCGTCGGTGTTCTGGCGCCGATCAACCATGTCTTTCCAGGCGCCTGGGCGCCGGGCCTCGATGGAACGGATGCCTTCATCACACTCATCGTCGCGCATGTCTGGGGCGGCATTCCCTTCAATTTCGTCATCCTGCTCGCCGGCCTGCAGTCTATTCCGCGCACCATGTTCCAGGCGGCGGCGATGGATGGTGCTGGACCTTGGCGGCGGATCTTCGATGTGCAGCTGCCGCTGATCATGCCGCAGCTTTTCCTGACGCTGGTGCTGGAATTTACCGAAAGCGTCACATCCGCCTTCGCGCTGATCGATACGATCACCAAGGGCGGGCCGGGCGGCTCCACAAACCTGCTGGTCTACAAGATCTATACCGATGGCTTCAGCGGATACGACCTGTCAGGCGCCTCCACCCAGACGGCCATCCTGATGGTCTTCGTCGTCCTTCTCACCGCTGCGCAATTCCTGCTTCTCGGCCGCAGCGTCAACTACGAACGGTAGGAGAGAGCCATGATCGAAAACGCTCGCTCGCTCAATTTCGCCGCCAGCGCCATTCTGGCTGTCGGCATCGTCTTCATTCTCGGGCCGCTCTACCTGACGCTCGCCAATGCATCGCAACCCCACGAATTGCTGCTGCGCAACGGGCTTGCCTGGTATCCGGGCGACCAGTTCATCGCCAATGTTATGCGCGTCTTTACCGAGACCCGTATCCCGATCCAGATGCTGAACAGCATGCTGGTCGCTCTCTACGATGCGTTCTTCACCTGCGCGCTGTCGTTCCTGACAGCCTATGCGCTCGTCTATTTCCGCATCCGCTGGGCAGGAATCGCTTTCGCCGTGATCCTGGCGACGATCATGCTGCCGATCGATATCCGCGTCATCACCACCTATCAGGTGGCGGCGAACATCTTTTCACCGCTGAATACGCTGCTTGATCTGACCGGCGCCAATGCGTTGATCGAAAGCCTGTTCGGTGCGCCGGTTCATCTCGAACTCAGCGTGCTCGACACGCATTTCGGCCTCGTGGCGCCACTGGTTGCGCATGGCACCGGCACCTTCCTGTTCCGGCAGTTCTTCCGCACGCTGCCATCGGATCTCTTCAAGGCGGCGCGCATGGATGGGGCAGGGCCGATCCGCTTCCTCTTCCATATCCTGTTGCCGATCTCGCGCAGCAGTTTTGCAGCCCTCTTCGTGCTGACCTTCCTCAGCGGTTGGACGCAGTATCTCTGGCCACTGGTTGCCGCCTCCAAGCCCGAGATGACGACGGCGGTCGTCGGCCTCGCACGGCTTGTGCCCGACATGGAAGGCGAAGTTCCGGACTTCCCGATGCTCATGGCCGGTGTCGTGGTCGTCTCGCTCATTCCCCTTGTCATGATTGCGCTTTTGCAGCGCTACCTCGTGCAGGGCCTTGTTCTTTCGGAGAAATGACGTGAACGCCATCGATACCGCCATCCGCACCGCTGCCACCAACATCACGCTTGCAGGCGTCACCAAGGCGTATGACACGAGATCGACCGTCATCCCGCCGCTCGATGTCGAGCTTCGCGCCGGCGAATTCACCGTCGTGCTCGGCCCATCCGGTTGCGGGAAATCCACGCTGCTGCAGATGATCGCTGGGCTCGAGGCCGTCAGCGGCGGCAAGATCCTGTTCGGCAATCGCGAGGTGCAGGGCCTGGAGCCGAAGCAGCGCGGCTGCGCCATGGTCTTCCAGAATTACGCGCTCTATCCGCATATGACCGTATTCCAGAACATGGCCTACAGCCTGCGGGTCGCCGGTCTGCCCAAGGCCGAGCGCCAGCAGCGGGTCGGCGCGGTCGCCGACATGCTCGGGCTTGCCGCCTATCTCGACCGCAAGCCGGGACAGCTCTCGGGCGGCCAGCGCCAGCGCGTGGCGATCGGCCGGGCGATCGTGCGCGAGCCCGGCGTGCTGCTCTTCGATGAGCCGCTTTCCAATCTCGATGCGCAGCTTCGCCACGACATGCGCGTCGAGCTCGCCGATCTGCACCGGCGCATCGGGGCGACGACCGTTTTCGTGACCCATGACCAGGTCGAGGCGATGACGCTCGCCGACCGGATCCTCATCCTCAACAGGGGCAGCATCGAGCAGTTCGATACGCCGAAGGCGATCTATCATCGCCCGGCTTCGGTCTTCGTCGCGAAATTCATCGGCGCGCCGCCGATGAATATCCTGCCGGTGACATCAGACGGTTCGGCGCTGCGTCTGGCAGACGGGCAGGCGGTTTCTGAATACCACAAAGCTGGCAATTTCCAGCTCGGCATTCGCCCCGAGGATATCGCAATCGAAGCGGGTGGCGCGATCAAAGGCCGGCTGCGGCATCTCGAGGATCTCGGCTCGCATGCGGTACTGGCTGCCGATCTCGCCGGCACCTCCATCCGCATCGCCACACCCTTCGGCGCCGATACCCATCCCGCCACCGAGCTTTCTTTCACCTTCCCACGATCCCGGTTGCACCTGTTTGACGGCGAAACGGGGCGCGCCATTCCGGATGCATTCGCCGAGCATTGAAAGATCCCTCCATGAACTACACTGACTATGTGCGCGCGCCCCAAAGGGACTGTGCGGTCGTGGCGCATCGCGGCATCTGGCGCGATGCGCCCGAAAACAGCCTTGCTGCCATCGAAGCGGCGATCCGCGCGGGCTGCGATGTCGTCGAGATCGACGTGCGCCGCAGCGCCGATGGCGGGCTGTTCCTGCTGCATGACAAGACGCTTCAGCGCATGGCCGGCATCGACGCGGTGCCGGAGGCGCTGAGTTCCGAGCGCCTCGCGAGCCTCACGCTGAAAAACCGCGATGGCGGCGAAGGCAATGAGATGACCGGCGAGAAACTGGCGAGCCTGCGAGAGCTTTTCGATCTCACCCGCAACCGCATCTTCCTGCATCTCGATGTCAAGGATCGGGCCGTCATCCCCGAGGTCATCGCCTGTGCCCGCGACCTTGATGTCGAGGCGCAGGTGGATATCTGGGGCAGTCTTCGCACTGCAGAGGATCTTGCCTGGGTGCGCGAGACAGTCATGCCTCACGGCATGTTGTTCATGGCGAAGTCACGGATCGGCGCTACGCATGCGGCAGCCGAGCTGGATCTCCTGTTCCGACTCGCGCCGCCCGTTTGCGAAGTCTGCTTCGACCATATCGACGATATCTCGGCTCTCCATACCCGTATCGGCGAGACGGGCATGAAGCTATGGGCCAATACGCTCGATTCCGTCGCCTTTGCCGGCTTCACCGATGCGGCCGCCATTGCGGATCCTGACGCCATCTGGGGCCGGCTTATCGAGGCCGGCATCTCGCTTATCCAGACCGATGAACCGGTCGCACTGAAATCATACCTCGCCGGCCGTCGCGGCTGACACATAAGGAAAGACCATGAGCTACAAAGACTTCATCGCCGACCCGAACCGCTCCTGCGCCATCGTCGCCCATCGCGGCGCCTGGCACGGCGCGCCGGAAAACAGCCTGGCCTCCATCGAGAACGCCATTGCCGCCGGCGCCGATATCGTCGAAATCGACGTGCGCAAGAGCGCCGATGGCGAGCTTTTCCTGATGCATGACGATACGCTCTCGCGCATGGCCGGCATCGACCGCGATGCGGAGACTTTCACCATGGCCGAACTGCAGGCGATCACGCTGCGCGAAGGCAATGGCGGCGAAAATCGCGCCGTCACCGACCAGCGCATTCCAACGCTGAAGCAGGCTTTCGAAGCCATTCGCGGCCGTATCTTTGCCGATCTGGATCTGAAGGATCGCGGGTTGTTTTCGGAGGTAGCAGCCTGCGCCCGCGAGATGGGCGTCGCATCTTCCGTCGACCTCAAGACCGTCGTGATGAACCGCGCAGACATCGACTGGGTGCGCGCCCAGACTATCGAAGGCGTGCCCTTCATGGCGATGGCGCAGTTTTCGGCTGGCGATGTCGGCGACAGGCTGGCGCTGCTCTCGGAGCTCAAGCCCTTCATGTGCGAGTTGCGCTTCGACGATCTCAAGACCATCGCAAACAATCAGCAGCTCTTCAGGGATGCCAATATGGCGATCTGGTTCAATACACTTGACATGGCTGCCAGCGGCGAATGGACCGATCCCAGGGCGCTCGCCGATCCCGACGCCATCTGGGGCCGCCTCATGGATGCCGGTATCAGCACCATCCAGACCGATGAGCCGGCTGCCCTGCGGCACTATATCGAGGCCCGGAAATCGTCACGAAATCCAGCTAAAGGCCGCGTCGCGGGTTGATCCTCTGCCGACACGCGGGCCATCCGCCGCAAGACGAGGTGGCCCGCGTTGGGCTATTTCACCGGCACGACGAGCGGTGACCCCTTGGTGACGATATAGGTCGCCAGTTCCGAGGCCTTGCTAATGCCGACATTCCTTGCCGAGTGGGCAACGCCCGAGGGAATGAAGAGCGACTGGCCGGCCTTGAGTGTCACCGGTTTCCGGCCATCGAGCTCATACTCCAACGAACCTTCGATGACATAGGCGATCTCTTCGCCCGGATGCTGGTGCTTCGGCGCAAGGGCGCCGGGGGCGAAATCGACGCGGACCTGGACGGCCTGGTGGCCGGGCACGTCGATATCATCATGGACGAGATCGGTGCGCTTAATCGGTTGGTCGGCATAGGCGGGTGCCAGCTGCATTGCGCCGACAGCGAGCAGGGCAGTCATTGCCACGATCTTGATCGCATTCATTTCCATATCCTTCCGTCAGTTGCTTGAGCCCCTTGATCGGGCGACGAGGGCATTTGAGCAGAGGAATGAATTGGAAATGTTTCCGCCATCGGGGCTTTTTGTATCGCCATGTATCTGCGCGGCAGGCGGGAGATCGAGGCCGGAAGCATCCGATCGACCGATGCTTGCGTAGCGCGACAACAGCCAGAGACGGTGGTAAAATTGGCCATCGGTTGCTCCTCTTAAGGGGGAAGGGGATGGGCAAGCCTGCAGAAGGGCCTTCTATTACGCCGTCATCATCAGTGGGAAGGGCCATTATGGACGAGGTCCGTCAATCGCCCCTTCTTGCGCTCATCGTTTTCGTGCCTGTCGTCATTGTGCTGGAGCGGTTCACACCCGACGCGCACACGCTGTTGTTCCTGCTGTCGGTCGTGGCGATCGTGCCGCTGGCCGCTCTCTTGAGCCGGGCGACCGAGGCGGTTGCGGCAAGGACGGGAGATGCAGTCGGCGGACTGCTCAATGCCACGCTCGGAAACCTGACCGAACTCGTCATTTCGCTGGCGGCCCTGCAGGCGGGGCAATATCTGCTGGTCAAGGCGTCGCTGGCGGGCGCGATCGTCACCAATACGCTGTTCATGCTCGGCGGTTCTTTCCTGCTCGGCGGGCTCAAGCATCACATTCAGGAATTCAATAGGGTCAATGCGCGCTTTCAGGCTAGCTTGCTGTTCCTGGCAACGATCGCGGTTCTTGTGCCGTCGCTGCTCAGCGAAGCGGATCAGCCGCCGGCACCCGAAGTGTCGCAGACGCTGAGCCTCGGGCTTTCGATCCTGCTCATCGTCGTCTACGCACTCGGCATGTTCTTTTCGCTGCGCACCCACAAGGAGCTTTTCGCCAGCGTCAGCCATGGCGGCGAAGAGGAGAAACCGTGGCCAATGACGCTGGCTCTCGTCCTGCTGGTTGTCGTGACGCTGCTGGTGGCGCTGGTCAGCGAGATCTTCGTCGGATCGGTGCAGGTTGCCGCCGAACATCTCGGCATGACGCCGGCCTTTGTCGGTTTCATCGTCGTGGCGCTGGTGGGCGCGGCCGCGGAAATGACGACGGCCTTTTCGGCGGCGCGTGCCGATCGGCTGGATCTCAGCGTCGGCATCGCGCTCGGCAGTGCGGCCCAGATCGCGCTCTTCGTCGCGCCTCTCCTGGTGGTGGTCAGCTATTTCATCGGCCCGGAACCCATGACGCTGCAATTCTGGCGCGGCGCGGTGACAATGATGATCGTTGCCACGCTCGCCGCCACGCTCTTGTCCAATGGCGGACGCGGCGCCTGGTATGCGGGGGTCATGGCTCTGGCGCTTTACGGGATTTTCGCTTTCACCCTGTTCGTCCTACCGCCGGCAAGTCCGTCCTGATCATTCGCCCTGCCGAATGGCGGCTGGGGACGCATGCCCGATGGATTGGCCCGATGGATTGCAGGAGGGGAATGGCAGGGACATGACGACAAAGATCGGTACGACATTTCAATCGAGTACACGGATGAGACGCCTGTTCTTCGCGGCGCTTTTCAACCAGATCCGCATCCTCTGGCCGATTTTTTCCGGCGTGCTGATCGTCATGGTCGGGGCTGGCGCCGTTGTCGGCTGGATCGAGGGCTGGGGCATTGGTGAGAGCCTGTATTTCACCTTCGTCACCGGTCTGACGATCGGCTACGGCGATCTTGCGCCGAAGAGTACCATAGCACGCATCCTGTTCGTGCCGATCGGCCTTTGCGGCATCATACTGACCGGCCTTGTTGCCGCCGTCAGTGTGCAGGCGCTCGATGCGGCGGGCCGCGCCCGAACCGAACAGGATGATCTCAACGATACCAGATCGTAAGGCGTCACGCTGATTGCATCATCCGGTTTCCATGCGTAATCAAATACAATAGTGTTGACTAATTGATCAGCATCCACTATTGGATTTTCCATGATCGAAGCTGAAACCATAACCGCCGTCATGCGCGCCCTTGCCGATCCCACGCGGCGGGCCGTGTTCGAGCGCATCGTCAATTCCGAAGAGATCACCGTGGTCGAACTGACCCGCGGCAGCAAGGTCACGCAAGGCGCCATCTCCCAGCATCTCAAATCCTTGAAACAGGCCGGTCTCGTCAGCGAGCGCCCGGAGGGCCGCAACGTCTATTACCGCGCCGAGCCCGGCGGTCTGGCGCCGCTGGCCGACTGGATGAGCCATTACGGCATCTTCTGGCGCGAACGCTTCACCGATCTCAGAAAGCTCTTGAAGGAAATCGACCCATGAACCAAGTCATTCACCCCGAGAGGCACGCCTCCGACACGCAGGCCATCGTGGTCGACGAAGTCTTCCCGCATGCGCCTGACATCATCTGGAAGGCACTGACCAGCGGAGACCTGATCGGCCGCTGGTTGATGCCACCTGATGGATTTGCGCCTGTGGCCGGCAACCGCTTCACCTTTCAGACCAAACCGGCAGGCGAATGGGATGGCACCATCCATTGCGAGGTGCTTGAAGTCGTACCGAACCAGCGGCTGTCCTATGCGTGGAAGGGGGGCCATGAGAGCAATGCCGACGGCTACGGCTCGAAACTGGAGACGGTCGTCACCTTCACTCTTGCCAGGACCGACACAGGCACACGCCTGCGCCTCGTTCATTCCGGCTTCGTGCTTCCCAGGAACGACACCGCCTATCGCAACATGAGCGAGGGCTGGAAGAAGGTTGTCGAGCGGCTAGACACCGTCGTCGCCGAAGAGGCGTCTTCGCGGATACGGCATTGATTCAAGAGGAGAACGACATGACCAAGTCCCATACCGGTGGCTGCGCCTGTGGCGCGATCCGCTACGAGATATCAGGCGAGCCGGCCGTCATGGTCGATTGCCAGTGCCGGCAGTGTCAGCGCTCCAGCGGCACCGGGCATCAATCGCATCTGACCTTTATCGCTGCGGAGGTGAAGGTCGAGGGAGAGGCATCCTCGTGGCAGACGGTCGGCGAGGGCGGAACCGTTAAGCAGCGCGGCTTCTGCCCGACATGCGGTTCGGCCGTCTACATGACGTTTCCCGACATGCCCGAGGTCTTCATCGTCACGCCGGCAAGCCTCGACGACCCGAGCCGCTATCAGCCGCAACTGGTGTCCTGGACCGCGGCCGGATATGCTTGGGACCACCTCGATCCGGCCGTGCCGAAATTCGAGAAAATGCCGCCGGCGTGATGGCTAGACCTCTATGAGGGCTCAGGGATAGAGCTGACGCATCCTTGCGTCGATCTGAGCCCAGCTAAATTGCCCGAGTGGGCTGCTTGGCCCTTTTGCCTGATCGTGGGGCCAGTCTTTAGACGAGGACCAGCGACCAGCGGAACTCTACAGTCTCCATCCGAATTTCGGCTCAGCGAAGAAACAGATTCCGTGCAGACCAGATGCAAAAAGCCGCGGCGATCAGCCAGATGACGATGATCGCGATAAGCCCCGAACGGCTGACCGGGCGCTGTGCCCGCTGGGTGGCCATGTCCCGGAATTCCGCCATCAGCGGCTCCGGAATGAGGCGGATGGCGATGAGGATGCCGAACGGAACGATGATGAGATCATCGAGATAGCCGAGCACGGGCACGAAATCCGGGATGAGATCGACGGGCGAAAGCGCGTAGGCAGCAACCGCGCCGGCGACGATTTTGGCCACAACAGGCGTTCGGCTGTCACGCGCGGCAATCCAGAGTGCGACCACGTCGCGTTTCACGGATCGCGCCCATTGTTTTGTCGCTGTCAGCCATTCGCTCATTCTTGCGCGGCTTAGAACTTCACCTTGAGCCCAAGCATGGGTCCCTGTTGGACCACATCGAAGACGAATCCGTCGTTGCTGTAATCGACCCCGAGTGCGCGGTAGCCGGCAAGCGCCGAGACGGTGTTGTTGAAGTTGTAGCCGATCGCCGCGGCGACGTCCCAATCAAGGTCGGCACCGCCGGCACCGATAAGTCCCCAACCGGTCAGGTAGATTTCCGGGGTGATGGAATAGGTTCCCTTGAAACCGGCCATGCCATCGACCCAGGTTGCCTCATCGGTGGCAGAACGTCCGTCGAGAAAGCCGCCGCTGAAGGACAGTTCGCTTTTGACGGACCACACGCGCCCGCCGCCGACAATGTCGAGCCGCGCTGCATTGTCCTCGTAGACCGAGTAACCGGCACCAAGCAAGCCTGCGAAGGTTTCGGACGAGAGTTCGACGTCAGTCGCCAAAATCCCCCTCGGCGTGCCCGACTGACCTGATATCTTCGAATAGATTACATCGCCGAAGATGCTGTAAGGTCCGTAACGGGCTTCCCCCATCGCCATCGCGGCGAAATCGAGGTGATCGAGGATGTCGCTGAAGCTGGCATCGACCTGAACTTCCGGCAGTCCGAACTGGGCAACGTCGCCCGACAGCCCTGCCGCCCAGAAATAGGGCACGAATGTAAACGTCCAGCCACTTTCGGTCTTTATCGGCTGCAGCTGCGGCGTCATCGGGGATTGGATGTCCGCGGCCAAGGCACCGCCGGTGATGAAACAGATTCCGATGCAGGCCAGAGTTCGAGTGACAGAAGATTTCATTATTTCCCCCGCAAATGCTCAGCGCGCGATGAAAGCCGAATCCCGCCCCAACAGCCTCGATCATGATCGAGGCCTCAGATTTTTCCAAATATTTTCGACTGCTAATATTTTTGGTTGCCGGCGGCATTTTGTAACCGTGGCTTGATTGCCACAGTCGGCGCCTGTTCTGTTCGCATTTGCCTAGCCGACATGTGCCCCCTGGTTTGCCGCTCCCAGAAACCAGTCACGCGCCTGCTCGCCGTCGGCAGATACGCCTTCACCATTCTTGTAAAGCGTTCCTAAGGCATGCTGCGCGTGAGCGTGGCGGGTTCGAGGCAATTGCCCTATCAATGCAGCATCAAGCCGGCTCAATAACAGGTCGTCACCGCTCGGCCGTAGGCATCGTAGACGGTCCGGCAGCCGGTCGACGCCGCCGCGCCCACGGCGACGGCTCGGCGTGTCGTCCGCCTTGCCACGCCGGCATAGCTCATCGGCGTCGCCGGCCGACCGATACGCGCCTCGGCCTTGCCGACCCAGGTCTCGGGATTCGACAATGAGCCATTGTCGGCCATGACCAGAGCGCTGAGGCCAACCATGCCGGCGATCATCGTTTTCGTGATGTTCATTGTTGCGCTCCTTCTGTCGCGGCAGGCGGCACCTCGTCGAGAGCCGAAAGATCCTTGATCTCCACCTTCGAGCCCGCGCCATCGACCTTGAATTCAAACGCCGCATTCCCGATTGCCGCACCTGGCTTCCAATCCCGGACCTCGACCGTGTATTGCGGCGAGCCGGTCACCGTCTTGCTGGTGATCACCATCTTGCAGGGGATCGGTTCCGGACCTGTTCTGACCCAGAGCTGCCAATCGGTCTCGTTGTTCCTGAAGGCGAGGTGTTCGCACTCGACACCATCGATGACGCCCTGGCCGATGTATTTTGCGGCCAGCACGTCTGCGCTCAAGGCGGCATAGACATCGCTCAAGAGCAGATCAACGCCCGGCGCACCAATGCCGAACTCATGGCGCATCCGATCGACCAGGGCATCAATCGTCCCGCCGGCGCTCGCCTGCGCATACTTCTTGTTGTCGATGTCATGGATCGTCAGCGTGGTCCCGTCGAAGATCATCTCCACAGCTGCATAACCGCCAACACGCTCCACTCTCAGTTTGTCGGGACGCTTCAACTGCAGGGTCGTCGAACTGTCGAACTGGATTTTCTCGAGTTCCGGCGTGATCACCTCGATGCTCGAGTTGAACTTCGCCGAGATCGTCGACTGCCTTGCCAGATAGTCCGACATCGACTTGAGAACGGCTTTGGGATCGACTTGGGGATCGACTTTGCCGCCGTTCGCAAACGACGGCACGACTACTGCGCTTGCCAAGGCCAAGGCTATGATTGCCCTGCGAGTCGTCCGCAACCCCAGAAACTCTGTGAGAAAAGGCCTATCTGCGATGCCATTGCAATACCGCATCGTCCCCCCTTTAAAGGAATAGCCCAATTACACCTTCACACTAGGCGTGAGTACCTACGCCGCGAAGCTGGGCCGCTCCTCAGCAAAGAATAGCGCAGTAAACCGGAATTAAAATAAGTATTTTCTAATGTATGTATTTGCCCGATATCATCGTCATTGACGCAGATCAAAGTCGTCAGCACTTTGCGCCTATTCTGCGATATCCCGGGCCGAGTGCCGGGAGCAGAAGAAACTCGGCCTCGCGCCATGCTGGAATATGTTGCCGGGACAGCCCCGGATGTTTTCCGTTTGTTCTTTTTCGCCGTTACGTTACATTGCTCTCGTGCGCGACGCCGATTTTCGCGAAAAAGGAGTTTGCATGAAGGCGATTTTGTTTGGGATTTTCTTGTTCGCCGCCGGAAACGCGTCTGCTTCCTGCGATCTGGTTTCGGCTCCGTGTTCTACCGACAGTTCAGGCAATACCTATATCAGAGAGCAGAATCTCGGTGGCGGCTACAATACGTATCGGAACGGAGATCTCTATTCGCAGACGCATCAGCAGCTCAATGGCACCTATCGAGAGATCTATTCGAGCGGCGGCTACCGGACTTATTACAGCGACCCCAATCGCCGCGACCCTTATCGGGACGATCCGAAGGGCACGGTCGGCCGCTGAGGTGAAGCCGATCTGCAGCCCACCCTGAGCGGTTTTGACAACGGCGCCATTGCTGCTGAAGCGGGCCGGACACCTGCTCCACACTTTGCTGCTGGAATTGCTCTAGTGATGCTTGAAATACTGTACCTCGCGCTCATGTTTTTCGGCGGCTTCCCGGGTCTTGAAGGTGCCAAGGTTCTTGCGTTTGTGCGTCTTCGCATCGGGTTTGCGGGAATAGAGACGATATTCGCCTGACTTCAGCTTGCGGATCATCTGAACCTCCTGTGCTGAGGGGTAAATCCCCGCAGCCTCATCCGGTTCCGGCTTGCAAGGACGATCTTTCTCAAAGTCACCGTGTGGCGATAACAGGCCGAAGCACGTCGATCAGCTCGGTGGAGCCTCTGCGGACATCGGGCGCATTCGGCTCGACGTCGATGAGGCCGCCTCGGCTGTGAACCTCGTAAAGCTTGGTCAGGAGATCGGCGGCGCTGGCGCTCATCACCCGTCCTAGGCTTTCCCGCCACAGCGAGCGGGGCAGGGCTTCAACGCGTTCGTCGTCGCTATCAGATGATCGCTTCGATCAGAAACGGCCCGCGGCGCCTGAGCGCGGTATCGAAGAGGTCGGCAAATTGCTCGCAGCTGTGCGCGCCCGCGGCATCGACGCCCATGCCCTTGGCGATCAATACCCAGTCCCAGGCTGGGTGGTCGAGGTCCATCATCCGGCGGGCGTTTTCGCCGATTCCGTTGACGCCGACATTGCGCATTTCGGCATGAAGCACGGCATAGGCGCGGTTGGCGAAGATGATCGTCACCACGTCGAGATTTTCACGCGCCTGCGTCCACAGGCCCTGCACCGTGTACATGGCGCTGCCATCGGCCTGCAGATTGATGACCTTGCGGTCGGGACAGGCGATCGCCGCACCCGTCGCAAGCGGTATGCCGCAGCCGATCGAGCCGCCCGTGTTCATCAGGTAATCGTGCGGTGCCGAGCCGGCCGAAAGTTCGAAGAAGCGGCGGGCCGAGGTGACCCCCTCGTCGCAGACGATGGCATTGTCGGGAAGTCTTTCCGCCACCATCACGGCGATCGCATCTTCGGTCAGATGCCCGAAGGGAGTGATATGGTCGGAAGCGGTACTTGCCCTTGGCAGAGGCTGCGATGGCCTGACGCCGAGTTCGTCCTTGAGTGCTTCCAGCGCGCCTTTCAGATCTTCGCCATGCCTTGCCAGGGTCAGAACCTTGCAGCCTTTGCGCACCAGCCTTCCGGGCTTGCCCGGATAGGCAAAGAAGGCGACAGGCTCGGGCGCGCCAACCAATACCAGCACATCGATATCGGCCAGTAGATCCAGGGCGGCGTCGATCGGGTAGGGGATGCGGGTCACGGCGACACGGCCGCGGCCGCGCTCGACCCTCGGCAGTTGCATCTCGCTGAAGAGACGCACATCCCTGGCAGCCGCAATTGCACCCGCAATCTCCAGGCAGTCGGCGCGGGCAGCCGCACCGCTGACCAGAATTCCAGCCTCTCCGGGCGTGTCTCTGATGGCGGCGGCAACCTCGCGCACGACGTCCATGTTCACGGCCGATGGCACTGGCCGAGACAGCCTCACCGGCTGCTCCGCTTCGACATCACCCCAGGCAGCATCTGCCGGCAGGATGAGCGTTGCCACACCGGGCGGTGACATTGAGGCACGGTAGGCGGCCTCCGTCGCGCCGGCAATTTCTTCCGGGCTGCGGATACGGTGCACCCAGTTGGACATCGCGCCTGCCAGGCTCTCGATGTCAGATGTCAGCGGCGCGTCGAGGGGAAGATGATAGGAGGCATGATCGCCGACGATGTTGATGACCGGTACTCTGGCGCGGCGGGCATTGTGGAGATTGGCAAGGCCATTGGCGAGCCCCGGCCCGGTGTGCAGCAATGTCGCCGCCGGGTGATCGGTCATGCGCGCATAACCATCGGCCGCGCCCGTTACTACGCCCTCGGAGAGGCCAAGAACGCAGCGCATTTCCGGCTTGCGGTCGAGGGCGGCCACGAAATGCATTTCCGACGTCCCGGGATTGGCAAAACAAACCCTGACATCGTTTGCCAGGAGCGTATCACACAGGCTGTCCGCACCATTCATGGCAGTTTCCTCCCGCTTGCTTCAGCCTTGCACGAGAAAAATATAAGCACAACCTTGAATAACGCGTCCGTCCGGGCGTTTCCTAGGCCGACATCAGATGATCCAGAAGGCTGCGGGCATGGATCGATAATTCCGCTCGTTCTGCCGTGCAGACCACCAGCTGCCGTGTCGCCCAGTCATCCGAGAGGCGGAGAACGACAATCCCGGATGATCGCCCGGCGCGGCGGGCGGCCGTTTCAGGCACGATGCCGATACCGATATCGGCACCCGCCAGCCGGCAGATGGCCCCGAAATCGCGCAGCCGCATGCGGGTCTTCAGCCTGATGCCGATGCGGCCCGCCTGCACATCGATATGATCCTGCAGGGCGCCGCCGGCGAGGCCGATGAAATGCTCATCGACGAGATCGGCGAAGCGGACACGGCTCTCTCGGGCCAGGGGATGGCCCTTGCTGACAACGACGACGAGCCGATCCATGGCGAAAGGTCTTACCGCCAGCCCAGCCATATCCGCCGCGGCCGAGAGGATGCCGATCTCGGCGTGGCCAGCCGCCACGCTTCTAGCAATCTCGAGGCTCTGCCGTTCCTTCAACTGCAGATCCACCTGCGGGTTGGCGGCCATCCAGGATGCGAGCCGTTCAGGCAGATGTTCCGATATGGCAGCGGTGTTGGCGAGAATGCTGATCGTCGAGCGCAGCCCCCGCGCATATTCGCCGAGCTCGCCATGCATCTGCCTGATCTGGCCGAGAATCACGCGGGCATGGTGGGCGAGCGCTTCCCCGGCTTCTGTTGGCGAGATGCCGCGCCGGCCGCGTTCCAGCAGGATGACTTCGCCGAGCGCCTCCATGTCGCGCAGGCGTTCGCTCGCAGCGGCAAGCGAGAGCCCTGCATCTGCCGCCCCATGGGTGATGCTGCCGGCATCGACGACGGCGAGAAACAGGCGAAGGTCGGTCAGATCGAAACGCATTTTGCCACGATAGGATATTTTGTGCCTTCGGACCAGCCGAAGGCAGGCTCGGGAACTTCCGCATTGTCCGTGGCCTAGGAGCTGCTACCGATGCGGCATGTCCGAGCTTTCCATCGCCTTCCTGTCAGCAATCACCGCCACCTTCTTTGCCGCCGGCCTCGTGAAGGGTGTCACCGGCATGGGACTTCCAACGGTCGCCATGAGCATATTGGGCGTTTTGACCTCGCCGCTGACGGCGGCAAGCCTGCTGATCGCACCATCGTCAGTCACCAATCTCTGGCAGTTATTTGCAGGCCCGAGCTTCGCTCCGCTTCTGCGGCGGTTCTGGCCGATGATGACAGCCGTCGTTGCGGGAACGATGATTGGGTCGGCATGGCTTGCGAGCGGCGATACCAGCCTTACGACCAAGGGGCTTGGCGCAACGCTGGTGCTCTATGCTGCCTATGCGCTGTTTGGCCGTCCGCTCCGCGTGCCGGCGGCGATGGAGCCATGGCTTACGCCCGTCATCGGTGCGGCGACGGGCCTCGTTACGGGCAGCACAGGCGTTTTCGTCGTCCCGGCCGTGCCTTATCTGCAGGCGCTCGGGCTTGCGAAGGATGATCTGGTGCAGGCGCTCGGCCTGTCCTTCACCGTCTCTACGGTTGCGCTTGCAGCCTCGCTCGGCCTGCGCAACGCCTTCGAAGGGGACAATCTTGCGCTTTCGGTCTTGGCGATCCTGCCGGCACTGGCGGGCATGTGGGCCGGGCAGGGGCTGCGCGATCGGATTGCGCCGGCAACCTTCCGCCGCTGGTTTCTCGTCTGCCTTCTGCTGCTCGGCGCCGAGATGTGTCTGTGGCCGCGCTGAGGCCCGTCGACTTTACGGTGCCACGCCGGTCACCTTGCACTCGGCATCGGTCGTGAAGGTGCCCTTGTTCTGGTCAAGCACGGTCAGCACGTTGCCGAAGGGATCGCGCACGACGGGCGCCGGTGAAGTGCGCAGAGCGTCTGCATTCTCCCTTCTTGGGCAAAAGGGAGAACGCTTGTGAACAGGCTTGTCTGTTACCGCTGAAAATCGTCATGCAGGCCGTTCGGAAACGCTCGTTCGCCACTTGATGAGGTGCTTTTCGGCGATGTCCAGGATGCTGTCGATAATCAGGACGAAGACGGCCAGGATCAGGATGCCTGCGAAAACGCCGACCGCATCGAAATTGCCTTCTGCCTGGGCGATGAGGTAGCCAAGACCAGCGGAAGAGCCAAGATATTCGCCGATGATCGCTCCAACGACGGCAAAGCCGACCGATGTGCGCAGGGAGGAGAGGATCCAGCTCGCGGCTGCCGGGAAATAGACGTGGCGGAGCAGATCCGACCGCCTGGCCCCTAAAATGCGGGCGTTCGACAGCACCACCGGGTTCACTTCCCGGACGCCTTGCAAGGCGTTGAAGAACGTGACGAAGAACACCAGCGTCACGGCGAGCGCCACCTTGGACCAGAGGCCGAGGCCGAGCCAGAGGACGAAGATCGGCGCAAGTACGACTCGAGGAATCGCGTTCAAGCCCTTGATGAAGGGGTCCAGAATACGCGCGGTCGAACGGCTGAGACCGAGCCAGACGCCTGCTGCTACACCAAGTGCCGTGCCGACCAGATAGCCGAGCACGGTTTCCGTCAGGGTGATGGCCACGTGGCTGTAGAAGCTGGTGTCCACCACCCAGGATGCGACCTGATTGAAGATGTCGACCGGAGCAGGAAAAAAGAAAACGTCGATGAAGCCGACCGCGACGCCGAGCTGCCAGCCGCCGACAATTGCTACCAAGAGCACGATTTGGATAAGGCGTTCAGTCATGGCGTTCATAGCTTTTCTCCACTTCGCCGCGCAGCGACGCCCAGATGTTGCGATAAAGATCCATGAAGCGCGGATCGAGCTTGATTTCCGCGACATCGCGAGGGCGTTCGAGATCGACGGGGAAGCTGTCGATCACGCGCGAACGCGGTCCGGCAGCAAGCACCACGACCCGATCACCGAGAGCAATTGCCTCCTCGAGGTCGTGCGTGATCATCACGACCGCGCGTCTTTCTTCCTGCCAAAGCCGCAACAGTTCGTTCTGCATCAGATGGCGGGTATGGATATCGAGCGCGGAGAAGGGTTCGTCCATCAGGATGACCTTGGGACCGGTGATCAGCGCCTGGGCCATCTGGACGCGCTTGCGCTGTCCGCCTGAAAGCTGGTGGGGATAGCGATGCTCGAACCCTTTCAGCCCGACTTTCGCCAGCCATCTCATCGACTGCTCGCGACGTTCGGCAGCACCGACACCCTTGAACATGGGTCCGAGCTCCACGTTCTCGATCGCGGTCTTCCACGGAAGCAATGCATCCTGCTGAAAGAGATAACCGATGTCGTTCTGAACCCCGCGTACCGGCTGACCGTCGATCGATACGGTGCCATCAGCAGGTTTCAGCAGGCCGGCGATTGCATTGAGTATTGTGCTCTTGCCGCAGCCGGTTGGACCAACGATGGCGAGGAACTCACCATCGGAGACTTTCAAGTTCACATCCTGCACGGCCACATAGGCGCCGAAGGCCATGGTGACCGAGTCGATGGAAACCATCGGCTTTGCCTGATGCGGACTGTCCGTCGGGGGTGCGGTTTTTTTCACTACGGTCAATGCCATGACCTCCTCCTGTCAGTTGGCTGCGACGTTCGGGACCTTGCCGACGAACTCGTTCGTGTAGGTTTTCGTAAGATCGATTTCAGCCGCGGCGACTTTTTCGTTGAAGCTCTTCAGGACGGCGAGGGGAATCTTGATATCTTCCTCGTTGATGCGCCCATCCTTCGAGAAGATCGCTTTCGCGTTCTCGACCGCCTTGACGTAGGTGTCCCGATCGCCGGAAATGAACTCCTTCGGCAGCTTGTCGACGATCTCCTCCGTCGAGTGGCTATTCATCCACTCGAGCGCTTTGACCGTCGCATTCGTGACCTTCTGGATGGTCTCCGGATTTTCCTCGATATAGCTCTGCGTGGCATAGAGGACGGAGGTCGGGTAAATCCCGCCATAGATCGCCTTCGCACCATCGTCGCTGCGCCCGTCGATCAGGATCTTGCCGACGCCCTTGGCCTCAATGAAGGTCGCTGCCGGGTCGTAGTTGACGAGGAGGTTGACCTTGCCCTGCTCAAGGGCCGCGACGGCGGCAGATCCGGAGCCAACGCCGATCAGCGAGACGTCGGCGGCGGACAAGCCGTTGCGCTGCAGGTAATAGCGGACGAAGAAGTCGGAAGACGAGCCCGGCGAGGTGATGCCGATTTTTGCGCCTTTGATCGTTTCCGGTTTTGCCGGATCGAAAGTGCTGTTCTTGCCGCCGGCCAGCACGAGCCCTGAATTGCGGGCAAGCTGCACGAACGCCACGACAGCCTTCTTCTGCGATTGCATCTGGATCGTATGGTCGTAGAAGCCGACGGCAATATCCGTCGAGCCGGCAACAAGCGCCTGAAGCGTCTTCGACCCGCCCGATGCGAAGTTTTCGACGGTCACCTCCAGGCCTTCCTTTTCATAAAGGCCGAGCCCCTGGGCGACCGGAAAGGGAAGATTGTTGAGGTTGTAAGAGCCAACGCTGATGCGGACCGGATCCGCAAATGCGGAACCGGCAAACACGACGGTTGCCGCGAGGGCGAGCATGAGCTTGCGCATGATATTCTCCTCCTGTTGGTGGCGCCCTCCCGGCGGCCACGGTTATTATGCCGCGTAACCCAGTCGCGCGACAGGTTTTGCGAATACGTGTCCTTCAAACAGCCGGCGGGCAGTGCGAAGAATTCCGGCGACGACCTGGCCGTCCCGCTCATACAGTTTGACGTCCAGGTGGCCGCTTGGGTGTTCTATGGAAAGAACGACTGGAGGGGTACGCCTGCCGATCAGAAGCGAAGCGACTGTATCCTGGCTGATACAGGCTGTGGCGATTCCCACGGCGCCCGTGGTTGCGAGCGACGGATGACATTGATGCGGCATGAAATACCGTACGCTGATGTCACCTCCCGACTTCGGCCGGGAAATGAGTACCGGCTTCGGCGTTACCTGATTGCGCACGTCGCCGAGGCCCATCCGTTCGCCAGCAGCGATACGCAGCTTTTCCAGCCGCGTCAGCAATTCCTCATCAGCATTGAGTTCAGCCGCCGATTCCGGGCCGGTTGCGCCGATCGCGGCGGCCTCGATCAACATCATCGGCATTGCGCAGTCGATGCAGGTGACAGCAACGCCATCGATCAAGTCGACCGGTTTGCCAGTGGGAAAGAGCTGCCCGGTACGAGCCCCGGCTGCGTCCATGAAGGTCAGTGCGATCGGCGCTGCACGTCCGGGCACGCCATCGATTGCAGCATCACCGAGATAGGAAACGCTGCCGTTTGGAGTGGGAACTTCGGCCTCGATCAGCTTGCCGGTGTTGACGTTATGGATCCGGACGAGCGTCGTTTCTCCGCGAACCGGGACGATTCCCGCTTCGATGGCAAACGGGCCGACCGCAGCCAGCATGTTGCCGCAGTTCGGGGAAGTGTCGACAATCTGTTGGTCGATCCGCACCTGCGCAAAGAGATAATCCACGTCGGCGCCGAAAATGCTCGCAGGCCCGACGATCGCCACCTTGCTCGTGACCGGATTGCCGCCGCCGATGCCGTCGATCTGCAACGGATGGCCCGAGCCCATGATGGACAGCAGGATCTCGTCGCGCTGACCGGCAGTCGCGGGAAGATCGCTTGCCAAGAAAAACGGACCCTTCGAGGTGCCGCCTCTCATCAATACGCAAGGGATCGCCAAAAGGTCGTTCATCGCTTGTGCTTCCATCAGAATTATGTCATCGCCGTATCAATCGGCGCCGTTTGATCCAATTATCGAAATAGGCGTTTATTTGTGAAATGCTAAGAATCGGAGGATTGATGCGTCATGAGCATTAATTGCGAGATCCTTGACCTTCGCGCATTCCTGAGCGTCGTAGAGTTGGAGAGCTTTCATCGCGCCGCCGAAGCCCTGCACCTGTCACAGCCCGCGTTGAGCCGCCGCATTCAAAAACTGGAGCAGGTTGTCGGAGCGCCGCTCCTAGAGCGGACAACCAGGCATGTCAGCGCCACGGCTCTCGGTACGGAGTTCGTGCCGCTCGTCCGACGCATGCTGGAGGAGTTCGATGGCTCTCTGTTTGCTGTCCGTGACGTTGGACCCAATCGGGGCGGATTGGTAACGATCGCATGCCTCCCCACCGCGGCATTCTACTTCCTGCCGACAGTCATCAGACAGTTCAACGAGGAGTATCCGAACATCCGCTTTCGCATCCTCGACTTGCCGGCGACCGACGGTCTTCAAGCCGTGGCTCGCGGGGAGGTTGAGTTCGGCATTAACATCATGGGCACGTCGGATCCGGACCTGACCTTCGAGCGGCTCGCGGAGGACCCATTCGTGCTTGCAGCGCGCAAGGATCACCCTCTTGCAGCAAAACCATGGGTCGGGTGGGCGGAACTGGAGCCCTATCCTCTGATCACGGTTCACCGATCGAGCGGCAACAGGACGCTGCTCGATGCAGCATTGGCAAAATCGAACATCAAGCTTCGCTGGTTCTACGAGGTAACCCATCTGTCCACCTCCCTCGGGTTGGTGGAGGCGGGCCTCGGGATTTCTGTATTGCCAAGAATGGCTACCCCAAGAGAGGACCATCCGTTTCTGATCACCCGCCCGATCCGCAATCCCGAGATATCACGCACGATCGGCGTGGTTCGCCGTCGCGGCGGCACCCTGTCACCGGCAGCGGAGCGTTTTCTCAAGATGCTGATTGGCGTGTGGGGAAATGATTGAAAGACGCTGAGAAATCGGCAGCAGCAAAACCGGAAGTCTCAGTTCCGCCGACTTCGCGCCGGCAAGTCCCGCACGGGAACGATTCCTTTCCGTTCAACAAGGGTTTGAGAATGATCGAGACAATGACGATTGCGGCCGCCACACTGCTGTTGACGGCTCACTATGCCGGCGCCTCCAGCGATGCCGCATGGAATGCGCTCTTTGCCAAGGTGAACGGCACGTGCATCGGTCAGTCGGGCATGGATACGCCCGAGGCGACCGCTCCGATCGTGTTCGATGACGCCACAGGCAAGGTAGCCGTTCTGTTGCGCGGCTCGATGGGCAAGGGCAAGAGCCGGGTCAAGAACGTCAACCTGATCTGCCTTTACGACAAGAAGACCGGCAAGGCTTCGATCGAGGAATATCGCTGGCTCGGCCGGTGACGCCTTGCGGCCATCATGCATGCGTCTGCTGGCCGACACCTGCTCTGAAAGCATCCGGCCGAGCAGCAAGATGCTCGGCCGCGAAATCCACGAAGGCCCGAACCTTCGGGGACAATTGGCGATTTGACGGCCAGACGAGCGACAACGACCCAAACGCGACCATGTATGACGTCAGGACGGGAACGAGCGATCCCGTGCGGATATGGGCCGCCGCTACATAAACCGGCAGGTGCGCGATACCCAAACCATCCAGCGCGGCCCGCAGGCCGGCATCCGTATTGTTGAACGTCAGGCTGCTCGGCAAGATCAGTTTTTCGTTCGGAGGAGCAAAGGCCCAGAGCGCAAGGCGGCCGCTGGTCGGATATTTGAAATGAATGCAGGCATGTTCCGCAAGGTCAGCCGGCACCGTTGGCAGCGTATGGCGATCGAAATAGCCGGGGCTTGCGCAGACGACAAAATGCTGCTCGCCGAGACGGCGGGCGATTAGACTTGTATCGGCGAGTTCCCCGCTGCGAATGGCGACATCCAGCCCTTCTGCGACGAGATCGGCGACGCGATCTTCAAAATCGATATCCAGTTCGATCTCGGGATATCGCTCAACGAAGGCCGGCAGGATGGGCATCAACAGATGATGGCCGACGATATGGGCGACACTGATGCGCAGGCGCCCCCTCGGACGCTTCCGGCTTTCTATTAGACTTGCCTCGGCATCTTCGAGGTCATCGATGATGCGCTTGCAGCGTTCGTAGAAGGCCGCACCTTCCTCCGTGAGGCTGATGTTACGCGTCGTCCTGTTGAACAACCGAACACCAAGCCGTGCTTCGAGGCGAGCGATCGCCTTGCCGATGGCCGAAGGAGACACGCCGGCGACGCGGGCCGCCGCCACATAGCTGCGTCGTTCGGCGGCGTGAACGAAGGCAGAAAGGCTGCTGAAACTATCCATGACTGCATTATTAAGGACATTCTGTCATTAATGTAAGTCCATCCCGCGTAATTGTCCAATATTCAAGACAGGATATCGTTTTCGTCGCAGGTCCAATCCAGTTCCTGCTTTCCTTCAACCGGAGACGAAAATGACATTGATACAGGGGGAACGCCGGCGCGCAGGAGCAATTTCCTCGCTCGCGGTGCTATTGGCAGGAAACTTCGTCACGATCCTCGATCTTTTCATAGTCAACGTTGCGCTCCCCGACATTCAACGGGACCTGCACGCCTCGAATGCCGAATTGCAGATGATC
This sequence comes from Rhizobium sp. BK275, assembly GCF_014193555.1. NCBI lineage: Bacteria > Pseudomonadati > Pseudomonadota > Alphaproteobacteria > Hyphomicrobiales > Rhizobiaceae > Rhizobium > Rhizobium sp. BK275. Next base: position 211,350 of record NZ_JACHZL010000007.1, read on the forward strand.
ATGGTGGCTTACAGCGTCTCCTATGGCGCAATGCTGCTCAATGGGGCGCGGCTGGGCGACTTTTACGGCCGGCGGCGCATGTTTCTCTCCGGCATGGCAATCTTTGCACTGGCGTCCTTGCTGTGCGGCATGGCCTTGTCGCCCTGGAGTCTCATCGTCTCACGGGCACTGCAGGGCATCGGGGCAGCCCTGCTGATGCCGCAGGTCTACGCGTCGCTGCGACTGTTGTTCAATGGCGACGAGCGTCGGCAGGCTTTTGCGGTGATGGGCGCGGTGCAAGGTATCGCAGGCGCAGCCTCGCAACTGCTCGGCGGCGGCCTGATGGCACTCGATGTCGGCAGCCTCGGCTGGCGCCTGATCTTCTTTATTAACCTGCCCATCGCCGCCTATGCCCTCATTGCCGGGAGGTTCATCATTGAAACCAGAGAAGCGACATCGGCAGGGCTCGACCTCACGGGAGCATTGCTCGGCGCCTTGGCCCTCACGGCAGCCCTATTGCCGGCGATGGTGGGGCAAGAACAACATTGGCCATGGTGGGCGATCCTCGGCTTGTTGTCGTCGGTGCCTTTGTTCGCAGCCTTCATCGCCTATGAAAACCGCTTGATGCGGCGCGGCGGCGCTCCCATCATCGATCCCTCGCTGTTCAGGAACGGCGGCGTGGCCCTCAGCATATTGGCGTCGTTTCTGTTTTTCTCGGCGATCAGCTCGTTCTCGCTGTCGCTGACGATTTTCTTGCAGGTCGGCCTTGGCCGGACCCCTTTGCAGGCGGCCATGCTGTTCCTGCCATCCACAATCGCGTTCTTCGCCGGCTCCCTGGTCTCGGCCCCGCTTGCGAAACGGTTGCGGCATCACGCGCCAACGCTAGGTATGGGCATCTTCGGCTTAGGCTTGCTGCTGGCAGTCATTGGCGGCCTTGTCGGCGGAGAGACATCAGCGTTGACTATCTCCGTGATTCTCCAAGGGTTTGGCCAGGGAATTGTCATCCCGCTTCTGCTCAACATGGTTCTAAGTACCGTTACAAATGCCGAAGCCGGGATGGCGTCAGGCGTCTTCAGCACAATACAGACCACAGGTTCGGCTTTCGGCGTGACGATCGTCGGTATGATCCTGTTCGGCATGACCGACGGGAGCGGTTCAGAACCTGGTTCCGCTGTTCGAACTGCCGGCGTCGATGGGTCAGCGTTCGCAGGTGCAACGCTCTATAATTTGGTCGCTGTTACTCTGGGCTTCGTTCTCTTCCGCGCCTTACAAATGGGCAACAATGGACCACGCACATAGGGCGGTCCTGCATCTTGCAGTGAACGGGCTCTCCGCCGTCACGGGCTGACGGCGGCTTTCACCGATATAGCAGGTGCTTGAGCTTCATCTGCGCCCTTCATTTGTCCGGCGCGGTCCGAAATAGGGCCGGCGCTCCGTCTCGGTGGCCCTTAGCTGATAGCGAAGCCGCAGCAGGTCCTTGCGGGCGACGAGGCCGCGCAATTGCCCGTTTTCAGGGTCGACGATCGGAATGCGGCCGGCATCGGTTGCGAGCATCAGATCGGCGACGTAGCCGACCGTATCGTCGGGATGGGCTAACGGCAGCGACGCATCGGAGATGAAATCGCCGAGCATCTGGTCGGTGAGGGTGCCATCCTGCTGCCAGCGCAGCGCATCGCCGCGTGACACCAGTCCCTTCACGATACCCTTGCTATCAACGACGGGATAAACCCGGTGGGTCTTCGGTATGGTGACGAAGAAACTGGTGGCTTCGCCAACCGTCATATCGGCCGGGAACGTATCGACTTGCCTGATCATGATATCGCGGGCGCGGGAGAATTCGAAGGGGTCGATGCCATATTCACGGGTGATGTGCTGGCCGCGGCGGGCGATCTTTTCCGTCAGGATCGAGCGGCGCAGAAGGAGAACCGTGACCGCATAGGCGGAGACGGTTGCCGCCAGCAGCGGCAGCAGCGAAGAGACATCGCCCGTCAGCTCCACGGCGAAAAAGGTGCCGGTCAGCGGCGCGCGCATGGTGCCGCCCATCATGGCGGCCATGCCGAGCAGCGCCCAGAAGCCGGGATCGCCGGGAAGGAAAAGGCCGACCAGCCAGCCGAGCGCGCCGCCGAAGATCAACAGCGGCGCCAGCACGCCACCCGATGTGCCCGATGACAGGGCGACCAGCCAGATCGCTGCCTTGACCAGCAGGATCGTCAGCACGGCGGCCGGCAATATGGAGCTGTTCAGCAAGCCGTCGATGATATCGTAACCGACGCCGAGCGCGCGCGGCTCGATCAGGCCGCCGAGGCCGATGAAGAGGCCCCCGAGCGCCGGGCACCACATCCAGTGGATCGGCAGGGCCTCGAAGAGATCTTCGATCTTGTAGAGCAGCGTCGTCAGGATGCCGGATTGCAGCCCGGCGATGATACCCATGGCAGCGCAGAGCAGGATGCCCCACCAGGGCAGGTCCATATGGAACTGCTTGGGAAAGAGCGGGCCGGCCTGAAACAGGAAGGGACGCCAGCAGATCGATACACAGGCGGCGACCGCGACCGGAATGAAGCTGCGCGGCTTCCATTCAAACAGCAACAGTTCGACGGCGAGCATGATGGCGGCGATCGGCGAGCCGAAGATCGCCGTCATGCCGGCCGCGGCACCCGCGACCAGCAGCGTCTTGCGCTCGGCCGAGCTCAGGTGAAAGCACTGGGCAAAGAGCGAGCCGATCGCGCCGCCCGTCATGATGATCGGGCCTTCCGCGCCGAAGGGGCCGCCGGTGCCGATCGAGATCGCCGATGAGAGTGGCTTCAGGATCGCCACTTTCGGCGACATGCGGCTGCCGCCGATCAGGATCGCTTCGATTGCCTCGGGAATGCCGTGGCCGCGGATCTTTTCGGAACCGAAGCGAGCCATCAACCCGATGACGAGGCCGCCGATGACGGGAATGAGAACTATCCAGACCGAACGCGGCGCCTGCGCCATCGAGACGGCCGCGATGCTGAAGCGGTGAAACCAGACGAGGTTCGTCACCAGCGAGATGAGACTGACCAGTACCCAGGCGGCAAAGGCGCCGCCGGTGCCGACGATCAGCGCCATACCGATGAGAGCAAGAACGCGTTTATCCGTGGTGAAATCGCCGGCCTCGCGGCGGGAGAGGCCACCCATGAAATCATGGGAGCGATGTGGGATTTTCTGGGGAGGCATTGCAGGTCCTGTTGACGGCTTCGTTCCTGCCGCAAATATATCGTAGTACGATACAAATCAACAGACAAAAACAGGAGCTGTAATCATGTCGAACAAAGACCGCGCTCTATCTGAAATCGAATTTGAAGCGCTTGCCAACCTGAGATACAGGATTCGCAAGTTTCGCCAATTCAGCGCAAAGGCCGCCGATAAGCTCGGCCTGACGGGGCAGCAGCATCAGGCGCTTCTGGCGATCAAGGGGCTGGGCATCGGGGACCGGATGAGCCTGTCCGATCTTGCGGACAAGCTTTTTCTGACGCCGGATGAAGCCGCGGAACTGGCGGCGTCGCTGCAGGAGGCCGGCCATGTCACGATCGAAACGAAGCACAAACGCCGGCCGGCCGTGATGTTGACAGCGCAGGCAGAAGAGCTATTGCACCGTCTGACATCAGCCCATCTCTATGAGATCCGCGAGATGGCGCCGGAACTGATGCAGGCACTGCGCATGCTTGGGGATCACCGGCAGATGGAAGTGGCCGCATGGATGCAGTGATCGCAGAGGACGCATGGTGAAGAAGCCGAAAGACGATCTGACGGATGCCGATTACGAGGCGCTGTCGAACCTGCGTTATACGCTGCGTCGGTTCATGGATTTCAGCGCCTCGGCCGCGCAGGAGGAGGGGCTGCCGGCGCAGCAGCATCAAGCGCTGCTTGCGATCCGCGGCTATCGCGGGGAAGACGCCATGACGATCGGCATCCTTGCCGAGCGCCTGCTGATCGCCCCGCATTCGGCGACCGAACTCGTCGGCCGCCTGGTCGCCGCAGGCTATGTCTTGCGCCAGACGGACCCGGCCGACAAGCGGCGGCAGACGCTGGAGCTGACCAAAAAGGCCGACGACATCCTGGAGCGGCTGACGGCCATTCATCTGACCGAAATCCGGGACATGGCGCCGCGGCTCATCGATATCCTGCGGGGTCTGCAGGCCGGCGGCGAACTCGATATCAACCCCTGGTCACGCTGACGGTCAGGCCCGTGTGTATTCGCCTGTTTCAGGTGATGGCGGATGCCAGGTCAGCCGGACGCGCGGCGGATATTTGCCTCATGGTTTCCGCGTGAAGACACCGAGATTGTAGAGCTGGACGCGCCTGTTATTGGCGGCCTCCGATTTCGAGCCCTCGATCGGGAAATATTCGCCGACACCGACCGCATAGAGACGGCTGGCATCGACGGCAAATGTCGTCGAAAGAATCTCCTTGATCGCTTCAGCTCGCTGCTGGCTGAGGTCGAGATTGTGCTGGTCGGTGCCGGTCGAACTCGTATGGCCGACGACGAGGAACTTGTAGGCCCAGAGGTTCGGGTGATGCAGCGCATCGGCGATCATGCCGAGCGTGCGGTAGGATTCCGGCTCGATGGCGACGGAATCGTTCGCGAAGTCGATCTCTACTACCATCTGCGGCAGGCGCGCGACCTTGCTCCAGTTCGGCAGGCCGGACATCTGTTTTCCGGACCCGTTCATGGCCTCTTGTCTCAGCAGTTCGACGTCGACGATGGGCGCTGCCCCCTGAAGCTTTCCGAGGCCGTTGATGATCCGCTCCTGGGAGACCTGCTGCGCAAGCGCAAGTGCGGGCAAGAGGAGGGCGGCAGCAAAGCCGGCGAGGGCGATTTTTCTTGACATCATGACCTTACCTCCAGCCTGCATCTGATATTGCCTGATTGCACTGGGCACTGATCGTTTTCTGCTTTTTGGCCAGGCATGCGAGAATATAGCCGTCGCCGACGACGCCATTGCAGCGCCGCGCCATGTCGGTGGCGCAGACCTTGCTGTAGGCCGTCTGCGCCTGCTCCCGCTTCTGGATCGATGCAGCGACACTCGCAAGCGTGGATGTGCAAGTTGGCGAGACCTTGCCCGCATTCTGGGCGAGGCAATCGGCGATCCTGTTATTGCCGAGGTTCAGCCCCTTGCAGAGCTTCTTGATATCGGCGCCGCAATCTTTCGCGAGCACGGTGATCGCATCGGCATAGCTGATCGTGTCTGCCTTCGCCGCACCCGTCGAGGCGATGACGACGATCGCCGCCGCGCCAATCAGTCTCCATATTCCAGGCATGCGTAGCCCTCCTGCTGCGGCGCCGGGATGGCGCCCCCTCGGGGCTATTGAATGCAGATCGGGAGAGTTCGGATAAGTACGTTACCGTAAACTCGCTGTAAATCAGCAGGCGAGGGTACTGTTACGTGCTCGCCCGCCGATAGAGTGCCAAGGAGCCGGCAAGCGTCAGCAAGGCGCCGCCGCAGATCCGGTCGAGCCAGAGCGCGCCCGATTTCCTGAGCAGCCGGACGGCCTGCGAGCCGAGCAACGCGTAGCCGAACATGACCATGAAATCGATGGCGGCGAAGACGAGGGCGAGCATGGCATATTGCTCGACCTGCGGACCCGAGGGATCGATGAATTGCGGCAGGAAGGCCGAGAAGAACAGGTAGCCCTTGGGGTTGGTGACGGCGACGAGAAAACTCTTCAGAAAGATCGTCACCACCGAGCCGGATGCGTTCCCGCTTTCGGAGCGCAGCGAGACATCCAGCGTTCCCTTCGAACGCAACAGCATGACACCCAGGAAGGCGAGGTAGCAGACACCGACCCATTTGACGACGGTGAACCAGAATTCCGAGGCGGCGAGCAGGGCACCAAGACCCAACGCGACTGCACCGATCAGCACGAAGTCGGACATGACGGCACCGATCATGCCCGATATCGCCCGGCGCACCCCGAATTTCGATCCGTTCGTCAGCGCGAGAAGCACGGTCGGGCCGGGCGTGGCGATGCCGATGAATGCCACGAGCGCAAATGCAAGAACCGTCATTTCAGTCATATCGTCCTCCTCCGTGTCGGGAATCGAGTTATGGCATTCACCTGACATTTGCGGAAGGGTCTTCAAGGAAAGCCAATAGCCTGCACCGGATCGAAGCACAGAGTTCTGTCTCCCGGCCATTTACGGCGCCGTTTACTGTAACGTACTTCCGGTTATACGGCCCTTATGTTTCGCTCGGGTCGCTCAGCAGGTCCCATCAGCTTGGCGATCCTGGTTTCGCCAAGGATGCGCCAGTCTCAATCGAGGTCCTGCCGGGTTCTTCATTTTGTTCCGGGGGAAACGCACATGACAGTTCAATTTGGTATCAGACGCTTGTTGCGAACGCCTCTGTCGTTCGTCTTCCTGTCAATTGCTTCGATGGCCATTCCGGCCGTACCTGACGCCAAGGCCACTTCGCTGACGGAACAGGAAGCGCGTGAGATCGGCATCGAAGCCTATGTCTATTTTTATCCGATGATAACGATGGACATCACGCGCAAGCAATTGACCAACATGGAACCGAAGGAGGGGGGCATCGGCGGGCCGGCCAACCGGTTCGCCAATGTCCGCGCCTTTCCGACTGCAGACATGAAAGCCGTGGTCCGGCCGAATTTCGACACGCTCTATTCAAGCGGCTGGCTCGATCTGACGAAGGAACCGGTGGTCGTTACCGCGCCGGATACCGCAGGCCGCTATTACCTCTTGCCGATGCTGGACATGTGGACGGATGTGTTTGCCGCGCCGGGCTGGCGAACGACCGGAACATCGGCCGGAAATTTCCTGATCGCGTCGCCCGGCTGGAGGCCCGACCTTCGCGACAGGTTCGACGAATTCAAGCTGCCTGACGGGACCGAACGGATCGATGCTCCAACACCCTATGTCTGGATTATCGGCCGCACCAAGACCGATGGCCCTGATGACTACGATGCTGTTCACAAGATCCAGGACGGTTACAAGATCACCCCGCTGTCGCAGTGGGGCAAAGACGCCAAGCCGGCCAAGGTCAAGATAGACCCTTCCGTCGACATGAAGACCCCGCCGAAGACGCAGGCCGATACGGCTTCGGCGGAAGACTATTTCGCTTACGCAGCCGAACTCCTGAAACTTCACCCGCCGCACAGCACCGATCAGCCGATCATTGCCCGGTGAAGCGGATCGGCATCGAGCCTGGCAAGAGCTTCGATCTCTCCAAGGCCGATCCTGTCGTCCAGAAAGCGTTGAAGACGGCGCCGCAGGATGGCCAGGCGCTCATGGGCTGGAAGATGAAAACATTGGCACGCGTGGTCAATGGCTGGTCGATGAATACCGACACGATGGGCGTCTATGGCAATTACTACCTGAAACGCGCGATCGTGGCGCAACAGGGACTTGGCGCCAATCTGCCTGAAGACGCCATCTATCCACTGAACCTTGCGGATGAAACCGGCAACCCGCTGGATGGACGAAGCAGTTACACGATCCATTTCGAAAAGGAGGCCATACCGCCGGTCAACGCTTTCTGGTCGGTCACCCTCTATGACAGTGACGGCTTCCAGGTCGCCAATCCGCTTAACCGTTTCGCCGTCAGCAGCTGGATGCCGTTCCAGTTCAACGCCGACGGCTCGCTCGACCTCTATTTCCAGACGGAAAGCCCCGGCAAGGACAAGGAATGGAACTGGCTGCCGGCGCCGAACGGCCCGTACAATCTGACGATGAGGCTCTATGCGCCGAAGGGCAGCACGTTGATCGGCAAGTGGAACCCGCCGCCGGTGACGCGTGCGGCTGCAGCGGCTCCGCTCGCTGCCCAGTGACAAGGCGAAGTGCATCGGAGGCTTTGCGGGCACGCGATGACCCAAGCGCGTCCCGCAAGTCTTTCTTTTCCAACGACAGTTCGGCCTGCATCGAAGCACTCGTCGCGATCGGTGTCGTCTTCCTCGGCGAAACGCTGTCATCTACGGCAGGCCTTGGTCTTGCCTGCGTCATGGCCGGTGTCATCGCAATGACGCTGCCGGCCCGAACGCGCGTCCGTCAAGCTGCGTGATCCGTGCCGGCAAGACTACAAAATCTGCAATGGTTTATTCGACTGACAGCGAAAATCACCTGTTGTCATCGTGCCGTCATTAATGATGAGGATATGGGTCGGCACAATGGGGATATCGGCGTGGATGCAACGGAAATGACTGGGAAGAAGACGGCCGTTCCATCGGCGGGAACGCCTGCGGAAGTCTTCGGTGCCTTCCTGAAGCTTGGCCTCACCTCGTTCGGCGGACCGATCGCGCATCTCGGCTATTTCCGCGACGAGCTCGTGACGCGGCGCAAATGGATCGACGAGAAGGGCTATGCCGATCTCGTCGCCCTCTGTCAGTTTCTTCCCGGTCCCGCATCGAGCCAGGTCGGCTTTGCGATGGGCCTCTTGCGCGGCGGACCGCTGGGGGCGCTTGCGGCGTGGAGCGCATTCACGCTTCCGTCCGCCCTGATCCTCTTCATCTTCGCGACTGCCGCCACCGCGCTCGACAATCCCGCCGGGCAGGGCCTGCTGCATGGATTGAAGCTCGTCGCCGTGGCGGTCGTGGCACAAGCCGTCTGGGGCATGGCACGATCGCTGACACCCGACAGGCCGCGCGGCGACATCGCGCTGGCCGCGATTTTCATGGTGATAGCAGGAGGGACGTTCGGCCAGCTCGCAGCCATCGTGCTGGGTGCCGTTTCAGGGCTCGTCCTTTGCCGCGGGGCCGCGGTCGAACAGCGGACAAGTTTCTCGTTCGGAATATCGCGCTCTGCAGGCGTCATCTGCCTGCTGGCGTTCCTGCTCCTGCTGTTCGGATTGCCGCTCATCGCGTCCATCATGGATTCGCAGGGGTTGCGCCTTTTCGATGCCTTCTATCGCTCGGGTGCGCTGGTGTTCGGTGGCGGACATGTCGTCCTGCCGCTGCTCGAGACAGAGGTCGTGCGGTCGGGCTGGGTTTCGGAAAACGCGTTTCTCGCCGGTTACGGCGTTGCACAGGCGGTCCCCGGTCCGCTCTTTACGTTTTCGGCCTATCTCGGAGCCGTGATGGGGCCGTCTCCCAACGGTGTCGCGGGCGCAGCCATCTCTCTGATCGCTATCTTTCTGCCCGGCTTTCTGCTGCTGCTCGGCACCTTGCCTTTCTGGGACAGGCTCAGCACCTATCCGCTGGCGCAGGCGGCCATGCGTGGAGCAAACGCAGCCGTGGTCGGCGTGCTGGGTGCGGCCCTCTACAATCCGGTATGGACAAGCGCGGTCCTCACATCGACCGATTTTGCCCTTGCCCTGTCCGGCTTCCTTCTGCTGGTCGTCTGGAAGGCGCCGCCATGGATCGTCGTGCTGCTGATGGCAGCAAGTGCGATCCTGCTGCAGCTTTCCGCTTGACGGCTGGAACGAGGCGTGGTTTCGCCGGGGAGCAGCACGCGATGGCCTGCCTCGTGGTCAACGACCAGTGACACCGGCCAGCCGCTGTCTTATCGGATGGGCAGAGCCGAAGCTGGTTTGGAGTTCGACCAGGTCGGTGATCAGCTTCCGGCCCAATGTGGCCGTCAGGCTTGCCCGTTCGGGTGCCGCTCACAGCCGCAGGCTTTCATCCAGCCAGATCCGGAAACCGCCGCGGAAGGCGTTGTCGTTGTTGCCGCGCCGACAATTCGGCGGCAATTCCTTGAGGCGTTCGACATTGCCGCCGCCGATAACGATGTAATCGGGCAGCAGGGCGGCACTCAGGCGATCGGCGACGTCGAAGACGGACTTTCGCCATCTGCCTTTGCCGCGGCCTTCCAGGCCGCGTTCGCCGACATAATCTTCGAATGTCGCCTTCTTGTAGGGCATGTGCGCCAGTTCGAGCGGCATGCAGACGTTTTCGGCGATCATGGCCGAGCCGAGACCGGTGCCGAGGCCGAGGAAGAGCATGCGGCCGGCCTCATAGCTGCCGATCGCCTGCATCAGCGCGTCGTTGACCATGCGCACGGGCTTGCCGAGGGCTGTCTCGAAATCGAAACCCTTCCATCCCGGCCCGAGGTTGAACGGATCGGCCGCCGGGCGATGAGCGGCGACAGGGCCGGGATAACCCATGGCGACGAGGTCATAGTGCCAGTCGGCGGTGAGATCGCCGAGTGCGTCCACCATCCTGGCCGCCGTCATCTTGGACCCTGAAACGACCGAGCGTCGCTCGCTGCCGCTGCTGAGTTCCGCTTTCACATGCGAGCCGCCGATATCGACGGCGAGCACGATGCGGCTGGCAGATACCGCCGCTTTCGGCTTGCTGCGCTCGCTTGTCTGTTTTGCTTCAGATGCTTCCGTCATGTCAGCCATGCCTGACGCTCCTCCCGGGCAACGCCCGCTTCAGCTCCCCGCGCGATCCTATCCGGCGCAAGATCAGCGGCAACTGTCAAGGGCGGTATATTGCGGATCACTGAATTTCGTCACAGGATGTCGCGCTCGATGAGGAGCACAGCCTGAGCGGAGGAACTGCACTTGGCCTTTCCGACATCGCCACCCGGTTCCGTCGTGCCGCCTGGGGCGCCGGGCATCGAACCCCGCTGGACCTCGAGCGACAAGAGCGCGGTCGGTACATCAGTCAATTCGGCGAGCTGCGTCTGGTTCACGGCCAGCCACGGCATCCTCAACGAGATCTACGCGCCACGACTCGATATGGCCTGCGTGCGCGATTTCGGCTTCATCGTCACGGCGGAGAATTATTTCTCCGAGGAAAAGCGGGATGCCGATCACAGCGTACAGGCGATCGAAGACGGCGTTCCGGCCTTCCGCCTCGTCAATACCGCCCGCGACAGGCGCTATCGCATCACCAAGACCATCTTTTCGGACCCGGAACGCGAGGTCGTGCTGCAGGACATCCGCTTCGAGGCATTGACGGGCAATCTCTCCGACTACCGGCTGCACGCGCTGATCGCCCCGCATCTCGTCAATGGCGGCGGCGACAACACCGGCTGGTATGCCGATTTCAAGCGCAGGCCGATGCTGTTTGCCGAAGGCTCCGGGCGGGCGCTTGCGGTTGCTGCGTCGGTGCCCTGGCTCGCCCGCTCGGTGGGCTATGTCGGCTTTTCCGACGGCTGGCAGACATTGTCGCGCGGCCAGGGGCTGAGGCAGGAATATTGCCGTGCCACCTCAGGCAATGTCGCGCTGTCAGGCACGCTCGACATCCAGGCAGGCGAGGCCCAAGCTCAGCAGGGAAGGGCGCTGATCGCCATCGGCTTCGGCACGCAGCCGGAGGAGGCAGCCTTGCGCACCCTTCTCAGCTTGGAGCAGGGCGCCGAGCCGGCGCTGAAGCACTATCGCAGCGGCTGGCGGGAGTGGCAGGCCGGCCTGCTTGGGTTGGACGAGCCGCATGATCCTGATAAACTGAACCGCTACCGCGTCAGTACCGGCGTGCTCGCCACCCATCGCGACGATGCCTCGGGTGCCATCATCGCCAGCCTTTCCATCCCCTGGGGTTTCAGCAAGAGCGACGACGACCTTGGGGGTTATCACCTGGTCTGGACGCGCGACCTGGTGGAGACGGCGGGCGGCCTGCTTGCCGCAGGCGCTACAGCTGACGCGCGCTCCGTGCTCGACTATCTCGCTGTCATCCAGGAGGCGGACGGCCATTGGGTGCAGAATGCATGGCTCGATGGAAGGCCCTACTGGTACGGCATCCAGATGGACGAGACGGCCTTTCCGATCCTGCTCTACGACATGCTGCTGCGATCGGGCGCGGTCAGCGCCTCGGAGGCCAGCCGCTATCTGCCCATGATCGAGGCGGCAGCGGGCTACATCGTTCGGAATGGTCCTGCTACGCAGGAGGACCGCTGGGAGGAAGATGCCGGCTACTCGCCCTTCACGCTCGCCGTCGAAATTGCCGGTCTGCTTGCAGCTGCCGATGCGGTGGAAGCCGCCGGGCGGCTGGATGCGGCGCGCTATCTGCGCGAGGTGGCCGATGGCTGGAACGAGCGCATCGAGGAATGGACCTACGCCAGCGATACGGACCTGTCGCGCAGCCTCGGTATCGAGGGCTATTACGTGCGCATCGCCTCGGCCACGGATGGCAGCCTGTCACTGAGGCGCGACTTCATTCCGATCCGCAATCGCGACGATGGCGAGGAGGTGCTGGAAGCGGACCTGCTGATCAGCCCGGATGCGCTGGCGCTGGTGCGCTTTGGCCTGAGGGCCGCCGACGATCCGCGCATCATCGGCACGGTCGCGGCGATCGATGCGCAATTGCGCCGCGACCTTCCGGCCGGTCCCTACTGGTATCGCTACAATGACGACGGCTATGGCGAGCGCATTGGCGGCGCGCCCTTTGCCGGCAGCGGTGTCGGCAGGCTCTGGCCGCTGCTGACAGGCGAGCGCGCTCATTACGAACTGGCCGCCGGACGTGCGGACGAAGCGCGGCGCATGCTCGCCGCGCTCGAAGCCTCGGCGAGCCAGGGCGGGCTCTTGCCCGAGCAGATCTGGGACAGCGAGGACGTGCCGGAACGTGAGCTTTTCCTCGGCCGCCCCTCCGGCAGCGCCATGCCGCTGGTCTGGGCGCATGCCGAACATATCAAGCTGCTGCGGTCGCTGCGCGACGGCGTGATCTTCGACAGGCCGTCACAGACTTTTGCCCGCTATGTCGCAGCCAAGCCGGCGCCGGCGCCGTTTTCCTGGCGGCTGACGGCCCGACGCGACCAGATTCCGGCGGGCCGTGAGCTGCGCATCGAACTGCCGTCACCCGCGCGCGTACGCTGGTCCACCGACGGCTGGACAAGCGCCACCGACAGCCCGTGCCGCGACACCGGTTTCGGCATGCATGTCTTCGACCTGCCGACGCGGACGCTCGGCCCCGCCAGTGTCGACTTCACGATCTTCTGGACGGATATACAGCGCTGGGAAGGCACGGATTTCCGGATCGAGGTGGTGTGAGGGGGCGGACCGGCCCTCGATATCAGGATTTATAGATCAGCCAGCTCTTGGTGAATTCCTTCTGCATGCCCTCCTCATAGACGACGGTGCAGTTGCGGCCGGCGTTCTTGGCGCTGTAGAGGGCGATATCGCTCTTGGAATAGAGCTCACCGGCATCGCCGGCGTGCGAGGCCATGCAGATGCCGATGGAGACGGTGACCGGGCCATAATTGACGCGGGTGCGGGAATTCTTGAAGGGAGTGGACTCCAGCGTTCGGCGAATGCGCTCGGCGATGGCAGTCACTTCGTCCACCGTGTTGCCGTCGATGATGAGGGCGAATTCCTCGCCGCCGGTGCGGGCGACGAAGACGTCGCGGCGTACATTGGTGCGGATGACGGACGCGACCGTCGCCAGAACCTTGTCACCGACCGGGTGACCATAGGTGTCATTGATCTTCTTGAAATTGTCGATGTCGGCAAGCAGCAACGCCGTGACCGGGCGCAGCGCCGGATTATTGAAGACGGCGGCCAGCCGGTCGTCGAAGGCGCGGCGGTTGGACAGGCGCGTCAGCGAGTCCGTATTGGCGATGCGCTTGTATTCATCAAGTTCCTTGCGGACCTCATCCATCTCCTGCGAGCGCTGAACCATGTCTTCGACGGTCTTTTCGCCGTGGGAGATCGTATCGCCGGTCGCCTGGGTCAGAAGTTCGATAGCGTTTTCGATGAGGTCGGCGCTGCTCGTGCTCTTGGAATTGATGCGCTTGCAGGTCTCGTTGAGCAGCCGGTTATAGCTTTCAAGCGATGTCTGCTCCTGGCGCAGCACCCTCAGCAGGCCCTCCAGTTCGCCGGCGATGCGGCTATGCGCATCATCGAAGATCCTGGCTGGCGCCGTGTGGGCGCAGTGCTGGGCGCCGAGCGCATCGATCTCGGCCTGCGTTGCCTGGCTGCCGAGGGCGGCAAGGTCGCGGGTGAGCGCCGGATTGGAGCCGATATAGGCCTCATAGAAGAGTTCGTAGTTGCGGGGAATTGGCGCAACGCCCATGGAGCGCATGGCATAGGTGATCTGACCTGCCACATCGGGAACCTGCACCTTGGGCGCAACGGCCGTATTCATCCGGCAACTCCTCATCCAATTCTTAAGCAATCTTCTACTTGTTAGCTTAGATTTCTTGGGAAAAGATTAAAGCCACATATACCAAAGATTACATACGATAAGTTTGATGGGCATCAATACTACGATCACCCCTATGATTTTTCTCAGGATTTTGTAAGTTCGACTGCAAAAGAGACACCTCTTATGCGCGAGGCGTCCCAAAAAAGTTCAGTCGTTTTCTCTTTTCAGGGATTGTTTTTGTTTTGTTGACGGTCGGTGTCTGTTCTCTAATCTACTGGCGGGCAGGGCGAAATGACAGATTCTATCTCAAGAAACCTGATTTACGGGGCCGGATCGCGGTCCATCGTTGAAGGCATGGGATCATGCAATCGTCTCGTCATACTTCGCCCACCATCCTCGCACTCGCCATTCTCGCCGGCGGCGCTTTCCTCCTGCAGCAGAGCGGCTTCTTCAACGGCATCTTCAGCACCGATATCCTCGCCAGCGTGAAGGCGGGGGATATTCTCAACGCATCCGATATCGCCGCCATGGAGAAACCGGCAGCGGCCAATATCGATACGTCTGAGACAGCTTCGGTGCGGTAGAGCGTTCGCTTTTGAGGGCTTGCCGTGCGCCCCCTCATTCAGCCCACGCCGGCATTCGTCACCCCAGGTTCAGTTCCTGGAAGAAGTCGTTGCCCTTGTCGTCGATGACGATGAAGGCCGGGAAGTCTTCCACTTCGATCTTCCAGACGGCTTCCATGCCGAGTTCCGGATATTCCAGTACATCGACCTTGCGGATGCAGTCCTGCGCCAGGCGGGCGGCCGGGCCGCCGATCGAGCCGAGATAGAAGCCCTGATGCTTCTTGCAGGCTTCGCGCACGGCGCGCGAACGGTTGCCCTTGGCGAGCATCACCATCGAGCCGCCGAAGGACTGGAACTGGTCGACATAGGAATCCATGCGGCCTGCCGTCGTCGGGCCGAACGAGCCGGAGGCGTAACCGGCAGGGGTCTTGGCCGGGCCGGCATAATAGACCGGGTGGTTCTTCATATAGTCGGGCATGCCTTCGCCCTTTTCCAACCGCTCGCGGATCTTGGCATGTGCAAGGTCGCGGGCAACGATGATCGTGCCCGAGAGAGACAGGCGCGTCTTGACCGGATGCTTCGAAAGCTCGGCGAGAATATCGGCCATCGGCTTGTTCAGATCGATGCGCACAACGGATTCGGAAAGCTTGGCCTCGTCGATATCAGGCATGTACTTGGACGGATCGGTCTCCAGCTGCTCGATGAAGATGCCGTCGCGGGTGATCTTACCCTTGGCCTGGCGGTCGGCGGAACAGGAGACGCCGAGGCCGATCGGCAGCGAGGCGCCGTGGCGGGGCAGGCGGATGACACGCACGTCATGACAGAAATACTTGCCGCCGAACTGGGCGCCGACGCCGAGGCTCTGGGTCAGTTTGTGGATTTCCTTCTCCATCTCGAGATCGCGGAAGGCGTGGCCGTTTTCGGAGCCTTCGGTCGGCAACTCGTCGAGATAGCGGGTAGAGGCGAGCTTGACGGTCTTCAGGTTCATTTCCGCCGAGGTACCGCCGATGACGATCGCCAGATGGTAGGGGGGACAGGCTGCCGTACCCAGCGTCAGGATCTTCTCCTTGAGGAAGTCTAGCATGCGGTCATGCGACAGGAGCGAGGGCGTGCCCTGGAAGAGGAAGGTCTTGTTGGCCGAGCCGCCGCCCTTGGCGACGAAGAGGAAGTCGTAAGAGTCTGTGCCTTCCTCATAGATATCGATCTGCGCCGGCAGATTGTTCTTGGTGTTCTTTTCCTCGAACATCTTGATGGGCGCGAGCTGCGAGTAGCGCAGGTTCTTCTTTTCGTAGGCGTCGAGCACACCCTTCGAAAGGGCAGCCGTATCGCCGCCCTCTGTCCAGACGCGACGGCCCTTCTTGCCCATGATGATCGCCGTGCCGGTATCCTGGCACATCGGCAGCACGCCGCCTGCGGCGATATTGGCGTTCTTCAGCAGGTCATAGGCGACGAAGCGGTCGTTGTCGGTCGCTTCCGGGTCGTCGAGGATCGCGGCGAGCTGCTTCAGATGGCCGGGGCGCAGCAGATGATTGATGTCAGCAAAGGCGGTTTCTGCGAGAAGGCGGATGCCCTCGGGATCGACGGTCAGAATCTCCTGGCCCTTGAAAGTATCGACAGAGACGTAATCGCTGCTGATCTTGCGGTAAGGGGTGGTGTCGGCGCCGAGAGGGAAGAGATCGTCAGCCAATGAAGTGACCTTTCTGGTGGGATAGATTGGAACCGGTCTAAATCTGGCTGGGGGCAAAATCAATTGGGAAGGATGGGGGATTGGCGGCGAAAGTGCCGCGGCGCTTCCGCTCCTGATCAAGAAAGGTGAGGCGCCAAACCTCTGCGGCCGCATCCGTCGTAAAAAGCAAAAAGGCCGGCACACGGCCAGCCTTCGACAGTCACGCCTTATCAGCTCACTTCGGGCTGATCATTGTCTCCGGACGAACGATCGCGTCATATTCCTCAGACGTCACCAGCCCGCTCGCCAAGGCTTCTTCCTTCAGCGTCGTGCCGTTCTTATGCGCCGTCTTGGCGATCTTGGCGGCGGCGTCGTAGCCGATCTTCGGCGCAAGGGCGGTTACGAGCATCAGCGAGCGTTCGAGGCCGGCCTTGATATTGTCCTCGCGGGCTTCGATGCCGACGACGCAATTGTCGGTGAAGGAGACGGCAGCGTCGCCGAGCAGTTGGACCGACTGCAGGAAGTTATAGGCCATCATCGGATTGTAGACGTTGAGCTCGAAATGGCCCTGGCTGTCGGCGAAGGTCAGCGCGGCATGGTTGCCGAAGACGTGGATGCAAACCTGCGTCAGGGCTTCGCATTGGGTGGGGTTCACCTTGCCGGGCATGATCGACGAGCCAGGCTCGTTTTCCGGCAGCGCCAGTTCGCCGAGGCCGGCGCGCGGGCCGGAGCCGAGCAGGCGGATGTCGTTGGCGATCTTGAAGAGGGCGGCGGCTGCCGCATTGATCGCGCCGTGGGCGAAGACCATGGAATCATGCGAGGCGAGCGCCTCGAACTTGTTCGGCGCGGTCACGAAGGGCATGCCGGTGATGGCGGCGATCTCTTCGGCTACCTTTTCGGCAAAACCGATGGGCGCATTGAGGCCGGTGCCGACGGCGGTGCCACCCTGGGCGAGTTCGCAGAGGCCGGGCAGGGTCATCTCGATGCGCTTGATGGCCGAGCCCACCTGTGCGGCATAGCCCGAGAATTCCTGGCCCAACGTGAGTGGCGTCGCATCCTGCGTATGCGTGCGGCCGATCTTGATGATGTGGCTGAACTCGGTGACCTTCATGTCGAGGGCGGCATGTAGGTGCTTCAGCGACGGCAGCAGGTGATGGGCGATCTGTTCGGCGCAGGCGATATGCATGGCCGTCGGGTAGGTGTCGTTCGACGACTGGCTCATGTTGACGTGGTCGTTCGGGTGTACCGGCTTCTTGGAACCCATGACGCCAGCGAGCATTTCTATCGCACGATTGGAGATCACTTCATTGGCGTTCATGTTGGACTGCGTGCCGGAACCGGTCTGCCAGACGACCAGCGGAAAATGGTCGTTCAGCTTCCCGTCGATCACTTCCTGGGCGGCATCCACGATAGGTTTGCCAATGTTGGAATCGAGCTGGCCGAGCGCCATGTTGGCCCGCGCTGCCGCCTGCTTGACGATGCCGAGCGCACGCACGATCGAGAGCGGCTGCTTTTCCCAGCCGATCTTGAAGTTGCCGAGAGAACGCTGCGCCTGCGCGCCCCAATAGCGGTCGCTGGCGACTTCGATCGGGCCAAATGTATCGGTTTCGGTGCGGGTGGAACTCATGGCTTCGTGCCTTCCTGTCACATGCTGTTGAGGGCAGTCTTTGAAGATGAGGGACTTATAGGGTGGAACGCTTGCCAAGAAAACCGGACGCAATGCGAAATATTGAAGACGGTTCTCATGTTTTGCCTCGCCAGTCAGCGTGTTTTTTCGGCCACGCCGGGAAATTAATGCGAAAAGCGACAGAAAGCGCCCTTTCTCGGACAGGAAAATTCGGTAAAAAATTAACTAATAATTTCATAATTTTGTGTGAACTACTGCGCGGCGCTGCGTTCGACCCCGTCACACAAAGTTGAGCCTGAAAGCGCTGGCGGCGCAGGCCGGTTTCTGATGAATGGGCCGCGGCTGCCGGGAATTCTGGAAGAATTGATCTGAGCCTTTTTGCTCGACAACAGCATGGTACTGGGACTGGAAAAAAGATGAAGTTCGTTTTGAAAAGCGCGGTTTCCGCATTGGCACTTTCCTGCGTGATGGGCGCGGTTCCTGCGCATGCCTATACGCTGATGGACATGCTGCGCGGCGACCGGGCAAGAAGCGGCCAGAGCACCATCTTCATGGACCCCTCGGCGCCTATCCGTGGCGGTCGCAATGGTGGTCTTGGCGGCGATGTCGATCCGGAAGCCGCACTGCCGAAGGTTTCCAGCCCGCGCTATTACATCTACAAGACCGAAGCCTTGCTGCTCGTCGATACGACGAAGTTTGCCGATCCTGTCGTGACCGGTGCGGTCGCCGACGTCTCCGGTGCTGCCACGACTGACGGCGCTCCGCAGCGCCACTTCCTGACGGAAGCCAAGGTCCGCGCCAATGCCGATGTCGCCAAGGCCCTGCAGGCCTATTACGGCGACGGCAAGAATCCGCTGGTCTGGGTGTCCGGCGAGGGCGTCAACGAGCGCGGCAAGGCAGCCCTCAGCGTGCTTGCCGATGCGGCAAGCGTCGGCCTCGACCCGGCCGATTATGCCGTCTCCGAGCCGACGCTCGATCCGGCCAATCCGGACCCGGATGCTCGCGACCGGGCGCTGACGCAGTTCGAACTGGCGCTTTCCTCCAAGGTTCTGGCCTATGTGCAGGACACGACGCGCGGCCGCGTCGATCCCAACAAGCTCTCCGGCTACCATGATTTCCAGCGCAAGGTCGTGAAGCTCGATCCCGTGCTGAAGCTTTCCCGCATGAGCCCTGACGTTGCTGCCTATCTTTCCAGCCGCAACCCCGACGGAACGCAGTTCCTGGCGCTGAAAGCCGAGCTTGCCAAGCTGCGCGCAGCCGACGGCGGCAATGAAGAGCGGATCACCATTTCGCTCACGTCCCTGCTGCGTCCAGGCGACAGCTCGCCGGAAGTCGCCAACATCGTCAAGGCGATCCAGAAGAATGGTTCGGAAGAGCTGAAGACCGCGCATGCGGCAACATTTGCGGCCTACACGGGCGGCAGCGACTATTCGCCCGAGATCGTGTCACTGGTCGAGGACTTTCAGAAAGAACATGGCCTGAAGCCTGATGGCGTGATCGGCCAGGCGACCGTGCGCACCATGACCGGCGGCGATAGCAACGGCTCCAAGATCGACAAGCTCGTTGTTGCCATGGAGCAGGCGCGCTGGCTGCCTGATGATCTCGGCCCGCGCTATGTGATGATCAACCAGCCGGCCTTCATGGCTTATTACTATAACGACTCCAAGCAGCAGCTTGCGATGCGTACCGTCGTCGGCGGCAAGAACAACCAGACCTATTTCTTCGACGACGAGATCGAAACGGTCGAGTTCAACCCGTTCTGGGGCGTGCCGCAGTCGATCATCATCAACGAGATGCTGCCGAAGCTGCGCTCCGATCCGAACTATCTGGACCAGATGGGCTATCAGGTCGAAGTCGGCGGCCGTGCCGTTCCGTCCTCCAGCGTCGACTGGTACGGCTCGACGCAGAACATCTCGGTGCGCCAGCCGCCGAGCGGCGACAATGCTCTGGGTGAACTGAAGATCCTGTTCCCGAATAGCCACGCCATCTACATGCACGACACGCCCTCCAAGAGCTTCTTCAAGCGCGACATGCGTGCGCTGAGTCACGGCTGCGTGCGCCTTTCCGATCCGCGCGCCATGGCGGCCGCCGTTCTCGGGACAACGGTCGACGATGTCGCCAAGCAGATCGCCACCGGTCAGAACCATGCCGTGAAGGTGCCGCAGAAGATCCCGGTCTATGTGTCCTATTTCACCGCTTGGCCGAACAAGGACGGCGTGATCGAATATTTCGACGACGTTTATGGCCGCGATACCTATGTGGACAAGGCGTTTGACGCAACGACGAAGTCGCGCGGGGCGCAGATCTGACGCTTGGCGTAAGTAAGGATTTAACGGGCGGTCTTCGGGCCGCCCGTTTTCATTTTACGAGAGATAAGAGGAGAGGTCAGCGCGTGTGGCCCCCTCATCGGGCCCTTCGGGCCACCTTCTCCCCGCTGGGTAGAAGGGGAGCCAGTCGCGCGGCTCGCTTCCACGAGAACGCTTAGAGATAGGCGAGGCATCACGGCGAAATCCCTTCTACCCAGCGGGGAGAAGGTGCCTGCAGGCGGATGAGGGGGCCACGCCCACAAACGCCTCGGCCAGATTATCAGCCCTCAGACCGCAACTTTCGCCGCGGAACCCTGCAGCAAGCTGTCCACCAACTCAACCGTCAGCTCATCATAGTGCGTAATGATCACATCCGGATCGAGGCTCGACACCGGCACATCCGAATAGCCGAAGGGCACTGCGATGGAGGGCACGGCGGCATTCTTTGCCACCGCGATGTCATTGATGCTATCCCCAATCATAACCGAGCGGGCAACATCGCCGCCGGCGCGCTCGATGGTGCCGGTCAGGTGCCGCGCATCGGGCTTGCGGCGTTCGAACGTATCTCCGCCGGTGATCGCCTCGAAATAGTGTGTCAGGCCGAGCTTCTCCAGCAGGCTGACGGCAAGGCCTTCCAGCTTGTTGGTGCAGACGGCGAGCAAGTAGCCTGATGCCTTCAGCCGGTCCATGGCGGCGATGAGGCCGGGATAGGGCTCGGTATGGCCGGGCATGTTCGCATTATAATGCGCGACGAAACGCTCGACGAGATCAGGAACCTCCTCTGATGTCAGCGGGTGGCCCTGAAGTCTGCAGGCGCGTTCGATCATCACACGAGCACCCTGGCCGACGAGATGGGTGAGGTCGTCATAGGTGACAGGCTCGAGGTTCAGCGCTGATATCGTATAGTTCAGGCTTTCGACCAGATCGACATGGGTGTCGAGCAGCGTGCCGTCGAGATCGAAGACGACGAGTGCCTTATTCTCGGAAGGAGCTTGGCCGGCATTTTCGGGAGCAGGGGTCACGGTAGTGCCTCTTTGCGGGGTAAGATCTTCAGGGAGTAGGCGATGAACTGACGAAAAGCAACGCCGGGACATCAGACAGAAAAGTCGCAGCCGAAACGCGTGGCTTTCAATCGCAGGACGATGATTTTGGCTTTCGTTTGCAATACGAGCCGTGTAAACAGCACATCCAACGCAACATCAGGAGCTGGCGGCGCATGGATGCCCGCGAAATGAAGATCAAGGCCGCCGAGGCAGCACTCGTCCACGTCGAATACGGCATGCGCCTCGGAATCGGGACGGGAAGTACGGCGGAGGAATTCGTCCGCGTGCTCGCCGAAAAGGTGGCAGCCGGTTTCAAGGTCGAGGGCGTTCCGACGTCCGAGCGCACGGCGCGGCTCTGCGTCGAACTCGGCGTTCCCCTGAAATCGCTGGACGAACTGCCGCAGCTCGATCTCACCATCGACGGCGCCGACGAGGTTGATCCGGGCCTCAGGCTCATCAAGGGCGGCGGGGGTGCGCTGCTGCGCGAAAAGATCGTCGCTGCGGCCTCGACGCGGATGATCGTCATTGCCGACGAGAGCAAGCTGGTTCAGACCCTCGGCGCCTTCGCGCTGCCGATCGAAGTCAATCCCTTCGGCCTCGTTTCGACGCGCATCGCGATCGAAAGGACGGCCTCGCGCCTTGGTCTTTCGGGTGAATTGACGCTGCGTCAGTCCGGTGACGGAGAGTTTACCACCGACGGCGGACACTACATCATCGATGCATCTTTTGGCCGCATTCCTGATGCAGAGGCGCTTTCGAGGGAACTGAATTCCATACCCGGTGTCGTGGAACACGGGCTTTTCATCAACATGGCGGCGCTTGCGATCATTGCCGGTCCTGCAGGCGCCCGCACGCTGCAGGCAAACAGATAACAGGAGCATAGAAACTCATGATGAACATTGCAGGTCTTGGCCGTCTTGCCGCTGCGACCATCGTTCTTTCCGGGCTTGCCTTCGGCTCTGCCGCAAGAGCGCAGGAAGCTTCCGAGGAGCAGCTCAAGGCTGCCCGCGCAGCCATGGACGCGATCGGCGCGACCACCCAGTACGACAATATCCTGCCGGGCCTGGCCGAACGTCTGAAGGCAGGCCTCATCCAGGATTCCCCGAACTATCAGGATGTCATCACTGCAACCGTCGACAAGCAGGCGCTGGCCCTGGCTCCTCGCCGCGCCGACCTCGAAAAGGAAGCGGCTCTGACCTATGCCAAGGCCTTCACGGTCGACGAGCTGAAGGCGATCGCCGATTTCTACAACTCCGATATCGGCAAGAAGCTGCTGCGCGACGGCCCGGTCGCCTCGCGCGAAACCGCCAAGGCTGCCGATATCTGGGCGCAGGGCATTTCCCGCGACCTCGAAAAGCAGAGCAATGCCGAGCTTTCCAAGATCATCAAGGCTCCACCACCGGCAACCGAAAGCCCGGTTGCACCGGCTCCGGCAGCAGCGCCGGCTGCCCCCGCCGCTCCGGCACCTGCCAAGAAGTAAGACCATCCTTCATTTCGACAAAAGCCCGGCTTCGTCCGGGCTTTTGTTTTTGTAGCGCTGCCCCTATCTCTTTGTTCTCACGCAATTCCGGACGCAGAACCGCTGCACACTTCTGCTGGAATTGCTCTATATGTTGAACGACCCATCCAGCGATTCCCTCCGGAGATCATCATGCCTTCCTACGACTACGACCTCTTCGTCATCGGTGGCGGTTCGGGGGGCGTGCGCGGCGCGCGCGTTGCGGCCTCGCTCGGCAAGAAGGTGGCAATCGCCGAGGAATATCGTTACGGCGGCACCTGCGTGATCCGCGGCTGCGTGCCGAAGAAGCTCTTCGTCTATGCCTCGCAGTTCCACGAACATTTCGAGGATGCAGCGGGCTTCGGCTGGACGGTCGGCGAAAGCTCGTTCGACTGGAAGAAGCTGGTGGCCGCCAAGGACAATGAGATCGCGCGGCTCGAAGGGCTCTACAAGAAGGGGCTTGCCGGCGCCAATGCCGAGATCCTGGAAACCCGCGCCGAACTTGTCGATGCCCATACGATCAAGCTTCTGAGGACCGGCGAGACGGTGACGGCCAAAACCATCGTGATTGCGACCGGCGGCAGGCCGAACCCGCATCAGGCACTGCCCGGCCACGAACTCTGCATCTCCTCCAATGAGGCCTTCCATCTGGAAGAGCTGCCGAAATCCATCCTGATCGCTGGTGGCGGCTATATCGCCGTCGAATTCGCCAATATCTTTCACGGGCTCGGTGTCGAGACGACGCTGATTTACCGCGGCACCGAAATACTTTCGCGCTTCGACGAAGACCTGCGTCGCGGCCTGCACGAAGCCATGGTTGCCAAGGGCATCCGCATCCTCTGCCAGGATGTAATGGAGAAGGTGACAAACGGCGAAAATGGCCTCGTCATCGAGACGATGAAAGGCGAGACGCTCAATGCCGGTGTCGTTATGCTGGCGCTCGGCCGCGATCCGAATACGAAAGGGCTGGGGCTGGAAAAGGCAGGTGTTGCGGTGAACGAGCGCGGCGCCGTTATCGTCGACGATTACTCGCGCACAAATGTCGAGAACATCTATGCACTCGGAGATGTCACCGACCGGGTACAGCTGACGCCGGTCGCGATCCACGAGGCTATGTGTTTCATCGAGACCGAGTACAAGAACAATCCGACCAAACCGGATTACGACCTGATTCCGACCGCCGTCTTCTCACAGCCGGAGATCGGCACGGTCGGCCTTTCCGAGGAAGAGGCGGGCAAGCGTTACCAGGAGCTGGAAGTCTATCGTGCCCAGTTCCGGCCGCTGAAGGCCACATTGTCCGGCCGGGCGGAAAAGATGATGATGAAACTGATCGTCGATGCAGCAAGCCGCAAGGTCGTCGGCGCCCATATTCTCGGCCACGATGCCGGCGAGATGGCACAGATCCTCGGCATCACGCTGAAGGCCGGCTGCACCAAGGACGATTTCGACCGCACCATGGCGCTGCATCCGACGGCCGCCGAAGAGCTGGTGACCATGTATGCGCCGAGCTACAGGATCAAGGACGGCGCGCGAGTATAAAGCCCGCGCCGCCGGTAGTCGGTCAGGTCAGCCGGTCAGGCGCGGCGCGCGGACGACCTTGAGGAAAAGGGCGTTCATCGCGTCAGTGATGCCGTCGGTCGGACTTACCTCGAAATAGAATCCGGGAGAGGCGCAGGCCGACATGCGGGTCGGGATCTTGGCCTGGAACGGCTTGATCCACCTATTATACCAGTCATTGCTCGGCAGCGGCAGGTAGGTGGTGTAAAGCACGGCGATCTTGATTCCCCGGTCCTTGAGCTTCTGGCAGAAGGTGACGTCGATCGGTTCCTGGCAGCGCTGGCCGGTAACTGGTTCGGTACAGGTCGTCGCCTTGTAGCTGTCGCCGACACCGTCGGAGACGAAGAAGACGATTTTCTGCGCGTCGGCGGAACTCGTTCCCGAGCCGACGGAGGTGATCTTGTTGTTGAGCAGGGTCAGTGCATTGTCGAAGCTCGTCTGGGTGTCGTCGTTATAGCCCTGCTTGGGGATGGTCATCAGGTCCAGGACATATTCGCTGTCGCCGGGCTGCGGGTTCAACGTCTTTTGGGAAACCTTGTTGCCCACCTTGTCGAGATCGCTCGTCAACGACACAACCTCGGTCAGTCCCGCCGTTTCCGCCGCCACGCCGAAAGTATAGACGGCCATGCGGAACTGGTTGTCCGTATCGGCCTTGGCGGTCTGGGTCAGCGCCTGCGTCGCCTGTCGCACCACGTCGATGCGCATGGTGACGTTGTTCTTCTTGGCAAGCGTATAATAGTCCTTGCCCTTGTTGGCGCCGCTTTCGTGGCAGGCGAAGGCGCATGAGGGGTTCGATTTGTTGTTCGCGGTGAGATTGACCATCTTGGTGACATCGGCGGGCGTGGCGCCGACGCCCATCGAAGGCGTGTTGTCGAGCAGGATGTAGAAGTCCATGAAGGAGGCGGTCTGGTATTCCGCCGTCGCGGTGCCGCTGATATCGACGCTGTCCTTGCCGAAGATACGCATGAACGAGGTCGGCATCGTTGCCTTGAAGGTAACCTGCGAATGCAGTTTGTTGGCGGTCTTGGTGACGTCTATGCTGGTGTCGACGTTGAGTTCGGCAAGTTCCGGGGACATCTGTCCGAAGAAGATGTCGTGCGCCTCGGTCTGGCCGACGGCGACGGTGCCGTCCTGCAGCATGCTTGTCGCGGCCGCGGCGGCGCTCGATTTCTGGGAGACGGCGCCGACCGCCGCGGCGTCGGCCGCCGCGTAAAGCTCACTGCGGAGACTCAAGGCATGGGAAAAATCGATCGCAAGGCCCGCCGCTCCGACCAGCGGCACGACCATAAGTGCCGTCATGATGCCAAAATTGCCAGATCGGTCCGACAGGAAAGCGGACGGAAGGATACCCATGCTGAACCCCTACATTATTAGGGTATGCTTTACATGGGAAATCTAAAGCAGATGGAAAATAGCATGGTATATATCGCCTTAATGCCAGTTTTGAGGCGCTACTAGGCAAGGGGAGCCGAAAGGTTTATAAGCCGCCGCATTCTTTAACGGGCAGGCATCCGGGGTAAACCGGATGGGGAAGCAGATGACTGACATGGCACAGAATTGGACCCCGAGCAGTTGGCGGAACAAGCCAATCCAGCAGGTTCCGGAATATCCGGACGCGGCCGCGCTGGCGGCAACGGAAGCCACGCTCGCCACCTATCCGCCGCTCGTTTTTGCCGGTGAAGCCCGCCGCCTGAAGAGCGCGCTTGCCAATGTCGCCGAAGGCAACGCCTTCCTGCTGCAGGGCGGCGACTGCGCCGAGAGCTTCCTTGAGCACGGCGCCGACAATATCAGAGACTTCTTCCGCGCCTTCCTGCAGATGGCTGTCGTGCTGACCTTCGGCGCCCAGCTTCCAGTCGTCAAGGTCGGCCGCATTGCCGGTCAGTTCGCCAAGCCGCGCTCGGCGCCGATGGAAACGCAGAACGGAGTGTCGCTGCCGAGCTATCGCGGCGATATCGTCAACGGTATCGAATTTACGCCGGAAGCCCGCATTCCGAACCCGGAGCGCCAGCTCGACGCATACCGGCAGTCGGCCGCGACGCTGAACCTTTTGCGCGCCTTCGCGATGGGCGGCTATGCCAACCTCGACAACGTGCACAAGTGGATGCTCGGCTTCGTCAAGGACAGCCCGCAAGGCGAGCGCTACCGCAAGCTTGCCGACCGTATCAGCGAAACCATGGATTTCATGAAGGCGATCGGCATCACCTCGGACAACAATCCGAGCCTGCGCGAGACCGATTTCTTCACCAGCCACGAAGCGCTGCTGCTCGGCTACGAAGAGGCGATGACGCGCGTCGACTCCATATCCGGCGACTGGTACGCAACCTCGGGCCACATGCTGTGGATCGGCGACCGCACGCGCCAGCTCGACCACGCGCATGTGGAATATTTCCGCGGCATCAAGAACCCGATTGGGCTGAAGTGCGGCCCGTCGCTGCAGCCCGACAACCTGATCGAGCTGATCGACGTGCTGAACCCGGCCAACGAAGCCGGCCGCCTGACGCTGATCTGCCGTTTCGGCCATGACAAGGTGGCCGACAGCCTGCCGAAGCTCATCCGCGCCGTCGAGCGCGAGGGCAAGAAGGTCGTCTGGTCCTGCGATCCGATGCACGGCAACACGATCACGCTCAACAGCTACAAGACGCGCCCCTTCGAGCGGATCCTCTCGGAAGTCGAAAGCTTCTTCCAGATCCACCGCGCCGAAGGCACGCATCCGGGCGGCATCCATATCGAGATGACCGGCAAGGACGTCACCGAATGCACCGGCGGCGCCCGCGCAGTGACGGCCGAGGACCTGCAGGACCGCTACCACACCCATTGCGACCCGCGCCTCAACGCCGACCAGGCGCTGGAGCTGGCCTTCCTGCTCGCCGAGCGCATGAAGGGCGGCCGGGATGAGAAGCGGATGGCTGCGCACGCTTGAGGCGGGTGAGTAGCGAATAGTGAGTAGTGAGTAGAGTTGAAAGCCCGGCCGCGCCGGGCTTTCTTGTGTGTAAAGGCGCTTGCTCCCTCATCTCTGTGCTTGTCACAGAGATCCAGCCTGCCCAAATCCTTGGGCAGAAAAGACTCTATTCATTGGCGCGAATAATTCATTCACTTTGCAGACGTGAGGTAAGTAAATCGGTTCGCGGACGACACGCTTGTCCGAGGCACAAGAGGAAGAATTTCATGCGAACACGTCCGGCCGCACGGCTGCTTCTGCTTGATCAGTTCGGCTGCGTCCTGCTTTTCAAATTCGTCTTCAAATCCGGCGCTCTGGCGGGGCGCCAATATTGGGCGACGCCGGGTGGCGGACTTGAAGCGGGTGAGTCGTTCGAGGCGGCCGCCTTGCGTGAACTCAGGGAGGAGACGGGCCTGCATGCGGATCGGGTGGGATCATCGATCGGCAGCCGGTCTTTCGAGTTTCAGCTGTACAATGGCGAGATGGTGCGCGCCGACGAACAGTTCTTCCTGCTGCGCACCGAGCGCGGCGCGATCTCCAACAGCGGCTGGACGGATCTTGAACGGGAGGTCATGGCGGATCATCATTGGTGGTCCGCCGAAGAACTGCTTGCCAGTGCCGACATCATCTTTCCGGATGGTATCGTCGATCTGATGGAGACGGCAGCCTCGCAGCCCGCATTGCCGATCGCCACGCGCCGTTGACAGAAGGCCCTTGTGGCCGCACCGCCCGGCATGTATGCAAGACACATGACCCGTGTACCGACCATTTCTGGCCTGTATTACGCGCTGCTCCCATAGAGCGGCGACGGTCATCTATTTGAAACCCGAAACGCCGCATGGTCGGCGGCGGCGTGTTTCAGCAAAAGGTCTCCGGCCTGATCGGCCCCCATGGAGACCTTTATGAGCATCAATTTTCAATCATCCACCCGGCCTCGATCGGACTTCCTGCGCGTTCTCTCGGAGCGTGGCTTCATCCAGCAATGCACTGATATCGAAGCGCTCGATAGCTGGCTCAGCGCCGGGATCGGCACCGCCTATAACGGCTTCGACCTGACGGCCGACAGCCTGCATGTCGGGCATCTCACCCCCATCATGATGCTGCGCTGGTTCCAGAAGACCGGCAACAGGCCGATCGCGCTGATGGGCGGGGCCACGACGCGGCTCGGCGATCCGAGCTTTCGCGATACGTTGCGTCCCTTGCTCAGCGAAGGGCAGATCGCCGGCAATCTCGCCGGCATCCGGCGCATTTTCGAACGGTTCCTGAGCTTCGGTGACGGGCCGACCGATGCGCTCATGGTCAACAATGCCGATTGGCTTGATAGACTCAAATACCTGGATTTCCTGCGCGATGTCGGCCCACATTTCTCCGTCAACCGCATGCTGACATCCGAAAGCGTGCGCCAGCGGCTGGAGCGGGAGCAGTCGCTCTCGCTGCTCGAATTCAACTACATGGTCATGCAGGGCTATGACTTTCACGTGCTTGCCGAAACGCATGGCTGCCTGCTGCAGCTCGGCGGTTCGGACCAATGGGGCAATATCCTCAGCGGCGTGGAGTTCGGGCGGCGTGCCGGCGGGCGAACGTTGTTCGGATTGACGGCGCCGTTGCTCACGACCGCCTCGGGCGCGAAGATGGGCAAGAGTGCGGCGGGCGCCGTGTGGCTGAATGCCGACCGGTTGTCGCCCTATGAATTCTGGCAGTTCTGGCGCAATAGCTGGGATGCCGATGTCGGTCGCTTCATGCGGCTCTTCACCGAGTTGCCGCTCGACGAGATCGCGCGTCTGGACGCGTTGCGCGGCTCCGAGATCAATGTCGCGAAGAAAGTGCTTGCGGATGAGGTGACGCGGCTCTGCCATGGCGAGGAAGCGGCAAAGGATGCCTCCGAGACCTCGCGCCGCATGTTCGAAGAGGGCGAGGCGGCGGCCGGTCTGCCGACCGTCGCGGTGAGCAGCGCGCTCTTGCGCGGCGGACTTCCGCTACCGGATGCACTTGTGATGGCCGGACTCGCCAAATCAAAGAGCGAAGCACGCCGGCTGATCCTCGGCGGCGGCGTGCGGATCAACAGCCGCGCCGTCCCCGACGAGACCACGCAGCTCGGTCGTGCGGATGTGGAGAACGGCGTCATCCGCCTGTCGGTCGGCAGGAAGAAGCATGTCCTGTTGCAGCCGGAACTGTGATGCCGTCAGGGGCGGGCTCCATCCGTCATCGCCGATGGTGTGAGGAACAGAGCCCGCTCACCGATGCTACAGGGAGTGACGCTGACGGAAATGGTGCTGCAGGAAGGATTGGGCCTTGAGGAAGCTC
Source organism: Rhizobium sp. BK275 (assembly GCF_014193555.1). Classification (NCBI taxonomy): domain Bacteria; kingdom Pseudomonadati; phylum Pseudomonadota; class Alphaproteobacteria; order Hyphomicrobiales; family Rhizobiaceae; genus Rhizobium; species Rhizobium sp. BK275. The sequence continues at coordinate 240,826 of NZ_JACHZL010000007.1, forward strand.
CATGTGCGCGGGGCACCGGGCAGAAAATCGTCGTCGTTCAGGATGTCGCTCAGCGGTGACGCGAAGAGTTCGGCGGCCTCGTTGCGATCTGGCGCGTGATGGGCGCCGTCGAGGATCTGGGCGGCGCTGGAGCGGCTTTCTGTCAGCAGGAAGAGTTCCGGATGGCAGAAGACCGGATCATAGGCGAGGCCAATTGCGAAGGACTCCGACCGGTCGAGATCAGTGACGGCGATCTCCTCGGCGAGTTCACGGGCGGCTTCTTCGAAGAGATCGGTCTCTTCGCCGGCCGTGGGCTCGGCATAACCGCCGACGAGATAGAGAGCGCCGGGGTTCTGCTCCGCGGTGAGGCTTCGTTTGGTGACGATCACCTGCTGGTCCGCAGTGATCAGAACGACAGTGAGCCCAAGCGGGTCGGCGCGCTCGGCCTGCGGGTGCTCCTCGGCAAAGCCGGCATGGCGGGTGACCACGTAAGCGGAAAAGCATGTGCTGTTGGCGGTGATGGTCAGCCGGCCATTCTCGATGCCATAGGCAGCCATGCGCAGGAGCCGGCCGTCAAAGGCGGCGGGATGTCTGGCAAGGAAGCGATCCCAGCCGGATTTCCGTTCTGCCTCGACTATTTCGGAAAGCTCGAATTCTCCCGCAAGGCGGCAATGAATTTGGTCGACGGGGATGCTGAATGCTTCGTCTGCCGGCATCAACAGTGCATTGCCTTTCTCAGCAATTCGATGGTCTCGGTCACGGATGGTCCCTGGATCGGCGGCGGCTCGGCCCGCTCGCAGAATTCCCGCCAGATGAAGAAGGTCATTTCCGCGCCATCGGTCGGGGTTTCGCCGGGGCCTTCGGCAAAGGTCTGGAGCAGACGGTAGCGCTCGTCCTGCCAGAACTGCGCTTCCACCCAGTCATAGACTGGGATGATGTGGAAATGGATCGGGTAACCCGGCATGTGACCGTATCGGCCGATATAGGCGCGTGTTGCGCCAAGTACCGCGCCAAGGGCTTTCTGCGCTTTCGCCAGCAACGGGCCGAGTTCGCCGAGCGCTTCGGGTGATAATTCGGAGAGGTCATTGGTGAAGCTTCGGGAACTGATCATGAGATAGCCGGGCAGGGCGGAATTGATGCGATGGTTCACGAGCCAGCCGGTCGTCTCGCATACATGGAATTGCTCGGGAATTTCCAAGGACAGGTTCTCCATCGCACGCGGGGCAGCCGCGCGGATTCGCACAGTGGCTGAAGATGACGTGCTTCGGCAAGGGCAAGGGGAGGTGACATTCACCTGTTGTCGAGGCAGATTGCGGGCGTATCGAAGGGAAATGTTTTTGACTGATATTGCATGCGCCATCTTCTGGCGGGAGGGCCGCGTTCTGCTGGTCAGGCGGGCGGGCCACAAAGAGCGCTTTCCCGATTGCTGGGATCTCGTCGGCGGCCATGTCGAGCCCGGAGAAAGCGCCGAGGCAGCCATGCTGCGCGAGGCAAAAGAGGAGATCGGGCTGACGCCGTTGCGATTTCGCAAAGTCGCTGAACACCCGGAGCAGGACACCGTCTTTCATCTCTTTCTGGTGAGCGAATGGCAGGGTGGAGAGCCCGTTCTGCTTGGCGACGAACATACGGCGATGCGGTGGGTTACGCCTGATGAGGCCGCGTCACTGGACGATATGGGGCACCCGCAGTGGTGTGCGATATTCAGCGAGCTTCAGGAATAATCTCTGCTTGGTGATACGCATCGACACCCAGCCATCGACCGGACACAATACATATTAATGTAACTATGTTTTAAACGCGAACCGGATACGCCCATGAACCCGGTCCGCATTTCCTTACATGCTCGTTGCGAGGTTCCAGTTATAGACGCAGCGATCGAGGCCGATGGCGATCTCCAGCACGAGGACGTCTTGTTCCACCGCCGGTCCTTTTCTCGACTGCGTCCTGTAGCGCTCGGGAAAATCCGTACGGCGCGAGATCGAGCAGACTTCCATCCACTTGTCGCCGTTATCCAACTCCACATCGACCGTCGTCTCGGAATAGGCCGGCAGCCGGTCAGAAGGTGCATCGTTGCCGGCTCTGCCGGACGCTACTGCACCAGTACCGACTGCTGGCAGCGCACATCCGTAACCCGCACATCGGCTTCGCCGATCTTGATGCCGAGCAGGGTCAGGATGTTGAAGAGCAGTTCGTCAAGCGGCTTGGTGAGACCGGTCAGCGTATCGGCGACGGCGCCCTGGATGATCGATTTCGGCAGGCCGATGCCGAGGCCGAGGATGGTGACCTGGACATCGGTATTGCCGAGCAGGGTGGCGACGGTCGAGGTCAGCGTGTCCCTGGTCGAGACGTTCTTGATGGTCTTGGCAGCGATATCCTGCGGCTGGAAGGTCAACCGGGTCTTGGTCTGATTGGTGACGTTGACCTCGGCGAGCGCGGAGACGCTGAGCAGCGGCGCATCGATGATCTTGGCACGGGAAACACGCGGCTTGCTGCCGAAATTGGCAAAGGCGTTGGTATCGACATCGCCGAGATCGAGTTCGGCGACACCGGGCACGACATCGATGCCGACATTGGCGTTTTGGGCGTTAGCACCAAGGCAGGAAACACTCGCGAGCCTGGCTTCCGCATAGGCGACTTCGACATAGAGCGGCACGCGCAGCTTGATGCCTGCAATCGAGCTGATGCCGAGAACGTTCACTTCGATTGCGAGCCGCACCTGGGCGGTGCGCACGACGGCGCCCGTGGTGCCGACCATGTTGGAGGCCATTTCCTTCGGCGGCTCGCCGATCGCAAGCGTCAGTTTCGTGGCGGCAAGGCCGGGCACCGCGGCATTCAGATTGACGGCAACCTGCTTCTGCTGGTTGGCGGCGATTGCGGCAGCCGAGAGGACATCCATCACGCTGGCATCGACGGAAAGATGCGAGCCGCTGCCGACGAGCCTTTCGCCCGTCGGGCCGAGGTTCAAAAGGTCTTCCAGCTTCAGCTTGACCTGCTTGGTGCCGAGTGCCTTCTCGATCGTGTCGAGCGACTTCGTCACCGTTGATGTCAGGCCGCTGGTCTTCTTCAGCGTGGTGAGGAGGCGGGGATAGGAGATCTCCGTCGCCAACACGTCGTCATAGCTGCCGGCGGTGAGTTTGAGATCGGTCGCCAGAGTATCCAGGAAGGAGAGCAGCTCGACGTTGGCAGCCGCAAGTGCGGTATAATCGCCGACCTTGAGGGAAAGCGTGGTGCCGAGCAGGCTTCCGAGCAATGCGTTCAGCACGCCGTCATTGAGGCTTGCAAGGCGCGAGCCGACAGAGAAGGCGACAAGCTTCGAGGCAGAGGCCGTGCCTGTTGCATTCAGGGTCGGCGCGGCAGCGAAGACAGCGGCAAACGTCAGCTCGGCCTTCTGGCTGAGCTCCACTTTCGCCGCATCGTAAGGTTGAGTTCCAGGGGAGAAACGGCTGCCAAGCGCCGTGGCTGTATCGGCGAGATAGGTGCCGGGCACGAGGTTTGCGACCGCATCGAATGTCTTGAGATCGGCTTCCGAAAGCTGGCTCGTTCCCTGTTTCGTTTCATAGCCGTTTGCGGTTCTGACGGCGACGTTCAAGCCGTTTTGGCTGAAGTTGGTCACGAGGTTCTCAGCCGCATGATTGATATCGGAGGCGGCGACGATGGCGCCGAGATCGCTCAATTCCTGCAGGCGGCGCTGCTGCAGCGTCATCATGCCGTAGTCGATGCCAAGACCGAGCGTATAGAGAATGAGCGGCGCGCAGAGGGCTACGGTGATGGCAATATTGCCTCGCGCGTCGACCGCGAAGCGGGCCAGCGTGACACGAAATTTCCGCATGTCAGATGCCTCCCATCCGGATCGTGGCGAAACGACGGATCATGTGGTCGGGCAAGGGAAATGTGTAGAGATTCCAGATGGGAAGATTGGAGGCGTCATAGGCAGCGGAGACAGTGAACTGATTGGCATTGGCCGGATCGGTGGTGACGTTGACCTGCAGCTTCGAAAGGTCGAGCAGCGGGTGGTCGATCGTCGATCGGGAGATGAAGTCGTTGACGAGCTGCGTGCGTTCCTGGCTGGTAAGGCCTGCGACAGCCGTACGCGCGGCATCCGCGGTCAGCTGCTGGACGGAATGCGCTGCGCTGAGGTAGATGCCATAGGCGATCATCGTCAGCACGATCAGGAGGAAGAGCGGCGCGACGATCGCAAATTCGATGGCGGCGGCGCCCGTGATATTGGCGTAGAAACGACGATACGGCTGCATTTTTTACCTCGCTTGCTGCCGATCCCTGTTCTCGGACAGTCGCTGAGATCGTAAATCAGTATTCATTAATTTTGATTTAGCTAATAAACGTACTGGCTGTATTTGTGAGAAATGATGCCGCACTCAACGTGTTGATATGAGTCGGGAAAGGCATTCTTGATCTGGCCTCCGACTGATGGTGCTATGCCTCTTCCAAGCATCAGTTTTCCTGAAGCCTGTGATCAGCGCTTTGGATTTGACTGGCGGGTGTACCGGCGTCACTCTCCCGGCTGCTTCAAGGGGTGAGGAAATGCGCGAAGATCATGTGGGCGGATGCCTGTGCGGCGCGGTGCGGTTTACGGCAAGCGAGAAGCCCGATGTCGTGGTCGGCTGCCATTGTTCGCAGTGCCGGCGGCAGACGGGGCTCTATTATGCTGCGGCCGACGTGCCGGTTTCGGCTGTCTCCATCACCGGTGAGGAAAACCTGCGCTGGTTTCAGTCGAGCGACGAGGCGAGGCGGGGTTTCTGCTCGCAATGCGGCTCGGCGCTGTTCTGGCAGCGGCTCGGCGGCCCCGCCATTTCCATCATGGCCGGGGCCTTCGACGAGCCGAGCGGCTTGAGCTTCGGCTATCATATCTTCTGCGCCGACAAGGGCGATTTCTATGAGATCACGGACGGCCTGCCGCAATATGCGGGACGCGCTTAAGCCTTTACGAAGCGGTAGGCGCTGTCCTTGCGTTCGGCATAACCAACGCCTGGATAGGACCAGTGATAACCGAGCAGCTTGATCTTCTCCGACGCCGCGCGGTCGAGCAGCATGCGGCGGTTTTTCAGCGCCGTCTCTGGGTCGGTGTCGAACCCGAAATGCCAGCCCGGGTATTCGAAGAAGATCACGTCATTGGTGCAGGCGTCGCCAGTGATAAGAAGATCGCCGTCGCCGGCGAGCTCGAAAGAGATGTGCCCAGGTGTATGGCCCGCAGTTTCGACGACGAGCATTCCAGGCAGGATTTCCTGGCCCGACTTGACGAGGGTGAGCCGGTCTTTCACCGCGAAGAGATCGCGCTGCGCGCCGCGGGCGAAATCGTGCAGGGCGGCGGGCATATGGGCCTCATAATCCTTGTCGGTCCAGAAGTTCCATTCGGTCTCGCTGACGAAATACTCGGCATTCGGATAGAGCAGCTTGCCGTCATCAGTGGTCGTCGCGCCCGAATGATCGGGATGGGCATGGGTGAAGATGACTTTGGTGATTGCTTCGGGTTCGATGCCTGACGCCTTCAGGTTGGCGGCGAGCTTGCCGGCACTTGCCTGGAAATTCGTGCCCGAGCCGTTATCGATGAGGATCAGATCGCTGCCGTGGCGAATGAGCGGGATATTGGCCTGCACTGGCGCGCCGGCCGCATCGCCGCCGAGCCGCGCCAGGATCGGCTGGCGCTCTCTTGGGGTGGCGTCGGGCAGCAGGATTTCGGCGGGCAGGGTGATGAAACCGTCGCTGACAACCGTGATGTCGAAGGCGCCATGCGTGAAGCGATGGAAATCCGCCGCATAGGCGCCCCGAAGCAGGGCAAGGGCGGCCGCACCCGAGAGGGCGCCGGCCAGCAGTTCGCGGCGCGTGGCCGACAGGCTGAGATTATCCCGGTTGGTCATCTGCGCTTCTCCTCTCGGACATCACCACGAAGAGACAATAGCAGTACAGCGACAGGGTTTCGCCAATAGAATTCAATATTATCAATTGTTTACATTGATTTTCAGATATTTACGGCTGTTATCAGCGGCCAATGCCCGACAGCCATTCCCTGACGACGGCGCGACCGGCCTCCTTCAGCGCTGGGCCGAACCTTGCGGCATCCTCACGCAGCCTAATGATATCGATCTTGGCGACCGCCAGTTCCGCGGCATGGCCGACCAGCCAGCGTTCGAAGCGCTCGTCGCATTCGGCTTCCGGGTGGAACTGGAAAGCGAGGACATGATTGCCGATCGTATAGGCCTGCTGCTCGACGATATCAGTCGTTGCAAGATTGGTGGCTCCATCAGGCAGGTCGTAAGTATCACCGTGCCAGTGGAGCACGGTGACGCCGCCGAGATGACGAAGCGGGCTCTCCATGCCGGCTGAAGTGAGCGTGATCTGCTTGAAACCGATCTCCTTCACGCCCGAGGGGAAGACGTGGCCGCCGGAGACGGCGGCAATGAGCTGCGCGCCGAGGCAGATACCGAGAACAGGCTTTTGCGCTTCGAGCCGCTCGGCAATGAAGGCCTTTTCGGCAGTGAGGAAGGGGTAGGTCTCGTCCTCGTAGACGCCGATCGGGCCGCCGAGGACGACGAGCAGATCGGGCTCCAGCGGATCGGCGGAGAGGAAATCGCTGTCGCCGACAGTGGAATAGGTAATCGTATAGCCGGCTTGCTCAAGCACCTCGCCGAAGGTTCCGAGATCCTCGAAATGCACATGTCTGAGAACGAGGGCCTTGGCGGACATGATACGCTTTTCTCCCGTGATTGCATGGCGGCGATCTTATCCGGGCCGTCACCTCTGACACCGCATATCGGAATGAAAAAGGCGCGCCGCAAGGGCGCGCCTTCCATCGTCTTCGACAGGAGACTCAGCCCTTGATGAAGGCCAGCAGATCCGGGTTGATAACGTCCGGATGCGTCGTGCACATGCCGTGCGGCAGGCCGGCATAGGTCTTCAGCGTGCCGTTCTTCAGCAGCTTGGCGGAGAGCGGCGCGGAGTCTGCATAGGGGACGATCTGGTCGTCGTCGCCATGCATGACGAGAACGGGTACGGTGATCGTCTTGAGGTCTTCGGTGAAGTCGGTTTCCGAGAAGGCCTTGATGCAATCGTAATGGGCCTTGGCGCCGCCCATCATGCCCTGACGCCACCAGTTTTCGATGACACCCTGGCTGACCTTGGCGCCCGGACGGTTGAAGCCGTAGAAGGGGCCGGTCGGGATATCCAGGAAGAATTGGGCGCGGTTGGCGACGAGCGCTGCACGGAAACCATCGAAGACTTCGAGCGGCAGGCCGCCGGGATTCTTCTCCGACTTGACCATGACAGGCGGCACGGCGCCGATGATCACGGCCTTGGCGACGCGGCCTTCCTTGGCGCGAGCGACATAGTGGACGACTTCGCCGCCGCCGGTCGAGTGGCCGATATGGACGGCATTCTTGAGATCGAGCGCGTCCGTCAGTGTGGCAACGTCGGCCGCATAAGTGTCCATCTCGTTGCCATCGAAGGTCTGGCTGGAGCGGCCGTGGCCACGGCGGTCATGGGCGATGACGCGGAACCCCTTGTCCAGGAAGAACATCATCTGATTGTCCCAGTCGTCCGCGCTGAGCGGCCAGCCATGATGGAAGACGATCGGCTGGGCATCCTTCGGACCCCAATCCTTGTAGAAGATTTCAGTTCCGTCCGTGGTCTTGATGAAAGGCATGGTCTGGCTCCGATTTTCTGATGATACTGGATTGGTTGCAGCGAGCGCGGCTTTCGGCACGGCCAGCGCCGCGATAACGGCGCCGCCTGCCAGAAGAACGTCCCGCCGTGTGGCGTCCACCGTCAGTGCAATGCTGCGTTCGGTCATATTGCCTCCCTGCGGGCTTCTCCGCGCCTCTTCGACGAGGACAAGCTGACTCAGTTCCGGCAGTGACGCGAGTTAACCGTCGTAAATTGATGCAAAGCAAGAATGACGGCAATGCGCCATAAGACGTACGAACCTCATGACGAGAATATGTTATCCGCAAGTTTTTTCTTTTCGAAGCCGCGGAAGCTGCCATGCGCCAACGGAGCGAGCGTCACCGCCAGATAGGCGAGGCCGGTCAGCAGCAGTGCGGCGGAAAGGCTCCAGGCATCGATCAACGCGCCGCCGGCAAGTCCACCGAAGGGGATGAGCACCCAGCAGAGGGCGGCATTGAGCGATGTGACGCGGCCCATCAATGGCTTTGGTATGCGCTCGAAGAGCACGGCCGAGAGGATGGGATTGAGGAAGCCGGAGGCGAAACCGCCGATGGCGAGCGTTGCGAAGATGAGGGCCAGCGGCGATTCCACTGCAAAGACCAGAAAGCGCGGAAAGCCCGTCAGCAGGAAGGCGACCGTATAGACGAGAAGGCGCGGCATCCGCTCGCCGATCATGGCGGCAATTGCAGCGCCGAGTATCGAGGCGCCGGAGAAGACGGCGAACAGGGTTCCGAGCAGTGCGGGACCGTGACCTGAATCCTGAGTCCAGACAGGAATCAGGACCGAGAAGAAGGCCTGATCGAGCAGATTGGTGGTCGCCACCATCAGCACGATCGCGACCAGCACCGCATCGCGGCGCAGAAAGCGCCAGCCTTCCGACAGCTCCCGGCCATAGGCGGCTATGCCGGCCGCTTCGGCTTTCGGAGCGCGCCGCAATACGGGGATGCCGGCTGCGACGATCAGGGCGGCGCCGGCGAAGGTGAGGGCGTTGACGGCAAGCGCCTGGCTCGGCCCGACAAGGGCAATGAGAGCCCCGGCGCCTGCCGCCCCCGCGGTCGATGCCAGGCGTTCGATGGCGCCGACGACGCCAGTCACACGCTCCAGCGGCACGGAGGCCAGTTCGGCGATGTCGGGGACCATGGATTGCTTGGCGGCATCCGATGGGCCGCGCAGCACGCCCATGGCGAAGACGATCGGCAGCAGGATCGGAATGGTAAGCAGGTCGAGGAGATGCAGGACCGGCACGAGGCCGACTGTTATCACCGAGACGCTGTCGCAGATGACGGCGATGCGTTTGGGGCCGAGGCGGTCGATCAGGGGGCCGCCGAGCGCCTTGGCGACGACATAGGGCAGCATCTCCACCATGGCGACGAGGCCGGTCAGCACCGGGCTGCCGGTCGTGCTCAGCACCAGCCAGGGAATGGCGACGCCCGACAGCCGCGTGCCTGAGATGGAGAGCGTTTCGGCAATAGCGAGCGCGATGAAGGGGCTGCGGCTCACGGCTCGCTCTCTTCGTCACCCTGCGGTACGCGGCCCGGATAGGGGAAGGCGTGCAGCATGACCATGAAGGGCACGACATCAGGCGGCAGGGGCTCGCCAAGAGGCGGGGCCTCGCTCATCGCCTCCATGACGATATCGTTCAGGCGTTTCGTCAGTGCTTCGGCCTGTCCCGATGTCAGCGGAATGATGATGTCGCTCGCGGTGCTGGCCTTGCGCCATTCGAGCGGCAGCTCGGCATATTCCTCGACCGCCTTCTGCATCTGGTCGACCTGCAAGGAAAGGATCGCTTGCGTGAAGGCGACATCCATGTCGAAAGCCGCGCCATCGCTCTCGGCCGCCGACACCGAGGTGACCTCGTGGCTCGCGCGCCACCAGCGATCGCGGCGGGATGGTCCCGGCGCATCCTCGACGAAGCCGTACTGAGCGAGCTGGCGGAGATGATAGCTCGTCGCGCCGCTGTTGAGGCCGAGGCGTGTCGCAAGCTGCGTCGCCGTGGCCGGGCCGTCGATCCGGAGCATGCCGAGCATGCGCAGGCGCACCGGATGGGCGAGCGCCTTGAGGGCAGTGACATCGGGGACGACGCGGCTGACGTTGCGGGATGTCGCTGACGTTGATGTAGGGATGGGCGTTTTCATAAAAGCAGTTTACGACTGCAAATGATTCTTTGCAAATATTCCTTTGCAATTTACCGCTATATCTCCAACATGATCTTCAGTCTGTCGGCGTCAGGGCCTTGCGGCGTTCCAGCACGACTTCGAGCAGCGCATGAGCAGCGAGAAGCGGCGAAGCTTCGTTGTCGCCGAGGATCAGCGGGCCGGCGGCAGCGCCTTCGGGGGCTATGTCCAGATACCGGCCGGGGATCACGGCGACGGGTTTACCCGATCTCAGGAAGGCGCTGAGGGTGTGGCCAACGCCGTTGTCGGCCCTCCAGAGCGCACCGGAAAAGCCGATGCAGAAGGCGGCGTCGAAATCCTCTGTTACGATCTGGTCGAGGCGAAGTGTATCGGCGAGATCGTCGCGCGCCGCCCGATCGGCGAGGAAGCGGCGGGTGGACGGTTCCGGATGCGTGGTCTGACGCAGCTCATTCGTCAGGTCGGGGAAGCCGCCTAATGGTGAAGCGAGCACCACCTCCGCCGGCGCATCCTTGAAGAGGTAATAGGCCGGCGCGATGCTGATGATCCTGACCTCGCCGTCAGCCCCATTCGTGGCAAGAACGATCAGAAAACGGATGGGCAGTTGACCGTCCATTGGCATCCTCCTCTTGCTTGCGATCATGCATGGAGGCAGGGAAGCGGACGAGTTGAGAGTTGTAAATCAGTGTAAAGGGCGGCTCAGCCGGCAGCACCCGAGAGGTGGGCCGGCGGATGGCCTACAGCATCGGCCCGAAAATCGGAATCGATTTTCGGGCCGATGCGTCGATTCAAAGAGCTAGGGCTTCGAGATCGACGCGGATGCGCCGCTCCCAGCCGCCAGCGCCATCCTGCCTTGCGGCTTCGAGCGCTGCCTCAAGGATGGCTGAAGCCGCGTCCAGTGCTTCCGGGCCTTGTCTCCTTGTGGTGATATGCGCCTTGACCCGCAGCAGCTCGGGAAGGCACCAGCGTTCGCCTGACGCGTCGCAGTGAGCAAGCGCTGCATCGATGACACCATCGGCTTCCGCATGTTGGCCGAGGCCGGAAAGCGCCTGCGCCTCCACCGACTGGAAGAAGGTGCGGAAGAGGTTGAAGCCGGCATGCTGCAAAATGTCCATGGCCGGGCGCAGCTTTGCGAGGCAGGGCCTGTATTCGCCGGCCCGCAGATGCAGCTCAGCCTCGAATCCATCGGCATAAGTGTGCCAGACGTCGAGCGACAGCGCCTTGGTATGGTCGCGCAGCAGGCGGATAGCGGCGGCCGCTTCGGCGTCGTTGCCCGATAGAAGTGCGAGCGGGCAGACGGCTTCGGCCATCAGATTGCTGATCGAGTGATTGTGGCCGATGTCGCGGGCGTAACGCATGGTCTCCTCGACCTCGCGGAGGGCGGCGCCCTCGTCGCCCAGCACCCAGAGGCAGCGAGCGACGATGATGCGCGCCGTCACGCGCTGGTCGAACTGGAACCGCACGGAATGACGCGCCTGCGGCACATGCTCGTATTCCGAAAGCATCACCCAAAGCTGGTCTCGGGCCTCGGCATGGCGGCCGAGCCAGTGCAGGGTGGCGGCCTTCATGCGCTTGCCGATGATGCCATCGGTCGGATCGGAGGAGGAGGGTGCGAGCGCCGCAAAGCGCTCCGCCAGTTCCATTCCCTGGCGCGGTTCGGCCCGGTTCACCAGATCGACCCAGAGCGCCCAGATGGCGCGAAGCTGATAGTCGACATCGCCGAGCTCTTCGGCGATCCGCCAGGCGGTCGTCCAGGCGGCCACGCCTTGTTCGGATGCATGGGTGGCGCGAAGCTGCGGCCAGCCGAGCGCGGCGTAGAGCTTCATGCGGCTTTTCTCGTCCAGGCCAGGACGGGCGTCGAGAAAGGCGATGGCATGGGTGAGTGCGGCCAGGCATTCGTCGAGCAGCGACAGGTGGAAGAAGAGCGGCAAAGCGGCGACCGTCAGCCGCACGCCGAGCAGGGCATCGCCTGAAGCCCCGAAGGCCCAGTCGAGCGCGACGCGCAGACCCGGCACCTGCTGAGCGAAATCCTCGGGCCATTCCTCCGGCGGGGCGGAGTAGAGATCCTGTTCGGCACTTTCCAGCGCGGCGCAGAGATAGGCGGAGAAGCGCGCCATGACGTCGGGCAGCTCATCCGAAGCAACCAGTTTCTCACTGGCATAGAGGCGCGTGGTGTCCAGCAAGCGATAGAGCGTTTCGTCTGAAGCCATCTCGACCACGACCAGCGACTTGGCGATGAGCGCGGCCAGCAGGTCCCCGGGCTCCGTGCCGGAGAGAACCGCGGCTGCGGCCTCGCCGCTGAAGCGGCCGCGGAAGACGGAGAGTTCGCGCAGCGCCTGCCGCTCCTCCGGCGGCAGGATGAGGTAGCTCCAGTCGAGCGTGGCGCGCAGCGTCTGATGTCGGGGCAAGGCCGTGCGCCGACCGCGGGTCAGCACGCGGAAGCAATCCGACAGCGAGCGGGAGAGGGCGGCCACTCCCATCGCCTCCAGGCGGCCGGCGGCAAGCTCTATCGCCAGCGCAATGCCGTCGAGCCTCGTGCAGATGTCGACGACATCTGCGGCATCCTCGTCCGTCAGTTCGTAACCGCCGAGGCAGGCGTCGGCGCGCTCGACGAAAAGCTGCACGGCGGGTGAAGTCAGCGCCGCCTCTGCGGTCATGGCACCATCAGGCAGATCGAGCGGCAGAAGGCGGTGCACGCGCTCGCCCTCGGCGCGCAGCGGCTCGCGGCTGGTGGCAAGGATATGCAGATCGGGCGCTTCCGCCAGCACGTCCTCGGCAAGCTTGGCGATATCGGCTACCACGTGTTCGCAGCTGTCGAGCACGAGCAGCAGATTGCGCGGCTGCAGATGGATGGCGATTTCGCGTGATATATCGTCGCTTCGCGAGAGGATGCCGAGCGCGGACGCCACGACCGTCGGCACGAGATTTCCGGTCGCGACTTCCGAAAGGTCGATCCAGACGATCTCACTGTCGAATTCGGTTTGCGCGATCACGGCGCGGGCGACGGTGGATTTGCCGATGCCGCCGGGGCCGGCAATGGTTACGAGGCGCCCCTTGGCAAGCTGGCTTGTTACTGCCGCTATCGTCTGCTCGCGGCCGAAGATGCGGGCAGGCAGGCGCTCGGGGCGGAATCTCCGGAGTGTCGGTTGAGCGGCGGGTACCACACCATTGCTGCGGCGATTGACAGGGGCGATGAACGTATAGCCGCGGCCCGGCACATTGGCGATGAATTGCGGCTCGCGCTTGACATCGCCGAGCGCCTTGCGCAGCGCCGAGACATGGACGCGCAGATTGGCCTCGTCCACGAACGTGTCCGGCCAGACCTGCTTGATAATCTCGGCATTGGTCTTCAACTCGGCGGGATGGTTCAGCAGAAACAGCAGGATATCGATGGCGCGGCTACCGAGCGGGACAGTGGCACCCTCCCGCATCAGGCTGCGCCTGGCGGGCACGATCGAAAAGGTGCCGAACTGAAGCTCTTCTTCCAAGCATGCTCCCCTGCGCGATGTCGGCAGGTTGAGCCAATTGCCGGCGCGCTGTCAAATGAAACGGTATGACGGACACGGAATTGCGACAGGATTTCAGTCGTTTAAGGCTTCGCTATTTTAGCGGCATCAAGCTTGTCCGCGCTCTGCAAGGATGGCGTTCAGCCGGGAGACATCCTCACGCAACGCTGTCAGTTCCGTCAGCACCCGCATATCGATCTTCTGATGCAGCGACAGAACCTCCAACTCGGCCTTCAGATTCACCTCATAATCCTTGGCGGCTTCGAAACGGTCGCGCTCGGCCTGGCGGTTCTGCGACATCATGATGATCGGCGCCTGGATGGCGGCAAGCATGGAGAGGATCAGGTTCAGGAAGACGAAGGGGTAGGGATCGAAGGCCCTGCTCAGCAGAATGACCGTGTTGATCAGGGTCCAGATGACGAGAAAACCCAGAAAGGCCAGGATGAAGGACCAGGAGCCGCCGACGCGCGCGATACTGTCAGCCAGCCGCTCGCCGAAGGAGGCTTCGGCGGAAAAAGCGGCATTGACGTCGGTGGAGATGATCTTGCGCTCATGGGTCCTGGCGAGTACGCGCTTTTCGATGTCACCCAGCTCGTCGGCCGGCTTGCCGAAATGCAGGTGGGCGAAATTTGGAAAATTAGTCATGGCATTGTCCCGGGAATGGATCGAATTGGGGCGCAGTATTCCGTCGTTGCCGCAAATTGCAATGCGTATCGGCGTCGCGCAAGCCAAACTGAATGAGGGGCAGAGGGATAGGCTGCCCTTCATCAAATTTTCGCCGCAGATGGCTACGGCTTTTGAAGCGGCTTATTGCGGTGCACGCAGGGGCGGATTAAATGAATGACATGACACAGGAAAACGCTCTCTCCCATACGTTCAACATCGCCATCGCCCAGCTGAACCCCACGGTGGGCGATGTCGCCGGAAACCTTGCCAAGGTGCGCGAGGCGCGTGCCGATGCGGCGCGACAGGGCGCGCATATCCTCATGATGACCGAGCTTTTCATCTCCGGTTACCCACCGGAAGACCTGGTGCTGAAGCCGGCCTTCATCCAGGCTTGCTGGAGGGCGGTGGAAAGCCTTGCAGCCGATACCGCCGATGGAGGGCCGGGCATCGTCATCGGTTTTCCGCGTCAGGACGAGACGGGGCGCTACAATTCCATCGCCGTGCTCGACGGCGGCAAGGTCATTGCCATCAGAGACAAGATCGACCTGCCGAACTATGGCGAGTTCGACGAGAAGCGCGTCTTCGACCAGGGCGCCATGCCCGGACCCGTGAATTTCCGCGGCGTGCGCATCGGCATTCCGATCTGCGAAGATATCTGGGGCGATCTCGGCGTCTGCGAGACGCTCGCTGAAAGCGGGGCGGAAATCCTGCTCGTGCCGAACGGCTCGCCCTACTATCGCGGCAAGGTCGATATCCGCCATCAGGTGGTGCTGAAGCAGGTCATCGAAACCGGCCTTCCCATGGTCTATGCCGCCCAACTCGGCGGCCAGGACGAGCTCGTCTTCGACGGCGCAAGCTTTGCCTTCAATGCCGACAAGTCGCTCGCCTTCCAGCTCAGCCAGTTCGAAGCCGCGCTTGCCGTCACGACCTGGAAACGCACCGAAAATGGCTGGCGCTGCGCCGAAGGGCCGATGGCGCGCATTCCGGAGAGCGAAGAAGCCGATTACCGCGCCTGCTTGCTTGGCTTCCGCGACTATGTGAACAAGAACGGCTTCAAGAATGTCGTGCTCGGCCTATCGGGCGGCATCGATTCGGCGATCTGCGCGGCGATCGCGGTCGATGCGCTCGGCGAAGAGCGGGTGCGCACGGTCATGCTGCCGTACCACTATACCTCTGAGGACTCGCTGAAGGATGCGGCCGATTGCGCCAAGGCGCTCGGCTGCCGCTACGACATCGTGCCGATCGAGGCACCGGTGACGGGCTTTTCCTCGGCGCTCTCGAACCTCTTCGAAGGCACGAACAGCGGTATCACCGAGGAGAATCTGCAGAGCCGCGCGCGCGGCACGATCCTGATGGCGATCTCCAACAAGTTCGGCTCGATGGTCGTCACGACCGGCAACAAGTCGGAAATGTCGGTTGGTTACGCCACGCTCTATGGCGACATGAATGGCGGCTTCAACCCGATCAAGGACCTCTACAAGATGCAGGTCTATGCGCTGGCCCGCTGGCGCAACGGGAATGTGCCGCCGGATGCGCTCGGCCCCTCGGGCGTGGTCATTCCGCAGAACATCATCGACAAGGCGCCCTCGGCCGAGCTTCGCCCTGACCAGAAGGATCAGGATTCGCTGCCGCCTTATCCTGTCCTCGATGATATTCTCGAATGCCTCGTCGAGCGGGAAATGGGTGTCGAGGAGATCGTGGCCCGCGGCCATGATGTCGAGACGGTCCACCGTATCGAGCATCTGCTCTATCTCGCCGAATACAAGCGCCGCCAGTCGGCGCCGGGCGTGAAGATCACGAAGAAGAATTTCGGCCGCGACCGGCGCTATCCGATCACCAACCGATTCCGGGATCGCTGAGACGCCTCAAAAGTCTGGGAGGGATGAATGCGCAGCTCAGTTGAAATCTACAATGTGCGGCGGGGCGAAAGCCGTGTCATCTGGCAGACGGAAGCGCTGGTGGAGGCGCCGAATTTCTCGCGCGACGGCGCCTATCTGCTGATCAATGGCGACGGGCTGCTCTACCGGCTGCGGCTCGACGGCAGCGATCTCGTCGAGAAGGTCGATACCGGCTTTGCGGTTCACTGCAACAATGACCACGGCATTTCGCCTGATGGCGAGGAGATCGTCATTTCCGACAAGACCGAGTTCGGCAAATCGGCGATCTATATCCTGCCGATCGAGGGCGGCAAGCCGCGGCTGATCACCAAGAACCTGCCGTCCTACTGGCATGGCTGGTCGCCCGACGGGCGCGAGCTTGCCTATTGCGGCATCCGCAACGATGTTTTCGATATCTACACGATCTCGGTCGATGGCGGCGAGGAGAAGCGGCTGACGCATGGCGAAGGCCGCAATGACGGGCCGGACTGGTCGGCGGACGGGCAGTGGATCTATTTCAATTCCAGCCGCACCGGGCTGATGCAGATCTGGCGCATCCACCCCGACGGCACTGACCTCCAGCAGGTGACATCCGACAATTATGGCAACTGGTTCGCCCATCCATCACCCAACAATGACAAGGTGCTGATCCTTTCCTACGACCCCGACGTTTTCGACCATCCGCGCGATCTGAATGTTCGGCTCAGAATGATGGACATGGATGGCAGCAACCTGACGACGCTGTTCGAGCTCTTCGGCGGGCAGGGCACGATCAACGTGCCGAACTGGTCGCCCGAAGGCGATGAATTTGCCTATGTGCGGTATTTCCCGGTAAGATCTTGAGAGCGCCGCACAGCCGATTGATCATGGGGCGGTGGGGTCGTTGGTTATGACGGTGCGCACCTCTACCCTCAATGGACTAGATCGCTCCCCTCTGTCAGAGTGGCTTGACCGAGGAGTTTTTTATGCTTGCACCATTTAAAGGTTCCAACAACAAATTGCTACGCGCACGAAAGCATCTGCGCGATTTGGACAATATCCTACTTGAGTATCAGAGAACTCTAACCTTCAGATTTGAGCCGATTGCAGGTGACGTTGAATTCGAGACGATCACATTTGAACCCGCGCCGCCGAACGAGTATGTGGCCCTCGTGGCTGGAGATTGCGTGCACAACGCTCGGTCATCTCTTGATTTGATGGTCTGCGATATAGCCCGTATCCGCGGGAAGAGCACCGCCAAGCTGAAATTTCCCTTTGCGGCAACTAAGTCCGATTACGAAGATCTGGTCCTAAACGGGGAGCTTCGTCGGTTGGGGGAAGATGTTCAGCAAGAATTTCTGTTTCTTTCGCCTTATCGTGGTGGAGACGACTTACTTCGCGGTCTCCATGACCTCGATATAGCTGACAAGCATTTGCTGCTTCTTCCCGTTGTCGAGTGCACTTTTATGCAATTCGACCTCGGTGCGCACCTAAGCGAAGTTATGGGTCAAAATATCGCTTTTTTCAGCGGCACAGGTGGGGCTTCGCAGCGCTTGCTTGAAAGAAGTGGCGGCCGGGTACCAGTTGATCCGGAGTACCGCCGACATCTGCAGAAGGGAGACGTCACCACTGTGTTCGGGGATAACCTTCCTTTTGCTGGCAATGACGTGCAGGCGACCCTAGACAAGATGATTTGCCTCGCCGGAGATATCGTGGAACGTATGTCCGGCAAGTTCTCTTGATATGTTGACGCCGCCCCAAAGGAAGGGGTACGAGCTGCAAGGCCTGTCAGCGCTTGAACCGGATTGACCTCTATTCCAGCCTGAAAATCGATCGGGATGGCGAATTTAGTATCGGCAATTCGTGTCGGCATCGACAGCGCCGCAGGTGAATAGACCGGGTAAACCAGCGAAATTTCAGCGAATTTATAGGGCAGCTTTGTGATCTGCCTTAGACGCTGCGACTTGTTGGTGGATGCCATGCCCGCCGTGCCGAAGCTCGAATAACATCCATTACCAAAGCCATGAAATACCAGCGGGACACCCCCACCGCCCTGTGAATAAGCGGCGGGGTACCTGCGGCAACCGATACGGCGACTCAGGCGGCGACGGCTGCCTTGCGGCGATCGCGCACAGCCTTTGCCAGATCCTCGAGTACATCGACCGACATATCCCAGCCGATGCAGCCATCGGTGATCGACTGGCCATAGACGAGCGGTTTGCCGGGAACGAGATCCTGGCGGCCGGCGACGAGATTGCTCTCGATCATCATGCCCTTGATATGGTCGTTGCCGGCGACGATCTGGCCGGCAACGTCGCGGACGACCTTCGGCTGGTTCATCGGGTCCTTGCTGCTGTTGGCGTGGCTGGCATCGATGAGGATGCGCGGATCGACGCCGAGCTTGACGGCCTCAGCGATCACAGCCTGCACATCCGCCGCCTCGTAATTCGGGCGCTTGCCGCCGCGCAGGATGATGTGGCAGTCCTCGTTGCCGCGGGTGGAGGCAATCGCCGCCTGTCCGTCCTTGGTCACAGCCGGGAAGTGGTGGGGCTGGGAGGCTGCTACTATGGCATCGAGCGCGATGCGCGCGCCGCCATCCGTGCCGTTCTTGAAGCCGATCGGGCAGGAGAGACCCGAGGCGAGCTGGCGGTGGATCTGGCTTTCGGTCGTGCGCGCGCCGATGGCGCCGTAGCTGACGAGATCGGCTATGTATTGCGGCGTGATCGTATCGAGGAATTCGCAGCCGGCCGGGAGGCCCATGGCGTTGATGTCGAGTAGCAGGCGGCGGGCGAGACGCAGGCCTTCCTCGATGCGGTAGGTGCCGTCGAGATGCGGGTCGTTCATCAGGCCTTTCCAGCCGACGGTCGTGCGAGGCTTTTCGAAATAGACGCGCATGACGATTTCGAGCTCGCCGGACAGGCGTCGTCGCTGCTCGACGAGCCGTGACGCATATTCACGGGCGGCTGCCGGATCATGGATCGAGCAGGGGCCGATGACGACCAGCTGGCGGTCGTCCTGACCGGTCAGGATATTGTGGATCGTGTCGCGCGTGCTGGTCACGGTCCTGGTAATCGCGCGGTCACGCGGGATTTCCTTGATAATATCGGCAGGTTTGGTCAGCGGGGTGATCTCGACGATGCGCAGATCATCAATAGTGTCAGTCACGGCATGCTCTCCTGTTTGGTCATACCGTGCGGAACAAAAAAGCCGCCAGGTAGACTAGCGGCTGTTCGGGTTGTCGTCGCGTTAGTTTTGGTTACGCACAGACCCGCATCCGCTGGAAGCAGCGGTACGAATAAAATCGCGATGCGTAGACGGACGAGATCGACATGCAGGCTATGTAGCGATGCGGAAACTAATTGTCACGCAGAATTTTACAGGTGAGAGCCCCTTAGCGGGCAGCGGCGGAGATGCAGTTCCGTTCCAGGCCTATTCGCTGAATTGACTTGCTGCCATGCCGTTTCCACGCCATAGATCGCCCGTCAGGTGCCCGCCGTCACAAGCGGGAGAATCGGGAATCCGGTGCAAGACCGGAACGTGCCCAACGCTGTAAGGCCGACGCTTGCCGCTCACCACGCCACTGGCCGCAAGGCCGGGAAGGCTGCGGCCAAGTGGATGACGCCAAGTCAGAAGACCGGCCTGGCAAGATAGACCCAACCCGCGCGGACGGCGGGCGGTTGCGTTGTTGGGGATTTGACGATGCGACCCATTGATGATGCCGTTTGCCCGGCATCCAGCTTTTCTGCGGCCGAACGCGAGGCCGTCTATCATGCCATCACGACGCGGCGCGACGTGCGCAGCCAGTTCCTGCCCGACTCCCTGCCTGATGATCTCGTCACGCGATTGCTGACGGCGGCGCATCACGCGCCTTCGGTCGGTTTCATGCAGCCGTGGAATTTCATTCTGGTGAAGAGTGCCGAGGTGAGGGCGCAGGTGCGCGATGCCTTTGCGAGGGCGAATGAGGAGGCGGCCCTGATGTTTACTGGCGAGCGGCGGCAGGCCTATCGCTCGCTGAAGCTCGAGGGCATCGTGGAGGCGGCGCTCGGCATCTGCGTGACCTGCGACCCCACCCGCAGCGGCAGCGTGGTGCTCGGGCGCACGCACAATCCGCGCATGGATAGCTATTCCACCGTCTGTGCCATCCAGAACCTGTGGCTCGCAGCGCGAGCAGAAGGCGTCGGCATCGGCTGGGTCAGCATTTTTCGTGAGGGCGACCTGAAGGAAATCCTCGGCATTCCCGATCATATCGAAGTCGTGGCCTGGCTCTGCGCCGGCTTCGTCGACCGGCTCTATGACCAGCCGGAACTGGCGGTCAAAGGCTGGCGGCAACGCATGCCGCTGGAAGATCTCGTCTTCCATGACGGCTGGGGACGATCAGACCGTGAGCCGGTAACTACTGCTGTTGAGGTTGGGGGCCGGATGTCGCCGGATTAGCGAGATCGATCTTGCCCTCATCGCCGGCAAGGAATTGCGGCCCGACCTGCCGGACCTTGCTGGCAGAGGGATCATAGGGGCGATCCGCCACCTGCGGCGGGGGGGCAGGCGGGGTGCTAGCCGCCTTCGGCGCTTCCGTCTGGATCGCGGTGATCGAGCCCTTCGGCTCGGGCGTCGGCGCATAGGCGGCCTGGCTCTTTCGCATCTGCTCGTAATAGGCAGACAGATTGCAGGAGCAGGCGGATTTTTCGCCAGGTGCACGGGTCTTGTAGGCGAAGGCGTTCTTCATCGCGCTGTAGGGCGTTCCCGTTGCCGTCGAAATCATGTTCGAGGTCTCGGTACTGGAAACGTCGCGATAGAAGAGTTCCGTTTCGACGCCGGGGCACATCTTCGCGCAGGTCGCGGCATCACGGTCGAAATCGACCGAGGTGGCATTGTTGCTGATCGGGAAGAAGCCACCATCGCAGGTGCGCACGCAGATGGTACTGACGGGCGAGAGCATTTCGGCGCGCGGCAGGCCGTAGCGCTCGCCGCCGCCGAGCGGGATGAACGTGTCGCTGCGCATGGCCTGCTCTTCGATGCTCGGAGCCGGCGCGTAAGCGTTGCCTTCGGCAGGTCCGCTGAAGCTGTCGCTGTTGCAGTCATTATCTTCGAGCGCGGCCATTAGCTCCTCGCGGGCCGCATCGGGGCCGGACTGGCGCAACTCGTTGCGGCGTTCCTGAAGGAAGCCGATGTTGTCGACCATCTTGGCTTCAGCATGCTCAAGTTCGGAGCAGAAGCCGGCGTTGTCGCCGCCAACGACGACCATGCTGCCGGAGGTGCAGCCATACCGGCGCAGATCGCTGCGCACCTTACGCAATTCGAGATTCTGTTCGGCAAGCGCGCCGGCATATTGGCGCATCTCGCTGCTGCTGTTGCCGAAGGTTTGCGGCAGGTCGGCAAGGCGCCCGCGCAGATCCTCACAGATCGCATTGGTCTGCGCCGCCGCAGGAGCCGCGAATGCCAGACAGAAAACGAGATACAGGTTTCGGCGCTTCACGACGTCGTTCCGGAAAGAGAAAAGCATCTATCAGTGCGTTGCGGCTTCAATCCACCGCGCTTTGTCTTAACGTGTTTCCCTTAATAAGCTCGCAGTAATTCCTAGCGTATTTTTGCGATCTTATCCAGCAAGCCGGATGCTTCCACTTTCCTGTCTCCTGCAATCACGCGGGAGACCGTTAATATCTAGACAGTTGATATGACAGATATTTCCGACGAATCCTGCACATGCGAAACGTCCGCAGAAATACCGGATACCCAGCAGGGCCTTCACGTTTTCGTGGACGGTTGTTTTGACCCCGGCGCAGGGCACGGGGGATGGGCCTTCGTCGCCTATCGCGATGGCGTCGAGATCGCCTCCGGCTTTGGCGGTGCAAGGGATTCCTCCAATAATGCGATGGAAGTGACGGCCGTGCTTGAAGCGGCAATCTGGATCAACGGCACAGCAACAGGCGTAGCGGCAGTCATCTGGTCCGATTCCGCCTACGCCGTCGAAGGCTGCAACAGCAGGCGTGCGATCTGGAGGAACAATGGCTGGAAGAAAAGCAACCCGACCGGCAAGGCCAGAAACCGAGCGATATCAGATGCGAAAATCTGGAAAGCCGTCGATATCCAGCTATCCGAGAATTCCCTTATAAGCATCGTCTGGTGCAAGGGCCATTCCGGCACCGATGGCAACGAACGGGCCGATGCGCTGGCAGATCAGGGACGCCGATCGATACGGCGTGCCTGATTTTCCAGATGCCGACGCGCAACCGGCTTAGGCCGGCTGCGATGCCTCTACGACAGCGAGCGCCGCCATATTGACCACGCCGCGCGAGGTGACCGACGGCGCCAGGATATGCGCCGGCATCGCCGTGCCGAGCAGGATCGGGCCGACATGCAGGCCGTCGGTCATCGACTTGACGACGCCGAGCGTGATGTTGGCCGCATCGAGGTTCGGGAAGACCAGCAGGTTGGCTTCATCGTTCAGCGTGGTGTGCGGCATGACGCGGCGGCGCAGTTCCTCGGAGATGGCGCTTTCGCCATGCATTTCGCCGTCGACTTCGAGATCGGGAGCCGCTTCCCGCACGAGCTGCAGTGCGTTGCGCATCTTGGTGGCGCTTTCGGATTCGCGCGAGCCGAAATTCGAATGCGAGACGAGGGCGGCGCGCGGGGTGATGCCGAAGCGCTTGATCTCTTCGGCAGCGAGAACCGTTGCCTCGGCGATGTCTTCTGCCGTCGGATTTAAGGTCACATAGGTGTCGGCGAAGAACGTCGCGCCGCGCTGCGAGATCATCAGGCTGAGAGCCGAGAAATCGCGCACGTTCGGGCGCTTGCCGATGATCTGGCGCACATCGCGCAGGTGCTTCTCGTAACGGCCTTCGAGGCCGCAGATCAGCGCGTCGGCTTCGCCGCGCTTCAGCGCCAGCGCGCCGATGACGGTCGTGTTGGTGCGCACGATGGTGCGCGCCGCTTCCGGGATGACGCCGCGGCGTCCCACCAGCTGCAGATAGAGATCGACATATTCGCGAAAGCGCGGATCGTCCTCGGGGTTGATGACGTCGAAATCCTGCAACGGCCGGATGCGCAGGCCGTAACGCTTCAGGCGCGTTTCGATGACCTGCGGACGGCCGATAATGATCGGTTCGGCAATGCCTTCTTCGAGCAGCACCTGGGCGGCGCGCAGCACGCGTTCGTCTTCGCCTTCGGAGAAGATGACGCGCTTGCGCTCTGCTACCTTGGCGGCCGTGAAGATCGGCTTCATGATGAAGCCGGAGCGGAAGACGAAGCGGTTCAGCTGGTCGAGATAGGCGTCGAAATCGGCGATCGGACGACGCGCGACACCGCTTTCGGCAGCAGCCTTGGCGACTTCAGGGGCGATGCGCAGGATGAGGCGCGGATCGAAGGGCGAGGGGATGAGGTAGTCGGGACCGAAAACCGGGGTTTCGCCGGAATAGGCACGCGCGGCAACGTCCGAAGGCTCTTCACGGGCGAGGGCTGCGATGGCGCGCACGGCGGCCATCTTCATTTCCTCATTGATCGTCTCGGCACCACAGTCCAGCGCACCCCTAAAAATATAGGGGAAGCAGAGAACGTTGTTGACCTGGTTCGGGAAGTCGGAGCGACCGGTGCAGATCATCGCGTCGGGGCGGGCGGCGCGGGCGAGATCCGGCATGACCTCGGGCGTCGGGTTGGCAAGCGCCATGATCAGCGGCTTGTCGGCCATTTGCGCCAGCAGTTCGGGCTTCAGCACGCCGGCTGCCGAAAGGCCGAGGAAGACATCGGCGCCGCCGATATTCTCGGCGAGGGTGCGCGTGTCGCTCTTCTGGGCGTAGACGGCTTTCCACTCGTCCATCAGCTCGACGCGGCCTTCATAGACGAGGCCTTCGAGATCGTGGACCCAGATGTTTTCGCGCTTGGCGCCGAGCGTCACGAGCAGGTTGAGACAGGCAAGGGCGGCGGCACCGGCGCCTGACGCGACGATCTTGACTTCATCGATCTTCTTGCCCGCCAGTTCCAGCCCGTTGAGGATGGCGGCGGCGACGATGATCGCTGTGCCGTGCTGGTCGTCGTGGAAGACCGGGATCTTCATCTTCTCGCGCAGCTGCTTCTCGATCCGGAAACATTCCGGCGCCTTGATGTCTTCGAGGTTGATGCCGCCGAAGGTCGGTTCCAGCGAGGCGACGGTCGAAACCATCTGGTCGACGTCCGTTGCATCCACTTCGATATCGAAAACATCGATGTTGGCGAATTTCTTGAAGAGAACGGCCTTGCCTTCCATGACCGGCTTGGAAGCGAGCGGGCCGATATTACCGAGGCCGAGCACGGCGGTACCGTTGGAGATCACGGCAACGAGGTTGGCGCGCGACGTATAGTCGGCCGCAGTTTCAGGATTGTCACGGATGGCGAGGCAGGGGGCGGCGACGCCGGGAGAATAAGCGAGCGCCAGGTCGCGCTGGTTGCCGAGCGGCTTGGTCGCCTGGATTTCCAGCTTGCCGGGGCGCGGATAGCGGTGGAAGAAAAGCGCCTGGTCGTCGAGGCTTCCGCCCGTCAGATTCTTTTCCGTTTTGGATTTTTCCTGGTGATCCATCGCCGCCTCCGGTGTGTCGTTCGAAGTCTTTTGAAGACTTCTCCATACATCAATCGGATACGGGCGACAGTATGGAAATGCGGCGTGGGGAAAGTTTTCGTGCGGGGCGGGGCGGCCCTTGGTGCCGAGCGGTTGCCACCAGCTAATCCTTTTGGGGAAACTTGTCTGGCGAGGGCGGCAAGCGCAGAATGCCGTGCGCGACGGTGCGGGGCGCCGGTCGCATGGAGGAAATCATGGACAACTTGAACCTCACGACCTTGCAAAGGGGTCAGACGATGGTCAATGACGTGGCCATCGATGCATTTGCCGCCGGATTTCGCGGCAGTCTCCTGACCAGCAAGGATATGAATTACAACGAGGCGCGGGCGATCTGGAATGCGATGATCGACCGGCGGCCCGGCCTCATCGCGCGCTGCGCGGGCGCTGCCGATGTCGTTCGGGCGGTGCGGTTCGCGCGCGACAACAATCTTCTCGTTTCGGTGCGCGGCGGCGGGCACGGCATTGCCGGCAACGCCGTCTGCGACGGCGGCGTCGTCATCGACCTGTCGGCGATGAAATCGGTGCGGGTCGATCCGCAGACGCGGCGTGCCAGGATCGAGCCGGGCGCAACGCTTGCCGATGTCGACAAGGAAACGCTGGCCTTCGGGCTGGTGCTGCCGACCGGCATCAATTCCACGACAGGCATCGCCGGCCTGACGCTTGGCGGCGGCTTCGGCTGGCTGACCCGCAAATTCGGACTGACCCTCGACAATCTGCTCTCGGTCGACGTGGTGACGGCGGATGGCGAACTGGTCAAGGCGAGCGAGACGGATAAGCCCGATCTCTTCTGGGCGCTGCGCGGCGGCGGCGGGAATTTCGGCGTCGTGACCTCCTTCGAGTTCAAGCTCAACCCGCTCGACACCGAGGTTCTCGCCGGGCTCGTCGTGCATCCCTTCGCCGATGCGGAAAAGGTGCTGAAGGAATACCGGCAGGCGCTGGAGGCGGCGCCCGACGAACTGACCTGCTGGGTGGTGATGCGCCAGGCGCCGCCGCTGCCCTTCCTGCCGGCCGAATGGCATGGCAAGGAGATCGTGGTGCTGGCGATGTGCTATTGCGGAGATGTCGCGGCGGGTGAAAAGGCTGCGGCCAGGTTGCGCGCTATCGGAAAGCCGATTGCCGATATCGTCGGCCCGATGCCGTTCACCGGCTGGCAGCAGGCCTTCGATCCGCTGCTCACACCAGGTGCGCGCAATTACTGGAAAAGCCAGGATTTCGCTTCCCTTTCCGATGCGGCGATCGACGTGCTGCTCAAGGCGGTGCGCAGGCTGCCCGGCCCGGAATGCGAGATCTTCATCGGTCATGTCGGGGGTGCTGCCGGCCGCGTGGCCAACGAGGCCACCGCGTTTCCGCAGCGCAGCTCGCATTTCGTCATGAACGTGCATGCCCGCTGGCGGGAAACAGAGATGGATGGAAGCTGCGTCGGCTGGGCGCGCGAGCTTTTCGAGGCCACCAAGCCGCATGCCGTGGGAACCGCCTATATCAACTTCATGCCTGACGACGAAACCGACCGGGTCGAAGCCGCCTATGGCGCCAACTACGCCCGCCTTGCTGAGATCAAGCGGCGTTACGATCCGAACAATCTGTTCCGGATGAACCAGAACGTGAAGCCGATGGCGACGGTGCGGACTGCCTGAGGATTGATGTTTTAGGAAAGGAATTTCGCGCCAGCGCCGGAATGTGGAGGTGTTGGCGTGAAGTCGGCCACCCAGCGCTCCACATCTAGCCTGTATGAACAGGTTGCACCGCTTTCCCACAGCCTTGTCATCTTCCTGAAACACGAGTCTGATTTTGGAAGACCAGACGAAGAACGATGGGACACGAGCGGAAAGGCTTGTGACAGACATGATGGAACCTCGGCGCTTCCGCACCCTCTTCATTTCCGATGTGCATCTCGGCTCGAAGGCCGCCAAGGCGGATTTCCTGCTGGATTTCCTTAGATATCACGAGGCAGACACGATCTACCTCGTCGGCGATATCGTCGATGGCTGGCGCCTGAAGCGCAGCTGGTATTGGCCGCAGGTCTGCAACGACGTGGTCCAGAAGCTCTTGCGCAAGGCGCGCAAGGGTACGCGTGTCGTCTATATCCCCGGCAATCACGACGAATTCCTGCGCGCCTTTCCGGGCATGCATTTCGGCGGCATCGAGGTCGTTGAGCGCATCATCCATGACGGCGCCGACGGCAAGAAGTACCTGATCCTGCATGGCGACGAATTCGACGTCGTCGTGCGCAACGCCCGCCTGCTCGCATATCTCGGCGACTGGGCCTACGACACGGCGATCCGCATCAACATCGTGCTCGCAGCGGTCCGCCGCCGCCTTGGCATGCCCTACTGGTCCTTCTCGGCCTGGGCGAAGCTGCAGGTCAAACATGCCGTCAATTTCATCGGTGAGTTCCAGCGCGTGGTTGCCGAGGAAGCCCGCAAGAACGGCGCCGACGGCGTCATCTGCGGCCATATCCATCACGCCGTGATCGAGGATATGGACGGCATCCGCTACATCAATACCGGCGACTGGGTCGAAAGCTGCACGGCGATCGTCGAGCATGAGGACGGCACGTTCGAACTCATCACGTGGCGCGCATTGGCCAGCAACGTGCCGGCGCTGACCTCAATCGAATTGCTTGAAGAGGGCGATTTCGCCCCGCAGGCTGCCTGAATATTGTGGGCGTACCGCACCGGCCTAGCCGGTGCACCAGGAATTTAGCCGTTGCCGCCTGGCGACAGGCCCTATTTATTTTTTAAATCGTTTCGACTTATCTCCGAAACGTTACAGCAGGGCTATTTCTCGCCATAGTCGTGTCGGATTGGATGTGTTAGGCAACGCAGAGTTTCCTTCAGGTCCACCATGATTCCCGCACAAAATCCCTTAACAGGTGAGGGAGCGCCGCCGCGCTTCCGGCTGTTCAGCGCGCTTTGCTACAGCGCGCCGCTGCTGGTCAACGGTATCGTCCTGCCCTTCTTCCCCGTCTGGCTTTCGACTCACCAGTTCAATGATCATCAGATCGGCACCATCCTCGCCGTGCCGATGGTGGTGCGCGTTCTCGTCGCGCCGATCGTGGCGGTCTTTGCCGACCGCATGCAGGAGCGGGCGCATGTGCTTTTATGGTCGGGCATCCTGTCGCTCCTGACGGCGATCGCGCTCTACTGGACGGCGGATTTCTGGCCGGTGCTGATCGTCTTTGCGCTGCAGGGCGCGACGTTTGCGCCCTATGTGCCGGTCGTCGAATCGATCGTGATTTCGGGTGTGCGCCGCTGGGGGCTCGATTACGGCTCCATGCGCGTCTGGGGCTCTATCGCTTTCATCATTTCAACGCTCGTCGGCGGTGAGCTGGTCGGGCGCTGGGGCGGCGAAATGGTGCTGCCCGTGATGATCTTCGGCTTCGTCTTGACCATCACGATGGCGATATTCTGTCCGCGCATCGGGCCGACGCGGCGGCGCGGTCAGCCGATCAATCTTCCGGCGACGACGGGCAGCGGGCTTCGCGAGCCGCATCTGCTCCTGTTGCTGCTCGGCGTTTCAATCCAGCAGGCGAGCCATGCGCTGCTCAACGCCTTTTCCTCGATCTACTGGCACCAGCTCGGCTTTTCCGGCACGGAGGTCGGAATCCTCTGGAGCGCAGGGGTTGCCTCCGAAGTAACGGTGTTCTTCCTGTCACGGCGCCTCAACCGCCGCTTCAATGCCTGGACGCTGATTCGTTTCGGCTGTGCCGTCAGCGTGTGCCGCTGGGTGTTCTTCCCGACGGAGACGAGTTTCATCGGCTTCTTCGCGCTGCAATGCCTGCATGGCTTTACCTATGCCTTCGTGCATACGGGCGTGCAGCGGCGCATCGTTGCCACCGTGCAGGAAACACAGGAAGCCTCGGCTCAGGGCGCCTATTTCTTCTATATCGGCATGGCTTCAGGCCTGATGACCATCGCGTCAGGCTATATCTATTCGGCGCTCGGGCTGAACAGCTATTACGTCATGGCCTGTGTTGCCGCCTTCGGGCTCGCCATCGTCATCATCGCCTATTACCTTCAGCCCCAGAGGCTGGCTTCGGGCGGGAATACGAGGGAGCCGGCATAGTTTAGGCCGGGTTCTCGGTCGCGGGCAAGCAGCAGCGGGCCGTCGAGATCGACAAAATCGGCGTCCTGCGCCAGCAATACGGCCGGCGCCATGGCAAGCGAGGTGCCGACCATGCAGCCGATCATAATCGAAAAGCCTAACCGCTGCCCCTCGGCCTTCATTTCCAGCGCCTCCGTCAGGCCGCCCGTCTTGTCGAGCTTGATGTTAACAGCGTCATAGCGGTCAGCAAGGCTTGCGAGATCGCCGGTGTGATGGACGCTCTCATCGGCACAAACGAGAACATGGCGGGCGATCTCCGCCAGCATGTCGTCGCGGCCGGCCGGCAGAGGCTGTTCCACGAGGGCAATATTGGCTTCGGCAGCGATGCGCAGGTGGTGTTCCAACCTGTCTTCCGGCCAGCCTTCATTGGCGTCGAGAATGATGGCGGCATCGGGGGCCGCCGCACGCACGGCACGGATGCGGCTTTCGTCATCGCCGGTGCCGACCTTGACCTTGAGGAGGGGACGTTGCGCATGTTCGCGCGCCTGCGCTGCCATCACATCGGGCTCGCCGAGCGAGATCGTATAGGCCGTGGTCAGCGGTTTCAGCTTGCGCAGATCAAGGCGGGAGGCGACGCTCTTGCCCGAGAGTTTGGCTTCCAGATCCCAGAGCGCGCAATCGACGGCGTTGCGGGCAGCGCCCAGCGGCATGGCGTGCAGCAGTTCTTCGCGCGAAATACCTCCCTCGATCAACGGTCGAGCCGATTCGATCTGCGCCAGAACGCTTTCCATCGTCTCGCCATAGCGGCGATAGGGCACACATTCGCCGAGCCCCTTGGCTCCCGATTCCGTCAACGTGCAGGTGATCACGTCCGCAGAGGTTTTTGTCCCTCTGGAAATGGTGAAAGAGCCCGCAATCGGGAATGAATTCATCTGGATATCAAGATGGCGCGGCATATTTGCTCTCCTGCGAGCATGGAAATTGTGCGTTGCTTCTGTATATTAACGCGCCGGGCGGCGAATACCATGTTCGCGAGTCGGGACTGTCGCTGCAAGCATTGAAAGACACAAGTATTTTGAAGTCCGAGAAACGCAACGCCGCCTCGCTGCATGTGGACGACCGAGCCGGGGGCTCGGGTCAGCATGTGCATCTTGAAGGCAACTGGCGCAGCGCCAACATCCATCTCGTCCTGCAGGATTTCGAGAAGCTGTCACGCAACAACAGCGGTGACCTGACACTCGATCTTGCCAATGTCACCGATATCGACACCGCCGGCATCTGGCTTCTTTGCCGGCTAAAGAAAAAGCAGGAAGAGGCGGGGCGAACGGTTCACTTCGAGGGCACGAGCCAGCATATCGACGAGTTGATCGCCACCTTCTCCAAGGAGCCTGAAAAGCAGGAGCCCGAGCAGAAGGAGAAGCTGTCGATCGCCGAGCGCATCCTCGCACCGATCGGGCGGATGACCCTCGATGTCTGGGACAATGTCGCCGCCTCCATGTATATCCTCGGCTCGGCGGTGCGCGGCGCGCAGATGAAATTCGGCCGCGGCAGCGGCGTTTCGCCGGCCTCGATCGTCAACCAGATCGATCATATGGGCGTGCGCGCCGTTCCAATCATCCTGCTGATGTCCTTCCTGATCGGTGCGATCATCGCGCAGCAGGGAGCCTTCCAGCTTCGCTATTTCGGTGCCGAGATCTTCGTCGTCGATCTCGTCGGCATCCTGCAGCTGCGTGAGATCGGCGTGCTTCTGACCGCGATCATGATTGCCGGCCGTTCGGGCAGCGCGATCACCGCCGAAATCGGCTCCATGAAGATGCGCGAGGAAGTCGACGCGCTGAAGGTGATGGGCCTCAACCCGATCGGCGTGCTGATCTTCCCGCGGCTGGTGGCATTAACGGTTGCGCTGCCGCTCCTGACCATCATTGCCAACTTCGCCTCGTTGGCGGGTGCGGCTGCAGTCGCCTATCTGTATTCGGGCATTACCTTTGCCACCTTCCTGTCGCGCCTGCATGAGGCCGTGACGCTTTCGACCGTATTGGCCGGCATGATCAAGGCGCCCTTCATGGCGCTCGTCATCGGCATCGTTGCAGCCGTCGAGGGGCTGAAAGTCGGCGGCAGCGCCGAATCGCTCGGCCAGCATGTGACGGCTTCCGTCGTGAAGGCGATTTTCGTCGTCATCCTGATGGACGGGCTTTTTGCGATGTTCTATGCAGCGATCGATTTCTGACATGGCGGGCGGCGTGGATCAGCAACCGATCGAGACGACCAAGAACGGGAACCGGGATGTCGTGCTGTCGGCGCGCGACGTCACGGTCGGTTTCGGACCCAAAGTGGTTCTCGACAAGCTCAACCTCGATATCTACCGCGGTGAAATCCTCGGCTTCGTCGGCGCTTCGGGCACCGGCAAATCGGTGCTGATGCGCACGGTGCTTCGCCTGCTGCCGCGCCGCTCCGGCACCATCAAGATTCTCGGCCAGGATTTCGACGAGCTGGACGAGCCGGAACGCAATGCGCTCGACATGCGTCTCGGCGTCCTCTTCCAGCAGGGCGCACTCTTCTCCTCGCTGACGGTGAAGGAGAATATCCAGGTGCCGATGCGCGAATATCTCGACCTGCCCGTTACACTGATGGATGAGCTCGCGCATTTGAAGATCCGCATGGTGGGCCTCGCCGCTGACGCTGCCGACAAATATCCTTCCGAGCTTTCGGGCGGTATGATCAAGCGCGCAGCGCTTGCCCGCGCGCTGGCGCTCGATCCCGAGCTCGTCTTCCTCGACGAGCCGACATCGGGCCTTGATCCCATTGGCGCGGCGGAATTCGACGAGCTGATCGCCAATCTGCGCGATAGCCTGGGGTTAACCGTTTATATGGTGACCCACGACCTCGACAGCCTGTTTTCGGTCTGCGACCGTATTGCCGTGCTTGGAAAGAAGCGGGTAATGGTGGAAGGAACGATCGACGACATGCTGGCCTACGACGATCCGTGGGTTCAGGCCTACTTCAAGGGCAAGCGCGCGCGTTCGATCGTGCCGCAGGACGATGCGCCGGCGGCCCGGGCGCGGCATGACAGCGGGAAGTGACCGGAGACGATGGAAACCAAAGCCAATTACACGATCGTCGGTTTTTTCACCGTTCTGGTGATCGCTGCCGCATTCGGCTTCGTCTACTGGATGGCGGAATATGGCCGTAGCGGGCCGATGGCCGAGCTGATCGTACGCATTCCGGGCTCCGCCAACGGGTTGAGCGTCGGCTCGCCGGTGCGTTTCAACGGCATCCAGGTCGGTTCGGTGCTGACGCTCTCCATCGATGCCGACGACCCGCAATATTCGCTGGCCTTTACCGAAGTACGCTCGGATGCGCCGATCTATCCATCCACCAAGGCGGCCCTTGAAATCCAGGGCCTGACGGGTGCGGCCTATATCGAGCTTTCGGGCGGCCGCAAGGAAGACAAGAATATTCTTCAGCAGGCGCTGGAAAGCGGCAAGCGCGCCGTAATCGTCGCAGACCAGTCGAGCGTCACCAATCTGCTTGCGACCGCCGACAAGATCCTCGACCGCGCCAATGATGCCGTTGGCGAAGTGCAGGGCTTCGTGCGCGATGCACGCGGGCCGTTGACCAAGACATTGCAGAATGCCGAGACCTTCTCGGATGCGATCGCCAAGAATTCGGGCAATATCGACAGCTTCCTGCAGAGCGTGGGCGATCTCTCCAATACGGTGCGCAATGTCTCTGGCCGTGTCGATTCGACACTTGCGGCCGTTGAGGATCTGGTGAAGGCGGTCGACGCGAAGAAGATCAACACGATCCTGAGCAATGCCGAGAAGGTGAGCCGTGACATAGCCGACGCCTCCGGCGATCTGAAGGGGCTCGTCGACAAGGTCGACCAGACGGTGACGACCTACAACGAATTCGGCAAGAAGGCACAGGTGACACTCGATCGCGTCGATACACTGGTCGCCGCCATCGACACCAACAAGGTGAAGGGTTCGGTGGACGATATCGCCCAGGCGACCAAGGATGCGCGCACCGCTGTCGCCTCGATCCGCGATGTCACCGATACGGTCAGAGACCGCAAGAAAGACATCGATCAGACGATCCAGGACGTCCAGCAGATGGCGAACAAGCTGAACTCGGCTTCGACGCGCGTCGACGGCATCCTCATCAAGGTCGATGCGCTGCTTGGCTCAGACAATACGAATTCGCTCTTCACCGAGGCGCGCGCGACACTCGCATCCTTCAAGAAGGTCGCCGACAGCGTCAATGCGCGCATCGGGCCGATCGCCGACAATCTGCAGCGCTTCTCGGGCAGCGGGCTCAGTGACGTCCAGACGCTGGTCAACGAGCTGCGCGGCACGGCGAACAATCTCAACAATGCCATCAGCAATTTCGACCAGAACCCGCAGCGGATCATTTTCGGCGGGCCGACGGTCAAGCAATATGACGGGCGCACGCGGCGTTGAAGCAGTTCCAGCAAAAGTGCGTAGCGGTTTTGCGTCCGGAATTGCGGAGAAACAGACAGCAGTTTCAGTCAGGAATTGCGGGAAATAAGAACAGAGGTCAGGGGTAGCGTAATATGGGTCTATCGCATGTGATGTCGCGCCGTTCCTGGATCCGTGGAACGGCGATTATTTTGCCGCTGACGGCAGCACTTCTCGCAGGTTGCGGAACGGCGGCGAAGAACGACACCTACGATCTCTCTGCAGCCACGGTCGATGGCACCGGTCCGTCGGCCAAGAACAAGCAGATCCTGATTGCCGATCCGACGGCGCTGAAGGCGCTGAACAGCGACCAGATCGTCATCCGCGTTTCGCCCTCGGAAATTCAGTATCTGTCGCGCTCGCAGTGGAGCGATACGCTGCCGCGCATGGTGCAGTCGAAGCTCGTCCAGGCCTTCGAGAATTCCGGAAAGCTCGGCGGCGTCGGAAAGCCGGGGCAGGGACTGGCGATCGACTATCAGGTCGTGACCGACATCCGCTCCTTCGAGATCGACGCAGCGTCCGGCAACAAGGCTGTGGTGGAGATTTCCGCCAAGATCCTCAACGATCGAAACGGCACCGTGCGTGCCCAGCAGGTCTTCCGGGCCACCGCTCCGGCCGGCGGCGACAACGTGAGTTTCGTCAAGGGGTTAGGCCGTGCCTTTACATCGGTCACCGACCAGATTGTTGGCTGGACGCTGACGTCGATCTAAGCCCCTTCTCTTTACAAAAATAAGGCCCGAAACCGTCAGACGGTTTCGGGCCTTATTCGTTCCTGACTTGTCTGTACAGTTTACTTGGTCGGCTGGGCGTCCGTCATCGTCGGGTTGCCGCCTGTCGCCGATGCGGTCGCGGTCGAAGCCGACGGCAGATAGCTGTCGAGCAGGCCGGCCATCTTGTCGTCACGCAGGTTTGCGGTCTTTTCGCCCATGACGACGCCGACGACGCGGCGGCCGTCCTTGGCGGCCGAGGTCACGACGTTATAGCCCGACGCGTCGGTGAAGCCGGTCTTGATGCCGTCGACGCCGTTATAGCGATACATGAGATTGTTGTGGCCGCGCAGCTTCATGCCGCGGAACTGGAAGCCGCGCATGGAGAAGAGCTTGAACTCCTCCGGGAAGTCGCGCATCAGCGAAACGCCAAGTGTGGCCATATCGCGCGCGGTGGTGACCTGTTCCGGGTCCGGCAGGCCCGACGGGTTCTTGAAGACGGTGTCCTTCATGCCGAGTTCACGGGCCTTTTCCGTCATCAGCGTGCCAAAGGCCTGTTCGGAACCGCCGAGCTGTTCGGCGAGCGCTACAGCGGAATCATTGGCCGAGAGCACCACGATGCTTTCGACAGCCTCCTTGACCGTGACCTTGCGGCCGGCACCGACAGCGAGCTTGAAGGGCTCCTTGCTCTCGGCATTTTCCGACATGCTGATCTTCTGGTCCCAGGTCAGGCGTTTGTCATGCAGCGCCTGGAAGGTGAGGTAGAGCGTCATCATCTTCGTCAGTGATGCGGGATAATTCAGATCGTCCTGGTTGGAGGCTTCGAGAACCTGGCCGGTCTGCACGTCCACCAGAAAACTTGCCTGGCCGGCTTCTGCCTGAATGAACGCGCCCAGAAGAAATGCGGACGAGAAGGCGGCGGCTATCAGCCGGGAGG
The DNA here is from genome assembly GCF_014193555.1 of Rhizobium sp. BK275. Taxonomy (NCBI): domain Bacteria; kingdom Pseudomonadati; phylum Pseudomonadota; class Alphaproteobacteria; order Hyphomicrobiales; family Rhizobiaceae; genus Rhizobium; species Rhizobium sp. BK275. The sequence continues at coordinate 275,392 of NZ_JACHZL010000007.1, forward strand.
TCGTCTTGGTCATCAATATCTACGGTCTCTGTCGTGGCAAGCGGGTGGCTTGGTGATTGGTCTGGCCGGGGTCACCCCGTTCGACCCATGCGGATCAGGGATGTTTGTGACGGAATGAGGGAGCCGCGGCAATAAAAAAGGGCCATCCACAGATGACCCCTTTGTCTCACCATGTCAGGTTTTGCCCGATAACTCAGTTCAACCGGCCCGCCGCATGGGCCAGCATCGTATAGACCTTGCCGGTGTCGGAGGTCAGGTAGGACTGCGTCACCGTACGGTTCGGATCGGTGCGGGCGACATCGGCGAGCAGCTTTTCGAAATCGCCGATGTAGCGGTCGACGGCGGTACGGAATTCGGGCTCGCGATCATACTTGCGCTTGATCTCGTCGAAGGTCTGCTGGCCCTTCAGCGTGTAGAGGCGACGGGTGAAGACGTCGCGCTCGCCGCGCTGGTAGCGGCGCCACAGGTCGACCGAGGCGTCATGATCGATGGCGCGGGCGATATCGACCGAGAGCGAATTCAGCGATTCAACGACATGGCGCGGGTTGCGGCTGTCATTGGCGCGCTGGGCGGGAGCAGGGGCCGGAGCGGCCGCTTCGGCAGCGGGGCGGGCCGGAGCACGCGAAGCCTCTTCGGCCTCTTCACGCGAGGCGCCGCGCAGGAGATCGCTGATCCAGCCGCCGCCAGCGCCTTCCGTGCGCGAGGCTTCCTGGCGAACTGGAGCAGGGGCCGGCTGCGGAGCCTGGGCGACCGGGCGCTGCTGCTGAGCGGGTGCAGGAGCCGGAGCGGGCGCTGCGGCCGGGGCTGGCGAAATAGTGCCGCGCAGGCCCATGGATTCGATCGACTGGCGCGCAGTCGGTGCCGGCTGCGGGGCAGGCGCCGTCGGGATCACCGGCTGGGTAACGCGCGGAGCAGGCTCGGCCTGGGCAAGCGTGCGGGCGACCGGCTCGGAGAGTTCGAGCCGCTGGCTGGAGCGGCCGACGATCTGCGAAATATCCTGCAGGGCCTTGATCTGCTCGGCGACGGCCCGGCGCATGGCAGACGCGCTTTCCTTGGCTTCTTCCGGCAGGTCGAAGGCGCCGCGCTTCAGTTCGGCGCGGGTGGTGTCGAGTTCGCTGCGGATATCGGCTGCGGAGCGGCGGATTTCCTCAGTTGCGCCCGAGAAGCGGCTGACGGCTTCATCGATTGCATCGCGGAGCGACTCACGCAGGTTCTGCGCCGCACTGTCTGAGGCGCGGCCTGCTTCGCCGAGCATGCGCTCGACTTCCGAGAGCGAGGCCGTCAACCCGCCGCGCAGGCGGTTGGAAAGATCGCCGGAGCGGCGCTCGACATTGGCAAAGCTGCTGTCGATCGTCGCATTGGCTTCCTCGCCGGCACGGCTGATCGCCTCGCGCATGGCGGAGGCGGCATCTTCGGCGCGCTTTTCGGTATCGGCGAGCACACGGCCGATGTCGGCGAAGGAGGCCTGGACGCTCTGGCGCAGCGTGCCGGTGACCTGGTTGGAACGCTGTTCGGCGCGCTCGAAGACCGTCTCGATCATGCCGCCGAGGCCGCGCATGGTCTTTTCGATCTCGCCCGAGCGCTGGACGAGGCCGGCCGCCAGCGTCTGCAGGGCGTCTTCGCGCTCTTCCAGCGTAGAGACGAGGCCCGACTGGGCGGCGGCAAGGAGATGCGAGGCCTGGCCCAGAACCTTCGAGTGATCGTCGAAGCGACCGATGATGCTGCCAACCTGGGCGAGCGTCTGGCCTGATATATCCGACAGGCGGTCGACCTTGCCTTCGAGAAGGCGGGTGGAGGCAGACACCATTTCGGCGGCCTTGGCGGCGGAGTCCGTGAAGCGCGAGGTCGTGTCACTGAGACGTCCGTCGACGCCGGTCAGCTGGTCGGCGGCACGCGTCATCATCATGGCCATGGCGGCACTGCTTTCCGACAGTCGCTGGACGAGGCCATTGACGTTGTTCGTCAGGCTGTTCTCAATGGCGGCGACGGCATTGGCGACGTTTTCGGCACGCGCTGCGACGGCCTGGGTGACTGCGTCACTTTCCGCGCGCAGGCGCTCGGCGCTGAGGCTTGCGGCCGCGGTGATGCGGGCAGCGGCTTCCTGGCCGGCATCGGTGTAGCGGTCGATGATCGGGCGCGCGGTCTCGTCGAGGATGCGCGTCAGTTCGGTGGAGCGGCCGGCCAGCATGGAATTCAATTCGCGTGTGCGCTCGTCGAGCGTTGCGCGGATCGAGCTGCCGCGGGCTTCCAGCGCCTTGTCGATATCGGTGAGTGTCGTATCGATCTCGCGGGCACGCTGCTCCAGGCTGGAGCGGATGATGCTGGTGCGGGCTTCGAGCGCGCGGTCGACATCAGCCATGCTCGATGTGATCTGACTGCCGGCATCCGTCAGGGTCGAGCGGATCGAATTACCGTGCGCTTCCAGCGTCTGGCCGGCATCGGCAAGCGCGTGATTGATGGCGCTGACCTGGCTGCTGACGATACTTTCTGCTTCCGCCACCTTGCTGACGATCACGTTGCCGGCCTCGGAGAAGGTCTGGGCAACGGCAGCAGCCTGGCCGGCGAGGCGGCTCTGTGCCTCAGCGACGCGGTTGACGATCTGCGAGGAGCGCTCTTCCATGGCTTCGGCGAACTGCTGGCCGGTCCGGCTGAGCAGTTCCGAGGACTTCGTGGCTTCGCCATCCATGCCTTCGGCAGCTTCGGCAACGGCGCTGCGCAGGCTTGCGGCGAGACCCGCGGCCTTGCCTTCGATCGTGCGGTTGACGGCATCCAGACCGACGGTCAGAGCGCGGTCCATGGTGGAGAGACGTTCTTCGATGCGCGCGTTGCCGCGATCCATCATGTCGCTCAGTGCCGCGGTGCGGCCATCGATCGATTGCGCCATGGTCGCGCTGCTGCTGTCGAGCGTTTCAGCAAGATGTGCCCGGCGGCTGTCCAGAGCCTGCGTGAGGTTTGCACTGCTGTTGTCGAGGGCCTGGGTGAGGTTGGCAATGCCGGCATGCAATGCTTCCGTCAGGCTGGCAGCGCGGCTATCGAGGGCCTCGGTCAGGCTGGTGCTGCGGCTGTCGAGCGCATGCGTCAGATTTGCGGCGCTGTTGCCGAGCGTTGTGGCGATGCGCTGGGCTGTGTCGTCGCCGATCGCGCCGAGGCGGGAGATACCGTCGCTCAGCACGCCGGAGAGATGATTGCCTGCCGCATCGACCTTATCGGCCACGCCGCCGACGCCATCGGCGATGCGAGCCTCGATGGCGGCAAGTCCGGCTTCGACGCGAGCGCCGGTTTCAGTGAACCGACCGGTGAGATTGTCGACGGAATGGTCGAGATGGCCGGAGAAATCGGCGGCGGAACGCGAGATCGTGTTGGCGGCTTCCTGGAAGCGGCCAGCGATTTGGCCCGCGCTTTCGCGCATGCGGTTCTCGAGCGTCTGGGCGCTGTTGTCGATCGCCTGGCGGATCGCGGCCTCGCGATCTTCCAGCGACATTTCGAGCATGCCGATGCTCGTCGCAACCGACGTACCGATCGAGGTCGCCTGTTCGGAGAGCGTGTCGTTGATGAGGTTATGGGCCTCGGTCAGCGACAGGGTGATGGCATTGGTGCGATCGTCGAGCGTGGCGCGGATGCGGTCATGCGCGGCTTCGAGACCACCTTCGATGTTGTTTGCGGCATCGTTCGCAACGCTGCCCAGACGCTGCTGCGCATCGGTGAGGCTATCCTCGATGCGGCCCGTCATGCTGCCGATGATGCCTTCCATGCGAGCGCCACCGGCATCCAGAGCTTCCGAAAGCGTAGCGCTGTGCTCGGCGAGCGCGGTTTCGAGACGCGCCTGATTGTCCGTATAGGCGGCGCGGATCGCTTCCGTGCGGTCGGCAAAGGCGCCGGCAACACGCTCTTCGGCACTGGCAACAGTGTCCATGATGGCGTTGCTGCGGTTTTCGAGCGCGGATTCGAAGCGGCTCTGGCCGTCGTCGAGCGAAATGGCGAGCGCCATGGTCTTTTCGTCGAGCGTATCGGACAGGCGGTCGGCGCTGTTGGTGACGGCATGGACGATGGATTCGGCGCGACTGGCGAGCGCTTCCTCGATGCGGAGCTGGCTTTCGCCGAGCGATGCGGCGATCCGGTCATGGGTGCCAGCGGCCGCATTGACGAGAGCGTCAGCACCCGCCGTCAGCGTGTCTTCCAGGCGGTTCTGGCTCTCGTTCAGCGAGATGGCAAGCGCCATTGCCTTTTCGTCGAGCGTTTCGGCGAGGCGGTCATGTGTGCCCGATACGGCATTGATGAGCGCTTCCGAATGCGTCGACAGCGTGTCTTCGATGCGCGCCTGCGTTTCGTTCAGCGAAATGCCGAGCGCCATTGCCTTTTCGTCAAGGGTTTCGGCGAGGCGGTCATGTGTGCCCGATACGGCATTGATGAGCGCTTCCGAATGCGTCGACAGCGTGTCTTCGATGCGCGCCTGCGTTTCGTTCAGCGAAATGCCGAGCGCCATTGCCCGTTCATCCAGTGTCTCGGCGAGACGGTCATGCGTGCTGGAAACGGCGCCGAGCAGCGCCTCAGAACGGGTCGCCAGCGTGTCGTCGATGCGCGCCTGACCTTCGTTCAGCGAAATCGCAAGCGCCATCGCCTTTTCATCGAGCGTGTCGGAGAGGCGGTCATGCGTGCCGGAAACCGCATCGACGATGGCCTTCGAGTGGCTCGCAAGCGTATCGTCGATACGGGCCTGGCCCTCGTTCAGCGAGATGGCAAGCGCCATCGCCTTTTCATCGAGCGTGTCGGAGAGGCGGTCATGTGTGCCGGAAACGGCTGATATGAGCGATTCCGAATGGGTCGACAGCGTGTCTTCGATGCGCGACTGCGTCTCGTTCAGCGAAATCGCCAGCGCCATGGCCTTCTCGTCGAGGGTTTCGGCGAGACGGTCATGCGTGCCCGAGACGGTATTGATGATGGCTTCGGAACGGCTCGTGAGCGCTTCGTCGAAGCGGGCGTGGTGGTCCGCGAGTGCGCCGATCAAGGCGCCGCCGCGTTCGGCCATCACGCTGTCGAGGCCGGTATGGGCAGTCTTCAGCGCATCGGTGATTTCAGCGGCGCGGGCGGCGAGAACGCTGCTCAGCTCTTCGGCGCGACCGCCGAATGCGCCCGTGACCTTTTCGGTGCCGCTGTCGATGGCAGCGGCGAGTTCGGTCGTGGTCGACTGCAGCGTTTCGCGGAATTCGCTCGCCCGGGCGGCAAGGTTGTTCTGCAGATCGGAGGTACCGGCGGCGAGCGCCAGCGAGATTTCCGACGTAGCGTTGCCGAGGGTGGAGCTGAGCTCGCCGGTGCGGGTCGTCAGCGCCGAGGTAATCTCTTCCGCACGGCTGGCAAGCGTGCCTTCCAGCACTTCCTGGCCGGTTGCAAAGGCGGTCGCCAGCGCCAGCGACTGCTCGGTCATGGACGTGCCGAGGCGATCGATATTGGAATTGAGGATGTTATCGATGGAATCGGCGTTGCCCGACAGCGTCTCGTTGATACGAGTAAGGCTCTCGATGAGCTTGGTGTCGAGCGAACCGGCGCGCTTGTCGAAGGCGTCGGTAAATTCGGCGACGCGTTCGTCGAAGGCAGTCGAAAGATGGGCGACGGTCGTCTGCAGGCGCTCCTCGAAGAAGCCGGAGCGCACGTCGAGATCCATGACGGCATCGTCGGCCGTCGATTGCAGGCTCTGGCGGAAGCTCGAACCCTTTTCGTCGAGTGCGGCGTTCAGGCGGAAAAGCACGTCATCAAGCGTGCCGCCGATCGTGCGTTCGCCCGTCGTAAGGCTCTCATTGATCTCGCGGGTGCGCGAAATCAGGATCTCGTTGAGCTGCTGGGTGCGCTCTTGCAGCGCCGCATTCAGGCGCTCGGTGCTGGCGTCCATCGTCGAGGCGCGCGTCTCGAACTGGGTGAGCAGGCGCTCGCCATGTTCGTTGATCGTGTTGGTCAGCGCGTCCAGGCGGTTGTCGAATTCATTGCCGATCGCAAGACCCGAAGCGGTCAGCGTATGGAGCAGCGTATCGGTCTTGGCGGCCAGCAGCGTACCAAGCGACTGCATGGCGCTGTCCGACTTCTCCATGATCGCGGCAGCGCGCGTATCAATCAGCGAGGCGAAGGCTTCGCCCGAGGTCGCAAGACGGATGGCGATCTCTTCGGTGGCGAGCGACAGTTCTTCCTTGAGCTGGTCGTGGACGCCGGCGATGGAAGAGCGGATGCGATCGGCATGGTTGACGATCGCCTCGCGCTCGGAGCCGAGCTCGTGGACAAGGCCGCGAACGCGCAGTTCGTTATCTGCGTAGGAGCGCTCCAGCGCATTCACTTCGGAATGCACGAGCGTTTCGAGTTCGGAAGCACGCGCAATGGTGCGCTCGATGCCTTCGTTCATGGCCGAGACTTCGCGGCGCACGGCCTGGCCGACCGTCATGATGCGTTCAGACGCAATGGTTTCCGGCTCGGAAAGGCGCAGCGCAACCTCGGCCATGGACCGGGCGGCGTTGCGCATGTCCTGGGCACGCGAGATCATGATGGCGAAGGCATAGAACATCATGACCGGCACGACGATGCCGACGATGCCGGCGATCACGCCCGGCAGGGCGGCGAGATCGGTCAGCGAGCGGATCTGCGCGATCTGAGGCGCATAGAGCATGAACATCAGGCCGAGGCCGATGACCACCCACAGAATGGAGACGAGAGTGGCCGTGCGCAGGGCAGGGCGGCTGGAGCCGTTTTCCAGGGACTTCAGAAGCGAGGCAGGTGAATTGCGGCTGGCATCGTTGGCAGGGGCGAAGGCGGGTGCCCGCGATGCCTGCTGATCGCCTGTGCGGCCAGCGCGGCCGCGGCGGCGTTGTGCTTCTTCCTGGGCCTGATTACGGGCATTGGATGGGTCAGTCACATTAGCCTCCGGGGCGTGGGGCGCGTTACCGCGGCGGGACGGCACGTTTTCCTGGCCGAAATCGATCTGAAGCGCCTCGTCCAATGCCTTGAACGCTTTGTCCTCGATCGATTCATTGTACTTGTTATTCGCCATTCCGATACGCCTCACAATTCCCGGCAAGTCCGGCAGCGCATCCGGGCCACCGCCTTCGCCCGGAAAGAACCTTCGCCGTTCCAGCCTTCCATCCCACGACGGACGGATAAGCATGTCATTTCAGAGTAGATAGCCGATTTTTCAAACGAAAGGTATCAAAACACTACCATTATCCACTCTGACGGCAAAGGCGCGCGGCATGAGCCCGCCTCAACAGTATCGTAGTGACACATCTGGGTGGCTTACACAATTAATGAACCCTTGCGTTTGCGCCCTTCTTAACCTGTTGTTAACACCTTTAAATTTTGGATCCCGCCCAAAAGCCGATATTTTAGCGATGTTTAAGGGACGTTAACCATACAGTTAGATTTCCACCTCTGATGTGCCGGAATTTAACGGGATCGCCATTCTCCGACCGCACAACAGATGCAACCGCAGGCGATATAAGACGGGAGAATTGGCAAATGGCAGCAGTAAGCATTGCATTCGAAGCACCTGACAATTCCCACGGGCCTTCGCCTTCCAAGGTCCGGCCGATCGACCTTGTCCATCTTGCGCGCCAGACGATGGGCGACAAGACGGTGGAAATTGAAGTCCTCCAGATGTTTGCGCGCCAGGCGCGCGCCTGCCTGCAGGACATTGCAAGCGGCGAGTCCGCCAAGGTGGGCGCAGCAGCGCACCGCCTGAAGGGTGCCGCAAGCTCCATCGGCGCCTTCCGGGTTTCGCAGTCGGCGGAAGCCGTGGAAGAGAACAATGGCGACGCGACCGCCATGGCAGCCCTCGGTGCAGCCGTCGTCGATGCCGAGAATTTCATTCTGAAACTCTGCCGCGGATAAGGCAGGACAGGCTGAGAACGACCTAGGCCCGCTGTTCCATTAGGGAACGGCGGGTCTTTTTGCGACGTTCTTCATGACGCATCGGGAATGGCGCAGCCTTTGCGTATCTGCGAGGCTCAGGGCATCCGGCAATGTTGACTGACGCGCCGAATTGTCGGAAGAAAATCCGCCCATCTACGACCAAAGACCGGAAATAGTCCTGATGCCCAAACTTACCATCGTCGCCTTCGACGGAACGCGTTTCGATCTCGATGTCGATCAAGGCTCCACCGTAATGGAGAATGCGGTCCGCAATTCCGTGCCCGGCATCGAGGCCGAATGCGGCGGCGCCTGCGCCTGTGCAACCTGTCATGTCTATGTCGACGAACAATGGACGGAAATCGTCGGTCCGCCGGAAGCGATGGAAGAGGATATGCTGGATTTCGCCTTTGACGTGCGTCCAACTTCACGCCTTTCCTGTCAGATCAGGATGAAGGCTGCCTATGACGGCCTTACCGTGCATGTGCCGGAACGGCAGGCCTGATTTCTCACTGTTTTTGAGAACCATCCTTGAGAGAATGGGGGAGCTTTCCCAAAAAGAGAGCCTCGCACGCCGGAGGCGAGCGAGGCGAGGCGGGCGCATTACCTACGGATGAGGGAGGAACACCCGCGGCTTCGGAACGCGCCAGGAGAACACAGTCACGAAAGCCAGCTGCCTTACTGCACTTTCGAATATAGTCATATTACCGCTTTCCGGTTGAGTCCACCAGAATGAAAAATGACCGGTAAAAGGCTGGGAAGCGCACAAGTTTCGCACAAGTTTCATTGTGCAGCTAACGATCTCTACTCGCCTTGAGGCTGAAAAGAGCTTATCTTTCGCCGCCTTTGCCCTTGAGTCTATTGTTGAGCAGTCTCAACATGCGATTCTGGAAATTGACGGCTTCGACGCGATCGAATCGGGCCTGCAGCTTGTCATGCTCCTCTATTCCGCGAGCCGACTCATTCGAGACGAGTTCCTGCATGGCCTCGCAATTACGCTGCGACGGGAGCGCTTTGAGTTCGCGCTCCATGACGCGGGCCTGGGTGCGGGCGATCTCGGCATGGCGCTCCTCGTGACGCCTGATATCGCTCGACAGCGCATCCCAGATCATCGACAGCTCGCGGCTCGTACCCTTACGATTGCCCCACCGCGGCATGATGATCTGCGTGTGGACAGTGACTTTGACGTTGCCGACGCGGCAACGTCCATTTTCCTGGATATAGGTGGCCTCGCCGCCGAAACGGATCTTGGTGGCGCCGGGATGGCGGGCGGAGGAGCCGTTCGCTGTCGGGCCACGGCGGCTCAGCTCATCGTCCAGCTCGTCGGCCGTCTTTCCTTTGATATCGAAATAGGAATAGCTTTTCGTTGCAATGACTTCGGCTGCCGCGGGGCTGCAGAGGAAAAGGGCAATCATGGAAAAGGCGATGGGAAGGCGCATATAACGCAACGCAAGCGGCATTCTGAACTGAACCTGTGTTGAAGTTTGGCGGAGCTTGGGGCATAGCCACGGTAAGCGCAATATCGGATAGCGGCTTTTTTCGTTAGTGACGGGATTAGACTGGTGAATCAGCTCGATAGCAGTTTCTGGCGTGTGGCCCATGGTCGCGAGATCGAGCTCGGCAAGCGCTCAGTGATCATGGCGATCGTCAACGTGACGCCGGATTCCTTCTCCGACGGCGGGCGTTATCAGACGGTCGACAGCGCCGTCGAGCACGCGCTGCAGGCAGTCGCGGACGGCGCCGAAATCCTCGACATCGGCGGTGAGTCGACGCGGCCGGATGCGGTTTCCGTCAGCCCGGCGGAGGAACAGGCGCGGGTACTGCCCGTCATCGAGGTGCTCAGCAGACGCACGCAAGCGTTGATTTCCATCGATACCTATCGCGCGGAAACGGCGCGGCTTGCCATTAGTGCCGGCGCCCATATCGTCAACGACGTCTTCGGCTTGCAGAAGGAGCCTGATATCGCCGCGCTGTCGGCTGAGACCGGGGCGGGGCTCTGCATCATGCATACGGGCCGCGACCGACAGAAGCTTGCCGGTATCATCGATGACCAGATCTTCTTTCTCAAGCGTTCGCTGGAGATCGCTTCGGCTGCCGGCGTCCTGCGTGACCGTATCGTGCTCGATCCCGGCTTCGGTTTTGCCAAGGAGACGCCGGCAGAAAATCTGGAACTGATGGCGCGTTTCGAAGAGCTGCACCGCTTCGGCCTGCCGCTTCTTGCCGGCACCTCGCGCAAGCGCTTCCTCGGCGCCGTCACGGGCCGGGAGCCCGCGGAGCGCGATGTGGCGACGGCCGCGACCAGCGCGCTCTTGCGAGTTCAAGGCGCGGCTGTTTTCCGGGTACACAATGTCGCAATCAACAGGGATGCGCTTGCCGTAGCCGATGCTATGCTGGCCGCCCGGAACGACACTTCTAAAGCGTGTCACGATCTGTCAGATCCGCATGCCACGCTTTAAGTCTTTGTTTTACGCATGTCGTTGTCGCAAAACCGCTACGCACTTTTGCGCGATATGCTTTAGGGGGAGGCCGTCATGAGTACCTATACGATCCTAATGCAGAACTGCGCCTTCTTCGCCCGCCACGGCGTGCATGCCGAAGAGGAATTCCTCGGCCAGCGCTTTTTCGTGGATGCCGAACTGGAGGTGGAAGCGGGCAGTGCACTGGAAAACGATTCCATCGATGAGACCGTCCACTACGGCACCGCCTTCACCATCATCGAGGAGATCGTCGTCGGCCAGCGGCGTTACCTGATCGAGGCGCTGGCGTTCGATATCGCCAAAGGGCTCTGTAAAAAATTCCCACAGATCATCAGGGCCAAGATCACGGTGCGCAAGCCGAATGCGCCGATCCCCGGCGTGCTCGACTTCGTGCAGGTGACCGTTGAGCATCGTGCCCGATAATCCATTCCATCTCGCAACGCTCGGCCTCGGCGGCAATATCGGCGATCCGGTCAAGTCCATGGCCGCGGCACTCACGCGGCTCGATGCCGACGCGGATTGCCGCGTGGCGGCCGTTTCGCGGCTTTACCGCACGCCGCCCTGGGGCAAGACCGACCAGTCCTATTTCTTCAACTCCTGCGCGGCGGTGGAAACGCGGCTTGCCCCGGAAGCGCTGCTCGATCTCTGCCTGTCGATCGAGCGGGAGATGAAGCGCGAGCGTATCGAGCGCTGGGGGCCGCGCACGCTCGATATCGATGTGCTGACTTATCAGGGAGTCGAGCAGGATGCGCCGCGGCTGGAATTGCCGCATCCACGCATGACGGAGCGGGGCTTCGTGCTGATGCCGCTTGCGGATATCGCACCCGAACTCATGGTCCGGGGCAGGGCGGTTGCCGACTGGCTGGCCGGTGCCGATATCGCGGGGATCGAGATTGCGGACGAGAGCCGCAACTGGTGGCGCAAGGCCTGAAGGGCCACCAAGAGCAGGCTGCAAGACCTAACAGCCCTCAGAATCTCCGCCATGCGGGGCTTTTCCGTGTGTTCGTAACGTCTTGTCGCCTGCACCGGCTGCGCTAACTCAGAAGGGCGACTGAGCCGGAGGTATCATGAGGCAATTCAACAGCGGCCGGAAAGGCTGCTCGTTCAGGTGCTGATATGCCGAGAACGAGCAGCAGCCTTCCCGAAGGCATCGAAGATCATACTCGCTTCCAGCAGCGCGTCTGGTGTGCGCAACGCTGGGCATGGATCGGTTTTGCCGCCGTTCTCATCGCCGCGCTTTTCGGAGCGCTCGGGCGCAGCGGGCCTCTCTCCCAACAGGAATTGAAGCTCGCCGGCGGCAACATCGAGCTGCCGATCGTTACGCGGTGGAATGCGCCCGACGAGTTGCGCGTCTTTTTCTTGCCATCCTCTTCGGATCGTAGGCTCGTCCTCGATCCCGATTTTTTCACGATCTTCTCCATCGAAGGCATCGACCCGCCGCAGAGAGCGGCAGACTACGAGAATGGCCGTATCGGCTATGTCTTTCCTGCCGATGCCGCCGCGACGAGCCAGGTTATTCTGAGGCTTCATACGCAGAAGCCGGGGCTGCATTCCTTCCGCATCGGTATCGGCCAGGACGTCATCGAACGTTCGGTCCTCGTCTTGCCGTGAGGTGTCGATGGACGCAGTCGTTCGTGGCATCGCCATCTATTTCACGCTGCTGGTGATCATCAGGCTGTCGGGCCGGCGCACGCTCGCCCAGATGACACCCTTCGATCTCGTCATCGTACTGGTGATTTCGGAGACGACACAGCAGGCAATGCTGGGTGATGATTTCTCGATCACCAATTCCGTGCTCCTGATCCTGACGCTGTTTACGACTGATATCGCGCTTTCCTATCTGAAGCGCCGGTCGCGATGGACGGCCAGGTTGATCGACGGCGCTCCGACCGTTCTCGTTACCAATGGCGTTTACGACGAGGCTGCCCTGACGGGTGCGAGACTTCAGAGAGACGATGTGATGCAGGCTGCAAGAACGCAGCAGGGCATCGAGAGTGTCAAAGATATCCGGTTTGCAATTCTCGAAGTGAGCGGCAACATCAGCATCATTCCGAAGGAGTGAGGGGAACGGCGGATCAGAGAGCGGAGAGGAATGCATCCGTTTCGGTAATCTCCACCTGCACCGAAAAGCGGCCGCCCAGCAATTCGAGCGTAGCGTCATGCGTTTCGTCAGCGCTGCTGCAGACGGCGTCCTTCAACAGGATGACGCGATAGCCGAGATCGATTGCACCAAGTGCTGCCGCGAGCACGCAGATATCCGTTTCGCCGCCGGTGATGGCGATGGCCTCGACCTTTTCCTGCGCGAGCGTTTCATGCAGCCGCCCGTCGACCCAGGGAGAATAGGTTCGCTTGTCGAGGATGCGGGCGGGCGGTGCGAAAGGCTTCAGATCGGCAACGATATCCACGAGTTCCGGCAGCAAGTGTTCGCCGGTCATCATCGGCCATTTTTCGTAATAGTTCCTCCACATGCCCGGCATGGCATCAGCGGTCGGCGGCGGGACGAAGCGTGTGAAAACCGTTCGCTCCGCATACCGCCCCGAGAGTTCAACGATCTGCGGCGATACCGTCGCCATCCACGGCACATGCCATGCTGTCTGTTCTGCAAACATCCTCTGCATGTCGATGCAGAGATGGATCCAGTTGCCGGGCATCGGACCTCAAGCTTCCTGCAATCAGGGCGAATTGATGCTGGGCAGAAAATCCTCGACCTGCTTGCGATCGCTCGCAGACAGCGACTGTACCTGTTCCTGCCAGAAGCGTTCGGCCTCCGGCGGATCCTCCTCCCACTGGCGCACGGTCGTGATGTTATCGTCGATTTTGCAGCGGCGGTGTCCGCCGAGGCGCAGATATTCCTTGGCGAGCTTCAGGCTCCTGGTTTCCGTATCCACATTGGTCGCGTTCATGGCCTTGCCTCCTTGACTGCGCAGGGACCTGCCCTGCCATTCACGGAAAACGGTACATGGCGGGAAATGATCCGAGGCCATCACGAAATATTAAAATGGGGAACGGAGACAGGTCGGCACAGTTCTCCTTACCGAGGCGGCGACGAGCCGACCTCGCGATCATGAGAAAGGAGAATTGATCATGGCAAACCAAGGCGGTTCACACGAACAGCATGTCAAGGCAGGCCAGCAGAGCCACAAGAATGCCAGTCCACAACAGGCTTCGTCTGCCAACAATCAATCCAGTTCGGGTACCCGCGGCGGCACGCATGAGCAGCATGTGAAGGCCGGTCAGCAAAGCCACAAAAACCCTCGCTAAAGATCTGACCGATCTGGAAAGAAGCCCGTAAAAGCGGGCTTCTTTCATGTCTTCGTTTCAGAATCTCAGGCCTCTGTGGCGCGACTTGAGCAGCGGCTGTCTGCTCGCACGACCCGGACGAATGCTCATGGTCTCCCGCGTCCAAAAGCAAAAGCGGCGGAAAACCGCCGCTTCAGGAAAACCCGTCTGCGATGAGTGGCTTACTGGATCGAACCGACCGCCATTTCGTCGACCTGGCGGGTGAGCGTCAGACCGATGACAGGGACCATCTGGCTTTCGACCTTGACCGAAACGGTGACGTTCATGGTCTTGTCGTCGCGCACACGGGCAATCATCGCACCGTTCAGCTTGGCGCGGTTGATGCCGACGACGACGGTGTCTTCCGTGACGGCGCCGGAGACGACGTCGAGACCCTTGCCTTCGGCTCCGTCAAGGAACTTGCCCTTATAGGTGGAGCCGGACTGGGAAATCACGGCGGTCATCGGCTGCTTGAAGACGCCGACGCGGCAGGTGCCGTCAAGCTTGATACCGGCGGAGGAATCATCGGCCGGCGAACCGACGAGATTGCAGGTGAATTTCGTGCCCTTGTACTTGCCGGCGACGATTTCGCCCGGACCCTTCCAAGTGCCGGCGACGGATTCGAAGAAGGCCTTGTCGCGGGTTGCCGCAGTGGCGTTGGAAGCGACGTCCGCCACTGGAGACAATGCCGCGGCGGCCAGGCCGCATACAAAAAGAAACTTGCGCGAATACATGGATTTTCCTTGGCAAACACCACTCGGGAACTGAGGCAAACACCACTCGGGAACTGACAGGAAGTTTTGCCGGAGAATGGTTAATGCTTTCTTTCCGAGGCGCTGAAATGCGTGGAAATACAGGGCTTTCGCAAGGCAAGGATTCTCAGGCTAAGCCTTTAGCGCATTGAATCCGCTGGAAATTTTTACGCCCTGCGCAAGAAGGCACAAATGTGTCGAAATCCGGCGTCTTCTTCACGGATTGCCGTTGCGCGCCGTCATCGAGGGCGTCAGGTCGCCGATGAAATCGCCGATTCCCGGCCGTTTCAGTGCCCGGAAGGTCAGCGGACGGCAGAGATCCATGGCGGCAATGCCGATCCGCGCCGTCATCAGCCCGTTGATGACACCTTCGCCGAGTCGGGCGGAAAGCTTCGAGGCTAGGCCGTGGCCCAGCACTTGCTGCACGAGGCTGTCGCCGACGGCAATCGAGCCGGTCACCGCAAGATGGGCGAGCACGTCGCGCATCAATCTGATCATGCCGAGCGTGCCCGGCCGGCCGCCATAGAGTTCGGCCATGGCACGGATCAGGCGAGCGGCCTCATAGAGCACGTAGAGAAGATCGACGATGGCGCGCGGACTGACCGCCGTGACGATCGAGACGCGCTTTGAAGAGTTGACGATCAGCGCGCGCGCCTGCCGGTCCAACGGGCCGAGAAGCTCGCGCTCGGCAAGCGCAATCAGATGCGGGGGGTCGATGACCTCACCTTCGGTCGCCTTCAGCGTGGTGCGGCCCTTTGCGGTTTCCGGCTTGGCGTCGACAAGGCCAGTCAGGCGGGCGACAACCGCACGGGCTTTGGCCGGGCGGGTTTCGAGGATCGCAGCATCGGCCTCGGCCTTGATGGCCTGCACCGCGGCAAGCCGCATCATGCCCGCCGTCTCCCTGATGACGATGGCGATAACGGCGAGGATGCCGATCGCGAGCGCGGCGAGCGCGGCGTAACCCAGCCAGTCGGCGCGGCTGAAGAGATCGCGGATCAGCCGGTCGGTCCAGAGGCCGAAGGCGAGGGACAACAGAATGCCGAAGGCGCCGGCGGCGATGCCGGCAAAGGAGGTGCGGCGCTTGCGCGGGGCGGCGACCGGCAACGGGCTCAGATCTTGTTCCGGATTGAGGAAGGGATCTTCCTCGTCTGATGTCAGCACAACTTCGCCGGAGAAACTTGCCGGCTTGCGGCGCTCCACACGCGGGGATTCGGCAGCCGTATTCTTGTCCTCGTAGAGGAAGGCGGAGGGGGCACGGCGTGGCGGATTGGGCTGGTCGATCGGCGGCTTGCTCATGCGAGGCGGTCTCCGAACAGGAACTGCATGGCGCGGTCGAGGCGGATATGCGGCACGGAGAGCTTTATGCCGCCGCCGGTTTCCTCGAGCTGCGGCGGGCGGAAGCGCACGACATTGACGTCGGGCAGTTCGACGGAGGTGTCACCGACCTCGATACGCTCGAACAAGGATTCGGGATTTTCCGGCAGGTCGCCGGGGAAGATCGCCGTCTTGCGTTCGCCGTCGAAGGTCTCATTGGCGATCTTCTCGCCTGCCATCGGCGTGCCGACGATGACGGGCAGGTCGTGGCCGTCCTGACGTACGGTGGCCTCCCGCGTGGCGCGCACGGAGGCAAGCGCCATGACATCGATGCCGGCGCCGGCCATGCCGATACGGTCGATGGCGCGGTCGACGAGGCGGCGCGTCAGACGGTCCAGCCGGTCATGGCTTTCATGATGCAGATGATCGGCCTTGGTGGCGGCGACCAGCACGCGATCGATGCGCCGACCGAGGAGCGACGACAGGATGGAATTGCTGCCGGGGCGGAAACAGGCGAGCACATCGGTCAGCGCGCGCTCCAGATCCTGCACGGCTTCCGGTCCGCGGTTCATGGCCTGCAGCGCATCGACCAGCACGATCTGGCGGTCGAGACGAGCGAAATGCTCACGGAAGAAGGGTTTGACGACGACGGATTTGTAGGCCTCGTAGCGGCGCTCCATCATCGCCCAGAGCGAGCCACGCTCCGGCCGGCCCTCGGGGGGCAACGCAAGCGGCGCGAAGGTCAATGCAGGGGAACCGTCGAGATCGCCGGGCAGCAGGAAGCGGCCGGGCGGCAGGGTGGAGAGCGAGCGCTCATCGGCCTTGCAGGCTTTCAGATAGTCGGTGAAGCTGGTGGCGAGGTCGCGGGCCACCATTTCATCGGCGGAAGCGGTGATGTCAGTCGCTTTCGCCAGCGTCAGCCAGGCGCTCGACAGCTCGGCGCGGATGCCGGTGGCGGCAAGCGCGATGGTTTCCTCGCAGAAGGTTCGGAAATCCTTGCCGAGCAGCGGCAGGTCGAGCAGCCATTCGCCGGGATAATCGACGATATCGATCGACAGGCGACCGGGCGAGAACATGCGCGCCCAGGAACTGGCGCTCTGATAATCGAGCGTGATGCGCAGTTCGGAGATCGCGCGGGTGGAATCCGGCCAGCTGCGCTCCTTCACCAGCGCGCGGATATGATCCTCATATTGGAACCGCGGCACGGCATCGTCCGGCTGCGGCTCAAGGCGCACGGCCGACACGCGGCCGGACTGCACCGCTTCGAACAGCGGCAGGCGGCCGCCATGCAGGAGATTATGGACGAGCGAGGAAATGAAGACGGTCTTGCCGGAGCGGGAAAGGCCGGTGACGCCGAGCCGGATGGTCGGATTGACCAGACCGCTGGCGCGGTCTGCAAGATTATCCAGCGCGATCAGCGCATCGTCGGCAAAGGATGTCAGGCGTGGCGGCAAATCGGAATCCCTGATGGCACTGCCTGCAATATAGGAAAGGGCCGCTGCCCGAAAAAGAAGCGGCGCGAAAAGCTCAGTCGGTGACGAAATCGACGAGACGCCATGCCGCAGTCGTCGTGACGTAGTCGATGACGGCGAGACCGCCTGTCGGGAAGCCCTTCGGCAAAGAGGCAGCCATCGCCTTGTGGCCGATCAGCGCCGATAGGGCCTGTTCCATGGTCGGGTTATGGCCGACGAGCATGACGCTCCCCACATCCTGTGTGTCGAGGATTTCGAGATAGGTATCGACCGAGGCATTATAGAGCGTGTCGACGAAACGCATGTCGAGCGTTTCGCCCATGGCGCGATGTACGGCCTCCGCGGTGTCGCGGCAGCGGAGCGCCGTCGAACTGATCAGGATATCCGGCCGGTAGCCCTTGTCGGCAGCACGGTCGGCGACGATCTCGGCATCCCCAAAACCTTTCTCGCTCAGCGGGCGGTCGAAATCGCGCTGTCCGGGCTCGGCCTGGGCAGCTTGGGCATGACGGAGGAGGTAGATCCGGTGCGGTGGAGGCAGGAGGGCGACCATGGGCAAATCCAGCTTCGAGCGGAGCCTTTTAAGTAGCGGCTGCGGTCCGACGACGTCAACTGTCGAAAGGCTTTCATGAGCGCAAAAGGACGGTCGCAACACGGCATTTTGAATGCGAGGTGAGAATCACCGCTCGGAATAATGGTGAGAAAATAGACTGTTAGCTCAAATTTATGACAGATTTAAAAATCTGTTTACGTGTCTTATTTGGCTTGAATCGCTGATAGCGCTTGGGATATACAGCCCGCCAGATGAGATGTTCTTCAGGAGAATCGCGTTGAGTGAGAAGATCGATCTTAGCAATTATGTACCCTCGGAAGACGAGGAGTTCATGAATACGAACCAGCGCGCTTATTTCAGAGCCAAGCTGGTTGCCTGGAAAAACGATATCCTTAGAGAAGCGCGCGAAACACTCGACCATCTGGCTGAGGAAAGCGCGAACCACCCTGATCTCGCAGATCGTGCATCCTCCGAAACCGATCGGGCGATCGAACTTCGCGCCCGTGACCGTCAGAGAAAGCTGATCTCCAAGATCGACGCAGCCCTGCAGCGCATTGAAGATGGCACTTACGGCTACTGCGAGGAAACCGGCGAACCGATCGGCCTCAAGCGTCTCGACGCCCGCCCGATCGCTACGCTGTCGATCGAAGCGCAGGAACGCCACGAGCGGCGCGAAAAGGTTTACCGGGACGAATAATCGGTTCCGGACCGACAATGAAAAAAGGCACCGCGAGACGATCGCGGTGCCTTTTTGTTTTGTGCCCTTTGCCCTGGGGGCATATGGCCCCGGCTTTTATCTGGGGCTCCCGCTCACTTGTCGCGGTTGACGCTCATTTCGCCGAAGATGCGGGCGACTTCCTTCTGAAGTGCTGCATCCGCACCTGTGATCGGCGCCATTTCGGGGTCGCGGCGCGGCATTGATCCAGACTGAGGGGATCCAGGCTGAGGGGAGCCGGGCTGCGAGGCAGGGCGCGCCTGCTGCGCGTTGGGCGTGGGAACCACGCGGTCTGCGGCGACATTGCCAGTTATTTCCTCATCGAGGATGCGCTGGAAATCCCGGCGGATGGCAGCCGATTGCACGCCGCCATCTTCCGTCGCCACCGGTGCGCCGCGTGAAACGGTGGGGATGCTCTGGGCCGGCGGCGTGGAAACTTCCGGTTCGATGCGCTGCTGCGGCAACACCCGCTGGCGGGCTGCATCGAGGATATCGGCGGCGTTGGCCGTATCGGGCACCGGCTGCGGAGCCGGGCGTTCGGGCTGGCGCGGCTGAACCTGCAGCGGGCGCTGCAGGCCGTCACGCTCAGCTGTAAGCGGAGCCGACATCTGCGGAGCGGAACGTTCCGGCTGGCTCGGCATTTGCTGAGCAGACATTTGCTGAGCAGACATGGGTGGGGCCACGGCCGGAGCGACCGGGGGTTCAGGACGCTGGCGGATTGGCTCGGCAGGCGGGGCGATGACGGGGGCGGGTGTCGGCGTCGGGATATAGGTTTCGAAATCAGGTTCGGAGCTTGCCGTTACGGACGGTGCAACGGGAGCGGCAGCCGGCCGCGGCTGCGGGGCCGGCGGCGGCTCGCGGCGCGGCTGGACGAGAGAAGGTTCCTGGACGACTGGGCGCTCCTCGACCGGCTGCGGGCGGAACTCAGCGGCCGTTTCGACTTCCGATTCCGGCAGGATGCGGCTTTCGATGACGATGTCTGTTGGTCCGCCGATCATGACGAGATGTTCGACATTGTCACGCCGCACGAGCACCAGGCGGCGGCGGGCATCGACCGCGGCAGCATCAAGCACCTGCAGGCGCGGCTGGCGGTTGCGGCCACCGCGGACGAAGGGCGAGGGCGCGCGGTTGCGCAGAAACCACATGATGGCGATGAGCAGAATGAGGGCAATGCCGACGCCGCCGGCGGCAAGCAGGAAGCGGTCGCCGTAAGCTCCTACAACATCATCGAACATAGGCACTCACTCCATTTCGCATTATGGCACAACAGACGACTTTTCCGCTCCTTAGGCAAGAGCCGGCAGGTCTGTCCAGTCACCGGCGAACGCGATTTCGTGTTGTGCAACCTATTTGGTAGAACGGGTTAGACTTCCCTTGTCAGACTGCAGCACACTGACCAGGGAAGGCTCTGGGGCAAACTGGCGCGTTTGCCTGTGAATTCAAGCAGTCTGATGAAAGCCTGCTGTTTTTGAGGGCGCAGCAAGTTGCTAAGAAGGAAAAGACTGCCTGATTCCTGCTTCGTAGCGGTGTTACGAGCGCGGCAGGAAGGGCTTATGCGAGGAATAGATGACGAAATCGCGTCAGGTCGACGACTATAACGCGCCGCTTGTGGATCGTGGGGGGCGTTCTGGTACGGCAATACGCATCATCCTGCTGGCAATCGTGCTGATTGCGGCGGCGGCGGCCTTCGTCTTCTTCAAGGATTCGCTCGGCAACGAGCTGGTGCTCGGCTGTCTCGGCGTTCTCGCCATGGTCGGCATCTTCTTCCTGGTATCCTCGGTCATCGGCTTCATCGAGGTGATGCCGCAGCGCCAGTCCGACGGTCTGGCGCGCGCTTTCCTGAACAGCCATCCGGACGGAACGCTGATCACCGACGACAAGGGCCGTATCGTCTATGCCAATGCCGCCTATGGCGCGCTGACGGGCGCGCGCAAGGCGACCGAGGTGCAGACGCTGGAAACGCTGCTGTCGCGCCACCGCGAATCGAACGAGGCGCTCTACCGGCTGGTAAACGGCCTGCGCGAGGGCCGGGAAGGCCGCGAGGAATTCCGCCTGCTGCGCGCCGTCGGACCGGGGAGCAGCGCAGGCGCCCATTGGTACCGCCTGAAAGCCCGGCAGCTGAAGCCGGAAGAGGGCGATGGCAAGCCGCTGCAGATCTGGCAGATCACCGATATCACCGCCGAGCGCGAGGACCAGGAGCGATTCTTCAAGGAGCTGCAGAACGCGATCGACTATCTCGACCATGCTCCATCAGGCTTCTTCTCAGCCGGCCGCAAGGGCGAGATCTTCTATCTGAACGCCACGCTTGCCGAATGGCTGGGGCTCGACCTCACCAAATTCATGCCGGGCTCGATGAACATCGGCGATCTGGTGGCGGGCGAGGGGCTGGCGCTGATCCAATCCGTGCAGGCCGAGCCGGGTCTGAAAAAGACCGTGACGCTCGACCTCGACCTGCGTAAATCCAACGGCCAGAGCCTGCCGGTGCAGATCATCCACCGCGTCACCTCCATGCGGGACGGGGCGCCGGGCGAAAGCCGGACGATCGTGCTGACACGCGACAAGGACGGCGAGAACGGCCAGTCGGCCTCGGCGGCCGCCATGCGCTTCACGCGCTTCTTCAACAATACGCCGATGGCGATCGCCTCCGTCGATGGCAACGGCAAGATCCTGCGCACCAATGCGCCTTTCCTGAAACTCTTCTCCAATATCGTCTCGCGTGACGATCTGGAGCGCGGCGCGCTTCTGGAAACGATCGTGCAGGACAGCGACCGGCCGCAGCTTGCCGCGGCACTTGCCGCCGCCAAGGACCGGCAAGGCGATATCGCGCCGATCGATTCCCGCACGCCGACGGACGATGCGCGTTTCTTCCGCTTCTATGTGAATGCCGTCATCGACCAGAGCGACGAGGCGCCCGAGGAGGCGGCCATCGTCTACGCGGTCGAAGTGACCGAGCAGAAGGCGCTGGAAGCGCAGATGGCGCAAACGCAGAAGATGAATGCGGTCGGCACGCTTGCCGGCGGCATCGCACACGATTTCAACAACGTGCTGACGGCAATCCTGCTCTCCTCCGACCACCTGCTGTTGCAGGCGCGGCCTGCCGATGCGAGCTTCGCCGATCTGATAGAGATCAAGCGCAACGCGAATCGCGCTGCGGTGCTCGTGCGCCAGCTTCTCGCCTTCTCGCGCAAGCAGACGATGCGGCCGACAGTGCTGAACCTCACTGATGTGGTCGGCGACCTGCGCATGCTGGTCGACCGGCTGATTTCAGGCACCAACGTCAAGCTCGACGTGGAATATGGCCGCGATCTCTGGCCGGTCAAAACCGATCTTTCGCAGTTCGAGCAGGTGCTGATCAATCTCTGCGTCAATGCGCGCGACGCCATGCCGGATGGCGGCACGCTGACGTTGCGCACCCGCAATCTGCCGGCAGCAGAAGTTGCAGCCTTCAACTATTCCTACATGCCGCATGAAGACATGGTGCTGGTCGAGGTGACCGATACCGGCACCGGCATTGCGCCCGAGATCATGGACAAGATCTTCGAGCCCTTCTTCACGACCAAGGATGTGGGCAAGGGTACCGGTCTCGGCCTTGCCATGGTCTACGGCATCGTCAAGCAATCCGGCGGTTATATCCAGCCGGAATCGGAAGTCGGCAAGGGCACGACCTTCCGCATCTTCCTGCCGCGCCATATCGTCGAGCCCGCAGTTGCCGCTGAGGCCGAAGCCGCCGATCATGCCGTTGCGGCCGGCGGCGCGCAGGTTCCGGAACTGGTCCAGCCGCAGCAGCCGGAAGACCTGACCGGCTCGGCCGTCATCCTCTTGGTGGAGGACGAAGAGGCCGTGCGGCGCGGTGGCAAGCGCATGCTGGAGACGCGCGGCTATACGGTCCATGAGGCGGGGTCCGGCGTCGAAGCGCTCGAGATCATGGAAGAGCTGGAAGGCAAGGTGGACATCGTCGTCTCCGACGTGGTGATGCCGGAGATGGACGGACCTTCGCTGTTGCGCGAATTGCGCAAGAACTATCCGGACCTGAAGTTCATTTTCGTGTCAGGCTATGCCGAGGATGCATTCGCCCGCAACCTGCCGCCGGAAGCCAAGTTCGGCTTCCTGCCGAAGCCGTTTTCGCTGAAGCAGCTGGCCGTGGTGGTGAAAGAGACGCTGGATAGCTGAAGATCACCGTCTGGCGGTTACCGGAGAGGCCCTGCCGTGCGGTACCCCCTATCGGCAGGCATTGGCCAAACGCACAGCCCAAAAACAGGGCGGGACCAGCCCGCCCCATCAAAAATCACTCGCCAAGCGCCACGGCGATCTCCGCCGCCAACCGTGCATTATTCTCCACCAGCGCAATGTTCGTCTTCAGGCTCTGACCATCCGTCAGGTCGAAGATCGTGCTCAAGAGGTAAGGCGTTACCGCCTTGCCGGTGATTTCGTCGCGCTCGGCACTATCAAGCGCACGCTCGATGTAGATTTCCATCTCCTCTCGGGCGATTTCGTCGGCTTCTGGAACCGGATTGGCAATCAGCATGCCGCCTTCGATGCCGAGCTGTTCGCGGGTCGTCTGGAAGTTGGCGATCGCGGCCGGGCTGTTCAGGGTTAGCGGGCTGCGGATGCCGGACGAGCGCGACCAGAAGGCCGGGAATTCATCGCTTTCATAGGTGACGACGGGCACGCCGCGGGTTTCCAGCACTTCCAGCGTCTTGGGAATATCGAGGATCGCCTTGGCGCCGGCGCAAACGACGATGACGCCGGTGCGGGCGAGCTCTTCGAGGTCGGCGGAGATGTCGAAAGTCTCTTCAGCGCCGCGATGCACGCCGCCGATGCCGCCGGTGGCGAAGACCTTGATGCCGGCCCGTGCCGCTGCAATCATCGTCGCGGCAACGGTGGTCGCACCGGTGCGGCGTTCGGCGATCGCGAAGGCGATATCGGCGCGCGAGACCTTCATCACGTCCTTGGCCTGGGCGAGTTGCTCCAGTTCGGCAGCTTCGAGGCCGATATGCAGCGTGCCGTGGATGACGGCGATGGTCGCGGGAACGGCACCCTGATCGCGGATGATCGCTTCGACGCTGCGCGCCATTTCGATATTGCCGGGGTAGGGCATGCCATGGGTGATGATGGTCGATTCGAGCGCCACGATCGGCGCGCCGCGCTGTTTGGCGGCTGCCACTTCCTTCGAGTAGGAGATCGGCAGCAGGGGCGAGAAGGGTTTGGTCATGATCCGTATCCGTTTATCGATTTAGCGGCTTCAATGCAGAATTCTCGCCGCCGGGACAAGCGAAAGCATGTCGCGGAGCAGTTCCGGCGAAAGATTTTCGTTGACGGCATGCGATGACTGGACGGTCAACGCTGCCGCCGCCGCGCCATGACGGACCGCTTCTTCGAGCGGGAGGCCACGCATGAGCGCAGAGAGCGTGCCGGCTGCCAGCGAATCTCCCGCGCCGGTGACATCGGCGACAATGTCCGAAATGGGCGGCTGAAGGACAAACGCACGTCCATCCTTGAAGGCGACGAGTTCGCGCTGGCCGCGGGTGACGACCGCACCGCTAATGCCGATGTCACCGAGCAGGGACGGCCAGGCGGTCGCGTCTTCCGGACGGTCGCCGACAAGGGCCGCGGCCTCGGCCTCATTGAGGAAGAGATAGTCGATGCCATCGAGGCAGGGCAGGAGGCGCACGACCTTGGCCGGCGAAATGGCGATTGCCGCGACCGGCTTGCCGAGTGCCTTTGCCTTTGCGACGATCGCCACTGCCGTTTCCTCCGGCAGGTTGGCATCGAAGAGGATGAAATCGGTGGCAGCAAAGGCATCACGCACCCAGCGGATCGAGAGCCGCCGCGGCGCGAAGAAGCGGTAGAGCTCCATATCCGCCAGCGCGATGACGAGATTGCCGTCCTTCTCGATGATCGCCGTATAGCTCGGCGTCTTGCGGTCGAGAAAG
Source organism: Rhizobium sp. BK275 (assembly GCF_014193555.1). Lineage (NCBI taxonomy): Bacteria > Pseudomonadati > Pseudomonadota > Alphaproteobacteria > Hyphomicrobiales > Rhizobiaceae > Rhizobium > Rhizobium sp. BK275. Next base: position 299,765 of record NZ_JACHZL010000007.1, read on the forward strand.
ACGAAGGGGCGGTCGTCTATCCCCGCGAAGTCGGCCGCCTCGCTCACCATCTCGCCGATCGGGTCACCGCCGCGTGGCGAAATCATCGTTACATCGAAGCCGAGCCGGGCGAGATTACGCGCCGCATTGAAGCCGCCGCCGCCCGGTTCCTCGAACCATGTTCCGGGGTTGCTGGCACCGGGCGCCGTCTCTCCGGCAATGCGGCCGCGGCGATCGATATGGGCGCCACCGAGAACGAGAATCTTGCGGCTCATTTCTGCACTCCGGAAGCGAATCGAAAGGTGGGCAAAGTGGCCACATTCGCGGGCCGACGCGCACTAAGCCGTTGCTTTGCATCGATAAAACAAAAATAGAACACAGGCCGTTTTACCTTTTTCTTTCAATTATTTGCAACCCCATTGCGAAATAAGAACAAATAGGGTACAAACTTCCCATCAGCGGCGACATTGCTTGAGCAGCGTCAATAACCTAAAGGTGGATCGAATGTCTCAGAATTCATTGCGGCTCGTAGAGGACAAATCGGTGGACAAAAGCAAGGCGCTCGAAGCGGCACTCTCACAGATCGAGCGGTCGTTCGGCAAGGGCTCGATCATGAAACTCGGCTCGAACGAGAACATCGTCGAGATCGAAACGGTTTCCACGGGTTCTCTCAGCCTCGATATCGCTCTCGGCATTGGCGGTCTGCCGAAGGGTCGTATCATCGAGATCTATGGTCCCGAAAGCTCCGGCAAGACGACACTCGCTCTGCAGACCATTGCCGAAGCCCAGAAGAAGGGCGGTATCTGCGCCTTCGTTGACGCCGAACACGCTCTCGATCCGGTCTATGCCCGCAAGCTCGGCGTCGACCTGCAGAACCTTTTGATCTCCCAGCCCGACACCGGCGAACAGGCGCTTGAAATCACCGATACGCTGGTGCGCTCCGGCGCCATCGACGTCCTCGTCGTCGACTCGGTTGCAGCGCTGACGCCGCGCGCCGAAATCGAAGGTGAAATGGGCGACAACCTGCCGGGCATGCAGGCCCGTCTGATGAGCCAGGCGCTTCGCAAGCTGACGGCTTCGATCTCCAAGTCGAATACGATGGTGATCTTCATCAACCAGATCCGCATGAAGATCGGCGTCATGTTCGGTTCGCCGGAAACGACGACGGGCGGTAACGCGCTCAAGTTCTATGCTTCCGTCCGCCTCGACATCCGCCGCATCGGCCAGGTCAAGGAACGCGAAGAGGTGATCGGCAACCAGACGCGCGTCAAGGTCGTCAAGAACAAGATGGCACCTCCCTTCAAGCAGGTCGAATTCGACATTATGTATGGCGAAGGCGTCTCCAAGACCGGCGAACTCATCGACCTCGGCGTCAAGGCCGGTATCGTCGAGAAATCCGGCGCCTGGTTCTCCTATAACAGCCAGCGCCTGGGCCAGGGCCGCGAGAACGCCAAGATCTTCCTGCGCGACAATCCGGATCTCGCCCGCGAGATCGAAACCGCGCTGCGCCAGAATGCCGGTCTGATCGCCGATCGCTTCCTGCAGAACGGCGGCCCTGACGCCGGTGACGATGCGGGTGATGGCGATATGTAATTTTCGCCTCTACCGTTGAAGCAGATTTCCTGCCGGCCGCATTCCCCAACGAGAATGCGGCCGGTTTTGTTTGTTTGCTGGACAGTGGCTAGGTCGAACGATAAAAGCCGATGGATTTAATTTTACCTGCCTGCAGGCAGCATCGAAGGGCATGAAATGAGCGGTGTAAACGATATCCGGTCGACCTTCCTCGACTACTTCAAGAAGAACGGCCACGAGATCGTTCCATCGAGCCCGCTCGTGCCGCGCAATGATCCGACGCTGATGTTCACCAATGCCGGCATGGTGCAGTTCAAGAACGTCTTCACCGGCCTCGAAAAGCGTCCCTATTCGACCGCAACCACCTCGCAGAAATGCGTGCGCGCCGGCGGCAAGCACAACGACCTCGACAATGTCGGCTATACTGCGCGTCACCTGACCTTCTTCGAAATGCTCGGCAACTTCTCCTTCGGCGACTATTTCAAGGAGAATGCGATCGAGCTTGCCTGGAAACTCGTCACCGAAGGTTTCGACCTGCCGAAGAGCCGGCTGCTGGTCACGGTCTATTCCGAAGACGAGGAAGCAGCGTCGCTCTGGAAGAAGATCGCCGGTTTCTCGGACGACAAGATCATCCGCATCCCGACCTCTGACAATTTCTGGCAGATGGGCGATACCGGTCCTTGCGGCCCGTGCTCGGAAATCTTCATCGACCAGGGTGAGAATGTCTGGGGCGGCCCTCCCGGTTCGCCGGAAGAAGATGGCGACCGGTTCCTGGAATTCTGGAACCTCGTCTTCATGCAGTTCGAGCAGACCGAACCCGGCGTGCGCAACCCGCTGCCGCGCCCGTCGATCGATACCGGCATGGGTCTGGAGCGCATGGCCGCCGTTCTGCAGGGCGTCCAGAGCGTCTTCGACACGGACCTGTTCCGCACGCTGATCGGCGCCATCGAAGACACGATGGGCGTCAAGGCCGAGGGTTCCGCAAGCCACCGCGTCATCGCCGACCACCTTCGCTCGTCTGCCTTCCTGATCGCCGATGGCGTACTGCCGTCCAATGAAGGCCGCGGCTACGTGCTGCGCCGTATCATGCGCCGCGCCATGCGCCACGCCCAGCTTCTCGGCGCCAAGGAACCGCTGATGTACAAGCTGCTGCCGACGCTGGTGCAGCAGATGGGCCGCGCCTATCCGGAACTCGTGCGCGCCGAGGCGCTGATCTCCGAGACGCTGAAGCTCGAGGAAAACCGCTTCCGCAAGACGCTGGAGCGCGGCCTGTCGCTGCTGTCGGATGCGACGACGGACCTCGGCAAGGGCGACATGCTGGACGGCGAGACCGCCTTCAAGCTCTACGACACCTACGGCTTCCCGCTCGATCTGACGCAGGATGCGCTGCGCGCCCGCGAGATCGGCGTCGATATTTCCGGCTTCACCGATGCGATGCAGCGCCAAAAGGCTGAAGCCCGCTCGCACTGGGCCGGCTCCGGCGAGAAGGCAACCGAAACCGTCTGGTTCGAGCTCAAGGAAAAGCACGGCGCGACCGAATTCCTGGGTTACGACACGGAAACGGCCGAAGGCGTGGTGCAGGCAATCGTCAAGGATGGCAAGGTTTCGACTGGGGCCAAGGCCGGCGACAAGGTGCAGGTCGTCGTCAACCAGACGCCGTTCTACGGTGAGTCCGGCGGCCAGATGGGCGATACCGGCGTGATCTCGTCCGACCACGGCAAGATCGAGATTTCGGATACGCAGAAGAGGGGCGAGGGCCTGTTCGTGCATCTGGGTACTGTCATCGAAGGCACGTTCAAGGACGGCGATGCGGTCGTGCTGACGGTCGATCATGCCCGCCGTTCGCGCCTGCGCGCCAACCACTCGGCAACCCATCTGCTGCATGAGGCGCTGCGCGAAGTGCTCGGCACACATGTCGCCCAGAAGGGTTCTTTGGTCGCGCCCGAGCGCCTGCGCTTCGACGTGTCGCATCCGAAGCCGATGACGGCAGAAGAACTCAAGGTCGTCGAAGAGATGGCAAACGAGATCGTGCTGCAGAACGCGCCGGTCACGACCCGCCTGATGAGCGTCGACGACGCGATCGAGGAAGGCGCAATGGCGCTCTTCGGCGAAAAGTACGGTGACGAAGTGCGCGTCGTCTCGATGGGCACGGGTCTGCATGGCGCGAAGGCCAACAGGCCCTATTCGGTCGAGCTCTGTGGCGGCACGCATGTGTCGGCGACCGGCCAGATCGGCCTCGTGCGCATCCTCGGCGAAAGCGCCGTCGGTGCCGGCGTTCGCCGTATCGAAGCGGTAACCGGTGAATCGGCACGCGAATATCTCGCCGAACAGGATGATCGCGTGAAGACGCTCGCGGCCTCGCTGAAGGTGCAGCCATCGGAAGTGCTTGGCCGTGTCGAGGCGCTGATGGACGAGCGCCGCAAACTCGAAAAGGAATTGGCGGATGCCAAGCGCAAGCTCGCCATGAGCGGCGGGCAGGGCGGTTCTGCCGATGCCGTGCGCGAGGTCGCCGGCGTCAAGTTCCTCGGCAAGGCCGTGACCGGCGTCGACCCGAAGGATCTCAAAGGTCTCGCCGATGACGGCAAGTCCAGCATCGGCTCCGGCATCGTGACGCTGATCGGCGTTTCCGAGGATGGCAAGGCAAGTGCTGTCGTTGCCGTCACGCCCGATCTCGTGGATCGTTTCAGCGCCGTCGATCTGGTGCGCGTTGCCTCCGCAGCGCTCGGCGGCAAGGGCGGCGGCGGTCGTCCTGACATGGCGCAGGCGGGCGGTCCTGACGGAGCCAAGGCCGACCAGGCGCTCGAGGCTGTTGCAGCGGCACTCGCAGGCTGAGCTTCCGGCATAGGTTGATTGCAAGGCGGGACCTGTTCCCGCCTTTTGTTTTTGGGCGAACGCCGCTTTTTGCTCGATGATGGCGAAAGAGCAGGCCTCTTGCGTTTCGTGGCAAGTCAGCAGGATTTGTCAAATCGGGCTATGCTTTGGTGGGCCGATCGATTTGCAAAGGGTTTGACATGGTGGGTGAAACGGCATGGGCGCTTTATGAAACCCGTCTGAGACGGGTTTCGGCCTATATCCACGATCATCTGGACGAGGATCTGGATATGGAGCGGCTGGCCGAGATCGCCTGCCTGTCGAGCTATCACTGGCACCGGATCTATCGGGCGATTTACGGCGAGACGCTGGCGGCAACCGTCAAGCGGCTGCGGCTGCATCGCGCGGCGGGCGATATCGTCCGCACGGATCTTGATGTCGGCGAGATTGCGAAGCGATCAGGCTATCCCAATCTCCAATCCTTCAACCGCATTTTCAAATCGGTCTATGGCATGCCGCCGGCACGCTACCGGAAAGAGGGAAGCCACACGCAGTTCGAACCCTCAACCTCCGGAAAGGCGACAGCCATGTTTGATGTCACCCTGAAAACCATCCCGCCGCTCGAATTGGTCGGCGTTCCCCATACCGGCTCCTATATGGAGATCGGCAAGGCCTTCGAGACGCTGTTCGGCACGCTCTATGCCCGCGGGCTCGCAAAACCCGAGATGCGGATGATCGGCGTCTATCTCGATGATCCCGATCTCGTGCAGCCCGAAAATCTGCGCTCTGTCGCCTGTGTCGCGGCTGGCGAAGAGACGCCCGCCAACGCACCGCTGGAGCGGCGCATGGTGGAGGGCGGCGACTATGCCGTGCTGCACCACAAGGGGCCTTACGCCGATATGTACAAGGCCTATCAGTGGCTCTACGCCCAGTGGCTGCCTGCCTCCGGCCGGCAGATCCGGGATCGCGTCATGTTCGAGGAATATCTCAACAATCCGCGCGAAGTCGCGCCGACCGAATTGCGGACGGATATCTGCATGCCGCTGGCATAAACGAAACGCTCAGGCAGCCTGCATGGCCTTTGCCGCCTCATCATCGAGCGCGGTTGCCCGCTTATAGGCATCGCGTTCGGCAAGGCGGCCGAAATAATCGACAAAGGCCTGGCGCTTTTCGATACTTCCGAAGGCGAGACCCCAGCCGACATGCGAGCCGACGTAGACGTCGGCAGCCGTGAAACGTTTGCCGGCGATATAGGGAGAGGCGGCCAAAATAGCCTTTTCCAGCGTGCCCATGACATCGCCGAAAGAGCCGCAGCCTGCCATGCGGAGTCGCTCCTGCGGGATTTCGAAGCCGAGCGCCTTCAGCGTGACGGACGCTTCCAGCGGCCCGGCGGCGAAAAACATCCAGCGGTAATAATCGGCGCGTTCATCGGGCTGCGGGCCGAGCCTTGCCTGCGGAAAAGTGTCCGCAAGATACGCACAGATCGCCGCGCATTCCGTCACGATCGTCTTCCCATGACGGATCGCCGGCACCTTGCCCATCGGGTTGACGGACAGATAGCCCGGCTCCTTCATCGTTCCGCCGAAGGTCAGGATTTCGGTATGATATGGGACGCCGGTTTCTTCCAGCATCCACCGTGCTATCCGGCCGCGCGACATCGGGTTGGTGTAGAAGGTGATTTCGTCGGTCATCGTGCTCTCCTCTCTCCCATGCTCTTTTCGTAGCACTGGCACGGGAGATTTCAACCTTTGGCGCCGGCGGCGCCTTCACGGCTGCGCGGGGAATGATTTCGGTCGAGGGGAGCGCGTCTGCAGTCGCGGCCGGACCGGCAGGCGAGCGAAAACGCTGATTATAGTGCTGGGTCTGGGTCTCGAGTAACGCGAGATCGAGATAGAAGACAATCATATCCTGACCCTCGCGACGCGCGAGCAGCCTTACAAGTTGCAGGAATTCGGGGACAAAACTCTTCTTGGCCATCAGAACCTCCATGCCTAGGCGAGTTTCTGAATAGGCCTTGCAACTTACGCGAGGCTTACTTTTTAAAGTAATTGCTAATTTAGGAGCAGAAGCCAATTTCGCCGGATAACAAAAAACCCGGCGCGAAGGCCGGGTTTTCCGATTGTCTATCCGAGCAGGGCTCAGGCCATTGCGGCCTGTAGGTTCTGGTCGATCTTGTCGAGGAAAGCCGTCGTGGAGAGCCACGGCTGATCCGGGCCGATGAGCAGCGCCAGGTCCTTGGTCATGAATCCGGATTCGACGGTATCGACGCAGACCTTTTCCAGTGTGGAAGCAAAGCGGGCGAGCTCGGCATTGTCGTCGAGCTTGGCGCGGTGCGCGAGGCCACGGGTCCAGGCGAAGATGGAAGCGATCGAGTTCGTCGAGGTTTCCTGGCCCTTCTGGTGCTGGCGATAGTGGCGGGTGACCGTGCCGTGAGCGGCTTCGGCTTCAACCGTCTTGCCATCGGGCGTCAGGAGAACCGAGGTCATCAGGCCGAGCGAGCCGAAGCCCTGGGCAACCGTGTCGGACTGGACGTCGCCGTCATAGTTCTTGCAGGCCCAGACATAGCCGCCGGACCACTTGAGAGCGGAGGCGACCATGTCGTCGATCAGGCGGTGTTCGTAGGTGATGCCGGCTTCCTTGAACTGATCCTTGAATTCGGTCTCGTAGACTTCTTCGAAGATATCCTTGAAGCGGCCGTCATAAGCCTTGAGGATGGTGTTCTTGGTCGACAGGTAGACCGGCCACTTGCGCATCAGGCCGTACATCATCGAGGCGCGGGCGAATTCGCGGATCGATTCATCGAGGTTGTACATGGCCATGGCAACGCCGGCGCCCGGTGCGTTGAAGACTTCCTTCTCGATGACCGTGCCATCTTCACCGACGAACTTGATCGTCAGCTTGCCCTTGCCGGGGAACTTGAAGTCGGTTGCGCGGTACTGGTCACCGAAAGCGTGGCGGCCGACGACGATCGGCTGCGTCCAGCCGGGAACGAGGCGGGGAACGTTACGGCAGATGATCGGCTCGCGGAAGATGACGCCGCCGAGGATGTTGCGGATCGTGCCGTTCGGGCTCTTCCACATTTCCTTGAGGTTGAATTCCTTCACGCGGGCTTCGTCCGGCGTGATCGTCGCGCACTTGATGCCGACACCGTACTTCTTGATGGCGTTGGCGGCATCGACCGTTACCTGGTCGTTGGTGGCGTCGCGGTTTTCGACCGAGAGGTCGTAATAGTCGATGTCGAGGTCGAGATACGGATGGATCAGCTTATCCTTGATGAGCTGCCAAATGATGCGAGTCATTTCATCGCCGTCGAGATCGGCGACGGGATTGGCGACCTTGATCTTCTTCATGTATCTGCCTCGTAAGCTTAAGAAAGGGACAGCTGTCCCGGGTGGGTGATGTGGGTCCGGAGCGCTATAGCATTGTGAGCCGGGAACGCAAAGCCGAACGGGCAGGGACGTAGCGTTTTTGCCGCCATTGCCAAGTGCTGGAAAATGGCTAGTCTCGCCGGCATAAGCCCCCCGAGTCCCGGACATTTTGCCATGAAGAAGATCGCCGTTCTGCTTGCCGGCCTCGTTGCCGCCCTGTCTTTTGCACCCGGCCTTTCGATTGCGGCCGATGCCATTGCGCCGGTCAGGGAGATCATGAAGGACACACAGAAAAACTGGGCGGGCGAGAACAGCGACTGGATCGATATTTTCGAAGAAGGTACGCTCAGCCGGCTCTACAGCAAGGATTTCGGCGACAAATACAAGGCGGCAGCTCAAAACCCAGCAGCCGACGAGGATGGCATTTCGCCCTTCGATTATGATGTGATCGTCAACGGCCAGGATGCCTGCCCGCTGCAGGACCTCTCCATCGAAAGCGGCCAGCCGGCCAACGGCACGACCGAGGTGACGGCGAAGTTCAAGGCGGCGACCTGCATGGAAGGCACACCCAACAGAGATGCCTTCACGACCGTGCGTTTCGAGGTGATCGAGGAGAACGGCAAATCCGTCATCGACGATATCATGATCCAGGGCGAAGAGGGCCAGGGGCCGATCTCGCTCAAGGAAGCCATGGTGCAGATCGCCAACGGCGAGTGACGACTGGTGACACCGTATGCTGACACCGGGATGATTTGATTTTTACCGGGGCGGCGGTATCTCGCTCTCGGGTTTGCCGCATCCGGCGTGCGTGAGGACTGGCAAGGGTGATTTCCGGCTTTGAGTTCCGAGACTGGCTGCTTGCCAACGACCCGGCGCTGTCGCGCTTGCGCATGGGCACGCGGGTTACGCTGTCGATCCTGCTCTCATTCGCGATCCTGCTTTTGATCCACCTGCTCATCGTGCCGCTGCCGATCGCGTCCTATGGGCTCGGCATCGTGCTGTCGATCGAAGGCGGAGTCGCGGTGCGCGACAAGGGCTCGGCGAGCCAGCTCATCACCAGGCTGCTCGGCTGTCTTGCAAGCCTCGTCGTGGTCGGCATCGCGGCGGCGCTCGAGTCGCAACGCATTCTCTCGGATTTCATTTTCCTCGTGGTGATCTTCCTCGCTTCATCCGCGCGCGTCTACGGCCCGCGCGGCTTTGCGATCGGCATGTTCGCTTTCACTTCCTATTTCCTGGGCGCCTACTTCCACCCGACGATCGGGGAATTGCCTGTCGTCCTGATCGGCCCAGTTGTCTCGGCGCTCGTCAGCCATTGGGTGAGGGCGGTGCTTCTGCCCGACAATTGGCGGCGCGACCTGCTGCGTTCACTGGAGAGCGTGCGGGGCCGCATCAATCAGATCCTCTTCAAGCTTGCTGCCCTGGCAGCGGATGGAAAGGTCGATGCGGACGACCGGCAGGAGCTGCGCCAGCTGGAAGACCGGCTGAAGGAAGTGGTGCTGATGGCCGAGAGCTTCATTCCGCGCCCGCCGGGCGGCGTTTTCGATGGCGCTTCCGCTCCGGCCGCGGAACTGGCGATCCGGCTGTTCGATGCGCATCTGGCGACCGAAAGCGCCATCGTGCTGAGCTATCAGAGCGCGCCGTCCTTTGTGCTCGTCCATGCCGTCATCGAGGATGACAAGGCAGTGCTGTCTGCGCAGGAAAAGGCGGTCGCCGATATGGACGGTCAGCCGCAGGGCGAGACGGCGCGGGCGCTGCTCTGGCTCGGAGCGGCGCGCCGGCAGCTCGTCGAAACGATCGATACCGGGCGCAGGACGGATTTTGCCGAGATCGCCTCCGTCGAGGAAGTTACGACGCCCACGACAGTCGACTTCTCGCTGAAGAACCCGGTGATGCGTTCTGCCCTGCAGATCACGCTGGCGGCGGCGATTGCCATGACGCTCGGGCTGGCGCTGTCGCGCGAGCGCTGGTTCTGGGCGGTGCTCGCTTCCTTCCTCGTCTTCAGCAATACCAATTCGCGCGGCGACACGGCCATCAAGGCGCTGCAGCGCTCGATCGGTACGCTGTTCGGCATCGCCTTCGGCCTGGTGCTGGCCTCATTGCTTTCCCACCAGATGGGTATTGCCATTGCCGTTTCGATCGTCTGCGTCTTCCTCGCCTTCTACTTCCTGCAGATTTCCTATGCGACGATGACCTTCTTCATCTCGATCGTGCTCTGCCTGGTCTATGGCATGATGGGTGTCCTGACCTTCGATCTTCTGAAGCTGCGACTGGAGGAAACGCTGATCGGCGCGGTCGCTGGAACGCTGGTGGCCTTCCTCGTCCTGCCGGCACGCACGCGCGGGACACTCGATACGGCGCTCACCAAATGGTTCGAGACCCTGAAGGAGCTGCTGTCGGCGGTATCGGACAAAAAGAGCCAGCCGGAACTGATCGTCATCTCGCAGAAGGTCGATGCCTGCTACCGCGACATTACGCTTGCCGCACGCCCGCTCGGCTCCACATGGTCCATTGTCACCAGGCCGGGACAGATCCGCCAGACGCTGGCAATCTTCCTGTCGGTCACCTACTGGTCGCGTGTTCTGGCACGAAACCACCATGCCGATGCCGTCGATGACGATCTGAAACGCAGGATCGCCGCCGATATCGGCATGCTGGATTCGGCGGCACCCCGCGGCTCGGACTGTTTCCTGATCACCCGAAAGCAGATTCGACCGACCGGCCGGCACCTGCCGCTCTGGCGCGAGGGCGCCCGGCTGGCCGTGGAGATGATCGGCTCCACGCTGGCGCGGCTCTACCCGACGGAGACGCAGGACTTGCCGTTTGCGGCCGGCAAAGCTATTGCGCCCGTAAATCAGGAATAGGAAGCACAAGTAAGCACCATGGCGGGCACCAACAGCGAGCGTCAACTTCTGGCCGAAGGGCCTGTCATCATTCTGGTCGAGCCGCAGATGGGCGAGAATATCGGCATGGTGGCGCGCGCCATGGCGAATTTCGGCCTTGCCGATCTGCGCCTCGTCAATCCGCGTGACGGCTGGCCGAATGAGAAGGCACAGGCGGCCGCCTCCAAGGCCGATCATGTGATCGAGGGTACGCAGGTCTTCGCCACGCTGGAAGAGGCGATTGCCGATCTCAATTTCGTCTATGCGACGACGGCGCGCAGCCGCGACAACTACAAGCCGGTGCGCTCGCCGGTCTTTGCCGCGCAAACGCTGCGCACCCGGTTTCGAGCAGGCGAGGCGACCGGCATCCTGTTCGGCCGCGAGCGTTGGGGTCTGACCAACGAGGAAGTGGCGCTTGCCGACGAGATCGTCACTTTCCCGGTCAATCCGGCTTTCGCCTCACTCAACATCGCCCAGGCCGTGCTGCTGATGTCCTATGAATGGATGAAATCGAGCATGGACGATCTGGAAGCCGTGCCATTCCAGGCGCTGGAACAGAGGCCCTCCACCAAGGAGCAGCTCTTCGGCCTGTTCGACCAGCTCGAAGAAGCACTCGATTCACGCAACTATTTTCATCCGCCCTCGAAAAAGCCGAAAATGGTCGACAACCTGCGCGCTGTTCTCTCCCGCCGGGCATTCACGGAGCAGGAAATAAGCGTGCTGCGCGGCGTCATCTCCTCCCTCGACCGCTTTTCGCGCAACAGCCCGCGCAAGGGCGGTTTCACCAGATCAGGCAAGGGTGCCCCGACCGATGACAGCGCCGACGAATGAGCTGAAACCCGTCCTCGTCTTCGATTCCGGCATAGGTGGGCTGACGGTGCTGCGCGAAGCGCGCGTGCTGATGCCTGAACGCGGCTTCATCTACATCGCCGACGATGCCGGCTTTCCCTATGGCGGCTGGGAAGAGCAAGCGTTGAAGGAGCGCATCATCGGCCTCTTTGCCAAGCTGCTCGAAGACTACGACCCGGAAGTCTGCGTAATCGCCTGCAACACGGCCTTCACGCTTGTGGGTGCGGATCTGCGCGCTGCCTTTCCGCAAATGACCTTCGTCGGCACTGTGCCGGCGATCAAGCCGGCAGCCGAACGCACGCGTTCCGGGCTCGTCTCGGTGCTCGCCACGCCCGGCACGGTCAAGCGCGCCTATACGCGCGATCTCATCCAGTCCTTCGCCCAGCAATGCCATGTGCGGCTGGTCGGCTCGGAAAACCTGGCGCGCATGGCAGAGGCTTATATCCGCGGCGACGCCGTTTCCGACGATGCTGTGCTGACCGAAATCGACCAGTGCTTCGTCGAGAAGGACGGACGCAAGACCGATATCGTGGTACTCGCCTGCACGCATTATCCGTTCATGGCCAATCTATTCCGCAGGCTCGCGCCCTGGCCGGTGGACTGGCTGGATCCGGCCGAAGCCATTGCTCGGCGCGCACGAACGCTGGTGCCGCAAGTGGCAGACGCCGTTCATCCCGACAATTTCGACTTTGCCATCTTCACGTCGGGCAATCCGGATTTCGCTACCCGGCGGTTGATGCAGGGTTTCGGGCTAAACGCCTGACAGAGGCGGCACAATCCCTGTGGGTTGCCTCAATCAGCCCCTGATATCGGCTGCATTCTTTGATAGACGGAAGCCCGCCATTTCTGGAAGGATGGCACGTCGCTGATTTGAGTCTCTCGAGAGGTTTCGCATTGCAGGTTGGTATCGATATGGGATTGGCGTCCGGCGCTCCGGCGACGCTCGATATCGAGGAGTTGCTGGCAACGCGTCTGCTCGTGCAGGGCAATTCCGGATCCGGCAAATCGCATCTGCTGCGCCGCCTGCTGGAGCAATCCGCTCAATGGGTGCAACAGGTCATCATCGATCCCGAAGGTGATTTCGTCACGCTGTCCGACCGGTTCGGCCATATTGTGGTCGACGGCGAACGGACCGAGGCCGAGCTTGCCGGCATTGCCAACCGCATTCGTCAGCACCGCGTTTCCTGCGTACTGACGCTGGAAGGGCTCGATATCGAGCAGCAGATGAGGGCCGCCGCCGCCTTCCTCAACGGCATGTTCGATGCCGACCGCGAATATTGGTATCCGGTTCTGGTCGTGGTCGACGAAGCGCAGATGTTTGCACCCTCGGTCGGCGGCGACGTGTCGGAAGATGCGCGCAAGGCCTCGCTGGGGGCCATGACCAACCTGATGTGCCGTGGGCGAAAGCGCGGGCTTGCCGGCGTCATCGCCACGCAGCGTCTGGCAAAGCTCGCCAAGAACGTCGCGGCTGAAGCCTCCAACTTCCTGATGGGCCGTACCTTCCTCGATATCGACATGGCGCGCGCTGCCGACCTGCTCGGTATGGACCGGCGCCAGGCGGAAATGTTCCGCGACCTGAAGCGCGGCAATTTCGTAGCCCTCGGCCCGGCATTGTCGCGTCGGCCGCTGCCGATCCAGATCGGCAATGTCGAGACCTCGGCGCGCTCGTCGAGCCCGAAGCTGATGCCGCTGCCGGATGCGCCCCAGGATGTGGAAGACCTGATCTTCACGCCCGATCCCGAGGAGTTTCAGCGGCCGATCGTGCGGCGTGCTCCACCGGCGCCGCGCCCGACCACCGATATTCTGGCCGAGCTTTCGCGCTCGACGCCGGCAGCAAGCCCGATGCAGGCTGCCGAGCCGCGGGCGGCGCAGCCGGAACTGTCAGCCGAAGAGCGCGAGGAGCGGCTTGCAGGCGTGCTCTCGGAAATCCTCGACGATCCGGGCTCCGGCTTCCGCACGGATGCGGTTCTCTATCAGGAGTTCCTGGTAAGATTGCGCATGCGCCGCGTTCCCGGACCGCCGATGTCCTTGCCGGACTTCCGGCGGCGCGTGGCGGTCTCCCGGTCGGGCGTCGATCCTGACATGGCGGCGGGCGAGGCCTGGGCGACGGCGCTTTCGCTTTCCAACGGTGTCACCGACGATCTGCAGGGCGTTTTCCTGATGATGGCGAAGGCCGCGATCGGTGGCGAGGCCTGCCCCTCCGACGCCCGCATCGCGCGTGCCTATGGCACGCATTCGGCTCGGCGCGCTCGCCGTCTGCTCGGCTATTTCGAAGAGCAGGGTCTTATCGTCGTCCACACGGACTTTACGGGCAAGCGGATCGTCGCCTTTCCGGACCTGCAGGCAGAAACCGCACCGGGTTCGGCCGATGCGCCCGACAGCGACGCCCTGAAGAGCGCTGCCGAATAGGCCTTTCAGACCCAACTCTGGATGATTTCCGGGCTGGCGTGGATGCAGGTGAGCTCCAGCCGTGTCGTTCCCACGTTCTTGAAGCAATGCGGCGTCTCGGCATTGACGATGACGATGTCACCGGGATTGGGCTCCAGCGTTTCCTCGCCGACGGTAAAGCGCGCCTTGCCGGAGCGGACGATCCACAATTCCGTATAGGGGTGAACATGCAGGTCCGGGCCTTGGCCGGGCTCGTTGTCGATCAGGAAGATGGAGACGGGTGCACCGAAGTCGCCGCCCTCGAAACGAATGGTTCGGTTGGCGAATTGCTGCTGGCTTTCACGGGGTATGACATGGAACATGATTTCCTCCTTGGATCACGCTGCAGACTTCGCTATGATTTTATCTTCACGAGAAGATATTCTGATGGATTTATCTTCTCGTCAAGATAGTTTGGGAGTCCCCATGGAAACGGAAGATCATGTCGACCGGCTGCGCGCGCTCTGGGCTCAGGAATTGCCTGATCTCGATACGACACCGATGAGCATTCTCGGGCGCATCTATCGGCTCTCCAATCTGGTGCGGCCCTCCATCGAGGCAACATTCGCCGAATTCGATCTCGACCGCGGCGAGTTCGATGTGATTGCGACGATCCGCAGGGCAGGGCCGCCCTACAGAATGACCCCGACGGAACTCTATAGCCTTCTGCTGATCTCCTCGGGCGGCTTGACGCACCGGCTCGACAGACTGGAGAAATCGGGGCTCATACGGCGGGAACGCTCGGCACAGGATAAACGCAGCTTCGAGGTGGCGCTGACGGACGAGGGCATCAAACGCGCCGAGGCGGCCTTCCGCGAAGACATGAAGCGGGAACTCGACCATCTCGACGCGCTCGATGAGGGCGAGCGTCGCGCGCTTGCCGGCCTCTTGCGCAAACTTGCTGGTTCGCTGGAGCGGGCAGGCGAGAAAGGCCTTGCGGCGGCAGATTCTGTTTGACAATCCTGTGACTTACCCCTAAAGACCGCCCCAGCACCGGGCAGCAATGTCCGGTGTTTCATTTGACATGTCCCGTGGATCTTGTCCGTTCGCGAATGGAAAGATCCTGTCGGGTCCTGGAAACGGGATCAAAGGAGGGCGTGTTTCCTTCGCGCGGTTTGGCAACAAACCGTCATAACACTTTGAAAGGAAATACGATGAGCAAGCGCGAATCGTCCAAGTACAAGATCGACCGCCGTATGGGCGAAAACATCTGGGGCCGTCCGAAGTCCCCGGTGAACCGCCGCGAATACGGTCCGGGCCAGCACGGCCAGCGCCGCAAGGGCAAGCTTTCCGACTTCGGTGTGCAGCTGCGCGCCAAGCAGAAGCTGAAGGGTTACTACGGTGACCTGCGCGAGAAGCAGTTCCGCGCCATCTTCGCTGAAGCTGACCGCCGCAAGGGCGACACTTCGGAAAACCTGATCGGTCTTCTGGAATCCCGTCTCGACGCGATCGTCTACCGCGCCAAGTTCGTTCCGACGGTCTTTGCTGCCCGTCAGTTCGTCAACCATGGCCACGTCACGGTTAACGGCGTCCGCGTCAACATCGGTTCTTACCGTTGCAAGGCCGGCGACGTCATCGAAGTTCGTGAAAAGTCCAAGCAGCTCGTTACGGTTCTGGAATCCGTTTCGCTCGCAGAGCGCGACGTTCCTGACTATGTCGAAGTCGACCACCACAAGATGGTTGCCACTTTCGCACGCGTTCCGACGCTGTCCGACGTTCCGTACCCGGTCGTCATGGAACCGCATCTGGTCGTCGAATTCTATTCGCGTTAATACGCGAGGCGTTTTCGCATACAGAAAAGCCGCCCTCCAAGGCGGCTTTTTTGTTCTCTGGAGAGAAGCCATCATGGATTTGCAGGCAGTCCTCGACAGCATTCACAAAGAGATTCAGCCCCGCATCGGCGAGGGCAAGGTGGCGGATTACATTCCCGAACTTGCCAAGGTCGATCCGCAGCAGTTCGGCATGTCGATCATCACCGTCGACGGCAAGGTCTACAGCGTCGGCCATGCCGACGTCGCCTTCTCCATCCAGAGCATTTCCAAGGTCTTCATGCTGACGCTGGCGCTCGGCAAGGTGGGCGAGGGGCTGTGGAAGCGGGTCGGCCGCGAGCCTTCGGGCTCAGCCTTCAATTCCATCGTCCAGCTCGAGCATGAGCATGGCATTCCGCGCAATCCCTTCATCAATGCCGGCGCGATCGCCGTCAGCGACGTCGTCATGGCCGGCCATGCGCCGCGCGAGGCGATCGGCGAATTTTTGCGCTTCGTGCGTTACCTCGCAGACGATGAATCCATCACCATCGACGACAAGGTGGCGCGTTCGGAGACGGCGACCGGTTATCGCAATTTCGCGCTTGCCAATTTCATGCGCTCCTACCGCAATCTCGACCATCCCGTCGATCATGTGCTTGGCGTCTATTTCCACCAGTGCGCGCTCTCCATGACCTGCGAGCAGCTGGCTCGCGCCGGCCTGTTCCTGGCCGCACGGGGCAGCAATCCGCTGACCGGTCATTCGGTCGTTTCGCCAAAGCGGGCGCGGCGCATCAATGCGCTGATGTTAACCTGCGGCCATTACGACGGTTCCGGCGATTTCGCCTATCATGTCGGCCTGCCGGGCAAGAGCGGCGTCGGCGGTGGCATCTTTGCGGTGGCGCCGGGCATTGCCTCGATCGCTGTCTGGTCGCCGGGGCTGAACAAAGTCGGCAATTCGCAGCTTGGGGCGGTGGCGCTGGAGATGCTGGCGGCGCGCACCGGCTGGTCCGTTTTCGGTGATTGAGACTGGGTTGGGCGGCGGCTTTCTGCTAAGCAGGACACGCACATCAGACTGGACGAGAAGATGAATATCGCAGCCAATATTGCCGACGATCTGGAAACGGCTGAAACCAGCATCGGCCATGCGCTGTTTGCCGACGCGCCGCATTCGGTCTCCTTCAACAAGCTGCGCAAACGTCTCTTGCGGCAAGTGCGACAGGCCTTCGACGATTTCGATATGTTGAATGGCCAGAAGCGCTGGCTGATCGGCATTTCCGGCGGCAAGGATTCCTATGGGCTCCTGGCGCTGCTGCTCGACCTGCAATGGCGCGGCCTGCTGCCGGTGGAGCTGATTGCCTGCAATCTCGATCAGGGCCAGCCGAATTTCCCGAAGCATGTGCTGCCGGAATATCTCGCCAGGATCGGCGTCAAACATCGCATCGAATATCGCGATACCTATTCGATCGTGAAGGAAAAGGTGCCTGAAGGGGCGACGTACTGTTCGCTCTGCTCGCGTCTGCGCCGCGGCAATCTCTATCGGATCGCCCGCGAAGAAGGCTGCGATGCGCTGGTGCTCGGCCATCACCGCGAGGATATTCTTGAGACCTTCTTCATGAACTTCTTCCATGGCGGGCGGCTTGCCGCCATGCCGGCGAAGCTGCTGAACGATGAAGGCAACCTGATGGTGCTGCGGCCGCTCGCCTATTGCGCCGAGGACGACATGGCTAGGTTTGCGGCGGCCATGCAGTTTCCAATCATTCCGTGCGATCTCTGCGGCTCGCAGGACGGGCTGCAGCGCAATGCGATGAAGGACATGCTCGCCGATATCGAGCGCCGCATGCCTGGCCGCAAGGACACGATGCTGCGCGCGCTCGCGCATGTGAACCCGTCGCACCTGCTCGATCCGAAACTTTTCGACTTTTCTGCGCTGACCGTCACCCAAACGTCATAATGGACTTGCTATGAGCCTCTGCAGATCCATGCAACGAGTCCAAAATGAATTTCTCAGACAATGACATAGAGTTTCTCGGCGACTGCCTCCGGCACGTCGCCGAAGAAGAGATCATGCCGCGCTTCCGCAATGCGGCCGCGGCCAGTGTTTCCGAAAAGACATCTTCCGTCGATCTCGTCACGCAGGCCGACCTGCGCTCCGAGGCCTATCTGACGGCCGTCATCCGCGAGCGTTTTCCTGCAGCACTCATCGTCGGCGAAGAAGCCTACGAGGCAGATCGTTCCGTCGTGCCGGCGCTTGCCGATGCCGACCTTGCCTTCATCATCGATCCCGTCGACGGCACCTTCAATTTCGCAGCCGGCCTGCCGGTCTTCGGCACGATCCTCGCCGTGACGATCAAGGGCGAGACGGTTGCCGGCCTCATTCACGATCCCGCACTCGGCGATACCGTCGTTTCCATCAAGGGCGCCGGCGCTTTCCAGCACAAGCGCAATTGCGAGCCTGTCCGTTTGAAGGTGGCAGAGCCAATCGAGCTTGGCCGCATGGTCGGCGCCATGTCCTTCAGTCATATGGACGAGCCTGACCGTTCGCGCATTGCCGGCAATATGGCCAAGACCCGCATGACTTTCGCTTTCAATTGCTCGGCCTACGAATATTGGATGGTTTCCTCGGGCAAGCTGCATTTCATCGGCCATGAAAAGCTGATGCCTTGGGATCATCTTGCCGGTGTTCTGACGCATCAGGAGGCCGGCGGCCATACTGCGAAATTCGACGGAACGCCTTACAGGCCGGGCGAGATTTCCGGCGGCATCATCTCTGCTCCCGACAAGGAAAGCTGGCAGATGATCCGCAACGAGATCGTCGGCTACCGATAAACCGAGGGGAGACCGCCATGACGACTGCCATAGATACGATGAAGCTTGCCAATCTCTTGCGGCAGGCAGCGAAAGCCGAGATCCTGCCGCGCTTTCGCCGGCTGGGCAGCAGTGATGTGCGCGCCAAGACGGAAGCGACCGACCTCGTGACCGAGGCGGACGAGCAGGCCGAAAGAATGATGAAGGCGGAGGCCGCGCGCTTCTGGCCGGAAGCGCTCTTCATCGGCGAAGAATCGGTCGCCTCCGATGCAGCCCTTCTCAACAAGATCGAAGGCGCGGATCTCGCCATCATCGTCGATCCCGTCGACGGCACCTTCAACTTTGCCGCCGGCATTCCGGCCTTCGGCGTCATGGCCTCGGTTGTTTCCAAAGGCGAGACGGTTGCCGGTATCATCTATGATCCGATGGGCGACGACTGGGTCATGGCGGAAAAGGGCGGTGGTGCCTGGCTGCGGCGGCCGGATGGCGAATCGCAGCGGCTGCGGGTGGCCGAGCCTGTGGCGCTCGACCAGATGGTCGGCATGGCCTCGACCGGCTACTTGCCGCAAGACAAACGCGCCGAAATTCTTGGCAATCTCGCGAAGGTGCGTTTCCTGACCAACTATCGCTGTGCGGCCCATGAATACCGCACCTTTGCCAGCGGGCATGTGCATTACCTGATGTACAACAAGCTGATGCCCTGGGATCATCTGGCCGGAACGCTGATCTGCCAGGAGGCAGGTGCCTATGCCGCCCGTTTCGACGGCTCGGCCTATCTGCCGCATCATGTTACCGGAGGACTGCTGATCACGCCGGACAAGGACAGTTGGGATATCCTGCGCCGTGAGGTCGTCACGGTCTGAGCCGTCAGGCGAGGATCTGCTTCAGCGCATCCAGAAGCTTGTCGCATTCGGCATCGGTGCCAATGGTGATGCGCAGGAAATTCTCGGTGCGCGCCCCGCGGAAATGCCGTACGAGGACCGCGCGCTTGCGCAGTTCCGCAGCGAGTTCCGCGCCGCCGCGGGTGCTGTGGCGGGCGAAGACGAAATTGGCGGAGGAGGGCAGGACTTCGAAGCCGAGCCCGCCAAGCGCGACGGTCAGGCGCTCGCGGCTTGCGACGATCAGGTCGCAATGTTTCCCGAACCACTCCCGATCTTCCCAGGCAGCCACGGCGCCTGCCTGGGTCAGTCTGTCCAGCGGATAGGAATTGAAGCTGTCCTTGACCCTTACCAGGGCATCGATCAGCGGCCGCTGACCAACGGCGAAGCCGACGCGCAGACCCGCAAGTCCGCGCGATTTCGAGAAGGTCTGGATGACGAGCAGGTTCGGATACTTCCGCACCAGCGGGATGGCGCTTTCGCCGCCGAAATCCACATAGGCTTCATCAATGACGACGACCTGATCGGGATGCTCCTGTAACAGCGCCTCGATCGCGGCCAGCGGCAGTGCCGTCCCCGTAGGCGCGTTCGGATTGGGCAGGATGATCGCGCCGCAGGGCCGGCGGTAATCCTCGATGCGAACCTGCATCTTTTCGTCCAATGGGACCTCGCGGAAATGGATGCCGTACAGGCCGCAATAGGTCGGGTAGAAGCTGTAGGTGATGTCGGGGTAGAGCAGGGGCAGTTCGTGCTTCAGCAGTGCCTGGAACGTGTGTGCCAGAACCTCATCCGAGCCATTGCCGACGAAAACTTCACCGGGATCGAGATCGTGGCTTGCGGCAATCACCTTGCGCAGCTTGAGGCCCGTCGGCTCGGGATAAAGCCGCAGCGTGTCGTTGACCGCTTCCGAAATCGCCGCCAGCGCACGGGGCGATGGGCCGTAGGGGTTCTCATTGGTGTTGAGCTTGACCAGGCCGTCGATGACGGGCTGTTCGCCCGCCACGTAGGGCGTCAAGGAATGGACAATGGGGCTCCAGAAACGGCTCATCGTGATTTTCCAGTTATGCCTGCTGCAGCATTACATGTGAACGGCGCCGGGGTCGATCTGCGGGCTGTCGCCGGGATGGGTGAAAAGCTTGCCCTTTTCCGCCCAAAGCACCATGACGACGGTAACGGCGCCGAAGAGCGCAAAGCCGCCGAACAGCGGCTGGACGGTGCCGTTGAAGAGCTGGCCGACGCCGCCGCCGATGATAGCGCCGAAGGTCGTCGACACGAAGCCTGTGACGGCCGTTGCGGTGCCGGCGAGATTACCCATCGGTTCCAGGCTGATCGCCGTAAAGTTGGTAGCGATCACCGCAAACATCATCAAAAGGATCGAGAAGAGCGCATACGAGAAGGCGAAGGACGGCGTGCCGCCGAGTGCCGCCACGAAGCCAATCGCCGAGACGATGGTGAACAGCAGCATGGCTGCATGCGAGATACGGCGCATGCCGAAAGTGCGCACCAGCATGCCGTTCAGGAAGTTGGCGACGGCGATGCCGCCCGCTGTTGCCGCGAAGGCAATCGGCAGCCAGTCACCGAGGCCGTAAACCTCTCCGAAGACCTGCTGGACCGAGATCACATAGGCGCTGATGACGCCGGTGAACATGGTCAACCCGATCATGTAGCCGCAGGTGATACGGTTGGTCAGAACCGTCTTGAAGCCATCAACGACCGCGCCGAAGGACAGCGGGATGCGCTCCTCCGGCGGCAGGGATTCCTTCAGGCGCAGCAGCGCCCAGACGAAGAGGATCGTCGCAACGATGCCGAGCAGGATGAAGATCCAGTTCCAGTGGGCATAGGTGATGATGAGCTGGCCGACCGAGGGAGCGACGATCGGCACGATCATGAAGACGATCATGACATAGGACATGACGCGGGCCATCTCACGGCCGCCGAAGCAGTCACGCACGATTGCCATGGTGGTGATGCGCACGGCCGCACCGCCGATGCCCTGAACGAAACGCATGATCAGCAGCATTTCGAAGCTGCCGGTTGCGGCTGCCGCAAACATGCCGACCACGTAGCAGGCCAGACCGCCGAGCAGGATGTTGCGGCGGCCGAAGGCATCCGAGAGACTGCCGAAGACGATCTGGGAGGCGCCAAACCCCAAGAAGAAGACACCGATGACGAGCTGTGCGTCATTGTTGCTGGTGACACCCAGCGAATGGCCGATATTGGGTAGCGCTGGCAGCATGCTGTCGATCGCCATGGCGATGCTGGCGGTCATGATGGCGATCGTCACCACGAACTCGACAAAGCCCATGCCGATGCGGGCAGAACCCTGATTTTCCGTGTGCGGTTTGTGCGTCGGAGTCATTCTAATCCCCCTGAATGACGGAAGAACGGACGCTAAAGCGGCCGAATTGATGCGGGATGCGGCAGGCTCCTACCAAGATGCCCCGCCGCCTGATGTGTCTGAAAGCCTCAGCCTGATATCAGTGGCCGATATCGGTGAAGCTGGAAAGCGATGCGTCCTTCGACAGCGGCGCATGCTGCGGTCTGAACAGCCGGCCCTTTTCGGCGATCAGCACGAAGACGATGCCGACAAGCGAGACCGCGAAGTAGCCCGCGATCATCGGCGTCGCCGTGCCATCAAAAGCCTGCCCGATCAGGGCTCCGATCGATGCGCCGCCGATCGTGCTCATAAAGCCGATCACCGAGGAGGCGGTGCCGGCAAGGTGACCGAGCGGCTCCATGGCGAGCGAGTTGAAGTTGGAGCCGATCCAGCCGAACTGGAACATGACCAACGCGAAGAACACGATGAAGATCGGGAAAGGCATTGGCTGCGGCCCCGATATCTGCACCATCAGCCAGATGAAGCTCAAGAAGCAGAAGCCGAGGATCGAGGCGTGCGACAGGCGGCGCATGCCGAAGCGGCCGACCAGCTGCGAATTGATGAAGGACGAAAAGGCCATGAACAGCGCCACTCCGGCAAAGGCGACGGGCATATAGACGCCAAGCCCGTAGATGCCGACATAGATCTGCTGAGCGGAGTTGATGAAGCCGAACAGTGCGCCGAAAAGGATCGTGCTGGCAATGGTGTAACAGAGGGCGATGCGATTGGAAAAGAAGATCGCAAAGCCCTGCGCCACCGAGCGGACCGTGAACGGACGGACATTGGCGGGATCAAGCGTTTCCGGCAGGCGCAGATACATCCACGTGCCGACAGCCGTCGCCATGGTGCCGATAAAGACGAAGATCATGTGCCAGGTGCTGACAAGCATGATGATCTGGCCGCTACCCGGCGCGATGACCGGCACGACCATGAAGACCATCATGATGAGCGACATGACCTCCGCCATCTGCCTTCCGCCGTAGACATCGCGGACGATGGAAATAGTAATGACGCGGGTGGCGGCCGAACCAAGTCCCTGGATGAAGCGCAACGCCAGCAGGCCCGCAAAAGTTGGGACCACAGCAATGCCGAAGGCGGCAACGACGTAAATGCCGAGGCCGATCAGCAGCGGAACACGGCGGCCGAAGCGATCGGACAGCGGACCGTAGAAAAGCTGGGCGAGGCCGAAACCGAAAAGATAGGCGGAAACGACATATTGGCGATGATTTTCGTTCTCGACGCCGAGGCTGGAGCCAATCTGCTGCAGCGCTGGCAGCATGATGTCGATTGCCAGCGAGTTGACGGCCATCAGGAAAGCCGCAAGCGCGATAAATTCAAGCTTGCCCATGGGCAGCCGACCCGCGGACATGGCTTGTGATGAATCTGTCACAATGAAATTCCCATAAACAGGTCAAGGCGCTGCTTGGCACAGCGCCTCGAACTCAAGATACAGATTTGGAAACCGGACGGACGCCCGATGACCGATCAGGCGGCGCCCTTAACCGTGACGCCCTTTTCCTGGAGATGCTGCTGCAACTCACCTGCCTGGAACATTTCCCGGACGATGTCGCAGCCGCCAATGAACTCGCCCTTGACGTAGAGCTGGGGGATCGTCGGCCAGTTGGAATAATCCTTGATGCCCTGGCGGATTTCCGAATCGGCGAGCACGTTGATGCCCTTATAGTCGA
The DNA here is from genome assembly GCF_014193555.1 of Rhizobium sp. BK275. Lineage (NCBI taxonomy): Bacteria > Pseudomonadati > Pseudomonadota > Alphaproteobacteria > Hyphomicrobiales > Rhizobiaceae > Rhizobium > Rhizobium sp. BK275. Next base: position 323,146 of record NZ_JACHZL010000007.1, read on the forward strand.
CACCGAGGTAATCGAGGATCTGGACGACCTGGCCGGAGAAACCGCACTGCGGAAACTGCGGCGTGCCCTTCATGAAGAGGACGACGTCGTTGCTCTTGATCTCGTTTCCGATGAATTCGTTGATACCGCTCATAGGCTCTAATCCTTTCAACAGGCGGGTTAAAGGCCCGCCGTTTCAATCGTTTTCCTTAGATAGCATGTGGGGGCCGGAATTCCACCCGCCAAAACCAAAAAAAGACCAATCCGCGACACTTAGCGACGCATATTGTTGCCTCTGCGTTACGGCGTCTTGGCGAGGCTGGCCTGGATCCGTTCGATCGCGGTATCGGCGAAGCGACTGACGTCCCGTTGCGAGACGTCGGTCATACCGCCGAGATCGCGCCCGTCCCTGATTCCTCGAGCATACGCGACCGATCTTCCTTGCCTTCCGGGCAAGGCGTGCCGGCCTTTGCAGCTTCCAGTGAAGAAGGCTCTAAGCGCGGCGCTGTCTGCTGCGGCCTGCCGCCGTGCGGCGCTTGCTGACCTGCTTGCGAGCGGGCTTACGGCTCGTCGACGTTGCCTTGCGGGTGGTGCGGCTTGTCGTTGCAGACGCTGCCTTGCGGCGCTTGCGCTTGGTCGTGGTGCGGCCTGTCGTCTTCTTCAGGATTTCCTTCAACACGCTGTTGACGACGCCCGACACCAGTTCATTCACGAGATTGGCCACAAAATCCCCCTCAATCCTATCGAAACACGCCTTGCGCTATTGAATTCCGGAAGAGTTCGCTTAGCAAGACGGCTCGAAGGTTCTATCCGGTTTTTCGCCGTATTTTCAAGCGAACCCGTCATCCTGGCAACGGCGCCCCCAACCCGACAGAAAAGAAGAAAAAGACTATGAAACTGATCGACAAGCGGGTTGCCCTGCATTTCCCTGGATTCGAGCCGCTTGATGGCGCAGCGCACCGGGCGCGGTATGAGCGTACCGCAAGGCAGAGCGCATCCGTCTGGGGCTATAATGTCGCTACGGGTGCCGCAGGCGAAGGGCACTATGTTTCCTTCGATGTCAGCACCGGCGCCGATGGCTGGCAGACGCAGACGCGCGTGCATGTCTTCGACCATAACGCACTGGTGCAGCGGTTGCGCATGGGCAATACGGCAAGCCGGATCGCGGCAGGCTTTCTGAGCTTCTGGCAGGTGGTGCGGGAAGGCGGCATGGCCGGCTATTTCCGCCACGCTTGGCGCTTCGGCCTGTTCTTCATCTTTCCCTTCCTGCTGACGGCATTTGCAATCCTGATCACGCTGCAGATCCTGACGCTGCACTACTGGCTTGGGCTTCCCGGCTGGCATGTCGGCTGGAGCGCACCGCTGGCAGCCATCTTCTTTATCTTCGGCTTCCTGCCGTTCTCGGAGCGCTTCCACACGCTGCATCTTTTTGCCGATTGGGAAATGGCGGTGGCGCTGGCACGCATGGACAGGCCTGATTTCAACGACTGGCTGGAGCAATGCGCGACGTCGATGCGCGAAGCGCTCAACGTGGAGGCCGATGAATATGTCATCTCCTCACACAGCATGGGCTCCAGCGTCGCGGCCCATGTCGTCGGCATTCTGCTGGAGCGGGAGCCGGATGTCTTCAAGGGCAAGCGCGTGGTCTTTACAACACTCGGCGGCGCCATCCTGCAATGCGCGCTGATGTCATCTGCCACGCTGCTGCGTTCGCGCGTCGGACTGATTGCGCGTTGCCCGGATATTTTCTGGCTGGATGTGCAGTGCCTGACGGACTCGATCAACTTCTACAAGGTGCCGGTCGTCAGCGTTTCCGGCCATCCGGATGCCCCGCAGGCCAGCATGATCCATATCCGCGTGCGGCAGATGCTGACGCCGGAACATTACAAGAAGATCCGTGGGGATCAGCTGCGTGTGCATCGCCAGTATGTGCTGGGGCCGGACATGAAATCCTCCTTCGATTTCACATTGCTGACGGCAGGCCCGATGCCGGCCTCGGTCTTTGCCTATCCTGAGCAGGACAAGCTGCCGGCTTGCGAATAGACGGACAAAGAGGTGAGGGCGCGTCGATCTTCGAGCAACCGCCTCCATTCCAAAATAAAGGCCCGGCTGCAAAAACGTCTTCCAGCCAGACCTTTTCATTTCCAATCTTCGATCGGTCGAAGTCAGGGGGTCGGTTCAATCCGGCGCCGAGGTCTGCAGGGCAAGGGCGTGCAGGATGCCGCCCATGTTGCCCTTCAGCGCCTCATAGACCATCTGATGCTGCTGCACGCGGCTCTTGCCGCGGAAGGCTTCCGCGACAACTTCGGCGGCGTAGTGGTCGCCGTCACCTGCCAGATCGCGGATCGTCACCTTGGCACCGGGAATCCCAGCCTTGATCATGTCTTCGATATCGCCGGGTTTCATGGCCATGATCGTTACTCCTTGCGCATCATTCCGCGGCAAGTTCGCCGCGGCCTTCCATGTAATCAGGGAACCACGATTCATGGGCATCGCGCAATTGCTGAATTGGCAGCGCAATCAGATCGTCGACGACGAGGCTGTCGCCCTGGACCGTACCAAGGCGGCGGAAGGGCACGCCGGCGCCTTCGGCATTGGCGCAGACGAAATCCGCGACCTCCTTTGGAACCGTCAGCACGTAACGCGCCTGATCCTCGCCGAAGAGCTGCGCATGCGCAGCACCCTTGCCTTCGCTGAGGCTGACCTTGAGACCCTTGCCTGACGCCATTGCCATTTCAGCAAGCGCCAGCACGAGACCGCCGGAGGAAATGTCGTGGCAGGCGGTCGCCTGACCGTTGCGGATGACGGAGCGGACGAAATCGCCATTGCGACGTTCTGCGAAGAGATCGACTTCCGGTGCCGGGCCTTCGATGCTGCCGACGACATCGCGCAGATAGACGGACTGGCCAAGATGGCTGCCGTCGATGCCGATAAGCAGAACCCTGTCGCCTTCGGCAGCGCTGCCGATGCGGGCCATCTTACGCCAGTCGGGCATCAAGCCAACGCCGGCAATGGTGGGCGTCGGCAGGATCGCAACGCCGTTGGTCTCGTTATAGAGCGAGACGTTGCCGGATACGATCGGGAAGTCGAGCGCGCGGCAGGCTTCGCCGATGCCCTTCACGGCCTCGACGAACTGGCCCATGATCTCGGGCTTTTCCGGATTGCCGAAGTTCAGATTGTCGGTCGCCGCCAGCGGCTCGGCGCCGGTCGCGGTGATGTTGCGCCAGCATTCGGCAACGGCCTGCTTGCCGCCTTCGAAGGGATCGGCCTCGACATAGCGCGGGGTAACGTCGGAAGAGAAAGCAAGCGCCTTCAGCGGATGGCCTTCGACACGCACGACGCCGGCGTCGCCACCCGGAAGCTGCAGGGAGTTGCCTTGGATCAGCGTGTCATACTGTTCGTAGACCCAGCGGCGGCTGGACTGATTGGCGGAGCCGACGAGCTGCAGCAGCGCTTCGTTATAATTCTGCGGTGCTGCCACGAGATTGGCGGGCAGGGGCGCGCGCTTGCCGGATTCGCGCCAGGGGCGGTCATATTCCGGAGCCTGGTCGCCGAGATCCTTGATCGGCAGATTGGCGACTTCCTCGCCCTGATGCATGACGCGGAACCGAAGGTCATCCGTGGTCTTGCCGACAACAGCGAAATCGAGGCCCCACTTGACGAAGATCGCCTTGGCTTCCTCTTCCTTTTCCGGCTGCAGCACCATGAGCATGCGCTCCTGGCTTTCCGACAGCATCATCTCGTAGGCGGTCATGCGCTCTTCGCGCACCGGCACCTTGTCGAGTTCGAGCAGGATGCCGAGATCGCCCTTGGCGCCCATTTCGACAGCCGAGCAGGTGAGGCCGGCCGCACCCATGTCCTGGATGGCGATGACCGCACCGGTCTGCATCAATTCCAGGCAGGCTTCGAGCAGGCATTTTTCGGTGAAGGGGTCGCCGACCTGAACCGTCGGACGCTTCTCCTCGATCGATTCGTCGAATTCAGCCGATGCCATCGTCGCGCCGCCGACACCGTCGCGGCCGGTCTTGGCGCCGAGATAGACAACCGGAAGGCCGACGCCCTTTGCTTCCGACAGGAAGATGGCATTGGATTTCGCAATGCCGGCAGCAAAAGCGTTGACGAGGATATTGCCGTTATAGCGGGCATCGAACTCAACCTCGCCGCCGACCGTCGGCACGCCGAAGGAATTGCCGTAGCCGCCGACGCCGGAGACCACGCCGGAGACGAGGTGGCGAGTCTTCGGATGATCCGGTTCGCCGAAGCGCAGCGCGTTCATGGCCGCGATCGGGCGCGCGCCCATGGTGAAGACGTCGCGCAGGATGCCGCCGACACCGGTCGCGGCACCTTGATAGGGCTCGATATAGGAGGGATGGTTGTGGCTCTCCATCTTGAAGACTACGCAATCGCCGTCATCGATATCGACCACACCGGCATTTTCGCCCGGCCCCTGGATGACGCGCGGCCCCTTGGTCGGCAGCGTGCGCAGCCACTTTTTGGAGGATTTATAGGAGCAGTGCTCATTCCACATGGCCGAGAAGATGCCGAGCTCGGTAAAGCTCGGTTCGCGGCCGATCAGATCCAGAATGCGCTGGTACTCGTCCGGCTTGAGGCCGTGTGAAGCGATGAGTTCCGGCGTGATCTTGATAGTGTTGGGAATGGTCATGAGCTCTCGAAAATCCCTGCCTAGAGCAATCCAGCAAACGTGCGCAGCGGTTTTGCGTTCGGAATGCGTGAAAACAAAGAGATAGAGCATGTCCGTGATCAAGGGAAATACGGGCATGCCCTAGCGCGTTTGTGGTGTCTTTAGCTTATGTAGGAACCGTGCGCGACAGGAAAATGCCTGCCGTCAACAGAGGGTATGCCTGATAGGTTCCGTACCGGTAATCCGGGACCCTTAACTTGAAGGCGTCTACTGCCGGATATTGGCCGAGACCTTCCCAGCGTCTTCGAATGCGACCGGTCTCTGGGCTCGCTGGTATCCCAGCTTCTCGGAAATCTCGTTGGCTGCACCAAGCAAGCTCTCCAGGTACTTGCTCCGATTTCGTACGCCGTCCTCGCGCGGAGTTACAAGACACAGGGTGGCGATGCAGGCACCGTCGGCCTGATGAACCGGCACCGCGAAGCAATGCGTGAAATTCTCCACCTCACTGTTGAAGGTGAAGAATCCGTCGCGGGCCGCCTGACGCACCTGGGCGATGAATTCCGCCGGCTTCATCTGCCGACCGTTTGGAAGAACGAAGTCCTCCGGCGGAATCAGATCGACAATCTCCTGATCGCTCAGGTGCGAAACCAGCAACCGGCCGGACGCCGTCCAGGGGATGGAAACGAGCTCGCCGACATTCGAGGAGATGCGAAACGGCCGGATGCCCTCGCGCATCATGGCGACGGTGTATTTGCGTCCCTCGAGCAGACACATCTGTGCCGTCTCACGGGTTTCTTCGGCCAGCCGCACCAGCATGCGGTCGCATTCCCGCATCAGGTCGAATTGTTCGGCGTAGGCCGTTCCAAGGAAATACAGGCGGCGGCCAAGATTAACGCGGCCGTCTCCCCCGTGGTAATCAAGCATGCCGTGGCTGAGCAGGAGATTGACCAGCTCGTAGACCGAAGATCGAGGCGCGCCAATTTCGGCCGCGATCTCGTTCGGCCGCATCGGCTGTCGTTTCACCCGAAGGAATTCGAGGATCTCGAAGGCACGATCCAGTCCTCGGGTGCGCCGCGATACTGTGTCGATACCAGCCTCAGCCATGCTTTCTCCGATATTAGGCGCGATCCGCGCGGTAGGCCACGCAATCAACTTCGACCTTGCAGTCGACCATCATGCTGGATTGGACACAAGCGCGGGCCGGAGGGTTTCCTCCGAAATACTCAGCGTACACGCCGTTAAAGCTCCAAAAATCACGTGGATCGTCAAGCCACACGCCCACACGCACGACGTCTTCAAGGCTGTAGCCCGCCTCATTGAGAATGGCAATCAGGTTTTCGATAGCCTTTCGGCTCTGGACAACGATTCCGCCAGGAACGATCTCGCCGTTCTCCATGGGCACTTGGCCGGAAACATATAGCCAGCCGCCTGCTTCGGTGGCTCGGGCGAAGGGAAGTGGTTGTCCGCCTGCGCCCGTCTCGCCAGCCCCATAACGCTTGATAGTCATTCTTTCACTTTCCTTTAGTTGAAGCTGGAGGTCTTCAGGAATTCGGCCAGGCGCTCGGTCCTGGGATTCACGAACATTTCTCTTGGATTGCCTTCCTCGCAGATCACCCCCTGGTTCATGAAGATGACCCGCGAGGATACCTCGTAGGCAAAGCGCATCTCGTGGGTGACCAGCAGCATGGTCATTCCATCTGCCGCAAGCCCCTTGATGACCTGCAGCACTTCGCCCACCAGTTCGGGATCGAGAGCCGAGGTCACTTCATCAAACAGCATAAGACGCGGCGACATCGCGATCGCACGGGCGATCGCCACGCGCTGCTGCTGACCGCCGGAGAGCTGGCCCGGGTAATGACCGGCCCGCGCCGACAGCCCGACGCGGTCGAGCCAACGCTCCGCGATCGACCTCGCTTCGCTCTTCGGCATCTTCTTGACCTTGACGAGGCCAAGCATGACATTTTGGGCCGCTGTCATGTGCGGGAACAGGTTGAACTGCTGGAAGGCCATACCGGTGAGCGCGCGCTGGCGGGCGATTTCTTTCTCGCTCTTGCGCCGACGGGTCGCTCCCTCCACGTGGTACCCGATCTCTTCACCGTCCAGGCTGATCGTGCCGCCCTGGAATTCCTCCAGCATATTCACGCAGCGCAGCATCGTGGTCTTGCCCGAGCCGGAAGAGCCGATAATCGAAATAACCTCGCCTTCCTGTACGGAGCAGTCGACCCCTTTGAGCACTTCGTGTTGGCCGTAGCTTTTGCGCAGGCTCTTGATTTCAAGCATTGTTTTGGCCATCGATCGGCTCCTCAGGATGGAAGGGCAGTCTTGCGCTCGATGAATCTGCCGAAGCGCTCGATACCGAAGTTGACGACGAAATAGAGAGCCCCTGCCAGGAAATAGAACTGCAGGCTCATGAAGTTGCGGGAGATGATCTCCTGCGTTCGCAGCAACAGTTCCGCTACACCGATCACCGACAGCAGCGTCGACGCTTTCACCATTTCCGCCGCCGTGTTGACCCAGGCCGGCAGGCACTGGCGCAGCGCCTGAGGCCATAGGACGGAGGTGAACGTCTGCGTAAACGTCAGCCCGATCGCTTTTGCGGCTTCGGTTTGCCCCTTCGGGATGGCTTGAAGAGCACCGCGAACGATCTCACCAACGTGGGACGAACAAAATACCGCCAGCGCCAGAACACCCGCCGCAAATGCTCCCAATTCCAGGCCCACGGCACTGGAGACGTAATAGCTTGCGAGGACGAGTACCAAAACGGGCGTGCCTCGGATCACATCCGTATAGGCCCGCACGATCAGGCGCAGCACACTGTTTCCATAGACCAGCGCCAGACCTACGAAGAGGCCGAGCACGGAGCCTGTGAGAATAGCCAGTAGGGAGATCGATACGGTCATCGCCATGCCATTCAGGATGACGTGACGGGCGATCCAAAGTTGATCGAGAAAGGTCTGAGACATCGGCTTACCTCGGCAATGCCAGACGTCGCTCGATGAAGCGCATCAGAGCGGCAATGAGGAAACAGGTGACGACATAGAGAGCCGATGTGACCATCCAGGTCTCGACGATACGGAAGCTCTCAACATTGATCTTGCGGGCTGCAAAAGTCAGCTCGGGCACGGCGATCGTTGCGGCAAGCGATGTGTCCTTGAAGAGAGAGATGATTGTCGAGGACATCGAGGGCAGAACGTTGCGGAACATCAGCGGCGCTATGATCGATGTGCGTATCTGCATCGACGTCAAGCCAATCGCCATTCCGGCCTCGGTCAATCCCTTGGGAATCGAGAGAAGTCCGGCGCGGAAAACTTCCGCGAGGTATGCTCCTGAATAGAGTGAGAGAACCAAGACGAAGCTTTTGATCTTGTCCAGCCGGAAGCCCATCTGAGGCAGCGCGAAGAATGCGAACAGGACGAGCACGAGAATAGGAAGATTTCGAATAACGGTAACGTAGATTCTTGCCGGCGCGACAGCGGCACGGCTCTTGGAGAGCAGCGCGAATGCAACGAACAGACCGATGACAGCCCCGATCAAGATCGAAATGACCGCCAAACCGAGGCTCAACATCAAGCCGCTAAGAAGAAAATCGAAGTTGCGCCAGACAGCAGCAAAATTCAGCGTATAACCCATGGCAGACCGCCCCTTTCAGGAAGGGAGCGGGAAAGACCCGCTCCCTCGGGCCAGTTACTTGTATTCGACCGGGAAGCCGATTTGCGGAGGCGTCAGTTCCTTGCCGAACCACGTCTTGTACGACTTGGCGTAAGCATCGAATTCAACGCCGGTCATGGCCTCGTGGAGGGCGGTGTTGACGAAATTCAGCCAATCCTGATCGCCGCGCTTGACGCCGCAGGCGTAAGTCTGTGGGTTCCAGCCGTAACCGGCATCCCGATATTTACCTGGGTTCTGAGCCATATACCAGGCGAGCGACGACTGGTCGGTTGCGACCGCGTCCGCACGACCGGATTCCAATGCCTGGTAGATGAGATCGACGGAGTCGTACTGGTCGACGGTAGCTTCCGGGAGCGCCGCGTGAACCATCGACTCCGCGTAGACGTTCTGTAGGACCGAAATTGTCACCGATGAGCCGGCAGCTTTAAGCGCTGCGTAGTCGGCATATTTGCCATCGGCCTTCAGCATGAGGCCGACGCCTTCCCGATAGTAGGGAATCGTGAAGGCGATCTGCTGGGCGCGCTCGCCGGTGACCGTCATGAACTGGCAGGTGATGTCGACCTTGTCCGTCGTGATGTTGGGAATACGAGCGTCGGACGACTGGTTGACGTATTCGATCTTATCAGGATCGCCAAAGAGAGCCTTGGCGATGATGTGGCCCATGTCCACATCGAAACCCTGAAGTTTGTCGTCGGCGCTCTTGAAGTGCCAAGGCGCATTGGTGCTGCCGGTGCCCATAACAAGATGACCGCGAGCAAGAACCTCATCGAGCTTACTTCCGGCGGCGAAGACCGGGCTTGAAAGAACTGCAGTTGCGGCCAGCGCAATCAGGCCGGCGCGGAAGGATATGGTCATGACTGTTCCCCTGAGAACCGAGTGTTTCTGATTAATCCAATATAGCGGACACTTGTCCGTATTATCGGATTGACATATCAAGTCCCCTGGTTGATGAATTGTCAATAGCGATGGTTGATATTTGATGCGGCGCTAAAGAGCGGCACATTTGTCCGCACCGCAGGTTCGTTCCATACGAGGTTTGCCATGACTTTTTCGCCCGCGGATATCGCAGCCATTCAAACTCCTGCTGTTCTGATTGATCTCGACATCGCCACCGTCAATATCGGCCGTTTTCAACGTTACGCGGATGCTCACGACTTGCGTGTTCGCCCGCACATCAAGACGCACAAGCTGCCGGCAATCGCCAATCTGCAGATTGCGGCCGGCGCGGTCGGTATCACCTGTCAAAAGGTATCCGAGGCCGAAGCAATGGTCGCCGCCAGTAGCGCAATCACCGATGTGCTGATTACCTACAACATCGTCGGCGCTGAGAAGCTTGAACGTCTGAAGGCGCTCGCAAAGAAGGTGAAATTGTCGGTCGTTGCCGATAGTGCGGCTGTCGTGAACAGCCTCTCGGAGGCCTTCCGAAACGAAGTTCAGCCGCTGACAGTCCTGGTGGAATGCGACACCGGTGCGAACCGCTGCGGCGTACTCACTCCCGAGGCGGCAGAGGCTCTCTCGGCCCTTATCCACTCGATGCCTGGCATCGTCTTCGGTGGCCTCATGACCTATCCTCCTGCGGGCGGGGAGGCTGCTGTCGAGGCTTTCATGATGGCGGCCAAGGCTCGCATCGAAGCGCTCGGTCTCGCAGTGCCGGTCATCACGTCAGGTGGGACGCCTTCGATGATGCACGCAGCAGACGCACCGGTTACGACTGAATATCGCCCCGGAACCTACGTCTACAACGACCGCTCTCTCGTATCGCGCGGCGCATGCGACTGGCAGGATTGCGCACTCAGCGTCCTAACAACTGTCGTCTCAGTGCCCGCCGCGAACCGAGCGATCGTTGATGCAGGTTCAAAAATCCTGACATCGGATCTTTTGGGCCTCACAGGTTACGGTCATGTGCGGGGGCGCGACGATATCGTCGTGGACCAACTATCGGAGGAACATGGCCGGCTGATCAGCAGCGGGTCAATCGGACTGTCGGTGGGAGATAAATTACAGATCGTGCCGAACCACGCGTGCGTCGTCACCAACATGGTCGACTCGGTTTTCATCACAGGAAAGAGCTTACCTTCAGTCGAGTCTTGGCCGGTCGTGGCGCGCGGAAAGATCATCTGACATGCCGGCTCATCCGTTTTCCATCGGCCAAGCCCATGATCGTATTGGGGTTGGACTGAACAAGATTCCGATGCGAAAATTCTTGGTGCGACGCGTTTAATCCCGCCTTCTATGCTGTTCTTACATCCGCTGAACCGATCCCGTGACGTGACGACCGGCTCAGCAAAGATCGACTAGAATTTGTAGCCGACCATCAGTCCGGCGCGGGTCATGCCGTCGTTCGGACCGTCGCAAAGATTGGCATTCGAGGAATGGGCGAGTTGCGCCATGACATTCCAGTTGCTGTTGAAGCGATAGCCTGCGCCGAGATATTCGTGGAACAGCACACGACAGCCGAGGTCGGGGTCGTCGTCGTCATCGCGAAGCTCGCCAGTGTGGATGACGCCGCCGAAGCCGGCTTCGGCGAAAATCTTGTCGCTGAGATCGACCGTCCAGGTGAAACCGGCGAAGAACTGCGTGGCTGCGCCCGCCGTGCCGATGGAGGTGCCGAGATGGACGCGCGGATGCATGAGCTGCTGCTTCCAGTCAGTCGCCTGCTCAAAACCGAAGGGATCGAAAAGGGCCGTTATTTCCGGGAAAACGCCATCTTCATGCGAATGTCCGCCCTGGATGGAGGCCGAAGCCCCGAAGCGCAATTCGTCGAAAACCTTGTCTCCGGCTTGCGCCGCCGACGACATTCCCAAGCTGCTGGCAATTGCTGCGACCGACGCGATACTCGACAGGCGCAACAGGAGTGAACGGAAATCGGATTTCATCTGCTGTCCCTTGATTCCCGCTTAAACGGCGGGATGAGATAGAGGTAACATGCAGATGATCTCGGTAAAGCGCCTGTGTTTCGATCGTGGCCTTTTCCACAATGCTGACACCGATCTGCAACAGTTCAGATTTCACCGTCGTAGGCGGAGCCGCCATTTTCCAACAGGCGTTTCAATACCATAAGGCCTGCGACCAGTTCGTTTCTATCCTTCGGTGAGGAGAAGCCGATGCGCACGCGGTGATAGGCTTTCTCGCCGCGTGCCGCCTTGAACTCATCCTCGTCGTCGACAAGCACGCCATCGCGGAAGGCGGCATTCTTGAAGGTGCCGGACAGCCAGGGTTCCGGCAGCTTCAGCCACAGGAAGGGCGCATGCGGGTGAGATTCGAAATCGAATCCTTGCAACTGTTCACGAGCAAGGCCGACGCGGACCGACAGTTCAGCGACACTTGCGTTGCGGATTTCATGCGCCTTGCCGCTCTGGACCAGCCGTGCGCAGGTTTCCGCCAGGATGAAGGGCAGACCGCCGGTGACCATCCTGTGCGTGACCTTGATGCGCTGGGCGAAATGCGGCGGGCAGGCGACCCAGCCGCCGCGCACGCCGGCCGCAACCGACTTAGACAGGCCGTTGACGAGGAAGGTACGGTCGGGCGCGATCGCAGCAAGCAGCGGCGTATCGTCATTGGCCATGCCGCCATAGAGATCATCCTCGATGATCCAGACCCCATGCCGTCTGGCAATGTCGGCAATGGCGACGCGCCGCTCATAGGGCATGATCGCAAGTGTCGGATTGTGAAGCGTCGGCATCGTAAAGACGAGCTTCGGATGCTGCTGCTGACAGAGCCGCTCGAAATCCTCGGGGATGATGCCGTTTTCATCGGACTCGACGGTCAATGTGCGCCGGCCGAGCAAGCGGACGCTGCGGCTCACCTGCGTGTAGGTGAGATTTTCAAAAACGATCTTGTCACCGGGCGCAGACACGGCGGCGATGACGGAGATGGCTGCTGCGTGCGCGCCGAGCGTGGGCACGACGTTTTCGACCTCCGGCGACCAGCCATTGCGCGCCAGCCACAGACGGCCGGCCTCGAACCAGTTCGGAGGGAAGCTGCGCGAATAAGAGGAGATCTCGGCCAGATGCTGTTCGCCGATCTCGGCCATGATGCCGGCGATAATCTTGCCCTGACCAAGATCAGGGGCGGCGGTCGTATCGAAGCGAAGCTTGTTCGGCGGGGCATCTGCGATACGCGTGCCGCTCAGCGAAAGGGTGACAGGGTCCACCTGCTCGCTGGGGGGCGTATCGGCACGGTCGAGCACATAGGTGCCGCGGCCGACTTCGCCGGCGACAAGCCCGCGTTCATGCACCAGCGCATAGGCGCGGCCGATTGTTCCGATTGTCACCCCTATGTCATAGGCGAGATTTCGCTGCGGCGGCAGCTTGGCGCCCGCTGGCAAGGCGCCCGAAGCAATAGCGGATTCGATATTGTCCGCAAGCCGCATATAGACCGGGCCGGAGCCCTGCGAGAGATCGGGGAGCCAATTTGTCATGGTGACAATGAATAGATTGTCACCCTTATTCTGTCAAGACTATGAGACAATTCCATAGGCGGAAACGACAGGAGTCAGGAATGTCCGCTATACCTCACATTAAGGGCCAGATTGTATCGATTGTCTCTATCGATGGCCGGCATGAGATTATCATGCCCAGGCAGGCGCCAGCCGCGACGCGGCTCGGGCGGTTGTGGGCAATCTTCCTTCTGTGGCAGCAGAAGCGGGAAGGGCGCCTGGCGCTGCGCGGACTGACAGCGGATCAACTCAAGGATATCGGCCTGTCGCGTTCCGATGCCGCACGCGAAGTCAGCAAGTCGTTCTTCTGGGATTAAGCCAAAACTTAGCGGCAGGCGCGATTGCCACCCGACCAGCGGGTAACATCGGCGGCGATGCGGCCGGCGACCGGCTCGGACATCATCGGGCCGAAGGCCTGCATCTTGGCCGGATTGCCTTCGGCCTGCACGACGAGCAGCGGCCGGCCTTCCGGGGTACCCTTGTGCACCACGAGAATGCGCGGACGACCGGAGAAGGAATTGAGTTCCGGGGCCAGCTTGTAGGCGGCGAAAGCCGCATCGCCCGATTTGAACCAGCAGCTGTTGGCGCCGAGCGCCACACGTTCCATCGTCGACAGCGCGCTACGATCCGGTCCCTTTGCGGGCGTCGGGGACTGGCAGGCAGCAACGAGCGCGGCAAGGCCGGCAAAAGCAGCAGCGTTAGCGATGGCTGCGAAAAGGCGAGGGTGCATCTATCTTGCTCTTCGGCCGGAAATCACGCGGCGATGACGTCGAGCGCCGAAGCGAAGAGGCCGCGGCCATCCGAACCGCCATGAGCGGCCTCGATGAGATTTTCCGGATGCGGCATCATGCCGAGCACATTGCCCTTGGCGTTCATGATGCCGGCAATGTCGTTGATCGAGCCGTTCGGATTGGTGCCTTCGGCATAGCGGAAGACGACCTGGCTGTTGCCTTCGATGGCAGCGAGCGTCTCGGCATCGGCAAAATAGTTGCCGTCGTGGTGGGCGACCGGGCAGCGGATGATCTGGCCCTTTTCATAGGCACGGGAGAAGTCAGTCTCGGCGTTGACGACTTCGAGCTTGATCTCGCGGCAGACGAATTTCAGCGAGGCATTGCGCATCAGCGCGCCCGGCAGAAGTCCAGCCTCGACCAGGATCTGGAAGCCGTTGCAGACGCCCAGAACCTTCACGCCCTTGTTCGCCTTTTCGATGATCGCCTGCATGACCGGCATGCGGGCCGCAATCGCGCCGCAGCGCAGGTAATCGCCGTAGGAGAAACCGCCGGGAATGACGATGAGGTCGACGTCAGGGATTTCCGTTTCCGTCTGCCAGATCGTCAGCGGCTGATGACCGGAGATCTTGGTGAGCGCGGCGATCATGTCGCGATCGCGATTGAGGCCCGGAAGTTGAACGACGGCTGATTTCATGGGTGCGGTTCAAACCTTGCTTGTGCTTCTGCCAGTTCTCGAAGTTCGAGACGATTTTCAATACGATCGAGGCGTTGCTCATGACGTGCCAGGACAGCGTAGATATTTTGGATGTCTTGCTGCATCGAAATCATTGTGCCGCGCATTGCGTTGAGCTCGGATTTGATCTCGTTCTGACCGTCCTTAATGCCTGAAATATCCGGATGCATGCGCTTCAGCAGCGCATACATCAACTCCTGGGTTACTTCAGTCATCGACCTCCTCCACAACCTTTAGTCGAGAGAGATAGTATAGTTCTCAATCACCGTATTGGCGAGCAGCTTTTCGCACATGGCTTTGAGATCCGTCTCTGCCTTAGCCTTGTCCGTGCCTTCCAATTCCAGATCGAAGACCTTGCCCTGGCGGACATGGCCGACGCCGCCGAAGCCGAGGGCTCCGAGCGCGCCTTCGATGGCCTTGCCCTGAGGATCGAGAACGCCGTTTTTCAGCGTGACGGTGACGCGAGCCTTGATCACTTGTTCTTCCCTGCCTTTACTTGACCAAAACGGGGCCGGTGCCGCGCACGGGCTCGTTTTCATTGATGATGCCGAGACGGCGCGCAACTTCGGAATAGGCTTCCAGCAGCCCGCCCATATCGCGGCGGAACAGGTCCTTGTCCATCTTCTTGTGGGTCTCGATATCCCAGAGCCGGCAGCTGTCCGGCGAGATTTCATCGGCCAGAATGATGCGCATCATGTCGCCTTCGAAGAGGCGGCCGCACTCGATCTTGAAATCGACGAGCTGAATGCCGACACCGAGGAAAAGGCCGGTCATGAAGTCGTTGACGCGGATGGCGAGTGCCATGATGTCGTCGAGTTCAGCCGGATTGGCCCAGCCGAAGGCGGTAATGTGCTCTTCGGAGACCATCGGGTCCTCGAGCGCGTCGGACTTGTAATAGAATTCGATGATCGAGCGCGGCAGGACCACGCCTTCCTCGATGCCGAGGCGCTTGGCGAGCGAGCCGGCGGCGACGTTGCGCACGACGATCTCGAGCGGAATCATCTCCACTTCCCGGATCAGCTGCTCACGCATGTTGAGCCGACGGATGAAGTGGGTGGGAATGCCGATCTTGTTCAGATGGCTGAAGATATATTCAGAAATACGGTTGTTGAGGACGCCCTTGCCATCAATGACTTCGTGTTTCTTCTTGTTGAAAGCGGTAGCATCGTCCTTGAAGAACTGGATCAGTGTACCCGGTTCAGGCCCTTCGTACAGAATCTTTGCCTTGCCCTCGTAGATACGGCGGCGACGGTTCATTGTAGTTATTCTCTGCTGTTGGCGCTCTTGGGATAGCGCGCGTGGATCGATCTCGTGGCGTCCCCTTAAAGGAAAAGAGAGAGTTTCACAATCCGCCTGTCACTCCTTCCCCGGTTTCCGGCTGTAGCGGGAAAACCGCAAAGAGAATCGAATGTCTTAGCAAGAGGAGACTACCGCCTTTTTCTTTACGGTGAAATGAAGGCAAAATCTCGGAGGGGTTATACAGGTCTTTATCTGGAAGCCGTTTTGGAGATGGAACGGCGCAGATCCGCCTGCAGCGCGCGGGCCGCACCCTCCGGCTGCCGCCAGCTTTCGCTGCGGATGAAGGCGGGGATCTGCATGGCAGGCATCGGCCGGGCAAGCGCATAGCCCTGCAGCATGTCGCAGCCAAGCTCCTGCAGGATGCGGACGTGATCGGCGGTCTCCACACCTTCGGCAGTGACGAGAACGTTCAGCGAGCTGCCGATCTCGATGATCGAGCGCACCAGCTTGCGCTGCTCTGCCGATTGCGGCAGGTGGCTGATCAGCTCGCGGTCGATCTTCAGCGTCTTCGGGCTCAGCCGCAGCAAGCTGACGATCGAGGCGTGGCCGGTGCCGAAATCATCGACCTCGATGTCGATGCCGAGCTTCTTCAGCTTCTTGAGATTGGCGGTGACCGCCTCGTCGCAATCGTCGAGCGAGATCGATTCCAGCAGCTCGAAAGAGACTGTGCCGGGCTCGATCTTCAGCGACCGCAGCTTCTTGCCAAGCTGCGGATCGGACAGTCTTCGGCCGGAGACATTGACGGAAATGCGGGGAATGGCGAAGCCTTCGCGAACCCAGGCTTTCCGGTCGGCAATCGCCCGCTCCAGGATCAGGGCATCGATAGTCGAGACGACGTCGAGGTCTTCACCGATGTCGAGGAAGCGATCTGGGGAAAGCAGCCCGTGTTCCGGATGCTGCCAGCGGGCGAGCGTCTCGATGCCGGCGATATCGAGCGTGCGGGCATCGAATTGCGGCTGGTAGAAGGGCACGAACTCGTTGCGTTCCAGGCCGATCAGGATCTCATCGGCAAGGCGCTTGGCCGTCAGGATCGTGCGTCGTACGGCATTGGAGAAGAATTCGTGGCGGTTGCGGCCGGAGGCCTTGGCGCGGTAGAGCGCGATATCGGCATTGAGGAGAAGCTGCTTTTCGTCGAGATTCGGACCGCTGTCGATAGCGATGCCGATGCTGGCGCCGAAGCGGCAGTCGTGCCCCTCATATTTGATGGGCTTCCTCAGCTCGCGGATAATGCGCTCGGCGACGGTGGCGATCTTCTTCGAGGCGGTGTCGACGATGCAGAGGACGACGAATTCATCGCCGCCGATGCGCGCGACGAAATCAGTGCTGCGAATGGAGTCGCGCAACACTCGAGCGGCATGTTTCAGCATGTGGTCGCCGGCGCGGTGACCAAGCGTATCATTGATCTGCTTGAAGCGGTCGAGGTCGATATGAAGGATCGCGAGCGCCAGGCCTTCCTCACGGCAATGGGCGGAGCGCTCCTCCAGCGTCTTGTCGAGATAGCGGCGGTTCGGCAGGCCGGTCAGATAATCATGGAACGCCAGATGCTCGATGCTTTCCTTGGCGGCCTCGAGTTCGCGGTTACGGGCTTCGGCGAGATCCTTGGCGCGCTGCAGCTCGTTGCGCAGCGCCACGTCATTGGTCACGTCCCAGTTGGCTCCGATCAACCGCCGGCAGCCGTTACCATCGACGAAGAAAGCGGCGCGGGCGCGAATGATACGCTCGGCGCCGTCGCCCCGGATGATGCGAAATTCCTGGCTAAACCCCGTCTCCTCGCGGAGGTTGCGTTCGACAGTGCCGATTACGCGCTCGCGATCGTCAGGATGGATCGCATCCGGCCAGGCGGCGGCAGCCGTGCGGTGATCCAGGCCCTTCATACCGTATATGGCAATAAGGCGATCGTCCCATTCGACGGTCCCGTGGTCGATATCGGCTTCGAAAACGCCGATGTCGCTGATCTGCAAAGCAAGGTCGAGGCGGCGGGAGAGCTGCGCCAGCATCTCCTCGGCTTCCTTGCGCGCGGTGATGTCGGTATCCGTGCCGACGACGCGCTGGGCCGCGCCATTTTCATCCCATTCGACGGGCGCGCCGCGGCACTCGACCCATACCCAGTGGCCATCCTTGTGGCGCTCGCGATACTGGAAGACATGATAGTCAGGGTCGCCGGCATTCTGGCGTTCGATGGCGTTGACGACGAAATCGCGATCGTCGGGATGAACGAGCTGCAGCCAGGCCTCATAGTCGCCATCGGCTTCCTCATCGGGCGCCATGCCACGGATGGCCTTCCAAGTCTGCGAGTAGTATTTTTTGTTGAGGCGGTAATTGTGATCCCACACCCCAAGGCCGGAGCCGACGAGCGCGTAGTTCCAGCGGCTTTCGCGCTCGGCAATGTCGGAATCGTCGGTGTAGCTTGCAAAACCATCGGCCGCCGGTTCGTCGCGACTGATATCGGCGGCGGCTCTTGGCGGATAGCTTTGCTTCACGGGCGCGCTCTCGCTTTTCTGGCGTGAGCGCAGTCTGCGGTCTTTCCATTAAGAAATGCTTAGAAAGCGATTGCTTAATTCTCCGGACGTGCTCAGCCGGGCAGGCGGCTCAGGAACTGGGCAAAGACCATCGTGCCCTCGGGCCAGGGTCCGTGGCCGGATTCGGCATTGATGTGGCCGGACTCGCCGGCATCCACCAGGAAGGAACCCCAGCTGTTGGCGATATCGTCGGCATGCTCATAGGTGCCGAAGGGATCGTTGCGGCTGGCGACCGTAATCGACGGGAAGGGCAGCGGGTCGCGTGGGTAGGGGCCGAAGGTCATGAGGTGCTTCGGGCGGATACCCGGATTGGCGACGTCAGGCGGCGCCACGAAGAAGGCACCGGCAACCCGCTTCTGAAACAGCGGGATCGCATGGATGACCGAGGGCACCCCGAGGGAATGGGCGACGAGGACGATGGGGCGCGTCGAGGCATTCACCTCTTCGGCGATGCGGGCGATCCAGTCTTCGCGCACGGGCTTGGACCATTCCGCCTGTTCGACGCGCCGCGCGGTGCTGAGCTTTGCTTCCCAGCGGCTCTGCCAATGGTCGGGGCCGGAATTGGTGTAGCCGGGAATGATGAGGATATCTGCGTCTGAAGCTTTCATAGTTTCGCCGATGTGAGAAAGCTTGACCGCGATGTCAAGGGAAAGAGCGACTTAGCTCAAGAAATTTGCTATGGTGGCTGCATGCCGGTTGCGTTCTCGTGTCGGCCCGCTTTGTTGCCGCCACATTCGCCTCCGGCTCATCTTGGCTGAGGAGGAGAAAGCCATGGCGACATTTCATGTCATGACGGGTGCCAGCGAGAACTTCGAGCGGCCCGCGGTTAACAGCATCAGCATAGCCGACGTCTTCGACGCGCTCAGGCTCGGTTTCGAGGATTTCCGCGAGAAGCCTTCGCATTACGTTTTTCTGTGTCTCATGTATCCGATCGCCGGCATCTTCCTGACGATGCTGACCTCGGGCGCCAATCTCGCGCCGATGGCCTTTCCGCTGATGTCGGGTTTCGTGCTGATCGGCCCGCTTGCCGCAATCGGCCTCTATGAAATCAGCCGCCGGCGGGAAGCCGGGCTCGACACCTCTTGGAAACATGCGCTCGACGTGCGCCGTTCGCCGGCTCTGCCGTCGATCATCGCCGTCGGCCTCCTGTTGTTTGGGATCTTCACTGTCTGGCTGGTCACAGCGCAGACCATTTATACAAGCCTTCTCGGCGAAGTTTTCCCGCGCTCCATGTCGCTCTTCCTGCAGCAGGTATTCGGCACGCCCGAAGGCATGCAGCTCATCCTGTGGGGCAATCTGGTCGGCCTCGGCTTTGCGTTCGTCGTTCTGGCGATCACAGTCGTGACCTTTCCGATGCTGCTCGACAGGGACTGCGGAGCGGTGGCCGCGATGGTCGCCTCGATCCGGGCAACCTTCGCCAATCCGGTACCGGTACTGCTCTGGGGCCTGATCGTTGCCGCGCTGCTGGTCATCGGCACGATCCCGCTCTTTGCCGGCCTTGCACTCGTCATCCCGATCCTCGGCCATGCGACCTGGCATCTCTACCGGAAGCTGATTGCCCGCGAAGCCGCGTGAAGGCAATATTCCAGGGGTGTCGCGAATTTGCACGATACCCCGGAATTTCACCGTACTCGGGAACCTCGGAACCTTCCTTGGAGTTTGTCTTGCGCCGACTTCTGCGGAGGATAAGGTGACTTTACGCCATTTGTTTGCGCGTTTCGCGACCAAGATATCGGAGTTGGCGGGCAAGCCGGTGACCTTCATACTGGCGCTTGTCGCCGTCATTATCTGGGCCGCTCTCGGTCCTGTCTTCGACTACTCCGAAACCTGGCAGCTCGTGATCAATACCGGCACGACGATCATCACCTTCCTGATGGTTTTCCTGCTTCAGAACGCACAAACGCGCGATACACGGGCCATTCAGGCCAAGCTCAATGAGATCATCCTGACGAGCCATGCCGAAAACCGCTTCATCGGCATCGAAAATCTGGACGAAGAGGATCTCAAACATCTCGACCGGCTGGTAGCCAAGGCGGCTAAAGGGCGGGGAGAGACCGAGGCTTGCAGGATATCGGATGAGCAAGCCGATACATCACCTGCAAAAAGCGGGTCAAGAAAACGCAAGACGTCGGCGGCTGCCACGCCACGCAAGCGGAAATGAAAACGGCGCCTCGTGGGCGCCGTCCGATGACATATTTTGTGCCGATCAAGCTTCGCCGAAGACGCGGCGGAAGATCGTATCCACATGCTTCGTATGATAACCGAGATCGAACTTCTCGCGAAGATCCGCCTCGGAGAGCGCGGCGCGCACTTCGGCATCGGCCAGCAGTTCTTCGAGGAAGTCCTTGCCCTGTTCCCAGACCTTCATCGCATTGCGCTGGACGAGGCGATAGGCATCCTCGCGCGACGTGCCGGCCTGGGTAAGCGCCAGGAGAACGCGCTGCGAATGGACGAGTCCGCGGAACTTGTCGAGGTTCTTCATCATGTTCTCGGGATAGACCACGAGCTTTTCGATGACGCCGGCCAGGCGGTTCAGCGCGAAATCGAGGGTAATCGTCGTATCCGGGCCGATGGCACGCTCGACGCTCGAATGGCTGATGTCACGCTCATGCCAGAGCGCCACGTTTTCCATTGATGGTACGACCGACATGCGCACGAGGCGGGCAAGGCCGGTCAGGTTTTCGGTCAGAACCGGGTTGCGCTTGTGCGGCATGGCCGAGGAGCCCTTCTGGCCCGGCGAGAAGAATTCTTCCGCTTCCAGCACCTCGGTGCGCTGCATGTGGCGGATTTCGATCGCGACGTTTTCGATCGACGAGCCGATGACGCCGAGCGTGGCGAAGAACATGGCGTGACGGTCGCGCGGGATGACCTGCGTGGAGACGGGCTCCGGCACGAGGCCGAGGGCGGCGCAGACGTGCTCTTCGACAACGGGATCGATATTGGCGAAAGTGCCGACGGCACCGGAAATGGCACCCGTGGCGATTTCGGCGCGGGCGGCCACGAGGCGAGCGCGGTTGCGACTCATCTCCGCATAGAAACGGGCGAAGGTTAGACCCATCGTCGTCGGCTCGGCATGGATGCCGTGGCTGCGGCCGATGCGGATCGTATCCTTGTGCTCGAAGGCGCGCGTCTTCAGCGCTGTCAGAACGCGGTCCATGTCGGCGAGCAGGATATCGGCAGCGCGCACGAGCTGGATGTTGAACGTGGTGTCGAGCACGTCGGAGGAGGTCATGCCCTGATGGACGAAGCGGGCATCGGGGCCGACAATTTCTGCGAGATGCGTCAGGAAGGCGATGACGTCATGCTTGGTGACGGCCTCGATCTCATCGATGCGAGCAACGTCGAAGGTCGCCTTGCCGCCCTTTTCCCAGATGGTGGCGGCGGCCGACTTCGGGATCACGCCGAGGTCTGCGAGCGCGTCACAGGCATGGGCCTCAATCTCGAACCAGATGCGGAACTTGGTTTCGGGAGACCAGATGGCGACCATATCGGGTCGGGAATAACGAGGGATCATGGGCGAGCGCCTTCATTTCGTGACAGTAGCTGCCGCCCCTGTAGCAAAGACGGCCGGCAATCTCAACGCATGCGTTTGGCAAGAGCCAGGCTGGTGGCGAGCAGACAGACGAGTCCGATGGGCAAAAACAGCCCCAGACCGATAACGAGAAACTGATAAACGGCGCTCGCGCCGGTAAAGACCAACTGGAACATCCAGATGACCGATCCGAACGGCGCGTGCCAGCGGGAATAGAAAATCCGATAATCCATGGCGAAGAGAAAGGCCGTCATCAGAACCGTGCCCGCCGTCAGCGCCAGGAAGAAGGCGGCGAAACGCGTCTCGACCCGATGGCCGAGCGCAAGGTATCGTCCGGCAAGCAGGTTGAAGGGCCAGGAAAGCATCCCGCCGCCGAAATAGAGGAGGGCGAGATCGAGCACATGGCTCGTCTCCATGCCATTGCGCAGATAGAGCCCGGCCATCGCCGAGATCAGCATCTGGACGCCCCATAGCGGGGCGCCGATGAAAAGTTCTGGTAAGGACGGCCATGCCGCCCGCAGACGGTTCATTCTCAGGGATGAACCGGAACGGCGATCCAGCGGCCGTTGCGACCGTCAGGAGAAGCGCTCAGCGCAAGGACGAGGGCGATATGGACAGGCTTGCCCGATTCCGGCTGATAGACGAGGGCGCCGCCCATGCGATATTCCACCGGGCAGCCGCGGTCATCAGAAATTGCCTTGTCCTCATGGACGAGCTGGCGGTTCGGTGCGCCGTCCTTTTCGATGAGCTGCAGGGTGAAGCCGATGACGCGCTTGACGTCCTTGCAGCTTTCCGGCTTGGCAACCTCGGCATCGCCGAGCAGCAGCGAATAGGCGCCGCGCGGCGGGCCGTCGCTTGCAATCGTCGTGTAGCGGATCGTCTTCATCGGCGAGCCGAGTTCGGTCGGCGGGTTGAAGGCGGCGATCAGGCCCGGATTGGTCAAAAGGTCATATTTGTCCATCTGCTGGCGGGCTGCCGTCAGGTTCTGGCGGCGCGCCTTGGACAGATTGGCGTCCTTGTCCGTCAGTTCCAGGTGAAAGGGCGTGCCCTCGAGATCGGCCCCGGTATCCGTATCGATGAAATAAGTATCCGAATAGGGAACCTTGCCATCCTTCAGGCCGAATTCCTGGAAGGCGAAGACCTTGCCGTCGGCAGAAAAGCCGACAGGCTGCATATTGGCGATATCGCCGGCATAGGCCGTGGCGGCCATGCCGGTCAGCAGGGCGGCGAAAAATCCGCCCATGAACATGCGCTTGGTCATCAGCGAGCTCCCTCAGCCGCGTTGCGAAGGGCTGATATCGCCTGGCGATAGGCCTCGACCGAGCCGCCCTTGAAAATTGCCGATCCGGCGACGAGCACATTGCCGCCGGCCTTCGCTACGACGGGCGCGGTATCGACCGTCACGCCGCCGTCCACCTCAAGCTCGATCGGGCGGTCACCGATAAGTGACTTCGCCGCGGCGATCTTGTCTGCCATTGCCGGAATGAATTTCTGGCCGCCGAAACCGGGATTGACGGACATAATGAGAATGAGATCGACATCGTCAAGCACGTTCTCGACCACCGAGAGTGGCGTTGCCGGATTGAGCGTGACGCCGACCTTCTTGCCGAGATGGCGGATCGTCTGCAGCGAGCGGTGCAGGTGGGGTCCTGCCTCCGCATGCACGGTGATGCGGTCGCAGCCGGCCTTGGCGAAGGCCTCAAGATAGGGATCGGCCGGCGAGATCATCA
This sequence comes from Rhizobium sp. BK275, assembly GCF_014193555.1. Taxonomy (NCBI): domain Bacteria; kingdom Pseudomonadati; phylum Pseudomonadota; class Alphaproteobacteria; order Hyphomicrobiales; family Rhizobiaceae; genus Rhizobium; species Rhizobium sp. BK275. The sequence continues at coordinate 346,418 of NZ_JACHZL010000007.1, forward strand.
GATGGCAGTCGAAGGTGGCATCCGTATAGGAACGCAACGACTTAATGACATCGGGACCGAAGGAGATGTTCGGCACGAAATGCCCATCCATGACGTCGAGATGGATCCAGTCGGCGCCGGCCGCAGTGACGTTGCGCACTTCCTCGCCGAGCTTTGCAAAATCTGCCGCCAGGATCGATGGAGCGATGCGGATGGGCAGTGTCGTCATGGTCTCGGTCTCCTCTCAACCGGTAGCGGCGGGCCGCCTTACAGCATCGTCAACAGGTCAGTCCGTCCCATCGGCTGGCGGGACGAAAGCATCGCCGTGCCATTCGAGAAGACGATAGGGATTTTGCGAAAGCTCATGGGCCGGCGTGAAGGTAACCGGGCCGATCGGCGTATCGAATTGCGTTCCGACCAGCTTTTCTGCGACTGGCTTACCTTCGCTCAACGCCGCCTGCACGGCCTGACTCGCGATGAGTGCTGCAGCTGCCGCAGGCAGGACGTAGCCTTGAGGCTCAACGCCTGCTGCCCGCATCGCGTGGACGGTTGAATCTGCCTCCGGCAGACGAGCGTATTCCGGAATCGCGACGGCGCGTACACCGTCCGCAAGCGCAAGCGGCTGGTTGGCAGCCCGCATCGCATCGCCGCTCAGGATATCCAACGGAATGTTTTCAGCCTTGGCGTCACGCGCGATAACGGCGACATCGTTCCTATCGCCGCCGATAAAGACCTTGGTGGCGCCCGCCCGTTTCAGGCGGCGCACGAGGCCGATCTGCTGTTCCTGTCCCGGCCTGTATGTGTCGGTAAAGACCGCCTTCAGGCCGTTTTCCTCCAGAGCGTTGCGCACGGCTTCCGTCAGTTCACGGCCGTGGATCGTGCCATCCTCGACAAGGGCGATCGGAGACGCCGCCCATTGCTGTAAGATGACCTGGATGATCTTGGCGGCTTCGTCGCCGTCCTGAGGGCCGAGGCGGAAGAAAGGCCAGCCGTTCTTCAGCGAATCCTCCATCAGGATACGCGAGCGCACCGACACGGTAATGGCAGGGATATTGGCATCCTTGAGCTTCGGCAGCGCGCCTTCCAGCGTTTCGCTGCAGAGGAAACCGATGGCGATCTGAACCTTGGCGGCAATCAGCGCATCGGCGATCGCCTGGCCGCTATTGTCCTGACAGGTCTCACTGATCGGAACGATCGTATCGCCAGCCTGCCCAATCTGGAAAACCGCGCCAGCGCGGACCTGGGCGCCGAGCGAGGCAAAGGTGCCGTCCTGCGGCGCCACGACGCCGATCGTCACGCCGGCCGCGCGGCTTTCGGCCGTCAACGCCAGAAGCGACAGAAGGGCGGCTATGACACGCAGGGTCATCATGAAAGGTGCAGGTCTCTCGTCTTGTCCATGCCCTTTTATCCGCACGGCGGCAATCGTCAAAGAAAAACAAGCGTGTTCTGCAGCTTTTAGCGGGTGCCATTGTAGAAAAGGTAACCGATGCCCGCCATATTGGTGAAATAACAAGAACAAGACACGGATTGTGGAGAAGCAAGTGTTGAACAGGCAGCATATCGATCCCGGCCTCTATCGCGATGCCATGAGCCGTTATGCCGGCCATGTACAGCTCGTGACGACGGCCATGGGTGAGGCGCGGCGTGGCGTCACCATCACGGCCGCCTGCTCGGTATCCGACAATCCGGCTTCCGTTCTTGTCTGCCTCAACAACACCAATGAGAAGAACGAGATCTTCTGGCGCAGCGGCATCTTTGCGCTGAACTCGCTCGGCGCGCACCATCAGGGTGTTGCCGATGCTTTTTCAGGCCGCACGCATCTGGAAAACGGGGATCGTTTCTTGAGCGCCCGCTTCGAAACGCTGGCAACGGGCGCGCCGGTCCTTGCCGATGCACTCGCCGTCTTCGACTGCCGGGTGACCGATATCAAGGAAATGCCGACCCATAACGTCATCTTCGGTGAGGTCGCTGCCGTTCGTTTCACCGAAATGCATCCGGCGCTTCTCTATTTTAACCGCGGCTACCATACGATATAGGCTCAGCAGCATGGACAATGCAGGCATCGAGGAAATGTTTCAGTCGCTTGGACCCGTCACCATCAAACGCATGTTCGGCGGTAAGGGCATCTATCATCTCGGCCGCATCCTGGCACTCGAAGTGCGCGACGAAATTCTGCTGAAGGCCGATGAAAAAAGCGCACCGGAATTTGCCGCGGCAGGTGCCAGCCAATGGTTCTATGAGGGCAAGAAGGGCGCTCCGGTGAAGATGCCTTACTGGAGCATCCCCGAAGAGGCCTATGACGACCCCGATATCATGGCGCGCTGGGTGCGGCTTGCCTATGAGGCAGCGTTGCGCGCGGAATGAGATCAGCGCAATTGCCCGGCCGGAAGAGCTGATATCGCGACCCTGGTGAAAGCCGACAGCGGCTCGGGCAGGTCGGCAAGGCCGAACCAGCCGAAATCCGAGAGCTTGTCCGGTTCCGTGAGTTGTGGCTCGCCCGTCACTTCACGGGCGATATAGAGAAGGGAAATCCAGTGCTGGCGGTCGGCTTCGATGATCTGTTCGGTAGAGCCGATCTGCTCGATGCGACCGATTGTCAGTCCCGTTTCTTCTTCGGCCTCGCGGCGCGCGGCTTGCTCAGCTGGCTCCATATGGTCGACCTTGCCGCCGACGATATTCCAGTAGCCGGCTTCAGGCGGGCGCATGCGCTTGTAGAGAAGGATTTTGCCGTCGCGTAAAATCACCAGGCCCACTCCGAGGCCTGGGAAATCAATGCCGGGCTTGCCCACCGAGGGTCTCAGATCTTGGCGTTTGCAGCGATCAGCATGAAGGCAGGGATGTCGTCGCCGAATCCGACCGGTGTCGGGCCATCGTCGTGATCACGGTGACGGCGACGTTCGCGATTGTCGTCGTTTGCCGGATAGGGCCGATTGCCGCGCGCATTGTTCTGCGGCTTCTGTTCTGCTTTGCGCTCGTTCTTCACGCTGTCGGCCTTTGCTGCTGCTTCCACGACTTCGCCGCCATTATCTTCGGCGTTGATATCAGATTTATGACTCGAAGACCGGCGGTCGCGGCCACGATCCTTGTCCCGCTCACGACCCTTGCCGCGGCGGGGAGAACGCTCGCTGTCGCGGCTTTCTTCGGCCGGCGGCAGGGCGGAGAGATCGCCGTTCAGCCATTCGACCTTCTCGCCGATCAGCTTTTCGATCGCGTCGGCATATTTCTGATCGTGACGGGTGACGATGGTGAAGGAAGCGCCGGAACGACCGGCACGGCCGGTGCGGCCGATGCGGTGGACATAGTCTTCCGAATGGATCGGCACGTCAAAATTGAAGACGTGGCTGACATCGGGAATATCGAGGCCGCGGGCAGCGACATCGGAGGCAACGAGCAGCTTGATGTTGCCGTCCTTGAAATTGGCAAGCATGGTCATGCGCGAACGCTGGTCCATGTCGCCGTGCAGGGCGCCGACGGAGAAACCGTGACGGTCCAGCGAACGGAAGAGTTCAGCGACGTCCTTCTTGCGGTTGCAGAAGATGATCGCGTTCTTGAGATCTTCCTGGGCGCGGATGAGGTCGCGCAGGACCGCGCGCTTCTCGTAATCCTTGCCATGCGAGGCGACGAAACGCTGCGTGATGGTCTTGGAAGCCGATGCGGGCTTGGCAACCTCGATGCGCTCCGGGTTCTGCAGGAAGCGATCCGCGAGCTTCTGGATTTCCGGCGGCATGGTGGCCGAGAAGAACAGCGTCTGGCGGGTGAAGGGGATCAACTTGGCAATGCGCTCGATATCGGGAATGAAGCCCATGTCGAGCATGCGGTCGGCTTCGTCGATAACGAGGATCTCGACACCGCTCATCAGGAGCTTGCCGCGCTCGAAATGGTCGAGAAGGCGGCCGGGGGTGCAGATCAGTACGTCCGCGCCGCGCTCCAGCTTGCGATCCTGATCTTCAAAGGAAACGCCGCCAATGAGGAGGGCGACGTTGAGCCGGTGGTTCTTGCCGTATTTTTCGAAATTTTCGGCAACCTGGGCGGCCAGTTCGCGGGTCGGCTCCAGGATCAGCGTGCGGGGCATGCGGGCGCGGGCGCGGCCCTTTTCCAGAAGCGACAGCATGGGAAGAACGAAGGATGCCGTCTTGCCGGTGCCGGTCTGCGCGATGCCGCAGATGTCACGGCGTTCAAGCGCGAAGGGGATTGCCCCGGCCTGAATGGGAGTGGGGATCGTGTAGCCCGCATCGGTCACAGCGGAGAGCACTTTGGGGCTCAAACCAAGTTCAGCAAATGTCGTCAAAGGGAAAACTGTTTCCGTTTCGTTCGGCCGGTCTCTGGCGAGTCGGCAGGATTGCATGCCGCAATGCTGGGCGACATAATCCGAAACGGCCGGCAAGTCAAGGAAGAGCGCCTCCACCTCAGGTAGCGGGGTGAAGCATTCGTTACCGCGACCGGCTATTTTATATAAGTGGCAAGTTTAAGGCCGGCATTCATAAAATAGATCGGGTCGACGGCATGTCCATCCTGACGCACCTCATAATGCAGGTGCGTGCCGGTAGAGCGGCCCGTGCTGCCGGCCAGGCCGATGACATCATTGCGGTCGACCGTGTCGCCGACCTTGACCAGAATTTCCGACATATGGCCGTAGCGCGTCGAAATCCCATTGCCGTGATCGACCTCGACCATGTTGCCGTAGCCGCCGGTCCAGCCGGCCGCGATCACCTTACCGGGCGCGGTGGGTCGGATCCTTTCGCCGGGCGAGAAGCGGAAATCGATGCCGGAATGAAGAGCAAGCCGGCCGAGGAAGGGATCGCGCCGGTTACCGAAGGGGCTGGTGACTTCCTTGCCGATGGCCGGATTGCGGAAGGGCAGGGCTTCGGCGGTGCTGCGCACGGCCTCCAGACGCGTCAGCGCGCCGTCGAGCTGGATCAGCGAATTGTTGAAGTCGTCGTTGCCTTCAGGCTCCACATAAGGACCGCCGACGGCGTCGTCCTCATCTTCCTTGGCGGCAACAGCCTCAGCCGGGACCGTAATATGGAAGCGGTCGAGTACGCCTTGGATCGTATCGGCGGCATTGCCGGCGTCGCTCGTCAGCAGCTCGATACGGCTCTTCTGATCCTGCTCGACGCTCTTCAGCGAAAGCGTGACCTTGGAAAAGATGCGGTCAGCGCGGTCGCCAACGGTTTCCTGTGATGGAACATAGGCGAGGGTGGAATTATCGGGCGTTTCGGCGTCGGCCGGCTTGCTATCGCCTGCCAGCATATTTTCAATCGCCTGCGCACCGCCGGTCAGCGAAGCGCGCTTGTCCTTGATGTCGGGCGCGTAGGATTGCGCCGAACCATTCGCGGCAGGCGCATCCTTGCCCGTCAGGCCAGAGCTTTGGGCGCGGTCGAGCAGGTTATCGAGCTTGCCGTGGCGCGAGGTCAACGCCATCTGCTGCTCCATCAGCTTGTCGACCTTGTCCTCGACGACCTGCTGATCGAGAAGCTGGCGGGAGGTGATGCGGTCAACCTGGGCGCGCAGTGCCGCGATGCGATCCTCATAGTCATGCTGCATACGGGCCTGGCGGGCCATGGTCGCACCGATCAGATCGTCGCGCAGCACGAGGTAAGAGGTGGCGAGCAGATAGCCGATGGAAAAGACGCCGACGAAGCAGAAGGCCAGCGCCGCCATCCAGGGCTTCACCGTCATGTGACGCACCTTGTCGCCACTGGCGAGGATGAGGACATGTTCCTGTACCCTCTTGCCGAATACCCGACTGTGATGTCCGTTCGTCACGGAGGGTCTCCCAAAGATTCGCCGTTTCAGCGCCGCCTCATTGGGAAATGATTACATACTTTTATGGTTAATAGTCGGTTTACGTCAGCAAGCCGGAGCTTACCAATCAGCTCTGGCTGGTCGAGGTCAGTGCCCTGTAGAAGGAGGGCGTCAGCCCGGCTTCGGCGCGGGCCACATCGTTGAACGGTGCCTTCAGCGGACCGCGGAAATTGGCCCGCACCAATTCCTGAAATGTCCTTGCAGGATCACGCTTTTCGCGTGCGCAGAGGAAGCGGAACCATTTAGCGCCGACGGCGACATGGCCCTTCTCGTCATTGTAGATGACGTCGAGAACCGCGGCACTTTCGAGGTCACCGGTCTCGCGCATCTTGGCCTGCAGCGCAGGTGTAACATCGAGACCGCGCGCTTCGAGAATGAGCGGCACGACGGCTAGGCGCGCCGTCAGGTCGTTGCGGGTCGAATGCGCCGCCTGCCAGAGGCCATCATGGGCGGGCAAATCACCATAGTCGGCGCCGAGATCGTTGAGCCGCTTGCGCACCATGCGGAAGTGCTTGGCCTCTTCGAAGGCAACCTGCATCCAGCCGTCGAAGAAGGAGTTCGGCACATGAGCGGAAGCGAATCGCGCCACGATATCGAGCGCCAGGTCGACGGCATTGAGCTCGATATGGGCAATAGCATGCAACAGGGCGATGCGGCCAGGCACGGTATGCAGTGAGCGCTTCTCAACCTGGGTCGGCGGCACCAGCAGCGGCTTTTCCGGCCGGCCGGGACGCTCCGGCAGGGGCGCGTCCAGCGGCGAGCGCAGCGAGATGCGCCGCGCAAACCATCTTGTGGCACTTTCCTGCGCGAGTTCCGTCTTGCGGTCGAGATCGGCGGAACGGATCGCATCGATCGCGCCGCCGCGCAGCGAGGTGATGCTCATCACGCAGCAAGGTTCCTGACGGCTGCCAGTACCGTTTCGGCATGGCCTGCGACCTTTACCTTCTGCCAGATGGTGGCAATGGTACCGTCCTGGCGGATCAGGAAGGTGGTGCGCTCGACGCCCATGAAGGTGCGGCCATACATCTTTTTTTCCTTCCACACGCCATAGGCCTGCAGCACCGTCTTCTCTTCGTCGGAGGCAAGCGCCACCGTCAGCTTGTGTTTCTTGATGAAACGATCGTGGCAGGTCGCCGAATCGGGCGACATGCCGACGACGGCGGCCCCGGCGGCTGCGAACTCACCAGCAAGTGCCGTGAAATCCAGCGATTCGGTCGTGCAGCCCGTCGTGTCATCCTTGGGATAGAAGAACAGAACCACTGGCTTTCCATGGAAATCCGAGAGTGAAATGCGCCCGCCGCCATCGCGCGGGAGGCTGAAATCGGGAGCAAGAGAGCCGATACCGGGTGCGGACATTCTCAAAACTTTCTTTTGCCGGGTTTAGGAGGGATACTATATCAGACGGGTTATATAGTGGATGAGACGGCGTCCCGCCCAGAGCCGTTCAAATCAGATTCAGGAGTTTCCCAAGGCGCATGTCAGCCATCCGCGGCGAAAAAGTCACGTTTCGCAAGAAGGATATCGTCGCGTTGCACAACCTGCCTTCCGCGCAAGTGGAAGATCCCCTCATTGTGCATTGCCCGCCACCACGCTCGCGCATGCGCGGCACCGCAAAGGCCACCGGCGGCTTCTGCGCGGTCATCCTGTTCATCCTGGCGGCGATCGTCTTCACCATCGAAAGCGGGATTATCGACGCACCGTTGTCGCAGCAGGCGCAATCGGCACTGAACAGTGCACTCGGACCACGCTACCGGGCCGAAGTCGGGTCCACCGTCATCCGTTTCACGTCCGGCCTGGGGCTGGCGCTCGAAGCGCGCGACGTCAACATGATCGACCAGCAGAGCGGCCAGCATCTTTCTACCACATCATCGATGCGCATGGCGCTCGATCCGCTGCAGCTCTTCCGCGGCCGCATTGCCGTGACGTCGGTCGAAGCTGACGATATCGCCCTCGACACGTCGCTGCTTCCGTCAGGCGCTCCCGTCAAGCTTGACGATCTACGCGTCGATGCCATTCCGGCGGCAATGGAGACGATCTTCTCGCATCTCGATCTGTTCGAAAACTTCGTCGAACGCGGCGCTACCGACTCCGTGCGCATCTCCGGTATCGACATCAAGCTTGCGGATACGGCAAACGGGCCGCTTTCGCTCGTCGTCGACAATCTCGCCTTCGAGCATGCCGGGCCGAACTCGCTGCAACTGAGCGGCCAGATTTCCATCAACGGCGAAGCGGCTGATCTCAATGTGATCACCGAGCAGACGGGCGGGCGGGCATCCCGGCTCGTCGCCACATTGTCGCACGCCGACCTGACGCCCTTTGCGCTGAAGCGCAACGAACAGGGGGAAATCCGCCAGGGCCTCAACACATTCGGCAATCTAACCCTATCTGCAGTCCGGGCTGCAGATGGCGTCAAGCCGGCGCTCAATGCAGCGCTCAATCTCGATCCCGGCATGATTTATGTCGATGGGGATTCGCAGGAGCTGACGGACGGGCAGCTCAATCTTGCCTATGATTTCGACAAGCAGACGCTGGAAATCGCCAAGTCGCAACTGCATCTCGGATCGACCGTGCTGCCGATCAGCGGCGCTGTGATCGACCTCGACAAGCTCGATCCGAATGCGGGCAAGGGGTTCGGCATCGACGCGCTGATCAGCGGCGGCACGGCGGCGCCCAATTCCGGCGAGCAGCCGCTGTCCTTCGATCTGCAGGCAACCGGGCGCTATCTCGTCGCCGGCCGCGAATTCCAGTTCACCAATATGGTGGCTTCCTCGCCGCTCGGCTCGCTCTACGGGGCTCTTCACATCCGACTGAATGAGGAATCACCGGAGATCAGTTTTGCCGGTCAGTCGCAGCAGATGCAGACGACGGCGGTCAAGCAGCTCTGGCCCTTCTGGATGGCCTCCAAGGCACGGGTCTGGGTGCTTGCAAACCTGTTCGGCGGCACGGTGAGCAATGCTTCCATTTCCGTCTTCATTCCGGCAGGCCGGCTGGACCAGGCGGCGGGAGGACGCGGCCTGCGGCTCGATGAGAACCAGCTCCGCATCGCCTTCGACATCGCCGGTACGCGCCTGAATGTCGCCGGCGAGATCCCACCGGTGCGCGATACCGCGGCGCATTTCGACCTGACGGGCGGAAAGGCGACGATCTCGCTCAAGAGCGGCACCTCCTATTTCCCATCCGGGCGTTCAGTGACGGTGCAGCCGGGCACCTTCGTGATGCCGGCAGTTTATGACAAACCGCTGATGGCAGATGCCGACATTTCCGTTTCGGGCGCAGCCGATGCGGTGGGCGAGCTTCTGACCTACAAGCCGATCAAGGTGCTGCAGCGCGCAGGCTTTGTGCCCGACGACCTCAAGGGCACTATCGACGCGCATGTGCAGGCGCATTTCGGACTTCTGTCCTCGCAGAACCCGCCGCCACCCGAATGGGAGGCGCAGATGAAGCTTACCGATGTCGCGCTTGCCAAGCCGTTCTCCGGGCGCGTCATCACCAATCTCGACGGCATGCTCGATGCCGATCCACAGCAGGTGAAGGTCAAGGGCAAGGCCGACATCGACGGCGTATCCGCCGATATCGATATGCTGGAACCCGTCGACAAATCTTCCGGCATCGAGCCGCAGCGCGTAATCACGGCAACACTGAACGGCGACCAGCGTGACAGGTTGCTGCCTGGCCTTTCCGGCATCCTCGGCGGGAGTATCAAGCTGGTACTGACACGCCTCGACGACGACCGGCAGGACGTGCAGCTCGATCTCGGCAAGGCGTCGCTCGATCTGCCCTGGATCGGCTGGTCGAAGGGCAGCGGCATTCCCGCCAATGCCGAATTCGAGGTTTCCGGCCCGCCTGACAATACGCAGGTCAGGAATTTCCGCCTGAAGGGCGATGGCTTTGGTGCGACGGGTGCGCTCGTCATCGGCAAAAGCGGCCTTATATCGGCTGATTTCGATAGCGTGAAACTGTCTTCGGCCGATGATTTCGGGTTGTCGCTGAAACGCAGCAAAGGCGGCTTCGATATTTCCGTATCCGGCGCCAGCGCCGACGCGCGACCGATCATCGCCCGGCTGAAATCGGATTCGGACAGCGATGGCGACGGCAGCGACAGCAGCAGCGTGACCGTGCGGGCGAAACTGCAGAACATCATCGGCTTCAATGACGAGAAGATCGGCAATTTCCAGGCACAGATCGCCATGAGCGGCAGCCGGCTGCAATCGCTGAATTTCTCCGGCATCACCGATAGCGGCGAGGCGGTCGTCAGCCAGATGCAGGGCGGCGGCGTCATCAATATCACCAGCGGCGATGCCGGCTCCGTCTCACGTTTCGCCGATCTTTACCAGCATATGCAGGGCGGGCTTCTCAACCTGTCGATCCGCCTCAATGCGGGCAACGGCTGGGACGGCTCGCTCGACGTGCGTCGCTTCTCGATCGTCAACGAGCAACGCCTGCGCTCGATCGTTTCCACACCTGTCGGTTCGGACCAGCGCACGCTGAACGAAGCCGTCAAACGCGATATCGATACCTCCTCGCAGCGCTTCCAGCGCGGCTTTGCCCGTATCGTTTCGCGCGGCGGGGCAATCTCCATCGAAAACGGCGTGCTGCGCGGCGACCAGATCGGCGCCACCTTTCAGGGCGTGGTGCGCAATGCGAAGGGCAACATGGACATGACCGGCACCTTCATGCCGGCCTATGGCCTCAACCGGCTGTTTGCCGAACTGCCGCTGATCGGCGTCATCCTCGGCAATGGTTCGGACCGGGGTTTGATCGGCATTACCTTCAAGCTCACCGGCAAGTTCGACCAGCCGAACCTGCAGATCAATCCGCTCTCGGTGATCGCGCCCGGCGTCTTCCGCCAGATCTTCGAGTTTCAGTGATCGCCAGATTCGAAGCGCTACTGGCTTCAATCCTGAGCTTCACTTTACCGCAGACAAACAAAAGCCGGCGCAAGGGCCGGCTTTTGTCTTGGTTATCTGCGGCGCTGCTTACGCTGCGCGGCGGATCAGGATGTGCTTCTTCTTGCCGAGCGACAGCTTGATGACGCCATCGGCGGTGATTTCGCCACTGCCGATCATCTTGCGCTCGTCGCTGACGGCCTGGTCATTGATGCGCACGGCGCCGCCTTGGACGTGACGGCGGGCTTCGCCATTCGAGGCGGCAAGACCGGCGCGGACGATCAGCGACAGGAGGCCGATGCCTGCGTCGAGTTCGGAGGCCGGGACCTCGACCGACGGCAGGTTCTCGGACAGGCCGCCTTCCTCGAAGGTCTTGCGCGCCGTCTCCGCTGCCTGTTCGGCGGGCTCGCGGCCGTGCAGGATCGCGGTGACTTCGGTTGCGAGGATCTTCTTGACTTCGTTGATCTCGGAACCGGCAAGTGCCGAAAGGCGGGCGATCTCGTCCATCGGCAGCGTCGTGTAGAGCTTCAGAAAGCGCGAGACATCGGCGTCTTCCGTATTGCGCCAGTACTGCCAGAAGTCATAGGCCGAGAGCATGTCGGCATTCAGCCACACCGCACCGGTCGCCGACTTGCCCATCTTGGCGCCGGAAGATGTGGTCAAGAGCGGCGAGGTCAGCGCGTAGAGCTGCTTCGTCCCCATGCGGTGACCGAGGTCGATGCCGTTGACGATATTGCCCCACTGGTCCGAACCACCCATCTGCAGGCGGCAGTCGTAGCGCTTGGCAAGCTCGACGAAATCGTAAGCCTGGAGGATCATGTAGTTGAATTCCAGGAAGGACAGCGACTGCTCGCGATCAAGGCGCGTCTTGACGCTGTCGAAGGACAGCATGCGGTTGACCGAGAAATGCTTGCCGACGTCGCGCAGGAACTCGAGATAGTTCAGCGAGCGCAGCCATTCGGCATTGTTGATCATCAGCGCGTCCTTCGGGCCGTCGCCGTAGTTCAGGTAGTTGGAGAAGACGCGCTTGATGGAGGCAATGTTGCCTTCGATCGTATCGACGGTCATCAGCTGGCGGGCCTCCTCCTTGAAGGAGGGGTCGCCGACCATGCCGGTGCCGCCGCCCATCAGCGAGATGGCGCGATGGCCGGTCTTCTGCATCCAGTGCAGCATCATGATCTGGATGAGCGATCCGGCGTGCAGGCTGGGTGCGGTCGGATCGAAGCCGATATAGGCCGTCACGGTTTCCTTGGCGAAGAGATCGTCGAGGCCGCTTTCATCGGAAATCTGATGAATGAAGCCGCGCTCTTGCAGCGTGCGGAGGAAATCGGACTTGAACTCAGGCATGGGCTTCGTCTCTTGAACGTCGAACGTGAATTGGGATTGACGCTTGTTGAACCGTCGCGGCGCGTTTAGCACTGTTTTTCCAAAAGTGCATCCGGGAATCGCATGAAAGGCTCGCGGCGCAATGGATATTGTCAGGACTGCGATCGGCTTGATGAGCGGCACCTCGATGGATGGCATCGATGTGGCGTTGCTGCGAACAGACGGGCGAGGCTTCATCGAACGCGGCCCGTTTCTGGGCGTTGCCTATGCCGGCGGTTTCCGCGAGCGGCTGAAGCGGGCGCTCGATCTGGCCCGGCCTCTGACCGATCGCAATGCACGACCGGACGAATTGCGCGAAATCGAGATTGAACTCACTGAACGTCATGCAGATGCCGTTACGGCATTTCTCGATAAATTCGGCCTGAGCAGGGACGAAATCGACGTGCTCGGCTTTCACGGCCAGACCGTGCTGCACCGACCGGACGATGCGTTGACGATCCAGATCGGTGACGGGCAGCTTCTGGCCGAACGCACAGGCATTCCCGTGGTCTATGATATGCGCGCCAACGACATGGTGCATGGCGGGCAGGGTGCGCCGCTGGTACCTGCATACCATGCTGCCCTTGCCAGCCGGTTCAAGACGGACGGGCAAAGTGTCTGCTTCGTCAATATCGGCGGCATTTCGAACCTCACCTATATCGGCGCGGAAGGCCGCATCACCGCCTTCGACAGCGGCCCCGGCAATACGCTGATCGACCAGTGGGTGGAAATGCAGACCGGCAAGACCTATGATCCGGGCGGCGAGATCGCCGGGCGCGGGCAGGTGGTGCCTGATATTGCCGCCCGCTACCTCGGCAGCCCGTTCTTCCAAGGCAATATCCGCCGCTCGCTCGACCGCGGCGATTTCAAGCCGCTGGCGAATGGTGAAGCGAGCCTTGAGGATGGCGCGCGCACGCTTGCGCATGTCGCTGCGGCCTCGATCATCAAATCGACCGGCTATCTGCCCGAGAGCCCCTCAGTCTACATCGTCTGCGGTGGCGGGCGGCTGAACGGGGCGATCATGGCGGAGTTTGCCGATATGGCCGGCAAGAGCGCTTCCAGCGTGATGAGTGCCGAACAGGCGGGCTTCGATGGCGATGCGATGGAGGCGGAGGCCTGGGCTTATCTCGCCGTACGTTCGCTGGAGGGACTGCCGCTCACCTATCCCGGCACGACGGGCGTCAGTCAGCCGGTAAGCGGTGGTGTACTGGCGGAGCCGGCCATATGAGCGGGGAAATCATTTTCGAAACGCCGCGCCTTGTCGCTCGGATGTGGGAAGACGGCGATGCCGACCTGATCCAGGACCTGCATTCGACGATCGAGACGACACGCTACATGTCTGGCGGAGCGCCCTGGCCACGCGAAAAGTGCGAGGAGCGGCTGCGAACATATCTTGCCGAGCAGGCGCGCGACGGCACGACGAAATACAAGATCGTTGGCCGCGAGGACGGCCGATTCATCGGACGTGCCGGAATCTCGATCTACCACACCGGCGAGTATGAGATGGGCTATGCTTTCTACGCCCGGGAATGGGGCAAAGGCTATGCAACGGAAATCGCGGCAAGCCTTGCCGACTGGTTCTTCGCGAGAAGCCTTGCGCCGCATTTCATCGCCTTCACGCACCCGGACAATCTTGCCTCTCAGCACATACTAAAAAAGATCGGCATGCAGGAGCGCGGGCCGATCTTTATCGAAAATGTTCAGGGTGTGGAATTCGAGATGACGGCCGCCATGCGGCGGGCCGTTACCTGATGCGCTTTGCCGCCGGTTCCGGCACGAGTTCGCCATTCAGGCGGCGGTCGAGATAATCCTCGCACTCGGCCATCAGTGTGTCGACCTGGCCGTTGAAGAAGTGGTTGGCGCCCGGCACCGTGCGATGGGTGATGAGGATGCCCTTCTGGGTCTTCAGCTTCTCGACGAGGCCGTTGACGTCCTTTTCAGGTGCCACCTTATCCGCCTCGCCATTGATGATCAGGCCGGAGGAGGGGCAGGGCGCCAGGAACGAGAAGTCATAGGTGTTCGGCTGCGGGGCAATCGACATGAAACCTTCTATTTCCGGGCGGCGCATCAGAAGCTGCATGCCGATCCAGGAGCCGAAGGAGTAACCGGCGACCCAACAGGTCTTCGAATCGGGATGCAGGCTCTGCACCCAGTCGAGCGCGGAGGCGGCATCCGAAAGCTCGCCCGCACCATGGTCGAATTCGCCCTGGCTGCGACCGATGCCCCGGAAATTGAAGCGCAGTGTCGTAAAACCGCGCTTCTGGAACATGTAGAAGAGCTGGTAGACGATCTGGTTGTTCATCGTGCCACCAAACTGCGGATGCGGGTGCAGAATGACAGCGATCGGTGCGCTTTTTTCCTTGGAGGGCTGGTAGCGGCCTTCAAGACGGCCGGCTGGGCCGTTGAAAATGACTTCGGGCATCGGTACTCCGGGTTTTATTTCGCGTTCACGCCACGTTTGGCGACAACATGACTTGACGACGGTTGTCAGCTTTTCTAAAACGCAGTTTAGAACAATTCGAAACTTGCATGGCAATCCACGCAGCGTGGAACGTGTCATAAGGCAAGCCCGGCGGAAATTTCAAGAAAAATGCGCCGCCACGCCAAAGCAAGCTCGTCAAGCGCAGGACCGAAGACAATGGCGCCGCCACGCCTTTATCTCGATTGGAACGCAACCTCGCCGATGCACCCTGCAGCGCGTGACGCGGTCATGCGCGCCGTGGATGTCTTCGGCAATCCCAATTCCGTGCACGGCGAGGGCCGTGCTGCCCGGGCCGCCATCGAGGGTGCGCGCCGCAAGGTCGCGTTGCTGACGGGTACCGACCCGGCCAATGTGATCTTTACGAGCGGTGCGACCGAAGCGGCCAATATGGTGCTGACGCCTGATTTCAGCATGGGCCGCACGCCGCTGAAACTCGGCCGTCTCTATCATTCCGCCGTCGAGCATCTGGCAGTTCGCGAGGGCGGCCGTTTCCTGAAGGACAAGACGACCGAAATCCCGGTGACCGAGGCCGGTATTGTCGACCTGACCGCGCTCGCAGCACTTCTCGACACCCATGACAAGTCGACGGGCCTGCCGATGGTGGCGATCATGTTCGTCAACAACGAGACCGGCATCGTCCAGCCGGTCGAAGAGGCGGGCAGGATCGTGCGTGCTCATGGCGGGCTCTTCGTGGTCGATGCCGTGCAGGCGGCCGGCCGGCTGCCGATCGAGATCGGGCGGATCGGTGCCGATTTCATGATCATTTCCTCCCACAAGATCGGTGGACCGAAAGGAGCGGGCGCGTTGATCGCCCGAGGTGAGGCTTTGATGCCGAAAGCGCTGATCCGCGGTGGCGGGCAGGAGAAGGGTCACCGCTCGGGGACGCAGAATTCGCTGGCGCTGATCGGCTTCGGGGCAGCTGCGGAAGCCGTGCTGCAGAACCTTGAGGAGCGCAATGCTGCGATTGCGGTCCTGCGCGACCGGCTGGAAGCCGGCATGCGCGCTGCGGCACCCGATGTCATCATCCACGGTGCCGACGGCCCGCGCGTCGCCAACACCATCTTCTTCACGCTTCCCTGCCTGAAGGCGGAGACCGGGCAGATCGCCTTCGATCTCGAAGGCGTGGCCCTTTCGGCGGGTTCGGCCTGCTCCTCCGGCAGGGTCGGCGAAAGCCATGTACTGACTGCGATGGGTCGCGATCCGAAGCTCGGGGCGCTACGCATGTCGATCGGCTTTTCGACGACGGAAGAAGACGTGGATCGGGCGATTGCCGCCTTTACGAAAATCGCCGCCCGGCGAAAGCCGGCGGGCGAGGCGGCCTGAACGCTTCACAAACTTGCGGAAACGCAAATTTCCACTTGCCATCAGGGCTGAAAAGTCCCTTTTGGCCACTTATATCAAGGGCAAAAGAAAATCGCCCGCACGACAAGCTGCCGGACCTTTTCTCCGGCGAGATTGGAGAACGACATGGCTGCAGTCCAGGAAACAGTCGATCGCGTCCGTCAGATCGACGTGGACCAGTATAAATACGGTTTCGAAACCGTCATCGAAATGGACAAGGCACCCAAAGGCCTTTCCGAAGACATCATCCGCCTGATCTCTGCCAAGAAGCAGGAGCCGGAATGGATGCTCGAATGGCGCCTGGAAGCCTACAAGCGCTGGCTGACGTTGGAAGAGCCCACATGGGCGCGCGTCGACTATCCGAAGATCGATTTCAACGCGATCCACTATTACGCGGCGCCGAAGAGCACGCCGGGTCCGAAGTCGCTTGATGAGGTCGACCCTGAAATCCTCAAGGTCTATGAGAAGCTCGGCATTCCGCTGAAAGAACAGGAAATCCTGGCCGGCGTCGAGAAGCCGAAGATCGCCGTCGATGCGGTGTTCGATTCGGTTTCCGTCGTGACGACCTTCAAGGAAGAGCTGAAGAGGGCCGGCGTGATTTTCATGTCGATCTCGGAAGCTATCCGCGAACATCCTGAACTGGTACGCAAGTACCTCGGCTCCGTCGTTCCGACGACCGACAACTATTATGCGACGCTGAACTCGGCCGTCTTCACCGACGGCTCCTTCGTCTTCGTGCCGAAGGGCGTGCGGTGCCCGATGGAGCTTTCCACCTATTTCCGCATCAACGAGAAGAATACCGGTCAGTTCGAGCGCACGCTGATCATCGCCGAGGAAGGCGCTTACGTCTCCTATCTCGAAGGCTGCACCGCGCCGCAGCGCGATGAAAACCAGCTGCACGCGGCCGTGGTCGAGCTGATCGCGCTCGACGATGCCGAGATCAAGTATTCGACGGTCCAGAACTGGTATCCGGGCGACAAGGACGGCAAGGGCGGCATCTACAACTTCGTCACCAAGCGTGGCGATTGCCGTGGTGATCGCTCGAAGATCTCCTGGACGCAGGTCGAGACCGGTTCGGCCATCACCTGGAAGTATCCGTCCTGCATCCTGCGCGGCGATGACTCCAGAGGCGAGTTCTACTCGATCGCTGTTTCCAACGGCCATCAGCAGATCGACAGCGGCACCAAGATGATCCATCTCGGCAAGAACACGTCGAGCCGCATCGTTTCCAAGGGTATTGCTGCCGGCGTTTCGCAGAATACCTATCGCGGCCAGGTTTCAGCCCACCGCAAGGCTTCGAACGCCCGCAACTTTACCCAGTGCGACTCGCTCTTGATCGGCGACAAGTGCGGCGCCCATACGGTGCCCTACATCGAGGCAAAGAACTCGACGGCGCAGTTCGAGCACGAGGCAACCACCTCGAAGATCTCCGAAGACCAGCTGTTCTACTGCCTGCAGCGCGGCATTCCGACCGAGGCAGCGATCGCGCTGATCGTCAACGGCTTCGTCAAGGAAGTTCTGCAGGAACTGCCGATGGAATTCGCCGTCGAGGCGCAGAAGCTGATCAGCATCTCGCTGGAAGGCTCGGTCGGCTGATATGAGCGAGGCGGACAAGAAGCGAATTCTTGAACGTCTGGCCGATATGCGCGGGGAGGTATTGGCGAAAATTCGCCCCCGCGAACAGGAATACAAGACAGAAAAGCCGCCGGAGCAGCCCTATGTGTTTCTCCGGCAGCGCGTGGAAAAACCGGGAGAGGCCGTTTTGGCAATCCCGGCATATGTCGAATGCCTTCGGCTCGCAGCGAGCGCGGTTTTCGCCGCAATCTGCTTCTGGCGATAGCGCCGAGCGCCACAGGTAACGCCCTTACGAATTACGCGAGGCTCTGAGTGAGCTGCGCAGACAAACGCAGGAACCAAAGATGCTTGAAATCAAAAACCTTCATGCCCGCATCGCCGAGGATGGCACCGAGATCATCCGTGGCCTGAACCTGACCGTCAAGGCCGGCGAAGTGGCCGCCATCATGGGTCCGAACGGCTCCGGCAAGTCGACGCTCTCCTATGTGCTGTCCGGTCGTGAAGACTATGAAGTGACCGAGGGCGACATCCTTTACAATGGCGAGAGCATTCTCGAGCTCGATCCGGCCGAGCGCGCCGCCAAGGGGGTCTTCCTCGCTTTCCAATATCCGGTCGAAATCCCGGGTGTCGCCACCATGCAGTTCCTGAAGGTGGCGATGAACGAGCAGCGCAAGGCGCGCGGCGAGGACGAGCTGACGACGCCGGATTTCATGCGCCGCGTCAAGGATGCTGCCGCCAAGCTGCAGATCAATACCGAGATGCTGAAGCGCCCGTTGAACGTCGGTTTCTCCGGTGGTGAGAAGAAGCGCGCCGAGATCCTGCAGATGGCGCTGCTCGAGCCGAAACTTTGCGTGCTCGACGAAACCGACTCCGGCCTCGACATCGATGCGCTGAAGGTCGTTGCCGACGGCGTCAACGCGCTGCGTTCGCCTGACCGTGCCGTCATCGTCATCACTCACTACCAGCGCCTGCTCGATTACATCGTGCCGGACACCGTCCACGTTCTCTACAAGGGTCAGGTGATCAAGTCCGGCGACAAGACGCTGGCCCATGAGCTGGAAGCCAACGGTTACGCCGACATTATCGGCGCCGCAGCCTGAGCGTGGCGGAAAGGACGACGTCCATGAACATGCAAACGACGAGCCGCCTGACTGCGGCCGAATCGGCGCTGATCGAAGCCTTCAACGAGAAGATCGGCGAACTGCCGGGCAATGGTGCGGTCACAGCGCTGCGCGACCGGCTGCTCGACGACCTGAAGAAGGAAGGCCTGCCGACGCGCCGCATCGAGGCCTGGCACTATACGGACCTCAAGAACCTGCTGCGCAGCGTTCCGGCTCAGGCAGGCGATGCCGGCTCTGAAGCGCTGGAGCCGCTGGTCGAGGATTCTCCGGTTCTGTCCGTGATCCAGGGCAAGGCCGCCGGTAAGTCTTCGGCCGGTGACCTCTCTGTTACTCTTTATTCCGAAAAGCTGACCGATGGTTCGGCTGTCGAAGGCCTCGACGCACTTGGCCGTGACGATGCAGTCGGCCGCATCAATGGCAGCTTCGTCAAGGACGGCTATGTGATCGACGTGCCGGATGGTACCGAGCTCGAAGAGCCGCTGGAAATCCAGTTCGTGCATGCCGGCGGCGACATTCATACCCGCCTGCCGGTCAGCTTCGGCGCAAACGTGAAGGGCGTCGTGATCGAGCGTCACCGCTCGGTGACCGGCGATGCCGCACTCGTGTCGCATGTCAGCGACATCACGGTCGGACAGGGCACGGAGCTGACCTGGATCATCGTGCAGCAGCAGGGCGCAGAGGATACGCATCTCGGCCAGATCCGCGTCGATCTTGGCGCTGACGCTAAACTGAAGCTCTTCGTCATCAATGCCGGCGGCAAGCTGGTGCGCCAGGAGCTGAATATCAAAGTGACGGGCGAGGGCGCCTATCTGACGCTGCGCGGCATCAATCTGCTCGGCGCCGACACGCACACCGACGTGACGATGGTACTCGGCCACGACGTACCGAGCACCGGCTCGACGGAAGTGATCCGCAATGTCGTCTTCGATCGCGCCAAGGGCGTCTTCCAGGGCATGATCCGGGTCGCGCCCGATGCCCAGAAGACCGATGCCAAGATGGCCTGCAACACGCTGCTGATGTCCGACGATGCCGAGTTCTCGGTGAAGCCCGAGCTCGAAATCTTTGCCGACGACGTACAGTGCGGCCATGGCGCGACGGTTGCCGATATCGACCACAACCATCTCTACTACATGATGGCTCGCGGTATTCCGGAGAACAAGGCACGCGCCATGCTCGTCAACGCCTTCGTTGCCGAGATCGTCGAGGAACTGGAAGACGAATCCCTGGTCGAGGCGCTGGAAGGCGTCATCTCGGCCTGGCTGGAAAAGCACGCCTGATCGGAAAGCGCCATGGACAAGATCGTACCGGCAACCGCCTATGATGTCGAAGCCATCCGCAGGGATTTCCCGATCCTTGCGGAGAAGGTGCATGGCAAGCCGCTGGTCTATCTGGACAACGGCGCTTCCGCCCAGAAGCCGCAGGCGGTGATCGACGCGATCTCGCATGCCTACAGCCATGAATATGCCAATGTGCATCGCGGCCTTCACTACCTCTCTAATGCGGCGACGGAAGCCTATGAGGCCTCGCGCGAAAAGGTGCGCCGCTTCCTGAATGCGCCTTCGGTAAACGACATCGTCTTCACCAAGAACTCGACCGAAGCGATCAACACCGTCGCCTACGGCTGGGGCATGCCGAACATCGGCGAGGGCGACGAGATCGTGCTGACGATCATGGAGCACCACTCCAACATCGTGCCATGGCATTTCATTCGGGAGAGGCAGGGCGCGAAGCTCGTCTGGGTGCCTGTCGATGACGAGGGCGCCTTCCATATCGAGGACTTCGAAAAGAGCCTGACCGACAAGACCAAGCTCGTCGCGATCACCCATATGTCGAATGCGCTCGGCACCATCGTTCCGGTCAAGGAAGTCTGCCGCATTGCCCATGAGCGTGGCATTCCGGTCCTGATCGACGGTTCGCAGGGTGCGGTGCATCTGCCGGTCGACGTGCAGGATATCGATTGCGACTGGTACGTGATGACCGGCCACAAGCTCTATGGCCCTTCGGGCATCGGCATACTCTACGGCAAGAAAGACCGGCTGAAGGAGATGCGGCCGTTCCAGGGCGGCGGCGAGATGATCTTCGAGGTGAGTGAGGACATCGTCACCTACAACGATCCGCCGCACCGTTTCGAGGCCGGTACGCCGCCGATCGTGCAGGCGATCGGGCTCGGCTATGCGCTCGACTATATGGAGAAGATCGGCCGCGAGAAAATCGCAGCCCATGAGGCCGATCTGACGGCCTATGCCGAAGAGCGGCTCAAGGCGGTCAATTCGCTGCGCGTGTTCGGCAATGCGCCGGGCAAGGGTGCCATCTTCTCCTTCGAGCTTGCGGGCATTCACGCCCACGACGTCTCGATGGTGATCGACCGCCAGGGTGTCGCCGTTCGCGCCGGCACGCATTGCGCCATGCCGCTCTTGAAACGCTTCGGCGTGACCTCCACATGCCGGGCATCCTTCGGCATGTATAATACCCGCGCCGAGGTGGATGCGCTGGCCGATGCGCTCGACTATGCGCGCAAGTTCTTTGCTTGAGGAAGAAGCCATGAGCCTGGATGAAGAGAAGATCGACGTGCGCGAGGGCATCGTGCATTCCAGCATTCCCGAAGCGGAGCTGGCGCGTCTCAGCGAAGACGTGATCGGCGCTCTCAAGACTGTCTACGACCCGGAAATTCCGGCTGATATCTTCGAGCTCGGTCTCGTTTACAAGATCGATATCGAAGACGACCGCATGGTCAAGATCGTCATGACGCTGACCGCGCCCGGCTGCCCGGTTGCCGGCGAGATGCCGGGCTGGGTGGAAAACGCCGTCGGCGCCGTCGAAGGCGTTTCGGGCGTCGAGGTTTCCATGACCTTCGATCCGCCGTGGACGCCGGACCGCATGTCGGAAGAGGCGCAGGTCGCGGTTGGTTGGTACTGACCGGCTGGTATTGATCCATTAAGGTGATCGCCTTACATTTGAATCACGAAGCACCGGATCTTGACCCCGGTTGCGGAAGGAGAAGAAGCCCATGGGCTTTGCTGTGATGAGCATGACGACAGCCGCCGCGGACCGCGTGAAGGCGATCGTCGAAAATGGCGGACCGGATGCCAAGGGCATTCGGGTCGGCATCAAGAAGGGCGGCTGCGCCGGGATGGAATATACCATCGACATGGTGACCGAACCCAATGCCAAGGACGACCTGATCGAGCGCGATGGCGCAAAGGTCTGGATCGAGCCGTCGGCCGTTCTCTATCTGCTCGGCACCGAACTCGGCTTTGAAACCACCAAGCTGCGTTCCGGCTTTACCTTCACCAATCCGAACCAGACATCGGCCTGCGGCTGCGGTGAGTCCGTCGAACTGAAGCCCGCTGATCTCGCAGTTCTTGCCGCACGCGGCGATGCAGTCGTTCCTGCACAGCATTAAGCATTTTTTCGTTGAATTTGCCTGATGGCCGCCATAATTGGCGGCCTTTTGATTTTGACGAGCCTGTCCGAGACCGACGGCGACCAAGAAGAAGAAAAGCGGACAATGCTCTTTCTGTTCCTGAAAGGCGCCCTGCTGGGCGTCATCATAACCGCGCCGCTCGGGCCGATCGGAACGCTCTGCATCAACCGCAGCCTTGAGAAAGGGTTCTGGTTCGGCTTTTCCGGCGGGCTCGGGACGGCACTCGGTGACGCGAGCTATGCGCTGGTCGCGGTCGCCGGGCTTGCTGTCTTCTCCGAGACCATGTCGATGGCCACCATTCCGCTGGCGCTCGGCGGCGGGCTGATGCTGCTCTGGCTTGGCTTTCGGGGACTGAAGAACAGAGGGAAAGTAAAGGCGGCGAAGATCGATGCG
This sequence comes from Rhizobium sp. BK275, assembly GCF_014193555.1. Taxonomy (NCBI): domain Bacteria; kingdom Pseudomonadati; phylum Pseudomonadota; class Alphaproteobacteria; order Hyphomicrobiales; family Rhizobiaceae; genus Rhizobium; species Rhizobium sp. BK275. The sequence goes on from NZ_JACHZL010000007.1 coordinate 368,789, forward strand.
GCCGACTTTCTGCATACGACCATTTCGACCTTCCTGCTGACCATTTCCAATCCGGCGACGATCCTCTCCTTCGGAGCGCTGTTTGCCGGCCTGGGCCTGACCGAGGAGACACGTCGCTTCAGTTCGGCTGCCATCGTCTCGGGCGTCTTCCTGGGATCGCTATTGTGGTGGTTCTGCCTCAGCGGTGCCGTCAGCCTTGCAAGGGACCGGCTTTCGGCCGATTTCACGGCCAAGGTCGGCCGCGCGACGAGCTACATGCTGCTCGCCTTCGGTGCCGTAGCGCTGGGTTCGGTGGCTTATTCGATCGTTTAAAGAATTGTCTGCCTGAAAAGGGGCAAGTGCGCTTTAGTCGCGCTTGATGCTCATCAGCACGTCCCAGAGATCGGCACCGGTCTCGAAGACCGCAGCATTCGCCTTGTAGCTCTGTTCAGTCTCGATGAGGTCTGTGAGCTCGGTCGCAAAATCCACGTCCTGATCCGTCTCGGTAACGCTTGCCTGGACGCCCGAGGATTCGACTGACTGGAAGCTGGTGTTCAGCCGGCCATAGCCCGGTGTGCTCGCATTGGCGACGTTGTTGGCGATTGCGCCTGCGCGCGTCGTCTGCGCCAGCATTCCCGAAAGAGCCGTATGCGTGATTGCAGAAATGCTCATCGACCGTTTCCCTGTTTCCGGACAACAAGCGTTTTACCGGCAAGGGTTTAGGGAATGCTGAACGGCTTCGGTTAGCGAAAAGCAAGGGAATCTGAGACGGCTGTGCCGGAATGGCACGCAGGCCTCAGCGACCGGCTCTCATATCTGTAATCAGGATACCGATGAGCTGCCGTGCCGCAACCCGCCAGGCGGGGCCGCGGCTGATGCTCGCGCCGCCGGCAAGCGCCCGCAAAAGGTCGAGCGGGTCCATCGTCAGGCGGATCTCGCCGGCTACCGTGGTGATAGAGGAGAAGGGCGCCCGGTACAGGGGCAGGCAACCCTTCTCCCTGCTGGTTTTGCAATATCCAGCAACGATAATTACGCAGAAAACCGAAAATGGTTCATCGATCCCAATGAAAATCCAGAAAAAGTCTGCCGACGTTCTTTCGTCGTCAGGAATGCATAGCCGCGCATCATCCATCCATGCGGTTCTTTGCCGACAGCCGCCATTCAACTCTTGATATCGAGACCCGCTTCGACTGCGGCGGCGATGAATGCCTTGCGCGCGTCCTCACCGGTGCGCTTGCCTTTGATGACGTCGGCGCAGATCAGCAGCGCCTGGTCGAGTGCGGCGCCATCCTCCGTCGGCCAGTCCTCGATCATCGCCCAGGAGGCTGCCTGGGTATTATCGATGGTCACGTATTGGCCGGGCTCTTCGAGGGCGATGAGCACAGGCTTCGACCAGGGCGCCTGCATTCTGGCTTCGCTTTGATCCTGGGGCATTTGGTGTGACCTTTCTTCGCGTATTCTCTATCAGAATTAGGAAAGCCCCTCCCTGATGGAAGGGGCTTGGATTACTCAGCCTTTTGCTTGCGCTTCTGGCGTCTGGCCCGGCTGCTATTCCGCAGCTTCTGCGTAGGCCTCGACCGGCGGGCAGGTGCAGATCAGGTTGCGGTCGCCATAGACGTTGTCGACGCGGTTGACCGGCGACCAGTACTTGTCGACGCGGAAAGCGCCGGGCGGGAAGCAGGCCTGTTCGCGCGAATAGGGGCGGTCCCATTCGCCGACGAGGTCTTCGACCGTGTGCGGGGCGTTCTTCAGCGGGTTGTTCAGCTTGTCCGAACGGCCTTCCTCGATATCGCGGGCTTCCTGCCGGATCGCCAGCATCGCTTCGCAGAAGCGGTCGAGTTCGGCCTTGGTTTCGGACTCGGTCGGCTCGATCATCAGCGTGCCGGCAACCGGCCAGCTCATGGTCGGAGCATGGAAGCCGCAGTCGATGAGGCGTTTGGCAACATCGTCGACGGTGACGCCGGCGCTGTCGACCAGCGGACGGGTGTCGATGATGCATTCATGCGCCACACGGCCAGCCTGCGACTTGTAGAGCACGTCGTAAGCGCCCTTGAGGCGGGCAGCGATGTAGTTGGCGTTGAGGATTGCCACCTTCGTTGCCTGCGTCAGGCCTTCGCCGCCCATCATCAGGCAGTAGCTCCAGGAGATCGGCAGAATGGAGGCCGAACCGAAAGCTGCTGCCGAAACCGCGCCCGAACGACCGTCGGCTTCGGGATGGCCGGGCAGGTGCGGCGCCAGGTGCGCCTTGACGCCGATCGGACCCATGCCCGGACCGCCGCCGCCATGCGGGATGCAGAAGGTCTTGTGCAGGTTGAGATGCGAGACATCAGAGCCGATGTCACCGGGGCGAGACAGGCCGACCATGGCGTTCATGTTGGCGCCGTCGAGATAGACCTGGCCGCCATTGATATGCACGAGGTCGCAGATTTCCTTGACGGTTTCCTCAAAGACGCCGTGCGTCGACGGATAGGTGATCATGCAGCAGGAGAGGTTTGCCGCATGTTCTTCCGCCTTGGCGCGGAAATCGTCGAGGTCGATATCGCCGTTTTCACGGACCTTGACGACGACGACCTTCATGCCGGCCATCTGGGCGGATGCCGGGTTGGTGCCATGCGCCGAGGTCGGGATGAGGCAGACGTCGCGGTGACCCTGGCCATTGGCAATGTGATAGTTGCGGATGGTCAGGAGGCCTGCATATTCGCCCTGCGCGCCGGAATTCGGCTGCATGGAGAAAGCGTCATAGCCGGTGACGGCGCAGAGCTTTTCCGTGAGGTCATCGATCATTTCGCGGTAGCCAAGCGCCTGGTCTGCCGGCACGAAAGGATGGATGTCGGAAAATTCCGGCCAGGTGATCGGCAGCATTTCCGCCGTCGCGTTCAGCTTCATCGTGCAGGAGCCGAGCGGGATCATCGAGCGGTCCAGCGCCAGATCGCGGTCGGAGAGCCGGCGGATGTAGCGGGTCATTTCGCTTTCGGCGCGGTTCATGTGGAAGATCGGATGCGTCAGGTATTCGCTGGTGCGCAGCAGATCTTTCGGCAGGCGATAGGACGGTTCGAAATCGGCAACCTGGAAATTGCCCCCGAAGGCACGCCAGACGGCTTCGAGCGTCGCCGGACGCGTACGCTCGTCGAGCGACATGCCGATCTTCGTCTCGCCAACCTTGCGCAGGTTCACGCCTTCGGCGACGGCTGCGCGCAGGATCAGACCCTGCATGTGGCCGACGTCGACGGTGATCGTGTCGAAGAAAGTGTCCGGCTCGACCTTGTAGCCGAGCTTTTCCAAGCCCTTGGCCATCAGCACTGCCTTCTGGTGGACCTGCTGGGCGATCGCCTTGATGCCCTTGGGACCATGGAAGACGGCGTACATGGAGGCCATGACGGCGAGCAGAACCTGCGCGGTACAGATGTTCGACGTCGCCTTTTCGCGGCGGATATGCTGTTCACGCGTCTGCAGCGCCAGGCGGTAGGCGCGGTTGCCGCGGGCATCGACGGAAACGCCGACGAGACGGCCGGGCATTGAGCGCTTGATGGCATCCTTGACCGACATGTAGGCCGCATGCGGACCACCGTAACCGACAGGAACGCCAAAACGCTGCGAGGAACCGATGGCGATATCGGCACCCATTTCACCCGGCGACTTCAGAAGCGTGAGCGACAGGATATCGGCGGCGACGACGGCGATGGCGCCCGTCTGGTGCAGGCGGGAAATCAGTCCGGTATAGTCATGTACATGGCCGTGCGTACCCGGATACTGGAAGATCGCGCCGAAGACATCAACCGGATCGAGATCGCTGAAGGGGTTGCCGACGATAACAGTCCAGCCGAGCGGTTCGGCGCGGGTGCGGATGAGAGCGATGGTCTGCGGATGGCAATCGGCATCGACGAAGAAGGACTTGGCCTTCGACTTGGCGACGCGATCGGCCATGGCCATGGCTTCGGCAGCAGCCGTCGCCTCATCGAGCAGCGACGCGTTGGCGACATCGAGGCCGGTCAGGTCGCAGATCATCGTCTGATAATTCAGCAGCGCTTCGAGGCGGCCCTGCGAAATTTCCGGCTGGTAGGGCGTATAGGCCGTGTACCAGGCAGGGTTTTCCAGGATGTTGCGCTGGATGACCGGCGGCGTGATCGTGCCGTAATAGCCCTGGCCGATCAGCGAGGTCAGAACCTTGTTCTTGTTGGCGGTTTCGCGCAGCTTGTCGAGCGCTTCGCGCTCCGTCATCGGCGCACCCCAGAGGAGCGGCGCCTTCTGGCGGATGGCGGGCGGCACGGTCGCGTCGATCAGCGCATCCAGGCTCTTGTAGCCGATAACACCGAGCATATCCGACATTTCAGACGGCGAGGGGCCAATATGACGACGATTGGCGAAGTCATAGGGCTGATAGTCGGTGAACTGGAATTCGGTAGGCGTCGTCATTACGCAGTCAGCTCCTTATAGGCCGCTTCATCGAGCAGGCCGTCGACATCGGAGAGGCTCTTCAGCTTGAGCTTGAAGAACCAGCCGGCGCCTTGAGGATCCGAATTGACGAGCGAGGGATCGGCAACGATCGCCGGATTGACCTCGACGATTTCGCCATCGAGCGGGCAGTAGACTTCGGACGCTGCCTTGACGGATTCGACGGTCGCCGCATCGTCGTTCTTGGAGAAGGTGGCGCCGACTTCAGGCAGTTCCACGAAGACGAGGTCACCGAGCTGCTCGACAGCATAGGTGGTGATGCCGACGGTCGCGACATCGCCTTCGAGTTTCAGCCATTCATGTTCCTGGGTAAATTTCAGCATGGAAAAATCCTCTCGCAATAGGGGTCAGCGTTTGTAGGTCGGCTTAATGAAGGGAAGGGCAGAGACGGTCACCGGCAGGTACTTGCCGCGCACTTCGGCATAGACCTGTGTGCCTACTCCCGCATGGGAGACCGGCACGTAGCCCATGGCGACGGGGCCTTCGACGGAGGGGCCGAAACCACCCGAGGTGACTTCGCCGATCTCGGTCTTGCCTTCCGCATCGGCATAGAGCTTGGCATGGCCGCGCACCGGCGCCTTGCCTTCGGGCTTCAGGCCGACGCGCTTGCGGGAAACGCCGTTATCCAGTTCGCCAAGAATGCGCGCGGCACCCGGGAAACCGCCGGCGCGAGCGCCACCGGTGCGGCGGGCCTTCTGCATGCCCCATTCGATGGCGGCTTCGACCGGCGAGGTCGTCGTGTCGATATCGTTGCCATAGAGGCAGAGACCGGCTTCGAGACGCAGCGAGTCGCGGGCGCCGAGGCCGATCGGCTCGACATCGGGATGCTCGAGCAACCGGTTGGTGACGTCAACGGCCTTCTCGGCGGGAATGGAGATTTCGAAACCGTCTTCGCCGGAATAGCCCGAACGCGAGACGAGACAGGAAACATCGTGCAGGCGGCAGTGGCGCACGTCCATGAATTTCATTGCGGCGACATCGGCCCAGAGTTCGGCGAGCGCTTCCACGGCACGCGGGCCTTGAAGAGCGATCAAGGCGCGGTCGAGGAGGGTTATGTCGCAAGTATCGGAGAGATGCCTCTGCAAGTGCGCGAGATCTTGCTCCTTGCAAGCGGCGTTGACGACGACGAAAAGATGGTCGTCGAGATGGGTGATCATCAGGTCGTCGAGAATACCGCCATTCTCATCCGTGAAGAAGCCGTAGCGCTGGCGGCCCTCGGCAAGGCCGAGGATATCGACAGGTACGAGGCTTTCCAGCGCTAGAGCCACATCCTCATACTTGCCGGACTTCGCCTTAATGATGACCTGGCCCATATGGGAGACATCGAACAGGCCGGCGGCGGCACGGGTCTGAAGGTGCTCCTTCATGACGCCGGCCGGATATTGCACCGGCATGTCATAACCTGCGAAGGGCACCATGCGAGCGCCGAGCGACAGATGCAGCGCGTGAAGCGGGGTTTTCTTGAGGGCAGCAGTATCGTCCAAACGACGCCTCCGGGGTTTGCGCCGGATAGTCCGGGCGCGGGCTCAAAACTGAAGGCGCGGTTGCGCCTTGTCTCCTTGAGCCCCCTCTGTCCCTGTGCCTGAGATTGTTATCCCTTCGGCGGACGTTTCGAGAACGCCTCTCTCCAGAGTTCCGTCTGCCCCTTGTGGTCCTTTTGCCTGAGAGTTTCCGGGGCGGTTGCTCCTTCGGCACCGGTATCGCGTACCGGCTTCTCCCAACAAGGTTGCGGCAATTATCCGGGGGCGGCGGGCCTTGGCAAGCGAAATGTCGGTGACGCACAAATTTTTGTCGCGCCTCAAAGAAGCCGGTTGCGATGCGTGGCAAATGGGCTTTTGCATTTGCGGGCGAAATTGGCTAACGCGACGCAAAGCGAGGAGATAATCGATGAACATTGTCAGGACGTTTGGTTTTACAGCCCTCCTTTGTGCCTGCGGCTTTGCCGGATCAGCACTCGCCCAGGACCATCAGCACATGCAGGGCATGGACATGAGCGGCATGGGCTCCATGAACATGGCCGTCGGCGGTGAGGTGGTGAAGGCCGGCGATCTCGAAATTTCCGGCGGATTCGCCAAGGCGATGCTGCCCGGCCAGCCCGTGGGCAGCGGCTTCTTCACCGTCAGGAACACTGGTTCAGCCGACGACCGCTTGGTTTCGGTCACGTCGCCGACATCGGGCGAAGTGCAGATCCACGAAATGGCCATGCAGGGCAACGTCATGAAGATGCGTCAGCTCAAGGACGGGATCGCCATTCCCGCCGGCCAGACCGTCGAGCTTGCGCCCGGCAATCTGCATCTGATGTTCCAGAAGGTGAAGACGCCGTTCAAGCAGGGGGACAAGGTGCCGGTCACGCTGACCTTCGAAAAGGCCGGCAAGATCGATCTGGTGCTGAATGTTCTGTCGGCACAGGGCAAATAAGCGCTGAAAAACAAAAAGCCCGCGACAATGCGCGGGCTTTGCTCCTCCCAGCAAAAACCTGGATCTCAGACATCCTCGTAAGACTGCAGGGCCTGCTTCAAGCCGGCCTGCGGCTGGCGAAAGCCCTTGGTCATGAGATCAAGCGCGACTTCCGTATTCTGGATGATGTTGGTGGTTTCTTCCGGATCTTCGCCGCTCGGATTGAGCTGACGTTCCACAATCTTGCGGGCCTCGCGTATGGCCGTGCCGGTCGCCACGCGCTGAGGAATGCGCAGGGTGTCGAAGGCAAGAGCAGCGGTGTTCGCGGATATGGAAACAAGCTGAGTCATGCGCCCGTCATACCGGTACGACCTTCGCATTCGGCTTAAGAAAATCATTCGCATTTTACCGGATGGTAAGAATTCCACAGAGGCGATTGGCATCAGGCTGGAATCGCAACACACCGGACGCATGGTCCAGGTTGTCCTCGGCGCTGTCGGCGGCGCAATCGGTCCGCTTCCGGGATATTATGGCGGCCTCGGCCCGATGCGCGTGCTGCTCTGATTTCGATTCCGATTTCCGTTTTCTGAAAAATGCTCTAAAGGCAGCGGCAAGAGAGGCGCCGGCTTCGATCGCGCCCGTATTTTCCGAAAGAATTCCATGGCAGGCATAGAACACATCAAGGTGGAGCCCGATGAAGCGGGCATGCGGCTCGACCGCTGGTTCAAGATCCACTATCCGGGGCTCGGCTTCGGTCCGCTGCAGAAGCTGCTGCGATCCGGCCAGGTGCGTGTCGATGGCGGCCGCGTCAAGTCGGATGCTCGTATACAGCCCGGCCAGATGGTGCGTGTGCCGCCGCTCGACGTGGATGCCAAGGTGAAGTCCGGGCCGATCGCCGGCAAGGATCTCAAGCATTCGACCGATTTCGAGCTTCTCTCACGCATGGTGCTGCATCAGGACGAGAAGGTCATCGTCCTCAACAAGCCGCCCGGACTCGCGGTGCAGGGCGGCTCCGGCGTCGCCAGGCATATCGACCAGATGCTCGAAGCATGGACCAGCCCGAAGGGCGAGAAGCCGCGCCTCGTGCACCGCCTCGACCGCGATACGTCGGGCGTGCTCGTCATCGCCCGCACGCGTGGTGCCGCCCAGAAGCTGACGGCCGCCTTCCGCGAGCGCGACACCAAGAAGACCTATTGGGCGCTGGTCAAAGGCGTGCCGCGCAAGCATGAGGACAAGATCTCGACCTGGCTCGTCAAGGAGCCGACGGCCGATGGTGATCGCATGCGCATCGCCAAACACGGCGAGGATGGCGCCGATCATGCGATTTCCTACTATCGCGTGCTGGAGACGGCGGCGCAGAATCTCGCATGGCTGGAGATGGAGCCCTATACCGGGCGTACCCACCAGCTGCGCGTCCATGCGCTGCATATCGGCCACCCGATCATCGGCGATCCCAAATATTTCGACGAGGATCCGAATTGGGATTTTCCCGGCGGCATCCAGAAGCGGCTGCATCTGCACGCGCGCCATATCGATATCCCGCACCCCTCGGGCGGGCGCCTGCGCGTCAGCGCACCACTGCCGCCGCATATGGTGCAAACCTGGAACCTTCTCGGTCTCGACCTTGCCGGCGCTGAAAGGGACAGCGAATGAAACTCGCGCTTTTTGATTGCGACGGCACGCTGGTCGACAGCGCCGGGCTGATCCACGAAACGATGCGCCGCACCTTCGATAAGTTCGGCAAGCCGGAGCCTCGATTCGAAGACACCAAGGCCATCATCGGCCTGACCCTCGATATCGCCATCGCGCGCATGCAGGGCAAGCCGCATGTCGAGCAGGAAGATATCGACATGACTGCGCATTACAAATCGCTGTTTACGGTCGTGCGACAGGATCTCGATTACCGGGAGCCGCTGTTTGCCGGCATTCGTGAGATGATCGATGCGCTCAGCGGGCGCGAGGATCTGCTGATCGGCGCGGTGACGGGCAAATCCAGGCGCGGGCTGAAGCTCGTCATGGAGACGCACGGCTTCGACAAACATTTCGTCGTCGCACGTACCGCCGACGACTGCCCCTCCAAGCCGCATCCGGCTATGGTGAGCGAGTGCTGCGACGAAACCGGCATGAATGCGGCCGATGCCATTGTCATTGGTGATGCGATCTACGATATGCAGATGGCAAAGGCTGCCGGCGCCAAGGCGATCGGCGTTGCCTGGGGCTATGCCAGCGTGGATGAGCTGATCGCCAACGGCGCCGATGCGATCGCCTATCATCCGAACGAGATATTGCGCCATTTTTCCTGAGGTGAGCCCATGCGCGATCTGCTGAACGACCTTTCCGAAGGCCTGAGCCATCCCGATCCCATCCGCCGCGCGCAGATCCAGATGAAGAAGCCTCTGCCGAAGCGCTTCTACCAGACGGTTTCCGTCGAGCCGATTGAAGATGGCTTCGCCATTACGCTCGATGGCAAGGCCGTGCGGACGCCGGCCCGGCAAGTGCTGGCGCTGCCGAATGAGGTGCTGGCAAGGCTTGTCGCCGCCGAATGGGACGCGCAGACCGAGGTGATCGATCCGTCGCGGATGCCGGTGACGCGCCTCGTCAACACGGCGATCGACGGCGTCGCCACCGACACGCAGGCTGTCTTCGAAGACATCCTGCGGTTCTCCTCCAGCGACCTGCTGTGCTACCGCGCCGATGATCCGGAAAAGCTGGTCGAGCGACAGAGAGAGCGCTGGGACCCGGTACTCGACTGGGCGGCTGCCGATCTCGGCGCGCGCTTCATTCTCATCGAGGGCGTGATGCATCACGAACAGCCGCGCGAGGCGATCGCCGCCTTCGGTTCGGCGCTGCGCCGGCATGACAGTGCACTGGAGCTGGCAACTCTCCATACGGTGACGACGCTGACCGGTTCGGCGCTCCTGGCGCTTGCCATCGCCGAAGACCAGATCACGCCCGATGAAGCCTGGTCGCTCGCCCATCTCGACGAAGACTGGACCATCGAACACTGGGGGAGCGACGAGGAAGCCGAACAGCGCCGCGCCAAGCGTTTTGAGGATTTCAAGGCAGCGACCGATGTTTTTTTCGCGCTAAGGGCCTGAATCATATTGCCTTCATGGCCTTTATGACGAAATCTGCGACTCTGGACGGGGTTTTTGCGGGAATTTGGAATGAACTGGCTGAGGTCGAGATTTTGCCTGATAGCGCTTGTTTGCGTGGCGCTGACGGCCTGTGCCAGCCTCATGCCGAAGAAGCAGGAAAAGCCTGTCTATGACGTGCGCAGTGCCGTCGTGCTGTCAGGCACGACCATGTCGGGGGAACTGCTCTCCGGCATCAGTGATCGCGTCAACGCCGCCATTCGCGCGACGGTCCGCACAACGGAATTGCCGCGCGTGGTGCTGACGATCCGCATCGTTTCCGTCACGAAGGGTCTCGGCTTCCAGAAAGACCGCAACGTCGCAAAGGTCAGCGTCGATGCCGCCTCCGTGGAGGATGGATCGGTCATCGCCGTCACCTCCTTCGAAGTCACAAGCATGACCGCCGACCCGAAGCTCGCCGACGACATTCTGGCGGAAGATATCGCAGCGCGCGTACGCTCCGCCTTTGCACTCAGCGGGCGATAGTTCTGACGCAATTCCGAACGGAAAACCGTTTCACGGTTTTGCTGGAATTGTCCTAACTGCCATACAAACCGCGGCAAGCGGCGAGGGGAGATCATGAAGGATATTCTGGAAGAGCTCGAACGCCGCCGTGGCATCGCCCGTCTCGGCGGCGGACAGATGCGCATCGACGCGCAGCACCAGCGCGGCAAGCTGACGGCGCGCGAACGCATCGACCTCTTCCTCGACGAAGGCTCCTTCGAGGAGTTCGACATGTTCGTCGAGCACCGCTCCACCGATTTCGGCATGGACAAGAGCCGCATTGCCGGCGACGGCGTGGTGACCGGCTGGGGCACGGTCAACGGCCGTACCGTCTTCGTCTTCGCCAAGGATTTCACCGTCTTTGGCGGTTCGCTCTCGGAAGCTCATGCCGAGAAGATCATCAAGGTGCAGGATATGGCGCTGAAGAACCGCGCGCCTATTATCGGCATCTACGATGCGGGCGGCGCTCGTATTCAGGAGGGTGTTGCGGCACTCGGCGGTTATGCCGAGGTCTTCCAGCGCAATGTGCTGGCCTCAGGCGTCATTCCGCAGATCTCGGTCATCATGGGGCCATGCGCCGGCGGCGACGTCTATTCACCCGCCATGACCGATTTCATCTTCATGGTGCGCGATACGTCCTACATGTTCGTGACTGGTCCCGACGTCGTGAAGACCGTCACCAACGAGACCGTGACGGCGGAAGAGCTCGGCGGCGCGAGCGTGCATACGACGCGCTCGTCGATTGCCGACGGCGCCTATGACAATGATGTCGATACGCTCAGCCAAGTGCGCCGGCTCATCGATTTCCTGCCGCAGTCGAACACATCGCCGGTGCCTGAGATCGAATGTTACCAATCGGTGACCGATACCGACAATTCGCTGGACACGCTGATCCCAGCGAATGCCAACAAGCCCTACGACATCAAGGAATTGATCCAGAAGGTGGCGGACGAGGGGGATTTCTTCGAGATCCAGGCGAGCTTTGCCAAGAACATCGTCTGCGCATTCGGGCGCATCGAGGGCTCGACGGTGGGTTTCGTCGCCAACCAGCCGATGGTACTGGCCGGCGTGCTTGACAGCGATGCCTCACGCAAGGCGGCGCGTTTCGTGCGCTTCTGCGACTGCTTCAACATTCCGATCGTCACCTTCGTCGATGTGCCGGGTTTCCTGCCGGGCACGGCGCAGGAGTATGGCGGGCTCATCAAGCATGGCGCCAAGCTGCTCTTTGCCTATGCCGAGGCGACGGTGCCGAAGCTGACCGTCATTACCCGCAAGGCCTTCGGCGGCGCCTATGACGTGATGGCATCGAAACATCTGCGCGGCGATCTCAACTATGCCTGGCCGACGGCGCAGATCGCCGTCATGGGCGCCAAGGGGGCGGTGGAGATCATCTTCCGCAAGGACATCGCCGATCCCGAAAAGATTGCCGCGCATACGAAGATGTACGAGGACCGCTTCCTGTCGCCGTTCGTCGCAGCCGAGCGCGGCTATATTGATGAGGTGATCATGCCGCATTCGACGCGGCGGCGGCTGGCGCGAGGCCTGAGGATGCTGAAGAACAAGGATCTCAGCAATCCCTGGAAGAAGCACGACAACATCCCGCTGTGATCGAATAAAAGAGGCCCGTCAGGTGTTTATCCACTGTCGAAGTTGTGAACGCCCGTCAGCAATCCGTGTCTTCAATCCCTGTTAGAGACGCGGTAACGCTCGGCGGCACACCCTTAAGGAGAGTCTTTATGTCAACTTTCGAGCGTCTGTCTGCCTACCGCCCCTATGGTCTGGCCGCTCTCAGAATCATGACCGCGCTTCTGTTCATCGAGCACGGCACGATGAAGCTTTTCGGCTTCCCGGCCGCGCAGGGCGATGGCCCGCTTTCGACGCTGTCCCTGATTGCGGCACTGCTGGAAACCTTCGGCGGCATTCTCATCCTCATCGGCTTTGCGACGCGGCCGGTGGCCTTCCTGCTGGCGGGTGAAATGGCGATCGCCTATTTCATGGCGCATATGCCGCACAGCTTCTTCCCGGCTCTCAACCAGGGCGACGCCGCGATCCTGTTCTGCTTCATCTTCCTCTACCTGTTCTTTGCCGGTGCCGGCGCATGGTCCGTCGACAACAGAAACGCGACTGCGTAGATTCAGAGAGGTAGAGCGTCCTTTGTGCGTCCGAATGAACGCACGGCGCTCTAACAAAAAGGCTGCGGGTTTATCGCCCGCAGCCTCTTCTTCATTTGAGATATTTCTATTTCAGGCCGTCAGCTTGAGGCCGGCAATGCCGGCGACGATCAGCGTAATGCAGATCAGGCGCGAGGCGCTTGCCGCATCGCCCAGAAGCCAGACGCCGAGCAGCACAGTGCCGACCGTGCCGATACCGGTCCAGATCGCATAAGCCGTGCCGATCGGCAGGCTTTTGACGGCAAGACCGAGCAGGATGACACTCACCACCATGGAAATGACCGTAAGGATCGTCGGCATCGGGCGGGTGAAGCCATCGGTATATTTCAGACCAATTGCCCAGCCGCATTCAAAAAGGCCAGCGAGAAAAAGCAGAAACCAGGCCATCATACTCTCCTTGTCAAGAGCGAGGCCGTCCCCGCGACTTTTGCGACCGGGCAAACCCGAGCGCCGCAGTCGTCTGCGTCACATTCGATATGGACGAGGGAACGGCTGACTTCAAGTTAGGAATTGGCATAGCTGCCATGCCACCCGATTCCGGAGCGGCAATCAGGCGTTCTTCGCGCGGCGGCAGAGACGATCGAAGGTTTCGAGGAAACGCGAACGATCCTTGGGGCTGAAAGCCGCATTGTAGCCCTTGCTCTCGCCGGTCTCGCGCAGATGGGCGCCGAGATCGCGCATGGCGCTTGCCATGCCGATATTGGTTTCATCGAAGACGCGACCGGTCGGGCCAGTGACAAAGGAGCCCTTGGCGACGCAACGGACCGCAAGCGGCACGTCGGCAGTGACGACGACATCCGTTGGGCCGGTATTGTCGGCAATCCAATTGTCGGCAGCGTCGAAGGCGGCGTTGGAGACGATGACGTTGCGCACCATCGGATCGCGGGACGGGCGAAGGCCCGAATTGGCGACGAAGGTCACTTCCATGCCGAGGCGTTCGGCCACTTTCAGGATTTCAGGTTTGACGGGGCAGGCATCCGCATCGACATAGATCATGGCGATATCCTCACGCCGGCTGGGTGGCCGGCTGGCGGACCATGTCGATATGGGGAATGCCGTCTTCCAGATATTCCTCCGAGGTTTTCACGAAACCGAAGGATTCGTAGAAGCGGCGCAGATGCGCCTGCGCCGACAAGGCAATGGGATTTTCCGGATAAAGCCGCTCGCAGACGACGATCGATTCCGTCATCAGCGCATCGCCTAGCCGCTTGCCCCGGTGGGTGGGCGAGACGACGACGCGGCCGATCTTTACCGGATCCTGCGCGCTGTATGGCTTCAGGACCCGCGTCGAGCCGAGTAGTTCGCCGTCATCCAGCAGCCGCAGATGCAGGGCGTCGATGTCCTTGCCGTCCAGTTCAGGGTAGGGGCAGTTCTGCTCGACGACGAAGACGTCGACACGCATCCTCAGGAGATCGTAGAGCTCCCGCGCGGAGAGCTCGTCGAGACCCTTGAGGTCGACCTTGTAAGCAATTGCGCCCATCAATAGACCACGACGCCGCGGATGCTTTCACCCTTATGCATGAGATCGAAGCCCTTGTTGATGTCTTCGAGCGGCATGGTGTGGGTGATCATCGGGTCGATCTGGATCTTGCCCTCCATGTACCAGTCGACGATCTTCGGTACGTCGGTGCGGCCACGAGCGCCGCCGAAGGCCGTGCCCATCCAGTTACGGCCGGTGACCAGCTGGAAGGGACGCGTCGAAATCTCCTGGCCGGCGCCGGCAACGCCGATGATGATGGACTTGCCCCAGCCGCGGTGGCTGGATTCCAGCGCCTGGCGCATGACCTTGGTGTTGCCGGTGCAGTCGAAGGTGTAATCGGCGCCGCCGATCAGGTCGCCATGGCGCTTCGTCATGTTGACGAGGTAAGGCACGATGTCGTCGCCGACCTCCTTCGGATTGACGAAATGCGTCATGCCGAACTTCTCGCCCCATGCCTTGCGGTCGGTGTTGATATCGACACCGATGATCATGTCGGCACCGGCAAGGCGCAGGCCCTGCAGAACATTGAGACCGATGCCGCCGAGACCGAAGACGATGGCGGTCGAGCCGATCTCGACCTTGGCGGTATTGATGACGGCGCCGATGCCGGTCGTGACGCCGCAGCCGATGTAGCAGACCTTGTCGAAGGGGGCGTCGGGATTGATCTTGGCCAGCGCGATTTCCGGCAGAACGGTGAAGTTCGCGAAGGTCGAGCAGCCCATGTAATGGTGGATCTTGTCCTTGCCGATCGAGAAGCGCGAGGTGCCATCGGGCATCACGCCCTGGCCTTGGGTCGCGCGGATCGAGGTGCAGAGATTGGTCTTGCGCGAGGTGCAGGAATAGCACTCGCGGCATTCCGGCGTGTAGAGCGGAATGACGTGGTCACCCTTCTTCACCGAGGTGACGCCGGGGCCGACGTCGACGACGATGCCGGCGCCTTCATGGCCGAGGATCGCCGGGAAGAGGCCTTCCGGATCGGCACCGGAGAGGGTGAAGTCATCGGTGTGGCAGATGCCCGTCGCCTTGACCTCGATCAGCACTTCGCCGGCCTTGGGGCCTTCCAGCTGAACGGTCATGACCTCAAGGGGTTTTCCTGCCTGAACGGCAACGGCGGCGCGAACATCCATCTTCCATCTCCTCGTGATTTGCGAGCGCGACTCTTGCACGCCCGACAAGGGTGGCTCAAGCGGAAAAAGACCTTGAGCGCTTTCTGAAAATCGGCTTTGCCTAGCGCCTTCTGAACATCGGCTTCGCCTCAGGCGAATTCCATAATGACGGCATCGACCGCGAGGCTTTCGCCGGGAGCGGCCTTGATCTTGCCGACGACGAGGTCACGCTCGGCGCGCAGCACGTTTTCCATCTTCATGGCTTCGACGACGGCAAGCGTTTCGCCCGCCTTGACCTCCTGGCCCTCAGATACGGCAATCGAGACGACGAGACCGGGCATGGGGCAGAGCAGCAGCTTGGACGTATCAGGCGGCAGCTTGACGGGCATCAGGCGGTCAAGCTCGGCATGGCGGGGCGTAAAGACGCGCGCCTTGACCGACAGACCCTGCCAATCGATGCGCAGGCCATTCAGGATCGGGCGGATCTGCGCCGTCACCGGACGGCTGGCGATCCTGCCGCGCCAGACCGGATCGCCCGGTCTCCAATCGGTGACAATTGTTTCCGTTCGGCCGCCGACTTCCATTTCCATTTCAAAGGGAATGGTGACGAGGCCATCGATAAGTTTAACCGGCACATAGCTGCTACCGAGCTTGACGACCCATTCTTCGCGCAGCGGGCCGGTCGGATGGCGCAGGCGATCGGCGAAGCCTTCGCGCCTGATGGTATCGATCAGGGAAGCAGATAGGGCGATCGCGGCGAGGGCTGCCTCTTCCGAGGCGTCGGGTGCCATTGGTGCGAAACCGTCTGGATATTCCTCCGATATGAAGCCGGTGGAGAGACGGCCTTCGCGCCAGCGCGGATGTTTCATCAGCGCCGACAGGAAGGGAACATTATGCTCGATGCCATCGACGACGAAAGCGTCGAGCGCCTGTCCCATGGCCTCCACCGCCTGCAGCCGGCTCGGCGCCCAGGTGCAGAGCTTGGCGATCATCGGGTCGTAGTACATGGAGATTTCGGCACCTTCGAAGACGCCGGTATCATTGCGGATGATCACATCGCCGTTGCGGCCTTCCGCCGGCGGGCGGTAGCGCGTCAGGCGGCCGATCGAGGGCAGGAAGTTGCGGTAGGGATCTTCGGCATAGAGGCGGCTTTCGACCGCCCAGCCGTTCAGCTTGATGTCCTTCTGGGCGAAGGGCAGCTTTTCGCCGGCGGCGACACGGATCATCTGCTCGACGAGGTCGATGCCGGTCACGAGTTCCGTTACAGGATGCTCTACCTGCAGGCGGGTGTTCATTTCGAGGAAATAGAAATTGCGATCACGGTCGACGATGAACTCCACCGTGCCGGCGCTCTGATAGTCGACGGCCTTTGCCAACGCCACCGACTGTTCGCCCATGGCGGCCCGAGTCTTCTCGTCGAGGAAAGGCGAGGGTGCCTCTTCGGCAACCTTTTGGTTCCGGCGCTGGATCGAGCATTCGCGCTCGCCGAGATAGACGACATTGCCGTGGGCGTCCGCCAGCACCTGGATTTCGATATGACGCGGATCGACCACATATTTTTCGATAAACACGCGGTCGTCACCGAAGGAGCTTTTGGCTTCCGAGCGGGCGCGGTCGAAACCGTCGCGCACTTCCGCTTGCGTCCAGGCAATGCGCATGCCCTTGCCGCCACCGCCGGCCGATGCCTTGATCATCACGGGATAGCCGATCTCGGCTGCGATCTTTTCGGCATGTGCGGCATCTTCGATCACACCAAGATAGCCGGGTACCGTCGAAACCTTGGCAGCGTTGGCGAATTTCTTCGATTCGATCTTGTCGCCCATTGCCATGATGGCCTTGGGCTTCGGGCCGATGAAGATAATGCCTTGCTCTTCCAGCGCCTCGCAGAAGGAGGCGCGTTCCGACAGGAAGCCATAGCCGGGGTGCACGGCTTCAGCACCGGTCTCCTTGCAGGCAGCAATGATCTTCTCGGCGACGAGATAGCTTTCGGCTGCCGGAGCAGGGCCGACATGGACGGCCTCATCGGCCATTTCGACATGCAGGGCATCCCGATCGGCATCCGAATAGACCGCAACGGTGGAAATGCCCATACGGCGCGCGGTTTTGATCACGCGGCAGGCAATCTCGCCGCGATTCGCGATCAGGATTTTCTTGAACATCGAGACTCCACCCAGGAAATGCGTTCCTGAGTTTTACGCATAAAAAGCCGGAACGCACAATCGGGCTGAGGAATCGGCAGATCAGGCAACGGCAGCTTCGACGACCGGCTCTTCATCGATGATGCGCAGCCAACGGCTCCGTCTGGGTTCGGCAAAGTCCCTGAGTTCGACGGCAGCCATGATCTCGCCCCAGCGCTGGTGATTGGCGCCGGGCTGGGTTGCTGCCTCGATACGCTGCAGGACTCCGTATTCCACCGGAGAAACGCCGATGATACCGCCTTCGCTGACGCCTCTCAGAATCCGCATGACATAGTCGACGTCCTGGCGCGTGATGCTTCCACGGGCGGTGGCGCGGGTCAGCTTGTAGCCACCAATATCCTCTGACAGCGCCAGGCGGAGCTGGTCGAGCGCCAGAGCCCGCAGCTCATCGGGAACATAGGCGCTGAGTTCCATGACATGCAGGATGAGCTCGAGCTCGAGCGCGGAATTGACGACGCCGTCGGTCGTGAACATGCGCATGATCCAAGCGACATTGATCTCGTCCAGCGATGCCTGCGGATAGGTATAATCGACGATGAAGCCTGCCAGCTGTTCAACGAAGAACGTGTTCCATTCGGCGCATTTTTCGGGGCAGGAACTATTGAGCGCCAACATCACCACGACATGATCGGATGTCCGGATTCCCTCCGGAAAGGTATGTTTGCGCAGCAGGACAATGTCTTCGGCCGTCAGCCGATGCTTCCCGGCGACGACGCACGCCGGAAAAGCGAGACGGAACTCACTCATGTTTTATCTCCAGACTTCATCATGAAGTCGGAAATGGTTTTATCGATGCCGAATTGAAGATCCCTCAAGAAGGACGGTTAACCCCCGATGCGGCATTTCATGCGGATTTTAATGATCGCACCTGCAAGCGCTCGCGCCAGATGATGAAAAGCCCCGATGCGACGATGATGGCGATGCCGATCCATTTGGAAACATTCGGAAAATCGCCGAAGAGGGCATAGCCGAGCACGGTCGCCGAAATGATCTCGAAATATTGGAACGGCGCCAGCAGCGACAGCGGCGCCAGGCGAAAAGCCTTAACAACCAGCATGTGCGCATAGCCTGAGATCGTGCCGAGGATCAGCAGCAGGACGAGGCCAAGCCAGGAGGCGGGCAGGGAGGGCGTGAAGTCGGCACTGCCGAGGCTGCTTCCGACAAACATTGCGCCCGCCATGAAGATCGTGCCGCCGATGCCGGACATGGTCTGCATCGTCAGCGGCGAATCCGCCTCGCCGATGGCGCGATTAAGGAAAAGATAAAGTGAGAAGAGGAAGGCGCAGAAGACCGGCAGTAGCGCCTTCAGGCCGAAGATCTCGTAGCTCGGCTGAATGACGATCATGGCACCGCCAAAACCAACGACGATCGCCATCCAACGACGCCAGCCGACCTTGTCTCCCAGGAACAGCGCCGAAAGCGCCGTCAGCATGAAGGGCTCGACGAAATAGATGGCGAAGACGTCGGCGAGCGGCATGTATTTGACCGCGACGAAGAAGAGCAGGCTGGCCGCACCATGCAGCGCGCCGCGCAACAGGTTCATCCATGGGCGCTTGGCCGACAGCGCCTGTAAGCCGAACATGGCAAAGAGGATCGGCAGGGTGCAGACGAGCTGGAAGAAGAAGCGGTAGAATGTTACCTGTCCGGGCGACATGCTCTCGAAGGTCGCCATATATTTGGCGATCGCATCCATCGTCGGCAGGATGGCCATGGCACCGGCCATGATGGCCATGCCCTGGAGGGGATTCTGGGTGGAGGGAGATTCGGACATGACGGCTGCTTCTTGCGGATGACGTCATCAACCACAGGAAAGCCAGCGGATCAAGGACAGTGCCCAGGGCAATCGGGTGAGTTAACGGCAGACAATGGGTGAAAACTTTGAATCCGTGAGAGGCCTCTGATTCGTATAGGAGGTGTGGTGATGGATTTGCAGCCTACGATTTCGGAAGGGATAGTTTTTCTTTTGTATTTCTCTGAGCTTCCGGACAAGAGGCAAGCTCTGAAGGTGCGCTATCCTCTTGAAGAGGTTCTGCTTCTTTGCCTTGTCGGGATGATCTGCGACTGCAATTACATAAGCGAGATTGCCTGGTTTGGCGAAAAACGGCTGGCGTTTCTTCGCCGCTTCAGCCGCTTTGCCTATGGAACGCCGTGTGAGGATCAACTGGGTGTCATTCTCGCAAGCCTTGATGTGGCGGCGTTCCAGAGCTGATTTGCCCGATGAGTAGCGGAGGTGACCGGCCAGCCAGCCGAGGTCATCGCCATTGATGGCAAGACCTCGCGTCGCTCCGGCACGAAGGGCAACAAGGATGCGCTTCATACGCTCAGTGCGTTCTCGGCGCGGCAGAAACTGGTCCTGGGACGGGTGACGGTCTCGGAGAAATCCAATGAAATCACAGCCATCCCCAAACTGATCGACATGCTTTCGATCCAGGGCGCGGTGGTGACGATCGACGCCATGGGATGCCAGAGAGAGGTCGCCTGCAAAATCATCGACAAGCAAGCCGACTACATTTTGGCGCTGAAGGGCAATCAAGGCACGCTGCATGATGACGTCAAACTGTTTGGAGCCGAACAGATCGAGCGATGCTTCGCCGATTGCCTCCATGACATGCATCGAACCGTGGATGGCGATCACGATCGGATCGAGACGCGCAACGTCCATGTGCTGAGCGATATTGGCTCAGGCTCGCTCCCGGCAAAGATTCCATCAATCTCAAGCGCAAAACCGCAAACTGGGACGACAAATACATCGAGGCCGTAATCCGCGTAAATTAATGCTTCGCTCTCCTTTGGCGTCGAATTTACGAACAACGGGGTCCGTTTCTCTCGATGCGGAACTCACAATCCCACCGACTTTTTGACTGCTTCGATGAGGACGGATCCTGCGAAGGGCTTACGCAAGTATGCGATGCTGCCTGCCTGCTCTGCCTCGGTTTTCAGGCGGTCGTCTTCGAGGGCGGTGATGAAGATCACTGGCAACTTCAATCCAGCCTCTTTCAGCCTGCGCTGCAATTCGATGCCGGACATGCCGCCCAGATCGATATCCAGCACGAGACAGTCGATCGAGGCCTCTGGGTCGCGGCGGAGAAAGGCTTCCGCCGATGCATACTCGATGGCCGGAAAGCCGTAGGCGTTGAGAAGCCGCCTGACGCTTCGACGTAGGCTCGCATCATCATCGACCACGGCGACAGTGCGGCGCAGCTTTCCCACCTCATGCCCCCATGCGTGACAGTACGCGAGATCCGCAGTTGTCGGTTATCGTAGGCGTGTCAGCGGTTGTTTGATATTGCCCTAAGGGGAGGGTCGATCATCCGAGGCCATACCGCGTCCGAGGTCAAGACCGATGTAGGCGGCCATTGAGACAGCCTCCGCCAGCGATCCTACTCCGAGCTTCTCCATGACCTGATGGCGGTGCACCTTCACCGTCCGCTCCGATATGCCAAGGGCGTAGGCGATCTGCTTGTTGAGCTTGCCACGGATGATCAGCTCGAAGACTTCCGCTTCGCGCGCGCTCAAGCTCGCCACCAATGTCCTCAGTTCCTGAACACGCTCGTGCTCGGCCCGCCGCCTCTCATATTGAGCCAACGCGCGCTCGATCGTTTCCATCAGGACCGCCACCGAACTCGGCTTCTCCAAGAAGTCCTGTGCGCCCGCTTTCATTGCGTCGACGCCGGCTTTTATGTCTCCTTCGCCGGTGAGGAAAACGATTGGCAGTAGCGGCGCCAGTTCGCATAACTGGCGCTGTATTTGCAGACCAGATTGACCTGGCATCTGTAGGTCAAGAAGAACGCAGCCCGGCTCGCAGCTTGGAAGGGAGGCGAGAAACTGATCTCCGGATTCATAGGCCGCGACCTTCAGACCATATGCGCAGAGCAGCCGTGCAGTTGCCGTTCGGTAGGATTCGTCGTCGTCTACGAGATGAACGACTGGTTTCATGCGCCTCGCGCCTCCCGTCGGGCGAGAGGCAGGACGACCCGGAAGATGGCGCCGCCTTCAGGCCGGTTGTACGCAGAGATCGTGCCGCCATAGGTCTCGACGATGGCGCGCGATATGGAAAGACCCAACCCCGTCCCTGCGTTCTTGGTCGTATAGAACGGCTCGAAGATGCTGGACAGGCGCTCTTCAGGAATGCCGTTGCCTGTGTCGACAACACAGAGCTCGACCCTCTGCTTCTCAATTCCTGTCGCGAATGTCAGGATCCTTTTGGCGGAATCGGCGTCCATCATGGCGTCCATCGCATTGGTCGCCAGATTGAGGATGACCTGTTGCACATGGACCTTGTCTGCCCGCACCGGCAGCTCGCTCGCCGGCCGATTTGTATTGAGTGTAATGCCTCTGCGCTCGGCATCGCCATGAATGATTCGGATAGCGCTCGACGCGACGTCGTTCAGGTCGAACACCTGCCAATCGATCTCACGTCTCTTTTTGAGCAATCCTCGCATCCGGCCAATGATGTCGCCCGCACGCTGATCGTCGGCCTGGATGTCGAGAAGGATTTGCTGGATCAACTCCCGATCGGGGTTGCCACTTCGAAGGAGCTCGGACGCCGCCTCGGCATTGTTTCGAATTGCCGACAGAGGCTGGTTCAGTTCGTGGGCAATCGACGAAGACAAGGCACCGGCAGTCGCCGACTGGTTGAGGTGAACGGCTTCCAGCAGGTGAAGGCGAGACCGGCTCTCCGCATCCTGGCGACGACGTCGTTCGAGCAACAATGCTACGATGATGCCCGCCTGCATCAGAACGACCCCGAGCACTCCTGTTGCCGCCAGCCAGTGTTCTTCCCACAGGCTCTTCGCTCTGTACATCTTGACAGTCCCCGGAGGAAGATTCCCCTCCGCAAGCCCCCAACGCCGGAGCTGTCGAGCATCTACGATGTTTGTCTGGGGTGCCTGGACATCCGAGACCGGGCGGCCGGCTATGACATCGATGACAAGATTTCCGACGGTCTGCCCCAAAGTATCAAATGTGACGGTATTGCCACCGACGACGCCATGGTCGATGTAGGTCTGGTAGGGGCCATAGACAGGTGCGCTGGCCGTTGCCGCGATCTGCCTGATCGCTTCGCGCGGGATGAAATTCCGCCCCGCCCGATCCTTAAAGACCGTCAACGCCAGGATGATACTGTCGGAGGGGACATGTGCTGCACGTTCGATGAATTCCTCGATCGTCAGATTTTCCAGGTACGTCGTTTCGTATGACTTGGAGAACTCGTCGAGATCTGCGCGCGCCGTCGCCAACCACCCCCGGTCGAACTCCGACGATCCACCGATGATGTAAAGGTGACGGGCATTGGGCTGCAGTCCACGGGCCATTTCGGCTGTCTTCAGAATGTCGAATGTCGTGAACGCCCCGATCACGTCATCCGGAAGATCGATGTTCTCCGCGGTGGAGTTGCCGAAGCCTGCCGCGACTATCTTCGCATTGGGAGCGATCCTTCCGCGGTTTGTCGATATGAAGCTGGCAGACTCCTTCCCGAGGGCGACGATCACATCCGGGCGACGAGCGGCATACTTCTCTGTCAGGTATCGTCCCATGCGTGCGGCATGGTCGGCTTCCGGAAACCTCGCCAGATCAAGAAACTCTGAAAACAGATCGATCTTGCCGTCTGTCGCTTCCAGCAGGCGGCTGCGCAACGCTTCTCCGGCAGCCGTCGTTGCCGCGATCCTCTCATCATAAGGATAAAGTATGAGAACGCGCGGCGGCCGATTGAGGAGTGCGGGCGATGTATCGGGAGTGGTGGCATAGCAGTTCGAAGCCATCAGAAAGAGCGACACCAGCAAGGCGCCAGCGCATCGCAATCGTCCTGCCCCGCTGCCCAAGGCCATTGGTCCACCCCCCAAAGCTTTGCGACGATAACACCTTCTTGGTGTGGTGTCATCCGTTCCAAACACCACTGTTGATTGCCATGGGATCCCGACGATTCCCCAAAGTGCAATATCGGAGGGCGATCACATTCGCTAGAGTTGGGCGGCGCCGGGACGGAGTGCAATTCACCAGGCGCGCGCTCACGTGAGGGTACACTCGATGTTCGTTATCCGCCACCTCATCAAATCGGCACGCGATGTGATTCCGGTTATCATCGCAACACTTTTCCTTGCTGCGCCCGCCTACGCACAGAGCGAGCCCCTTCCGTCCTGGAACGATACCGCGCCCAAGGCGGCTATCGTCGCCTTTATCGAGAAGGTGACCAAGCAGGGCTCGCCCGACTTCGTCCCGGAACCCGAACGCATTGCGGTGTTTGACAATGACGGGACCCTTTGGGTCGAACATCCCATGTACACCCAGCTTGCTTTCGCCTTGGACCGGGTCAAGACGCTCGCTCCGCAACATCCGGAATGGAAGAACGTGCAACCGTTCAAGGCGGTACTCGAAGGTGATATGAAGACGCTTGCCGCTTCGGGTGAAAAAGGCCTCCTGGACCTCATCATGGTCACGCATGCGGGAATGACAAACGACGATTTCCAGAAGATTGTCACCGACTGGCTTTCGACGGCACGCGACCCAAAGTTCAATCGGCCCTACACCGAGCTCGTCTACCAGCCGATGGTCGAACTGCTGTCCTACCTGCGCGCTAACGGTTTCAAGACATTTATCGTGTCGGGTGGCGGCGTGGAGTTCATGCGGCCGTGGACGGAGAAGGTCTACGGCGTCCCGCCGGAGCAGGTCATCGGTTCCTCGATCAAGACCGAGTTCAAGATGCAGGACGACACGCCGACCTTGCACCGTCTGCCGGAAGTCAACTTCATCGATGACAAGGCGGGCAAGCCGGTCGGGATCAACGAGCAGATCGGCCGCCGGCCGATAGCAGCTTTCGGCAACTCCGACGGCGATCTCGAAATGCTGCAGTGGACGACGATGGCCGGCGCGCCGGCGCGGCTTGGGATGCTTGTTCATCACACCGATGCGGAGCGAGAATACGCCTACGATCGCAACACCGAATTCGGCCGCCTCGACAAGGCGCTCGACGCGGCGGCGATCACCGGCTGGACCGTGATCGACATGAAATCCGACTGGAAACAGATCTTCAGGGACTAGAACCGCGCGCCCCTCAGCCGGCGGCGCTTACGACATCAGACTTTAACAACGTTCACCAAAGGTGACGGGCTTTCTGCCCATCCCAACTGGGAGGATACCGCCATGAAAGTCGACCGTCTTACTATGCTCATCTTCGCCGGAAGTTTTGCGCTGGCCTCCGCCGTCTCTGCGCAGGACGCCCCGAAGAAGCCGCATGTACCGCTCGAAAAAGCAATTGGCCAAGTCACGCCAACAGGTCCGGTGCCGTCATTGGCCGTGATCAATTCGGCTGGCGCCAAAATCGAAAACGGAAAGCTCGTTCTGACCGGCGTTTCGGCCAACTCGATCGTTTTTGCCGACCGGCCGGTGCGGGCGGCTGGCCATGTGACGACCGAACAATTCATCATGCAATGGGACGACGGCAAGGACAACTTCGCTGTCGATCCTCCCAATGCGACTGTGTCGGTGCTGGGCGGCGATGGATCGGACGTCAGCGATGCCGTCGTCACGCTGAAGACTCCGAAACTTGACGGCACGACACTGACCTTCGACATCGCCGTTTTGGAGGGAAGCCTAAGCGGGGCGACCGGGCCGGCGGCCGTCTTCATCGATCACTTCGGTGGTAGTTTCGGCGGAGGTGGTTTCGGTGGCTTCCATGGAGGCGGTTTCGGCGGCGGCAGCTTCGCCGGAGGCGGTTTCCGTGGCGGAGACTTCGCGGGAGGTGATTTCCGCGGCGGCTACCGCGGAGACGACATCCATATCGGCGACACGAACATCAACCGTGTCGGCGGCACTTACTGGCATGCGCCCGTCTACCACGGGGCCTGGTATCGCGGCGCTCCCGTCGCGGCGGGCGTGGTGGCCGGCACAGCCATTGGAGCGGCAGCAGCCCGCCCCTATTACTACAATTCCTATTACAACAACAATCCGCAATGCGGCTACTACCCCTTCCCGCCTTGCTATTGATCATCCACCTGCCTCACGCCGCCCAGGCGGCGTGACCTTTCCCTCGACATCGGAGGAACACGTAGGACTGAGGCCGGCGGGCCACAGATCTCGGCCATTCCGCCTGATAATCAACCCAAAATAGCGATTTCAGCTTGCCAGGATCCACTTCCTCTTGCACGAATCCGTGCTCGGACGCTGCGGCGGCAGAAGCACCGCTGGGTGGCAAACGAGATCGGGGGATTCTCATGAAAGCCAATTACTTGCATGCGATTGTCTTGCTAGCCGGCGTCGCAGCCGCATCATTCGGCAATGCCGCCGATCTCACACCGCTCGCGCCGGAGGCGAAGACGGTCGAGACCCGGAGCGGCTGGGAATTCACGGTCGCGCCATACTTCTGGGCTGCCGGAATTTCCGGGGACTTACGGCAATTCGGGCTTCCCGAAGTCAACATCGACGCCGATTTCGGCGACATTCTCGACAATCTCGACTTCGCCTTCATGGCTACGGCCGAAGCAAGGTATGACCGCTACAGCGTCGTCGGCGACGTGATCTACGTCAAGCTGGGTGCCGATGCGCACACGCCCCGCGGCATCTTCGCCGACAGCGTCGGCGTGACGTCGGAGACCTTTGCCGGACTTCTCGGCGTGGGTTACGCCGTACTCGAGGATCAGAATGGCCACCTTGACGTGTTCGGCGGCATGAAAGTCTGGTCGGTCGAGACGGACATCTCCTTCAACGGCGGACTTCTGGCCGGTGTGGAGCGGGAAGACAGCGCAACGTGGGTGGACGCGGTCGTCGGCCTGCGCGGGAACTACTTCTTCACCCCGGAAATCTATGTCACGGGATGGGGGCTGGTGGGCGGCGGCGGCGCCGACGTCGACTGGGACGTGGGCCTCGGCCTCGGCTACAAGTTCAACGACACCATCTCGGCAGTGGCCGGATACCGCGCACTGGGCGTCAACTACGAGAACGACGGGTTTGTCTTCGATGTCGTCCAGCAGGGTCCGATCATCGGGGTTTCGTTCCACTTCTAATGACGGCGAGAGTCGCCTTGAACGGTTCGGCGATCATCGCAACTGACGGTCGTCGTGCTCACTTTGTGACAGCCGGATGTCCTGCAGGAGTCGGAAGAGCGACGCCGCCAGGAAGCAGAGTGACGCAATGAACAGTACGGCGGCGCCCGGTTCGTGACGGTATCCCAGAAACGCGACGACGAAGCCGAAGAGGAGCAGAAGCGTCACGCCGATTCCGGCCAGCACCGCCAGGTGTAATGCGCTGTTCAAGAGGCGTTCACGCCGCCTCAGCTCCCCGATTCCCTTCTTCAGCGGGGCTCGGACGTCACTCTCGTCGATCTCGCGGAGGTTTCTGATCCGCTCGGTGACGCCGGAAATCCGATTGACCAAAACCGCCACCATCGCCGCGACGCCATTGAGCATGAACGCCGGTGCGACCGCGTGATTGATCATCGTTGAAAGCTGATCGGCTTCCACTGACATACGGGCACCTTCGATCCCTTCGGCACGAATGGACGGCCGCGGCGCCGGCGAGGCGCTACGGAATGACGTTGACTGCACGCGCGGCCACGAGGACGAGTG
This sequence comes from Rhizobium sp. BK275, assembly GCF_014193555.1. NCBI lineage: Bacteria > Pseudomonadati > Pseudomonadota > Alphaproteobacteria > Hyphomicrobiales > Rhizobiaceae > Rhizobium > Rhizobium sp. BK275. The sequence continues at coordinate 395,767 of NZ_JACHZL010000007.1, forward strand.
TCAGGAGCGAGATGGTGCTTTCGAGCATCATCAGCCCCTTCGCACGTCGGGTGAGTGGCAGCACGTCCGTCGGACTGAAAGCGGTCGCTGTGTTGAATGCCAGTGATAGATAATCGACGTAGAGCGGCCGCCAGTCTGGCGACGCGACTTCGGGAGTCGACGCCTGCGGAAACAGCCAGTCGGGTCTTCCCGCCATCCCACGCGCGATGCGCGAGGGGCCGCCCGCGTCGATCTGCCAATAGAGCAGCGAGAAGGTGAGAACGTTGGTGATCCAGATGGTAAATGACGACGTCAACAGCGACACTGATCGCGTCTCGGGCGGGTGGATGGTAATGATCCCGACCATATCTCCGAGTTCCGCTGCCGTATTGCCTGCGTAGACACTGGCAAGCAGCATGATGGCGATGTGCTCGATTCGTAGCCACACAGCGTTGTCAGCGGACACCGTTACCATGATCATTGGAACGATAGCTGCCACTACGACCGCGTATGAAACCCATCGCGGCATGGCATAGATGTGGTGTGGCAGCACCTCCAATAGGGCGAACACCGCCAGGATCGCCACCACCGGAGGCCAGCGTGGTTCGTCACGACCTGCTTGGATGACATCGCTCATCGTTCCGCCCTCAGTCGGCACCAAGGATCATGTCAGGTGAAGCATTGTGGCGGACGCCGCGAAGGGCGTCCGCTCCGACGTCGTTACGCTACTGTGCGCGTCAATCGTGACCTGTCTTCATTTCCCGGACCTGCTGCATCACCTGCTCCAGATTGTAGCTTGCAGGGTCCTGAAGCGGCGGGAAGGGGATATAGGTCTCGAGATGCTTCAGCCACAACTGCTGGCCGATGGGCAGGATATTCCAGTCATAGACATAGGCGGTGGACGGCGAGGCGATCGCGCCGGCCGTCCCGAAGAGTGTCTTGAGCTGCTGACCGACCGAGGTCTCGAACGGATCGCGCTTGATGTTGACGACCTGCGTCCAAGCGTACGGCATCACCCCGGTAATGAAGCCCGTCGGATCGTCTGACACCATGGCGAAGTACATCTTCCAGTTCTTGTAGCGGACCGCCGACGGCTCCTTGCCGGAATAGTACAAGAACGAGTCGCGCGCGGATGGCGCCTTGCCTTCCAGGAAGTCGCGCTGATCGATCCCATCGAGCGTGGTCTTGACGACATTCGGATACTTGCCAGCCTCGATCTCTTTCTTCAGCCCGTCGCCCTTGGGGCCGCCGGCGATATTCACGAGTGTCGGCAGCCAATCGAGCGAAGAGAACATGTCGTTCTTGACCGTGCCGGGCTCGATGTGCCCCGGCCAGCGCACGACCAGCGGGGCACGCATGCCGCCTTCCCAGGTGCTGAGCTTGCCACCCTTGAAAGGTGTCACGCCACCGTCCGGAAAGGTGAGCGTCTCGGCGCCGTTGTCGGTGGTGAAGACGACGATGGTGTTGTCGAGTTCGCCCATCTCCTCGAGCTTCTTCAAGACGTAGCCGATGTTGTCGTCCATCTGCTTCATGCCGGCTTCGTTGACGCCCCAGTCCTTGCCGCCGGGCTCACCGACCATGTTCAGGTACTTGTCCGGTAGCACGGTGGTGATGTGCATACGGGCCGGGTTGTACCAGACGAAGAACGGCTTCTTGGTCTTTTCCGGATCGTTGCGGTCGAGGAAGTCGATGACCTTCCCGGAAATCTCCTCGTCGATCGTCTTGGAGCGCTCGATCGTCAGCGGACCCTCGTCCTTGCAGGATTGATTTGCCGGCGACCCGTCGGAGGACGTGCAGGCGAGCACCGGGCGCGGCGGCGTCAGGCAGGTCGTGGCCTTCGGGTCCACGGCCGCCGGGTTTTCCGTCAAACCGGGGATCGGCGTGTTTCTGCAAGGTGGCGCGATCCCCTGCTCGGTCGGGGTCTTGTTGATGTCGGGGAAACTCACTCCCTGCATGGCGTCGAGATGATAGAGATAGCCCCAGAACTCCTGGAAGCCATGTGCCGTCGGCAGGGATTCGGTGGTATCGCCGAGATGGTTCTTGCCGAACTCGCCCGTCGAGTAGCCGAGATCATTCAGGAATCTGGCGAGATGAGGCGTGCCGGCCCGCAGGTAGGACGGGCTTCCGGGAATTTCCGGCAGGACCATGCCGACACGCACCGGCTGCATGCCGGTGATAAAAGCAGTACGTCCCGCCGTGCAGCTCTGCTCGGCATAGTAGGTCATGAATTTCGCACCCTCATGGCCGATGCGATCGATGTTCGGCGTTTCGCCGACCATCAGGCCCTGATGGTAGATGCTGGGCTGCATCCAGCCGATGTCGTCACCCATGATGAACAGGATGTTGGGCTTCCCGGTCTCCTGCGCGTGGATTGTCGCCGTGCTCGCCAACAGGCTGCCGGCGACTGCCATTGCTGCTGTTATGAACTTTGTAGTCCGTCTCATTCGTAGTGCCTCCCTCAGGGGGTCGCCATATGGACGACCAAGGTTGGTTGAAAGACGAGTCAACGCAAAGGAGGGTTTGTCGGCGACGTCCAAGTTTACCGATTAGCAAAATTGGACAGATCATTTTGGTAGAGACACGGCTCCTCGGCCTGCACGGCGACCCTCGACTTGCGGAAGAGGGATTTCCACTCTTCCATCCATTTTTTACATTGTATTAGCATCACCAGATATTGCCCTTTGGGGAATCCGTCGTGACGAATCTGCGAGTTGCCTAGCGATCGGAGCCGTCCACGACGCCTTCCATGCAACCGGATCACGACTTCCCTAAAAGGACAACAGGCAGCAACCGCGACCGCATGTCATAAGATGCGCAGAGGCACACTCTCGCTGGGCTCGCTCCCGGCAAAGATTCCATCAATCTCAAGCGCAAAACCGCAAACTGGGACGACAAATACCTCGAGGCCGTAATCCGCGCAAATTAACTCACCCGATCGACCTGGGACAGTGCACCGTATCGTTGATGGTTTCTCCGAAGATCTCTTCGAACGCGGCGCGCAGGCGGATATCGGCATCGATCATCGTCACGAGCAGGCCAAGATCGACGAGGCTGGTGACGCCATAGGCCGAGATGCCACAGGGCACGATGCCGTTGAAATGATCGAGATCGGGATCGACGTTCAGCGACAGGCCGTGGAAGGTCACCCATTTGCGCAGGCGGATGCCGAGCGCGGCAATCTTGTCTTCCGCCATGGTGCCGTCAGGCAGCAGCGGCCTTTCCGGCCGGCGGACCCAGACGCCGACGCGATCCTCGCGGCGTTCGCCGCGCACATTCATCGAATCGAGCGTGCGGATGACGACTTCTTCGAGTGCCGCGACGAAGGCGCGCACATCCTGCCTGCGGCGCTTGAGATCGAGCATGACATAGGCGACGCGTTGGCCGGGGCCGTGATAGGTATATTCGCCGCCGCGGCCGGTCGCGAAGACCGGGAAACGATCCGGCTGGACGAGATCCTTCGCATCGGCGCTGGTACCGGCCGTATAAAGCGGCGGATGCTCCAGCAGCCAGACGAGCTCGTCGCCGCCTTCGGAAATTGCTGCCACTTCCCGCTCCATCGTCTCCACCGCTTCCGCGTAGGGAACGAGCGCATCGGAGATACGCCAGCGCACGGGGCGCGAACCAAGTTTCGGGAGCATCGAGAAATCGAGATCAGTGCGTAGCATGGCAGTCCTTGGCGCTATCCGCAAAAGGAGAGGGCGGGCGCGGGCTTCTATATGGACTTGGGCGAAGAGGGATTCAATCGCTCTTTGCGGCGGGCAGCCGTCTCGCAGACGCAATCAGCCGGGCCACAGGTTTTGCTGTGATATCACAAGTGGCGGTATCGGGGGGAAGGGGCTGCCGCACGCTACGTCTTGTGGCAATGAGATGCAAACCAAAGCACTAAACCCTTGGCCAAAAAGAAAAAACCCGCCGAAGCGGGTTTCTTTGGTGCGGTCGAGAAGACTCGAACTTCCACGGGTTGCCCCACAGCGACCTCAACGCTGCGCGTCTACCAATTCCGCCACGACCGCATCGTGGTAGGGCCGATTTGCGTCGGCGAGGCAGCATGTAGCAAAAGCCTCTGACGGACACAAGCGCGATGTGACAGTTTTTTTTAAAAGCTTGCCCGAGATGTGGAATACGCCGCGTGGGGCATTGAAATTGCAAAAGAAAAGGCCGGAAACCGGCCCTTTCTCGGATCAGGTCAGTGCATCGCGCGGCATGCTTCGGTGCGGCTTGCGCCGCTATCGGCACCTTTCTGGTGCGAACCCTTCGGGCCGATCATGCTGTGGCAATCCGGAAGCGGCTTGATACTGGCGGTTGCCGTGTTGTCGACTTTCGCGGGCTTGGCCATCGCGACGGGTGCGAAACCGTCGCTGTCATTCGTATAGTCGCTGGAATAGGCCGGGGGGGTCACATGCGTCGGGTAGTGGACGGGCTTCGCCGGCGCGACCGGCGTCTGATAGAGGCCATCACCATCGTTGGAATAGTCGTCCATATATTTCGGCTGTGCAAAAGCGGCACTTGCCATGCTGACCGCAAACAGGGTGGCGGCGACGGCGAACTTCATGCGCATGGGTCTATCTCCTCAATCTGTTGTTGAATTCAACAACGTAAAACCAACCCCCGGCAAGACCGAGTCCGCTCCCCAATTCGGGCAATTTTGTGAGAAAGATGACTGCCGTCCTGCGGCGTTTTGTCCAAATAAAATCACATATTTGTCAATGCTCTTGAGGGGTGCGTTACCTTAGCCGGCGCAGTTAATCGCCTGAGAAGTCCGCGCTTTCATCAAGATGACAATCCTGCAATCTTTAATTGATTAACTATTTGTAATTTTAGAGACCCAAAAACCGGAAAGCAGGGTGCTTTCCGATTTTCAAATATGGCGATTTCGTGTCTTTCGGCCTTAATCCTCGTTCGGAATGTGGGCATCTACGCCGATCATCCGCAAGTGGTTTCTCACCCGACGGACACCATCCACGGAGAGGGCACCGAGCTCGACCTTGCGGGCGATGCCGATGGTTTCAACTGAACCTTCCAGCGTCACGGTATGGCCGTCGGCGTGAACTTCGACACTGTCGACATCCACGTCGGGGATGTTCTCCAGATTCTCGGTGACGCGGGCTTCGAGCTCGTCGCTCTCGTCGCGGTCGATCGTATCCGGTTCGAGCGAATCCTTGATCCGGTTCTCGTCGCCGTCCTCGTTCGTGCCGTCGATGCGGAAGCCGCTGTTGCGGTCGCGGTCGAAATTGGCGGAGGTTTCGCCATAGGGGCGGTTTTGACTGCCAGCAGCCTTGGCGCCGTTGCCGTCGGCATAAGGCCAGCCATCGTCCAGATTACGTGCCTCGAAATCGCGGTAATCCTCTTCGCGGGAAAGCGAGGTCTTGTCATTCTTTCCAGGCATTGCCGTCTCCTTCCGGGTTTCCTTTCTGCAGGGCAAACGCCGGAAGGTTGCTATTGGTTCGGCCGACGCCGGCGAAGCCTTAGCTTTTCATCTTTTCCCATTTCCTGATCAGCCGGTCACGCTTCAGCCGCGACAGGCGCTGCAGCCAGAAAATGCCGTCGAGCTGATCGACCTCATGCTGAATGCAGACAGCGAGGAAGTTCGATGCCTCTTCTTCGTGCTGCTGGCCTTCGAGATCCTGATAGCGGAAGCGGATCGCATTTGGACGCAGGACCTCATCCGTGGCGCCGGGCATGGACACGCTGCCCTCCATGTGAACCATCGTCTCGTCCGAGAACCAGGTAATGTCGGGATTGACGTAGATGCGCACGCTATCCGCCTTGTCGAGCTCCAGCACGGTCACGCGCTGGAAGACGCCGATATGGGCTGCGGTAATGCCGACGCCGGGTGCTGCGCGCATCGTCTGCAGCAGATCGTCGGCAAGCTCGGACAGGGCCGAATCGAACGAGGTTACCGGTGTGCAGACCGTCTTCAGGCCGGGATGCGGGTAGCGGAGAATCGGGCGGATCGGCACAGCTAAGCTTCCTTTCGATAAACGGCAGCGGAAACAGGAGCATCTCCGCTTTTCTTCGAAGCGCGAAAATGCTCCGTTTTATCGTCACGCAATGCCGGCGCAAAACCGCTACACACTTTTGCTGGCATTGCATAAAGCCGATCACAGGCATTGTCATCAGAAAGCATGTGTTTGAGCTTTACGGCAGAAATGCTTTGGGCTAGAGCGCCGTGCGTCCGTTCGGACGCGCAAAGGACGCTCTACCTTTTTGAATCTACGCATCAGGCTTTCCGAAAATCGGTTCCGATTTTCGGGCCGATGCTGTAACAGGTCGATCAAGGATTCCGGCTGCGGCAAGGCAGGGCGGAATTCGCTTATCCGCTTGTTGACAATGCATTTTCAGCCGACATTTTCGAATGCGGCTCGATAGTCTTTGAAATCAGATAGAAATGCGAGGGCGGCATATGACGACGACCGATACCGAAGACCGCATTCGCAAGCGTCCGACCGACGAAGACGTCGATATCTATAACGAAGACGGCAGTGTGCGCAGCGATTTCCTGGCGCGGCTGGGTGCAGCTATCGCCGACCGCGACACGCTGTTTCTTCGCCAGAACGTCGCGCGCCTGCACGAATCGGAAATAGGCGACCTGCTCGAATCGATCCAGCCGGATCAGCGCCTGGCGCTGGTGCGCCTGCTCGGCGACGATTTCGACATGACGGCGCTGACCGAAGTGGACGAGACGATCCGCCGCGAGATCGTCGACCAGCTGCCGAACGAACAGATCGCCGCAGCCATCGGCGAACTGGATTCGGACGACGCCGTCTACATTCTCGAAGACCTCGACAAGGAAGACCGGGAAGAAATTCTCGCGCAGCTGCCGTTCACGGAGCGCGTTCGTCTTCGCCGCGCCCTCGATTATCCCGAAAGCTCGGCTGGCCGGCGCATGCAGACGGAATTCGTCGCCGTGCCGCCATTCTGGACAGTCGGGCAGACCATCGACTACATGCGCGACGAAGAAGACCTGCCTTACTCCTTCTCGCAGATCTTCGTCATCGACCCGACCTTCAAACTGCTCGGGGCCGTCGATCTCGACCAGATCCTCCGCACCAAGCGGCAGACGAAGATCGAAGCCATCATGCGGGAAACCAACCATCCGATCCCCGCAGAGATGGACCAGGAAGAGGCCGCCCAGCTCTTCGAACAATACGACCTTCTGTCCGCTGCCGTCGTCGACGAGAACGAGCGTCTCGTGGGTGTGCTGACCATCGACGACGTCGTCGACGTGATTCATGAAGAGGCGGACGAGGATATCAAGCGACTCGGCGGTGTCGGCGACGAAGAACTGTCCGACAACGTCATTTCGACCGTGCGCTCGCGCTTCCTCTGGCTCTTGATCAATCTGGGCACCGCCATGCTGTCTGCCAGCGTCATCGGCCTGTTCGACGGCTCTATCGAGAAGATGATCGCACTCGCGGTGCTGATGCCGATCGTCGCTTCCATGGGCGGCAATGCCGGCACGCAGACCATGACCGTGACGGTGCGTGCGCTCGCGACCCGCGACCTCGATATCTACAATGCCGGCCGCATCATCCGAAGGGAGGCCGGTGTCGGCATCCTGAACGGAATGCTCTTCGCCTTGCTGCTGGGCATGATCGCCGGCACCTGGTTCCACAATTACCAGCTTGGCGCCGTCATCGGCGCGGCCATGATCATCAATCTGATCGCGGCGGCCCTTGCCGGCATCCTGCTGCCGCTGCTGCTCGACAAGATGGGGGCGGACCCGGCGATTGCGTCGTCCGTGTTCGTCACGACCGTCACCGACTGTACCGGCTTCTTCGCCTTTCTCGGCCTAGCGACATGGTGGTTCGGCATCTGAGTGCCGAAATTGACTATTACGTAAAAGTCAATATTATGTCAGATCGATGACGGGGATGAGATGCTAGTGAACAAATACTATACCATAACGGAGCTGACGCGCGAATTCGGGGTGTCGACGCGTACGCTTCGCTTCTATGAAGATGAGGGCTTGATCCATCCGGAGCGCCGCGGCCGCACCCGTCTGTTCCGTCCTGCCGACCGGCGCCTCATTCAGGAAATCCTGCGTGGCCGGCGCATCGGCTTCACCATCGCGGAAATCCGGGAAATCATTCAGGTCTACAAGGAGCCGCCGGGCGAACTCGGCCAGCTCAAGCTGTTGATGAAGCGTGTAGACGAAAAGCGGGAAGAGCTGCGCCAGAAGCGCAAGGACATCGACGAAACGATCACCGAGCTCGACAATATCGAGGAGGCCTGCCTCGGCCGCCTCGCCGAGATCGGTGTTACCACCTGACTATTATATGATCACTGGCTGATCATTGCTGCGGCGCCGGTTCGATCTGGGCGCTGCACTGGCTGGCAAGCGCCATAATCCGCTCATCATCCGCTTTGACCTCGCCCGCATGGAATGGCGTGAAGAGCTGCTGCGCCTGCAGTTGATCGAGCGTGCACTGGCAGAAACTACGGCAAAGCGCTTCGCCTTGTTCGACCGTGCAGGACGTATTGCACTGGCGCAGATAGGTCGCGACGGAATCAGGCTTCGGCGGCGCGACGATGAACGTCAGGCCATAGGCGATGGCGATCAGCACCGGCTGGTGGATCAGATAGAAGGCAAGGCTATGGCGGCCGAGGCGCGCAAGCCATGTTCCGCCAGTGCCAAGAGCTGTAAGTCGCTGCGGCAGGTTTGTCCGGAAGGCGAGGCGCGCAAGGCTCATTCCCAGGAAGAAGGGCGTCGCCCAGGGGAAGAGCGGTACATAGTCGTTCGACCGGTCGGGCGTGGCCGCAAAGCCGAGCCAGGCAAGATATCTCGGGTCGAATAGGTGCGAACTCAACACACCGGGCATGACGAAAGTGTCGGTGATCCAGGCGACGAACAGTGCCAGCGTGACGAGCAGCGTCACCGGCAACGGCAGGCGCAGGAAGACCACGCCTATGAGGCTCAGGACCGCGATGGAATGCAAGATGCCGAAATAGATCCACCCGCCGGGCACCAGATACAGCGTGGCCGCTGAGATCACCGCGGCGGCAGCGGCAATCATCCCGAAACGCTTCCAGAAGGACGGCCAGCGGATCTCCGGCCGGCTTGATAGTACAAGGCTGACGCCGACGATGAAGAGGAACGTTGTGGCGATCGCCCGCGCATAGATCTTCAGCCAGCCGGTTTCGGCCGTTCCGGGCGTAAGATAGCCCATGAACTCCAGATCCCAGCTGAAGTGGTAGGAGGCCATGGCAAGCAGTGCTGCACCACGCGCCGTATCCACGAGGCCGATACGCGGTGGTTTTGCGTGAGCCGCCGCTTCCGTTGCCGACACTATCATTCACAATCCCCCGGACAGCTCATCACCGTCACTCGCTGACGGCCTGTCGCGCTGAACAGCAGAAAGGTGGAGATTTGGTGGCGGGTTCGCGTCCATGATGGCGAGGCGCGCTTCCGAGAAGAACTGCCGACGGGTCAGAACGAAGACGACGATCGCCGTCGTACCCATAAAAACATAGGGATTGATGAACCAGCCGAGATAACCGATCGACAGGAAGATCGCCCTGAGCCCCTCGTTGAAATGGCCGCCGGCGATGACGTTCATGCGGATGACCCGCTCTGCCGCTCGCTCGGCGGCGATCATGTCCTTCTCCGAGTCATGCACCATCGGAATGCCGCCGAAGAGAATGGTGCAATAGTTGAAGAGGCGATAAGCCCAGCCGAACTTGAAGAAGGCGTAGCCGAACAAAGCGGCAAGGCCGCCGACCTTCATCTCAAAGACCGCATGCCCGCTATGGAAGACAAAGGGCAGGTCGGCGAAAACCGCGTCCACCTTTTCCGTCGCCCCGAGCAGCGCAAAACAGCTGCCGACCGCGAAGATGGACGTCGAGGCGAAAAAGGCCGTGCCATTCTGCAGCCCGGCCATGATCTGGGTATCGATCATCTTCAAGTCGCGGCGCAGGGAATTATATATCCATTCACGCCGCCGCTCCACCATGGCATGGGTCAGGCTCGTGCGCCCGAAGAAGGTCTGGCCGCGCAGCAGCCAGGAATAGCCCATCCAAATAAAGATAAAGAAGGCAAGCGCGATGTAGTCCGCCGTCGTCATCATCAGCGAGTCAGTTCCCGTAGAAATGCGGCCACTCTACAGATGCATTCGAATGCTGCAATGACCGGCAAGATGAGAATCACTGGCAAGACGGGCAGCTTCGAATTAGTGTCCAGCCGGATGTCGCACCGGTTCAAGGCGATGTCGGTCCGCCACGCGGATGCCGAACCGGGTTCGCATAGTCTGCATCGTCAAGTTTAGAAGGCGCCTCCATGTTTCTTTCGGTATTCGATGTGTTCAAGATCGGTGTCGGGCCGTCGAGCTCGCATACGATGGGGCCGATGACGGCTGCCAACCGGTTCCTCGAGCTCATCCTGTCCAACGAATGGCCGCGTCCTTCCACCGGCGCGCAGGTGGCCGCCATCAAGGTCAGCCTGCACGGGTCGCTCGCGCATACCGGTATCGGGCACGGCACGGGCAGGGCGGTCATCCTCGGCCTGATGGGCGAAGCGCCTGACAAGGTCGATCCCGATCGCATGGATGCCATCATCGAGGGCGTTGAAAAGAGCGGCAGGATCACGCCGGAGGGACATCCGGCCTACCAGTTTCAACCGAAGACCGACCTGATCTTCGACAAGAAGCAGCCGCTGCCGGGCCACGCGAACGGCATGACCTTCTCCGCCTATGACAAGGACGGACGGCTGCTCGTCAAGCGCATCTATTATTCCGTCGGCGGCGGCTTCGTCGTCACCGATACGGAGCTGGAGCAGATGCGAGCGCGCAAGAAGGCGTCGCAAGGCACTTACAAGGTGCCTTATCCTTTCGCCAGCGCCAAGCAGATGCTGGAAATGGCCGAACGTTCCGGCCTGTCGATCGCGCAGATGAAGCGCGCCAACGAGGAAAGCCAGCGCAGCCGCGAGGAGCTTGATTCCGGTCTCGACCGCATCTGGGAAGCGATGCGCTCCTGTATCGAGCGCGGGCTGAAGGTCGAGGGCATTATGCCCGGCGGCCTAAACGTCAGGCGCCGCGCCAAGCATATTCACGACAAGCTGCAGGAGGAGTGGCGCAGCAACCGCGTCAACCCGCTGCTCGCCAATGACTGGCTGAGCGTCTACGCGATGGCAGTCAACGAGGAGAACGCCGCGGGCGGGCGCGTCGTCACCGCGCCGACCAATGGCGCGGCGGGCGTCATTCCCGCGACAATCCGCTACTACGAGCATTTCCACGAGGACTGGGACCGGAAGGGCATCCACGACTATCTGCTGACCGCAGCAGCAATCGGTGGCATCATCAAGCATAATGCGTCGATCTCTGGCGCGGAAGTCGGCTGTCAGGGCGAGGTCGGCTCGGCTGCCGCCATGGCAGCCGCCGGCCTCGCAGCGGTTATGGGCGCCACGCCGGCCCAGATCGAGAATGCCGCGGAAATCGCCCTCGAACATCATCTCGGTATGACCTGCGATCCGATCGCCGGCCTGGTGCAGGTTCCCTGCATCGAGCGCAATGCGCTTGGTGCCGTGAAGGCGGTCACGGCCGCATCCCTCGCCGTGAAGGGCGATGGCCAGCATTTCGTGCCGCTCGATGCCTGTATTGAGACGATGCGCCAGACCGGCTACGACATGAGCGAGAAATACAAGGAAACCTCGACCGGCGGCCTTGCCGTCAACGTCGTCGAATGCTGAGTTTGTGGACGTTTCCCGCTTGTTACTTGACGCTGCCGGTCAAAAGGATTTCAACGGCAGCATGGCACTGAATCTCATCAAACTCTGCGTCGGCTGCGACTCGATCGAAGATCTGCGTGAATGGGTGGCCGAGCGCTCGCTGCGCGCCATTGCCGCCGGTCAAGAGCCACATTCTGTCCATACGACCCGCATGGTGCCCAAACGCGTGGAAGAGCTGCTCGACGGCGGTTCTCTCTATTGGGTGATCAAGGGGCAGGTGCAGGCCCGGCAGAAGATTCTCGACATCCAGACGTTTACGGACGGAGAGGGGATCGGGCGCTGCCACCTGATGCTCGGCCCCGAGGTAATCGAAACTGCAGTTCAGCCGAAGCGCGCCTTCCAGGGCTGGCGTTATTATCCTCATGAGGATGTGCCGCGCGATCTTGACAGCCTCGGCGCCGGCATTGCGGAACTGCCCGCGGATCTCCGCCGCGAGCTTTCGGAACTCGGCCTACTCTAACGCACTTCAGCGCAGGCGCAGCACGACGGGCGACGTGCCATCGGGCGAAGTGATGTGCAGATGGATATACGCTTCCGGCTGTGAATAGCGCCAGGCGCGCGCGCCGTGGCAAAGCAACAGGTTGATGAGATCACGCGTCTTCGCCGATTTCGCCTTCGGGCGCTGCAGGCCGATTTCGGCGAGGCGGAGCGCTGCCTCGTGCAGCGGATGCAGGCCTGAGCGCCCCTTGTTGACCGCCCGGCGCCCTGCAGGCGCATTTGGAACATTCTCGTTGATCGACATCATCTTCCTCGTACGCAATACAAACCGAACTAGGATCGACTGCCGGTAGCGCGAACACCGCAGCCGGCAGGCAGGGGCGCCGCCAAATCAGTCATAGCCAGCGCCAGATATCTCATTGGGCAGCCGCCCAGCACTTGACACCAGCCTTCTTGAGAGCCTTGCAGGCGTTGACCGCATCACGCTGGCCGTCGAAGCCGCCGAAGCGGGCGCGATAGACCTGATCGCCGTCATTGGCATAGGCGACAGCGAAGGGCTTTGCAGAACTCAGCGCCTTGCCGCCCTTGGCCTTTGCGCTCTGCAGAAGATCCATCGCCGATTCACGGCTTGCGGAAACACCGATCTGGACAACCCAGCCCGATGGCTGCGGCACTTCCCTGGCGGCAACCTCCTTGGCAGGAGCAGGCTTTGTCGAGGCCGTCGTCAGTTCATCGACCGACGTATCACCCTGTTCCGGCGGCATATAGGCAGGCGCAGGTGTCGGCACGGCAACGGAAGCCTGTTCCTGCTGCTTGATCGCGACGGTCTTGACCTTGGTCGGAGACGGCATCTGCTGCGTTACCAGCGGATTGTCGGTCTTGCGTGTCGAGGTCTCTGCGTAGGCGACCTCTGTGCTTGCCGCCTGATAACGTGCGTCCGGCAGCGGACCCTTGTGCGGCAGGCCGAGATCGGCGACGGCTGCAGTGACCGGCTGCTGATCTGCGGTAATCGTCTTCTTTTTCGCGACCTGGGCAACCTTGGCAGGAGAAACCGGGGCAGGCGTTTCGATCATCTCAGGCATCGGCTTCGACTGGGCGACGAGCGTGCCGCCGCTGGTGGAAGCCTTCGGCATGTAGGTGGCGAGTAACCTGCGCATCTGCGCGTCGCGGGCGGGGGTGGACGCACCGCCGAGGACCACACCGACGATCGACTTGCCATCGACCTGCAGGGAACTGACCAGATTGAAGCCGGCAGCGCGGGTGTAACCGGTCTTGATGCCGTCGACACCGCGGACGGAGCCGACGAGGCGGTTATGGCTGCGGATCACGCGGTTGCCGAACTTGAAGGCGCGCGTATTGAAATAGCCGTAATATTGCGGGAAATGCTGGCGAAGGGCGATGCCGAGGCGGGCTTGGTCGCGGGCCGTCGTCATCTGCGCGGTGTTCGGCAGGCCGTTGGCGTTGCGATAGGTGGTGCGCGTCATGCCGAGCGCATGCGCTTTGGCGGTCATCATCTGGGCGAAGCGATCTTCCGAACCGCCGAGCATTTCGCCGAGCGCCGTCGCCGCATCATTCGCCGACAACGTCACGAGGCCGAGGATACCCTGTTCGACGGTGATCGTGCCGCCGGCGCGAACGCCGAGCTTGGTCGGCGCCTGGGCTGCGGCGTGGGCGGAGAAGGGGACAGGCGTATCAAGGCGAATGCGACCCTGCTCGAGGGCCTCGAATGTCATGTAGAGCGTCATCATCTTCGTGAGCGACGCCGGATATTGCAGACGGTCGGCATTCTCGCTGTAGAGAACATTTCCCGTCCGGGCATCGACGACGATACCGGCATATTTCGGATTTGCAGCTTCCGCTTCGGCATTGACCGAGTCGACCGCGACGATCGCGATAGCCATCGAAAGGATCGTCAGCACCTTTGCGAGGAAACCGGCAGACCGCGGCGATGATACGGAGGAAATTGACCTTGACACTATTCGACTCTTCGCTTGCATTTCTGATGTTCGGCGGGCCACGCACCCCCTGTTGCGCAACCGGCTGTCTTTGAAAACTACCGGTTCAGCGTTACCAATCCGTTTATGATGAATCGTTTCTTCAGACATCGGTGGGGATTTTAGCGAACTGTTGCAGACTGGCTCACCAGCCGGGTTTGCACAAAAGTCCTGATCGCGGCATCAATATGGCCCCAGTCGGCCAAATGACGGCTTGAGAACCGGTAGAGCACACTCAAGTCCTTGCCGACCTTGATATCGCGCTGGCAATCTCCGCTGGTCGCCGTTTCCACAGACGGGGGCAGAACGCAGCGCACGACATAATCGTCGGCACCTGCGCGCGGCGCAGCCAGCAGAACCTCGCCGCTGTAGCCGGCATCGGCACGCAAGCGGTGCAACGTCAGGCCATGCGCAAAGGCTTCCGGCGCACCGTCCATGAGATGCGAATAGATCGGCTCCAGCCGGCCCGACATGTCCCGCGACATCGTGCCTTGGGTGATTTGCAGGAAAATCAGGCCCGACGATTGGGCGGTATCGTCGAAACGCTGACGTGTGTCCTTGCTGTAACCCTGCATTTCCGGCCAAGTGAGGTAGAGATCGACCCGTTCAGCCGCCCCGTCATGACGTTCACTCGGGAAGCGAATCGTGTTGGCGGGCAGGCCGACCGTATCGCGGCCGATGGTGAGCGTGATCGTGGTGGTGCTTTCCGTATTGCCGGCAAGAGAAATGTGACGGCCGAACCATCGACCGGCAACGCTGATCGCAACCGTCAGCAGCGCCAGGACCGCAATCGTTGCAGTGACACGAACCAGGAAGCGGGTCGAAAGAAGGGGCTGCTCGGCAAGATGGCCCGCGGCGGAATGGCTCATCGTCGTCCTCGGATATCGGGCCGCCGCAGGAAAAACGCGAGTCGTCGGTGCCGGTGTAGAATCTCTGTTGAGGATGATGAGATGGCGGAGTTAATGGGCCGTTAACTCTGTTTTGTGGGAGCGCTACAAAAGAAGCGAGCCGTTCCCGGGACAGCGGGAACGGCTCTGGGCGCCGGTCGGGACGGGGATGCGGGGACTGACCGGGGCCGGTATGCCTGTTACTTCACGCTACCGACAGCGACGGCGCGACCGTCCTGCAGCTTCGTCCAGCGAGCCGGATCGTCAGCGGACTGGCGCTTGAGGTAGGTGTATTCGGTATCCGACCACAGCAGCACCTTGTTGCGCATGTTGTCGAGAACGAAGTCGCCATGGTCGGTGCGGACCGTCAGCACGGCGTGGCCTTCGCCGTTCGGCTGCAGCACGACAGTCATCAGGGTGTCTGATGGAGAAAAGCCAGCATCGATCAGCATCTTGCGCTTCAGCAACGCGAAATCCTCGCAGTCGCCGACGGTGCGCGGATAGGCCCAGCGCTCCTCGACACCGTAGATCTCTTTGTCCGTCATCGGCTGGATGGTGGAGTTGACCGTGTAGTTGACCTTGAGAATTTCCTTCCAGCGATCCTCGGTCAGGATCGCCGGGCCGGCATCGCCACCGGCATAGGCACATTCGCTCGGATTGGCCTGACAGAATTCATAATGTCCGATCGGCGGGCTCGCATTGCCTGCAAGCGTCATGCTGGCGGGTGATGCCTGTCCTGCGCCCGCCATTGCCGCTGTCATTGCAGCGGCCAGAAGGCCGCCTTTCAGAAGATTTCCAATTGCCATTATCGTCTCCCCGTTATGAGGATGACAATGACACGGACGTTTTTATCTCACGCAAAATTACGCAATAAAATTAAGAGCTTACTTTATTCAAACACGCAACGAACTTGATTCAAATCCATATCGAATACGCCTAAAATTAAGAGCGTATTCGTGTCGAATTCGATTAAAATTGAAGGATTGGGGAAAAGGTTTCCGAGCCGGAAATGGCAGGAAACCGGACAGGCCGTTAACGAATTTCGATATGCCGGGTAAATTTCTGCAATGGGCCTCGGCGGGGACGGCAGCCGGCGGATGCCTGATCGAAGCCCACAAACAGGCGGAATCGCCGCTCCAAAAGCCGATTTCGCCTCACGTCTTAAATTCCAGCCAAAAAATAATTTCGTCAGAGATCGCGAAATCTGTTCGTCGCAGCGACAATCGCGGCGGCGATATCGGCATTTGCTGTAGAATGCGCCGCCTTCGGCAGCACGATGAGTTCAGCGCCGGGCCATGCGCGGGCAAGTTCCCAGGCGGTGACAAGCGGCGCTTCGATATCGAAACGTCCGTGGATGAGGATTCCGGGAATGCCCGCAAGGCGACCGGCATTCTTCAAGAGGATGCCGTCTTCCAGCCATGCACCCTCGCGGAAGTAATGGGTGATGATGCGGGCGCGCGTCAGGAGATAACGCGGATCGGACCAGCGCCGGGGCAGGCCGGCGGGATCGGCGAGAAGAATGGTGGCCGCTTCCCATTCATGCCAGTCGCGCGCCGCCTTCAGCCGCACCTGCTCTTCGGGATCGTTGAGCAGTCGATGATAGGCGCTCACCCGGTCGAGGTCGCGGAGTTCGGGCGGCAGCGCCTCGCCGAAACGGTGCCATGCCTCGGGAAAGAGCGGCGCCATGCCGCGATAGAGCCAGTCGATCTCGGAACGCCGTGTCGTGGTGACGCCAGCAATCACGATGCCGCTGACATGGTCCGGATGGGATTGCGCATAGGCGAGCGCCAGCGTCGAGCCCCAGGAATTGCCGAAGATCGCCCACTTTTTCACGCCAAAGAGGGCGCGCAGCCTCTCCATATCCTCGATGAGATGCACGGTCGTGTTACGGGAGAGGTCGGTTGCGGCGTCTGCGGCATTCGGCAGGCTGCGCCCGCAATTGCGCTGATCGAAGAGGATGATGCGATAGGTGGACGGATCGAAATAGCGCCGCGCCGCCGTGGAGCAACCCGACCCCGGCCCGCCATGCAGCACGAGTGCCGGCTTGCCGACGGGATTGCCGCAGGTTTCCCAATAGACGAGGTTGCCATCGCCTGTATCGAGCAGGCCGTGTTGATTGGGTTCGATTTCGGGAAACAGGACTGACATCACCGCGCCATTCGTTCAGGCGCGCTGTATCCTTCAAGTCTATGACGGATAAAGACGGAAGCGGATTCTGTGGCATTTGCCGCATAGGCCCGAAAACCGAACGCAGAACGGCGGCGCACCTTTGCCAGAATTAGAGGAATTCGCGCAGCGTCTCGCGCGACTGGACCGACAGGAACTCGATCGCAACACCTTCCGAGAAGTGGCGAACGACGCGGCCGCGCATGTTGCCGAGACGAACAGGCGTGCCGAGCGGCGGACGCACTTCGCAATCGACGGCGGCGCCCGAGAGCGAAAGGTCCATGATGCGGCAGATATAGCGTGTGCCGTCCTCGAGTGTGAGTTCGGTCTTGGTCTCGCGCGGGGTCAGACGATCATGACGACGATCTTCCGGCAGGCCGAGCTCGTGTTTGTTGGCAAGCCAGGTGAGCTGGGCCGCGAGCTTCTCGCGCTTGCGATCGGTGGCGTTGATCGACATGGTGAAACCGCGCATATCAACCGTCTGCACATGGCCTTCGACGCGGCCGAGATGGTCGATGTAAGCGACGACACGTTCATTGGCGCGCGGGCGGCCGGCGCAGGTGACATACATGTCGCCGGGCGACATATCGATCACCACGCACTCGAATTCCTCGTAATTCGCAAGCATCAGGCGGCCCTGCATATTGATGGGCACGCGCTGGAATACTCCCTGTTCAGGGCGCGGCGCAGGTCTGTGCGTCTGAGCGGACTGGAACGAGTGCATCAAAGGGCTTCTTCATGAAATTGCTAGGCCCAATCCTTACCCCCAATCCATTAACAGAAGGTTGTGGGACCAGCCGCTCTATAACCCTAAAGTACTATGGGCGGCGATCCAAAATCGGACAGTCAGCGAGCAGTTGCCCCATGCAGGAAATGCGACATGACGCGCAGCACGGCCTGGCCGAACGTGGCGTGTTTTTCGGCCGCCACTTCGACGGGGCGACGGGGTTCGACCTGGGCCGCGCGACCGAACTTATCGTGCAGCAGGCGGCTGCGGTCGAGGGCAAGAAGCTCCAGCGGCACGATCTCCAGCCAGCTTGCGGCAACGGCAGGCGCAATGGCGCCCAGCAGGCGGTCGCAGCCACCTTCGGGCGAACGCAGCGGCATCATGATGATCTCGAAGGCCGCGTGATGGCCGGCGGTGCTATAGCCCGTTGCGTTGAAAAGCGTCGGGATGGCGTGATCCATGACGCCTTTGGCGGTTTTCTCGATATCTTCATTCTGACCGTTGGCCCAGAGAGCGGAAAAGCGTTCGCCGCGCAGGTCGTGGCCGAAGAGATCGCAGATCTTCGTGCCGGCAAGGCGGAAGCGGATCTGCCGGTCTGCCTCGGTCTCCAGAATGAAGAGGCTCGACAGGAGGTGAGGGATCGCGCCGGGCTCGATCTGCGATTTCAGCGGGGCATCCTGCTCACCGCGCAGAGCATTCCAGTAGTCGAAGATATCGGTCGTGATCTGAAGGCGCATGACGCTGTCTCATTTCGGTTCATTGGCGGGCGGTTTTCGCCCCTTCACCTTCTACCTTGCGGATTTCATGCCAAATCCGGGGAGTTAAGGTTAATAGATGGTTTCGCTTGAGTGCAGTGGGCTGTCGTGAGACCGTTTCTTCATCACTTCGAACAGTGAAGTTCTGCACAAGACTTGCCGGGGCAGGGGTCATCCACAGAGCGCCATTCGCCCATTCGGGCGAACAAAGGACGCTCTACTCTTTGAGTACGCATCAGGCTTTCCGACAATCGATTTCGATTTTCGCGCCGATGCTTGGGAATGCTCAGGCAAGCCGTCCGGCCATACCGGACGGCTTTTTTTTTGAAGCCGGCTCCTGTATGGCTGAGGCCTCAAAACGAGGCGACAAAAGCATGAATGAACAGACGTCCGGGCCTGACCAGGCATTCCAGCCTTCACAGCCCGAACCGCCGGCCCGCCCGCCGCGCCAGCCGGTTTTCAATCTTCCGCCGGCATTGCTCGCGACGCTGCTGCTTCTGATCCTGATCTATGCCGTGCAATCGCTGCTGCCGGTCTATTGGTCTAGGTGGTTCCTGTTCAGCTTCGGCTTCATTCCGCTGCGTTATGCCGTCTCGCTCGCGGAGCAGGGACCGCAGCTCTACTGGACGCCGGTCACCTATTCGCTGCTGCATGGAAGCGTCGAGCATATCGTCTTCAACGGGCTATGGCTGATGGCCTTCGGCGCGCCGGTCGTACGCCGCATCGGCACGGCCCGATACATCATCTTTTGGGTTCTTTCTTCTGTCGCCTCGGCTGCGCTGCACACGGCGCTGAACTGGGGCAGCGAAGCGATGCTCATCGGTGCATCCGGCGTTGTCTCGGGGCTGATGGGCGCGGCCTGCCGCTTTGCCTTCCCCCCCGGGCGGCAGATGTTCGGCCCGGCGCATCTCAATCCACGCCTGTCCGTCATGCAGGCGGTTCAGAGCCGCACCGTGATCATGTTCATGCTTTTCTGGCTGGTCGGCAACGCGCTGATCGCCGTCGGCATTCCGCTTGTCGGCGACGGCAGCCAGGAAATTGCATGGGACGCGCATATCGGCGGTTTCGTCTTCGGCTTTTTCCTCTTTGCGCTGTTCGACCGAAAACTACCGCCGGAACCCGTGCCGACCCCTGACGACGAGTTGCAATCCTGAGCCAAGCAGTGCACCATTGACCGATCCGCGATGGGGGGAGAGACCGCCGCGGAGCCTGTGTTCCCGACAAGTGTTTCGCTTTCGCCATAGGAGGTCCGAATGGCCAGTTCCGTCAAAGCAATACTCGATCTGAAGGGTCGTGACGTCGTCACAACCGGGCCGAACACCACGGTTTCGGAGGCGGCTGCTATCCTCAGCAAGAAGAAGATCGGCGCGATCGTCGTCGTCGGCATGGAGAACAAGATTTCCGGCATGTTCACCGAGCGCGATCTCGTGCATGTCGTCGCCAAGGCCGGCAAGAACGGGCTCGACCAGACGCTGTCTTCCGTCATGACCTCGAAGGTATTCCGCTGCAACGAGCAGACCTCGGTCAACGAGCTCATGGAGTTGATGACCAGCAAGCGCTTCCGCCACATTCCGGTCGAGGCTAACGGCAAGCTCGCCGGCATCATCTCGATCGGCGACGTCGTGAAGTCGCGCATCGCCGAGGTCGAGCGCGAGGCCGAAGAGATCAAGGCCTATATTGCGAGCTAATTGGAGATCGCTGAGTCAGGGATGCCTCGCGTAGAGTTCCTGCATGCGCTGCAGCTCGGGCAGCCTTGCCCGAGCTTCCTCATAGCCACGTTCGATGGCTTCCCCCGCACGATGGAATTCCGACAGGCCGATGTCCGACAGGCGCGGCTGCAATGAAATGTCGGGCGGGTCGCCGGCAAGGCGGGCGCGGGCGATACGATCCTGAATGATGTTGAAGGCCTGCACCATGACGCCGGTCATGCCGAGCCGCGCGGCATAGGGCGCGTTCTTCTGCTGCTGAACTTCGGCTGGCGAGAGACTGGCATTGTGGCGGACAACGGCGGAACGGCCATAGAGATCGTAGTTGAGGTTGACGGCGACGACGAGCGGCTGCTCATAGCTGCGGCAGACGGAAACCGGCACGGGATTGACGAGCGCGCCATCGACAAGTGTGCGGTTATTGCTGCGGATCGGTTCGAAAATGCCAGGCAGGGCATAGGATGCGCGGATGGCCGTGATCAGCGAGCCGTTGGCGATCCAGACCTCGTGCCCGGTATTGACTTCGGCCGCGACGGCGACGAAGGGCCGGTCGAGATCTTCTATCGTCAGGCCTTCCAGATGTTCCTGCATGCGCTTGGTCAGCCGCATGCCGCCAAAGAGGCCGGAACCGCCGATCGTCAGATCGAGAAGGCTTGCGATGCGGCGCATGGTGAGCGAGCGGGCAAAGTTTTCCAGCTCGTCCAGCTTGCCGGCCAGGTAGCAGCCGCCGACGAGCGCGCCGATCGAGGTGCCGGCGATCATGCCGATCTCGATGCCTGCCTCATCGAGCGCGCGCAGCACGCCGATATGCGCCCAGCCGCGAGCGGCTCCGCCGCCGAGCGCGAGAGCAAGCTTTGCTCTCTCTTCGGATGCGGGTTGAACGGGGGGAACTGCCATATCCTGAAGCGCTGCCGTGCCGGAACTGCTGCCCTCGGCGCTTTGACGATGCATATTCCAGCCCAGCATGGCGTCCCTCCCTCCCGGCAGAACACTTGGATTGCTAATTAGTCGCCCCGAACCCTTACCAAATTGTACATAGAGGCGATTTGCGTCGCAATAAGGGGCAGGCGACCGGGATCTGGGCTATTTCCCGTAAATGTCCTTCGGATCGAAGTGCAGATCGTCATCGACGATGGTCAGAACAGGCTTTCCATCTTCGAGAGTGACGGTACGGTAGAAGCAGGAGCGGCGGCCCGTGTGACAGGTGGCGTCGTGGCCGGCAACCTCGACCTTCAGCCAGATGGCGTCCTGATCGCAATCCGTGCGGATTTCCTTGACGGTCTGGAGATTGCCGGAGGTTTCGCCCTTCTTCCAGATCTTGCCGCGCGAGCGGCTGAAATAGTGGGCGATGCCGGTCTGGATGGTCAGCGCCAGGGCCTGCGCATTCATATGGGCGACCATCAGGAGTTCGCCGTCACCGGCATCGGTGACGATAGCCGTGATCAAGCCGCGATCGTCGAAGCGCGGCGTGAAATCGCCAGCATCCTCCAGCTCGGATTTATCGTCCGACGGCTGATTGAAAATCATCTCACGCATCGCGGCCCTCCTGAGGGAGCCGGTATCAGCGGCCCCTTACCATTGTCATGAATCGGACCTGATCGGCCGGTTCAGTCTTGAACGTTCCTGTAAAGGTTGTCGTCAATGTGGTCGAGCCCTGCTTCTGAACGCCGCGCATAGCCATGCACATGTGTTCGGCCTCGATCATGACGGCGACGCCGCGTGGACGCAGCGTTTCGTCGATGGCTTTGGCGATCTGCGAGGTCATCGTTTCCTGCGTCTGCAGGCGGCGACCGTAGATTTCAACGACGCGGGCAATCTTGGAGAGGCCGAGAACCCGTCCGTCCGGCATATAGGCGACATGCGCCTTGCCGATGATCGGCACCATGTGATGTTCGCAATGGGAGAAGAAGGGAATGTCCTTCACCAGCACCATGTCATCGTAGCCGGCAACCTCTTCGAAGGTCCGGCCGAGCACATCTTCGGGGCTCATCTCGTAACCGGCGAAGAGCTCGCGATAGGCCTTGGCGACGCGGGCAGGCGTATCCATCAGGCCTTCGCGCGACGGATCGTCGCCGGCCCAGCGCAACAGGACGCGGACGGCGTCTTCTGCCTCCTGCTGGGAGGGGCGGTCGGATTCACGGGCGGTCTGCGGAAAATTCTTGACGATGGCGTCCATATTCAATGGTCTCCTGGCCCGCAACGCGGACCGTATTCGGACTAGCCACTGGTACCCCAAGCGGGAATTCTTGCACCTTTGGCAGGCTCCGGGGCTTTCCAGGCTCGCTTTCTCGAACCCTTCCGGCACGGTTTCCCAATCAAACTTCTTCGAGGCCATTGCATTTCGATGGCCCTCGAACGACATACATATAGGAAGACGACCCGGCTATGTAAGTATTCTGTCGTGAGACTGTGTGTTTTTTGTTTACACGACAATCACATAGGAATTAGCGTCGGTTTCAGGCGTTTTGGGAGCCAAATCCGTCATGGATGACATCTATAACAGCAAAATCCTCGAATTTGCCGGCAATATTCCGCTGACTGGAACGCTTGAAGACGCGGATGCGAGCGCACAGGCACACTCCCGTCTCTGCGGCTCGAAAGTGCGCATCTGGCTGAAAATGGACGGCGATACGATCAGCGCCTTTTCACATGACGTGAAGGCCTGCGCGCTCGGACAGGCTTCATCCTCGATCATGGCCCGCCATGTCGTCGGCGCGACATCAGGCGAAGTGCGCAAGGCGCGCGAAGACATGCTCGCTATGCTGAAAGCAGATGGTGAGGGGCCGGATGGACGATTTGCCGACATGCGCTATCTACTTCCCGTCCGTGATTACAAGGCACGTCACGCCTCCACCATGCTGACCTTCGACGCCGTCGTCGACGCCATCAGCCAGATCGAGGCTCGCCGCGCCGAATTCGTCGAGGCGTGAACCATGTGCGAATTCTGCTTGCTGCGTGAAGAGGAAGATGAGGGTGGGGCGGCGGCCCCAAAGCCTCGTCCCACGCCGCCGCAGAAATTTTCCCGCAATTACCGCGGCCCCTTCCGCAAGACGCCGGACCGCCTTTTCGGCATGGGGCTGATCCGCCTCTATCAGCTGACGCTTTCCGGCTTCGTCGGCAATTCCTGCCGGCATATCCCAACCTGTTCCGAATATGGCTATGAGGCCATCGGCCGCCATGGGCTCTGGGCCGGCGGCTGGATGACGCTCTTCCGCGTCGGCCGCTGCGGGCCGGGCGGAACCAGCGGTCTCGACCCGGTGCCGGAATATCTCGAATCCCGTTTCCGCTGGTTTACGCCCTGGCGCTATTTCATGCTTGGGCGGAAGGAGGCTTGAGGTGTGTACCTTCATCGCACTTCTGCACAGCATCGTCCTGACCTCGGAGCGGCGCGTGATCATGGAGGATTTGCGCGCGCTTGCCAAAGAACTCGGCTATCGCGAACCGCGCACGCTGGTCTCCACTGGCAACCTCGTCTTCGAGGCGGACGATATGCGACCGCATGAAGTCGAAGAGCAATTGGAAGAGGCCTTCGAGGAAAAATTCGGCAAGCATGTCGATATCATCGTGCGCAGCGATTGCACCTGGATGGCGCTTTGCAGCGCCAATCCCTTCAAGGACGGCAAAGGCGATCAGGTAATCGTGCGCGTCAGCCGGCTGCCGATCGATCCGGATAAGGTCGAAGCGTTAAAGCCGCTGCTTTCCGAAGGGCAACGGATGGAACTGGTCGGCTGCGATCTCTGGATCGATTTCCACGGCAAGCCGAGCGAATCGAAACTGCTTTCGGCGCTGACGACCAAGCGCATGGGTGTGGGTACGCTGCGCAACTGGAACACCGTGCGCGGCCTTTTCAACATGGTCGTGTAGGCAGGCTTTTCCTTTACTCAGACAGCAAATATCAGTATCAGGCGGCAGCGCATCCCGAGTAGATGACGCTTCCGTTTCAACCACCCGCATTCGTTGGCGGGACTGGACAAGGAGAATTTCGATGTCCCAATCCGTTTCCCTGACATTTCCCGATGGTTCGGTGCGCAGCTTCCCGGCTGGCGCGACCGGCAAGGATGTTGCCGAATCCATTTCCAAGTCGCTCGCCAAGAGCGCCGTCGCCATTGCGATCGACGGTACCGTACAAGACCTTTCCGATGCCGTGACCGACGGCAAGATCGAGATCATCACGCGCAAGGATCAGCGCGCGCTGGAACTCATCCGGCATGACGCCGCACACGTAATGGCCGAAGCCGTGCAGGAACTGTGGCCCGGCACGCAGGTAACGATCGGCCCCGTCATCGAGAACGGCTTCTATTACGACTTCGCCAAGAACGAGCCTTTCACACCCGACGATCTGCCCAAGATCGAAAAGAAGATGAAGGAGATCATTGCCCGCAACGCGCCCTTCACCAAGCAGATCTGGTCGCGCGAGAAGGCCAAAGAAGTCTTTGCCGCCAAGGGCGAACAGTACAAGGTCGAGCTCGTCGATGCGATTCCTGAAGGACAGGATCTGAAGATCTACAATCAGGGCGAATGGTTCGACCTTTGCCGCGGCCCGCATATGGCTTCCACCGGCCAGATCGGCTCCGCCTTCAAGCTGATGAAGGTCGCCGGCGCCTATTGGCGGGGCGACAGCAACAACGCCATGCTGTCACGCATCTATGGCACGGCATGGGCTGAGCAGGCCGATCTCGACAATTACCTGCACATGCTGGCGGAAGCCGAAAAGCGCGACCACCGCAAGCTCGGCCGCGAAATGGACCTGTTCCATTTCCAGGAAGAAGGGCCGGGCGTCGTTTTCTGGCATGGCAAGGGCTGGCGCATCTTCCAGTCGCTCGTCTCCTACATGCGCCGGCGGCTTGAGATCGACTATCAGGAAGTCAACGCGCCGCAGGTGCTCGACACTGCGCTCTGGGAAACCTCGGGTCACTGGGGCTGGTACCAGGAGAACATGTTCGCCGTGAAATCGGCGCATGCGATGACGCATCCGGAAGACAAGGAAGCGGATAACCGCGTCTTTGCGCTGAAGCCGATGAACTGCCCCGGCCATGTGCAGATCTTCAAGCATGGGCTCAAGTCCTATCGCGAGCTGCCGATCCGTCTCGCCGAATTTGGCCTGGTGCATCGCTACGAGCCTTCGGGCGCGCTGCACGGGCTGATGCGCGTGCGCGGCTTCACGCAGGACGACGCGCACATCTTCTGCACCGACGAGCAGATGGCGGCCGAATGCCTGAAGATCAACGACCTGATCCTGTCGGTCTATGAAGACTTCGGCTTCAAGGAAATTGTCGTCAAGCTTTCCACCCGTCCGGACAAGCGCGTCGGCACCGATGCGCTCTGGGATCGGGCGGAAGCCGTCATGACCGATGTCTTGAAGACGATCGAGGCTCAGTCCGAGGGCCGCATCAAAACCGGCATCCTGCCGGGCGAGGGCGCTTTCTACGGGCCGAAGTTCGAATATACGCTGAAGGACGCGATCGGCCGCGAATGGCAGTGCGGCACGACGCAGGTCGACTTCAACCTGCCGGAACGCTTCGGCGCCTTCTATATCGACAGCAATTCGGAGAAGACGCAGCCCGTGATGATCCATCGCGCCATCTGCGGCTCGATGGAACGCTTCCTCGGCATCCTGATCGAAAACTTCGCCGGTCATCTGCCGCTGTGGGTTTCACCGCTGCAGGTCGTCGTCGCGACGATCACCTCGGAAGCCGACGGTTACGGCCAGGAAGTGGCGGACGCGCTGCGCGACGCCGGGCTGCATGTCGAGACCGACTTCCGTAACGAGAAGATCAATTACAAGATCCGCGAACATTCCGTTACGAAAGTTCCCGTCATCATCGTCTGTGGCAAGAAGGAAGCGGAAGAGCGCACGGTCAATATCCGCCGCCTCGGCAGCCAGGAGCAGACATCGATGTCGCTGGATTCGGCGATCGAAAGCCTTGCCCTGGAGGCGACTGCGCCCGATATCCGTCGCAAGCTCGAGGCAAAGAAGGCGAAAGCCGCCTGAAAATTGCTTTTGGATAAGGACAGCGCCCGGCATTGATCTGCTCGGCGCTGTCAGAAATCTGACATGCAGCAGTAATATAGCCGCCACAAACAGGGGACGGGTCTCATCCCGGCAGGCATTTCAGTGCGCTTCAAAGAGCTTTCCTACGCGAACGAAAGAGACCCGCGCTTCAAGCGCTGGCTCATCCGCTCCATCGAGGGGCTTTCGGGCCGCGACCGTTATGTGCGGCTCTATGACATCTGGCGCAGCGATATCGTTGGCAAGAGCGACCGCGTCTTCGGCAAGATGCTCGATCTCATCGATGTGGAGGTCGATGTGAAGGGCAACTGGCCGCTCGAACCGGTGCCGGACGAACCGATCGTCATCGTTGCCAACCATCCTTTCGGTATCGGCGACGGCATTGCGGTGCTGGCGCTTGCCGAACAGCTCGGCCGTCCGTTCCGGGTGCTGATCCACAACGATCTTCTCAAGGTGCCGGAAATGGCGCCCTATTCGCTGCCGATCTCCTTCGACGAGAACAAGGAAGCGATGGCGATGAACATGAAGAGCCGTCACGAGGCAGTTCGCCTGCTGAAGGAAGGCACGACGATCGTGGTTTTCCCGGCTGGCGGCGTGGCCACCGCCAAGAAGGGTTTCGGCCGCGCCGAGGACCTGCCGTGGAAGATGTTCCCGGCCAAGCTCATCCAGGCGGCGCGCGCCAGCGTGCTGCCGATTTATTTCGAGGGCCAGAACGGCCGGCTCTTCCATCTTGCCAGCCGGGTGTCGATGACGCTGCGGCTGTCGCTGCTCATCCGCGAGTTCCGCCGCCTTTCAGGCAGCACGATAACAGCGCATGTGGGCAGGGTCCTGTCCTTTGAAGAATTGAGCAGCGGCAGCAACCGCAAGGATCTGCTCGCTCGCCTCTTTGAGGCCGTCTTCTCGATGGCGCCGAAGAAGAAGGCCTTCCTCAAGCGCGCAAGCTGAAAATTTCCTGATATTCGGGATGCGGCGTCAGTCGAGGCTGGCGCCGTCGCCGCTTTGAAGATCTTCATAGGACGGCAAGGGCGGCTGTGGCGGGATCTCGCCGCCCGGCTGAGGCACCCCCTTTGGCCCGGCCGCGGCCTGGCCGCCCGGCGCTACGGCCGTGGCGGCCGGTGCGATCGGCTGCTGGGCCTGCTGGTCCTTCATCAGGACTTCGACATCGGTATTGACGCCCGCAGCGACGGTAAAGTCGCGCTGGAAGATCTTGTCCTTGTTACGGGCGACCGCGGTGTATTCACCTTCCGACAGAACCATGGTCGGGAAGGCGCTGACGCTTTCGCCGACACTGTCGCCGGCCGCCGTCAGGATCGACCAAGCGGTATCGGCTATCGCTTCGCCGCCGGTTTCCGACACGAGCTTGAAATTGATCTGTGCCGCTCTGTGCTGGATCGTCGCTTCGGTGAGCTTGCCGGCCTCGACCTGGATATCGGCGCGGATGCTGGCGTTGACGTTGCCGTATTCTGAAACGATGTGATAAGTGCCGGCATTGAGGCGCACGACCGTATTCGGCGGCACGTCGGCCATGACGAGGCCGCGTTCGCCGTCGTCGCGAACTTCCGCGGAATAGATCGAAAAGCTCAGCTGGTCGGGACGGATGCGGACATCGGAGCCGGAGACGGCATTGAGCAACAGGCCGCCGGCATCGAGCACCATGACCTGCTTGTCGACTTCGCCCTCATCCGGCACCGTCAGTTTCTTGGTGACGCCGGCGCGGCCGAAGGAGACGTTGACGAAATAATCGCCGGCAGCAAGCTGGAATGCCGCGGTGCCGCCCCGAGAACTTGCAATCAGCGGCAGCTTGCCGTCGGTTCCGGCAACCGGACTGAATACATACCAGGAAAGACCATCTTCCACCGGCGCCCCATCGGCCGTCAGCTTCGCTTCCAGCGAAACGTCACGCAGGTGCATGCCTTCCTGTGCCGTTCCCGGCGCAATGAACGCGTTGAGCTTTGGCATTTTCGGCGTCGATTCGAGCTGCTTGAATTCCTTGAAGGCATCCTGGGCAGCAGCGCCAAACGGCGTCAGCATGACAAGGGCAAGAGCAAGGCCGATCCGTGCAAAAGGCAAAATGCCAAACATCCTGTTCGTGAACCGATTGACTTCTGAAATCGCAGAGTCCACTTCAAGACCAATGCCATGGCAAATTCAAGACCTCTGGCCACCCTCTGCATACAAATGAGAGTTTCTCCCGTATGAAATCCGATATCAAGCTGATCGACTATCTCTCTGTGCGTCGTTCCATCCCGGCTTTCCAGATGTGCGAACCGGGGCCGGAGAAGGCCGAGATCGAGGAGATTCTGCGTCTCGCGTCGCGCGTTCCCGACCACGGCAAGATCGCGCCTTGGCGCTTCATCGTCTATCGCGGCGAGGAGCGCATGCGGCTTGGCGAAGAGCTGCTGAGGCTCGCGCTGGAAGCCAAGCCCGACCTTTCGGACGAGATGATCCAGGTCGAGCGCACCCGCTTTACCCGCGCACCCGTCGTCATCGGCGTGGTCAGCAAGGCCGCTCCGCATTTCAAAATCCCGGAATGGGAGCAGATCATGTCGGTGGGCGCGCTATGCTTCAATGTCATTTTGGCTGCCAATGCGCATGGCTATGTCGCCAACTGGCTGACGGAATGGTTCGCCTTCGACGAGCGTGCCTATCCGCTGCTTGGCGTCCAGCCGGGCGAGAAAATTGCCGGCTTTATCCATATCGGCTCGACCACGTTCCCGGCCGTCGAGCGTCCGCGCCCTGAACTCACCGAGACCGTCACCTGGGTCGGCGGGGAAGGCTGATGTTCTATACGACGGATACCAACCGGCACGGGCTGGCGCACGATCCCTTCAAGGCGATCGTCGCGCCGCGCCCGATCGGCTGGATCGGCAGCAAGGGCGGGGATGGGTCGATCAATCTCGCGCCCTATTCCTTCTTCAACGCGGTTGCCGACAAGCCGAAGCTGGTGATGTTTTCGTCGAGCGGGCACAAACACAGCCAGCGAAATGCCAGGGAGACCGGTGTCTTCACCTGCAATTTCGTCAGCCGCAATCTTGCGGAAAAGATGAACCTCACTTCGGCAGCGGTGCCTTACGGAACGAGCGAATTCGAATATGCAGGATTGACGCCGAAGCAGGCCGAGTTGATCGATGCGCCCTATGTGGCGGCGGCTCTCGCGGTACTGGAATGCAGGGTGACCGAGATCATCGAGCCGAAGACGCTGTCCGGCGAGCCGACCGAGAATGTCTTCGTCTTCGGAGAGGTCGTCGGCATCCATATCGATGAGGCCATCGTCAGCGACGGGCGGCTCGATATGGCGCTGGCGCGGCCGGTCGCGCGCATGGGCTATATGGATTATTGCGAGGGCAGTGAAGTCTTCGAAATGTTCAGGCCGAAGGTCTGACGGCTGCCGCCTAAGGCCGGACAAATCCTAACGAATATGGTGAACCAATCATAAACTTTTTCCGGCTACCGTCCCTGTATTGAATGAGGCGCGAGGGAATCGCGTTCAGTGCTGGGGCGTGCTCGTGATCATTGAGGCATTTCTTCGTTGGGCCGAAACGGCCAAGACGGCTGACAGGGCGGCCGCTGCAAGTGCCCTCGGACGTGTCTATCTGAAATCCGAAATGTCGGACGAACGGCGCGACGCTGCTGAAAAGGCGATGACCTATCTGCTCGACGATCCGTCGCCGCGCGTGCGTCTTGCACTCGCCGAAGCGATCGCCTGGGCGCCGCATGCGCCGCGCAACGTCATTCTTTCGCTCGCCGAGGACCAGCCGGAAATTGCCTGCCACGCGGTGACCTGCTCGCCGCTGTTGACGGATGCAGATCTCGTCGACCTCGCAGCGCGCGGCAGCGGCACAACGCGGATGCTGATTGCCGCGCGTGCCCATGTGACCCGCCCGGTTTCCGCAGCGCTCGCCGAAGTCGGCGACGAGGACGAAGTCCTCTGCCTGCTCGAAAACGATGGCGCCTCGATTTCCACCCATTCCCTGAAGCGGATTGCCGAACGGCTCGGCGATATCAGCGACATCAGAAATCTGCTTCTCGACCGCAGTGACCTGCCGGCCGATGCCCGCCAACTCCTGACACAGCATGTCAGCAATGCGCTGGTCGGCCTGCCGCTGGCGCTGGCGGCGATCGGCTTGCAGAGGCTGCAGCGTATCAGCCGCGAGGCGACGGAAGCGGCGATCGTTTCCATTGCCGGCGATATCGCGCCGATCGAAGTGCCTGACCTCGTCGAGCATCTTCGCCTGAACGACCGTCTGACGCCGTCCTTCCTTATGCATGCGCTCTGCTGCGGCAAGGTGGAATTCTTCGCCTGCGCCATCGTCAACCTGTCTGATTGCAGCGACCGGCGTGTGCGGGCAATCCTCGCCACGGGCCGTATGCATGCCGTGCGCGCGCTCTATGAATCGGCAGGCCTGCCGCGCGATATCAGCATCATTTTCGTGGAAGCGACGTTCCTGTGGCGTGAGGCTTCGCGCAAGACGTCGGCCTCGCTTCTCGGCAGCATCTGCGGACGCCTGCTTCAAAAGTTCCACAATCGGGTCGGGCAGCATGACGCCGTCGGCGAGTTGCTCGACATGGTGGAGAAGCTGCATGTGGCCGAACAGCGCCGCTCGGCTCGTGCCTATGCGTCGCTTGCGGCGGCTTAATCGCCAAAACGCGCCGCCGCCCAGGAATAGCTCGCGGAGACGAAATGCAACGGCTTTGCCAGGGTGTGTTTCACATCCTGGCCCGAGGGCAGGCTGGCGCGAACGCGCCCGGCAATATTATCCACAAAACCGCCAAGACCATCCCGCTGTTCGACCACCTCAGGTCTCGCTGGCTGAACAGGCGCCGGCTTGGCCGGTTCAGCAGCAAGCGATTTCGGCGCCTCGCAGACGGCAATGACCGTCGGATAGCTAGCATTGGCATAATTTTTCAGCCGCTGTTCAGCCTCGGCATCGCAGGCGACGACGGTTTCCCAGTGCTTGTCGACCGTAGCCACGTAATTGCATTGGCTGACCGAATCGTCGCAACCGAGGATCGTCATGGCGATGAGGACGGCTTGCATATTTTGCCTCCATGGCTATTGAGCGTGTCACCATCTTCGACAACACAATTCCAACGGAATGAAGGCAGCGATATTAACTCCCCGTCATCCGGGAAAATTCGCGCCGTTGGTCGCAATAGGAAAGAAAATGCCCGTCACCATCGCTCTGGAACCGCCGCGTCAGGATGGCGTGATCCGTCTTCTGGAACTCTCCGACGCCTATGCCCAGT
Source organism: Rhizobium sp. BK275 (assembly GCF_014193555.1). NCBI lineage: Bacteria > Pseudomonadati > Pseudomonadota > Alphaproteobacteria > Hyphomicrobiales > Rhizobiaceae > Rhizobium > Rhizobium sp. BK275. Next base: position 427,398 of record NZ_JACHZL010000007.1, read on the forward strand.
CGCTCTATCCGCCGGAGAGCAACCACCTCGTCGATATTTCAACGCTGGAAAAGCCGGCGGTGAGCTTCCTCGTGGCGCGCAACGGCGGCGAGATCGTCGGCTGCTGCGCACTGGTCGAGGCGGGTGATGGCACGGCCGAGATCAAGCGCATGTTCGTCGATCCCGAGGCGAGGGGCCTGAAGGTCGCGAGCCGACTGATGGACAGGCTTGAAGAACTCGGCAGGGACAAGGGGCTCGTGGCGATCCGTCTGGAGACAGGCATCTACCAGCCGGAGGCGATCGGCCTTTACAGGAAATATGGATTCCTCGAAATCGAGCCTTTCGGCTCCTACCTGCCGGACCCACTCAGCCTTTTCATGGAAAAGCGCCTGGCCTGATTTAGGCAAAGCGTCTCGCCGGACTTAGCCCTCGGCAACACGCTGCACCGGCGGCGCCTGTTCATCGAGGATGATCTGTGGACTCGTATCGGCGCTACGGACTTCGTGTATCCATTCCCGCCAGATCGCGACCAGCAGCGCCATCAGCACCGGGCCGATGAAGAGGCCGAGGAAGCCCATCGTCTTCACGCCACCGACAAGGCCGAAAAAGGTCGGTAGGAAGGGCAGCTTGATCGGTCCGCCGACGAGTTTCGGACGCAGCGTCTTGTCGACGATGAAGAGTTCGACCGTGCCCCAGACGAAGAGGCCGATGCCGGCGACATGCGAGCCGCTGGCCAGCAGATAGACGGATACCAGCGTGAAGGAGAGCGGCGCTCCGCCGGGGACCAGCGCCATGACACCCGTCAGCACACCGAGGGTGACAGGCGATGGGACGCCGGCGATCCAATAGGCCACGCCGAGTACGATGCCTTCGCCGATCGCAATCAGCGTCATGCCCATGACGGTTGAGCTGATGGTGGCGGGCACGACGCGGGAAATGCGCTCCCAGCGGTTCGGCAGGATACGCTCGCCGAGCATGTCGATCTGCTTGGTGAAGGAAAAGCCGTCGCGATAGACGAAAAACAGCGCGATCAGCATGAAGAGCAGCGTCAGCAACAAATGGAAGACGCCGCCGCCGGCCGCCAGGACCGCGCGATAGATGTTGCCGATATTGGCGCCGCTGACGGCCTGGATGAGCTCACCCATGGCACCCGGGCTGCCGATATATTTCGTCCAGAGTTCGTCGAGATAGGGGCCGGCGAGCGGCAGGGCGACGATCCATTGCGGCGTCTCCGCGCCAAAGCGGTTGGCGTGGATTGCCCATGCGACCCATGTACGCACTTCACCGGTCGTATAGGCAACCGCAAGGCTGATCGGAATGACGAGGAACGTGACGATGAGGACGATCGCGATCGTCGCGGCGATCGTCGTATTGCCGCCGACGCGGGCAACCAGTTTGCGGTAAAGCGGCCAGCTCGCAAAGCCGATGACGAGGGCTGCGAGCACCGGCACCACGAAGCCGTAGAAGAAATAAACGCCGGCTGCGGCGACGAGTACGAGCAGCCAGCGCGCAGCCGAAATGGAGGGTATCAGCGGCGTACGTATCGTCGCCGACGGCCCCAGCCATCGCGGCTCCGTATTGGTTTTCTGACGATCAAACACACCCACGCGCGCCTCTTTTTATTGTTGCTCTAGTTTATGGGCCATGAACCGGGCGGTTTCAAGGTACGCCCGGATAAAGCGTATACAAAGCGTGGTTATTTGGTCGCTGAATCCTTGAGATATTATTGCGGGCGGCGGTTGACCTTAAAGGCGTAGAACTGCGTCTTCTGGCCGGTCGAGAAATTATTGTCCGAACCGAGGATCAGGACATCGGTGCCATCCTTCGCCTTGCCGATTGCCATGGCCTCGATATTGTCGGGCGTCAGGCCGATGGCACGCAGGTCGAGCACCTGGCTCTTGCGCACTGATACGACGTGCTGGTCATTCTTGGCGAGCGAAGCGATACCGGAAACATCGGTTGCGCCATCGAGATCCATCATGAAGAGCTTGACGTTGTTGCCGAAACCCTGCGCGTAGCTGCGCTCGACAGCGAGCAGGCGATGATCGTCAAGTGCGATCATTTCCGACACGCCGTTATCATTGCCGCCATCGGGTTTGGTGGCAGCCTGAGGGATCGGTGAAACGGGGTATACGTACTGAGCCTTCGGTTCGCCGCTCGCGCCGTCATACCGGATGATGCGCGACAAGCTGCCGGTCGTCAGATTGGGGTTCGGGCCGTCCTGATAGAGGGCTGCTTCGACGCCGATGGATACGTCACCGGACGGGGACATAGCCAAATCCTCGAAAGCGAGGTTGTCGCGAATACCGGTCGATTTGTCGGCGGTCGGGGCAAAACCGTCCGGTAGCTTGAACTCGCGAACGAAGGCGCCGTCCGGCGAGGTGACGCGGACGAAGGGGGCGATCAGCGCCTTGGCATCGCCCTCGCTGCCCCAGTAAATCCCGTCCTTGCCGAAGCGGATGGATTCTGGATCGACGGTGCGGATGGCAAAGGGCTGGCCGTTCTTGTCCTGGAAAGTGGTATGCTTGACGATGGTGACGCTCTTCAGGCCGCTCGCGCTGACATCGATATCGAGATCATAGAAGCGCGCCGAGGCCTTTTCGGAACGGTCGTCGCTGATGGCGATATAGCGGCCGGTGGCGGCATCGAAATCGAGGCCGGAAATGCCGCCGAATTCGACGCCATTTTCCATCTGGCCGGTTGGGATGACGAATTCACCGAGATAGGAAAGAGAGATCGCCGCCGCGCAATCGCCGAAGGGGCAGGCGGTCTCCACGGTCGCGCCGATATCGGTGGCATAGACGGAGGCGGTGCTGGACAGGAGAACGAAAGCGGCAGTCGCAAGAAAACGCTTGGTCATGGCAAGTATCCGGCAAAGGGTTGAGACAAAACGGCCGGCGCTGCAGTGCCCTCGCGGGAGGACAGAGCGCCGGCCGTTCTATTGCGCCGGTAATTTGACGGAAGCGTAACGGTTCCTCGTCAGTTCGATGAATTCGTTGCGGCTTAAATATCCAAATCTTCAGCGAAAGCGGCACGCTCCTGGATGAAGCGGAAGCGGGCTTCGGCCTTGGTTCCCATCAGGTCGTCAACGGCGTTGCGCGTTCCCTCGAAATCCACCTCGTCGATCAGCACCCGCAGCAGCGTGCGCTTGGACGGATCCATGGTGGTTTCCTTGAGCTGGGCGGGCAGCATTTCGCCGAGACCTTTGAAGCGGCTGATCTCGATCTTGGCCTTGCCCTTGAACTCCGTCTCCATCAGCTCGGCGCGGTGATCGTCGTCGCGGGCATAGGCGGATTTTGCCCCTTGGGTGATCTTGTAGAGCGGCGGCACGGCGAGGAAGAGGTGGCCGCCCCGGACCAGCTCCGGCATTTCCTGATAGAAGAAGGTGATGAGCAGCGAGGCAATGTGCGCACCGTCCACGTCGGCATCGGTCATGACGATGACGCGTTCGTAGCGCAGATCCTCTTCGCGGTATTTCGAGCGTGTGCCGCAGCCGAGCGCCTGAACGAGGTCGGAGATCTGCTGGTTGGCGCCGAGCTTTTCGCGGCCGGCGCTGGCGACGTTGAGGATCTTGCCGCGCAGCGGCAGGATCGCCTGGTTGGCGCGGTTGCGCGCCTGCTTGGCGGAGCCACCTGCCGAGTCACCCTCGACCAGGAAGAGTTCGGCGCCTTCGGCGGTGTTCTGTGAGCAGTCGGCGAGCTTGCCGGGCAGGCGCAGCTTGCGAACGGCCGTTTTGCGGTTGACTTCCTTCTCCTTGCGGCGGCGCAGCCGCTCCTCGGCGCGCTCGATCACCCAGTCGAGAAGCTTCTCGGCCTCATTGGGATTGTCGGCGAGATAGTGGTCGAAAGGATCGCGCAGCGCGTTTTCGACGAGGCGCTGGGCTTCGACGGTCGCCAGACGATCCTTGGTCTGGCCAACGAATTCCGGCTCGCGGATGAAGACCGAAAGCATGCCGACGGCAGAGATCATCACGTCGTCGGTGGTGATCTGCGCAGCGCGCTTGTTCTGCGTCAGTTCGGCGTAGCTTTTCAGGCCCTTGGTCAGCGCGATGCGCAGACCCGCCTCATGCGTGCCGCCTTCGGGCGTCGGGATGGTGTTACAATAGGAATGAACCTGCGGATCGCCGCCATACCAGGTGATGGCCCATTCCAGCGCTCCGTGACCTGCGGCCTTCTCGGTCTTGCCGGCGAAGATTTCGCGGGTAACGGTGAACTCCTTGCCCATCGTCGCCTGCAGGTAATCCTTAAGGCCGCCGGGGAAGTGGAAGACTGCCTTGTCGGGCACGTCGGAACCTTCAGGCAGCACGCCGGGATCGCAGCTCCAGCGGATTTCGACGCCGCCGAAGAGATAGGCCTTGGAGCGGGCCATGCGGAAAACACGCGCTGCATCGAACTTCGCATGATCCCCGAAAATCTGCGGGTCGGGGTGAAAGCGAACCTTGGTGCCGCGGCGGTTATGCACATCGCCGAGCTCTTCGAGCCCGCCCTGCGGCAGGCCGCGCGAGAAGCGCTGGCGATAGAGCTTGCGGTTGCGAGCAACCTCGACTTCGAGAACGTCTGACAGAGCGTTGACGACGGACACGCCGACACCGTGCAGACCGCCGGAGGTTTCGTAAGCCTTGCCGTCGAATTTACCGCCAGCATGCAGCTTGGTCATGATGACTTCAAGTGTCGACTTGCCGGGAACCTGCGGATGGTTCTCGACCGGAATACCGCGGCCGTTATCGGTAACGGTGAGATAGCCCTCAACATCGAGATGCACATCGATGAAATCGGCATGGCCGGCCACTGCTTCGTCCATCGAGTTGTCGATGACTTCGGCAAAGAGGTGGTGCAGGGCCTTCTCGTCGGTGCCGCCGATATACATGCCCGGGCGCATGCGCACCGGTTCCAGGCCTTCCAGAACGCGGATCGAGGATGCGCCGTAATCGTCGCCGTTCGACGTCGCCGGGGCAGGGCGGGAGGCGGCGGGTGCTGCAGTCGCAGCGGGCTTTGCAGCCGGCGCGGCAGACTTTGCAGCCTCCTCCTGCTTCTGCGGGTCCTGCTTTGACGACAGGGGCATTCCGGAAAAAAGGTCGTTGCTGTCTTCCATGGAACCGTTCAGATCTTATTCTCGTGACGGGCCGCCGCTGGCCCACAATAGTCGCGTTCGGCATCGCGTTTGCGAATCAGGGGAATTCTGACAGAAAGCGCCCCGATACGCGACGCGCTCCGGAATTGCGGAGCTTTTCAAGATGTGATTTGCGTTGCCGGGCGTCGAATGGCAAGTCGCGGCAGCTCTTTGGGAACCATCTGCATGCCGATGTCCACAAGTCATTGCACCATAATCACTGCAATTGCGGCCTTTTTCCTGTCCGCAGCGGTCGGGACCGCCGCAGCCGATGCCCTGCCGCCTTACAAGGACGACCTGTTTTCGAAGCAGATCGTGCTTCAGACAGGCGATGACGGCGCGTTCGAAGTGATCGAATACGACGAGATGCGCGACATCAACGGGCGTGACCAGATCCCTGAAAAGCGTGTGCAGCAGAAATATGTCTCGCTCGGCGTGAAGAAGCTGCAGGCGGATGAAACGCTGTCGCTCGACGGTATCAGGCTGGATGTCACCAGGGTGGGACCGGCACAGAATCCCGCCTTCGCGGTTATCTTCATCCACGGCCGCGATGGTGACCGGCGGCTCGGCGCCAACGACTATACGTTCGGCGGCAACTTCAACCGGCTGAAGAACCTCGCTGCCGGCAATGGCGGCGTCTATTATTCTCCGACAGTGCGGACGTTCGACGCCAATGGCGTGACGGCGATCGCCGGCCTGATCCGCTATGCGAGCGCACAGTCTCCCGGCCGACCAATCATCCTGAGCTGCGCCTCTATGGGCAGCCAGATCTGCTGGGGGATCGCGCGCGATGCCGAAAGTGTCAAACGGCTGAAGGGAATGCTGATCATGAGCGGCGTCTCGGACCCGGATTTTGCAAAGAGCCCTTTCTACAAGGCGAAGCTGCCGCTCTGGTTTGCCCATGGCAGCCGCGATCCCGTCTATGCTGCAGCCGACCAGCAAGCGCTGTTCGAAGAGCTCGACAAGGCAAAATACCCGACGCATTTCACATTGTTTGAGAGCGGCAATCACGGCACGCCGATCCGCATGATCGACTGGCGCAGGGTGCTGAACTGGATACTGGCGTCCTGAAAAGGCGGATTTCACCCCACGTAAGACCGATATTGCCCCAACGTCACCTGGAGCGCTTTCCTTTGCTGCCGGCTTTTGCTAAGGCCGCCGAATAGGCGGATTTTGGGAGGAGCAACATGACACCTGACGTACGCCCGCTCGTGGCGGGGAACTGGAAGATGAACGGCACGCGTGCCTCATTGGACCAGATCAAGGCGATTGCTCAAGGCGTCAGTACTCCCTTGTCGGAGAAAGTCGAAGCCCTGATCTGCCCGCCGGCAACGCTGCTCTACGTGGCGACGGCGCTCGCCACCGACAGCCCGCTTGCGATCGGCGCACAGGATTGCCACCAGACGCAGAGCGGCGCCCATACCGGCGATGTATCTGCGGAAATGATTGCCGATTGCTACGGCACCTATGTGATCGTCGGCCATTCGGAACGACGCATCAACCATGCCGAAACCGATCATCTGGTGCGCGCCAAGGCCCAGGCTGCCTATCAGGCCGATATCATCGCGATCATTTGTGTCGGAGAAACCGCCGATGAGCGCGACGCCTACCAGACGCTCGATATCCTCAAGCGCCAGCTTTCGGGATCGCTGCCGGACGAGGCGACGGCCGAAAATACCGTTATCGCCTATGAGCCGGTCTGGGCGATCGGTACCGGGCTGACGCCGACCGCACAGGATGTGGAAATCGTCCATGCCTTCATCCGCGACGAACTTGTCTTGCGGTTCGGCAAAGAGGGCAGGGGCATGCGCATCCTCTATGGCGGTTCGGTCAAGCCCTCGAATGCCAGCGAGCTGCTCGCCGTCGACAATGTGGACGGCGCGCTGATCGGCGGTGCGAGCTTGAAAGCCACTGACTTCCTCGCCATCTACGGCGCATATGAAACGCTGCTTGCCTGAGGCGATTGCATATTCCTGGCCGAAGGGCTTGGAATAGCAGATGACCTCATGTAAAGAGCCGCCAGATTTTTACTTTATGTCCGTCCTCAGACGGGCAGGACTGGACCCATGCAGACAGTATTGATTGTCATCCATCTCATGATCGTGCTCGCGCTCGTCGGCGTCGTGCTCATCCAGCGCTCCGAAGGCGGCGGCCTCGGCATCGGCGGCGGATCGGGCTTCATGTCGGCCCGCGGTACGGCCAATGCGCTGACGCGCACGACGGCGATCCTGGCGACGCTGTTTTTCCTGACCTCGCTCGGCCTCGGAATCCTGACCCGTTACGAAGGCCGACCGACCGACATTCTCAACCGTATTCCGGCAACGAGCGGCCAGGGCAACGGCATTCTCGATTCGCTCGGCGGCAATGCCCCGGCTCCGGCTCAACCTGCCGACAACAGCGGCATTCCGAACAGCGGCGCTGCCGCTCCGGCACCGGCTGCCCCGGCAATGCCGGCTCCTGCAGCGCAAGCACCCGCAAATCCGGCTCCGGCTGCAAGCGCCCCTGCGGCGACCGCTCCGGCAGCTCCGACGACAACGGCTCCGGCCCAGCCTGAGGCTCCGGCCGCTACCGCGCCGGCACAGCCTTCCGGCGTCCCCACGGGACAATAAGCCGGTCCTGAAAATAAACCGCCGGCAGGCCCTCGGGTCTGCCGGTTTTCTTTTGTTCAGATTCCTGCGCCACGCACCAAAAGTTCCGGAAAAGAATTTTTGGGCTGGTGGAATCGTTTTTGAAAAGGTATCCGGTGACTCCCATGGCGCGATACGTATTCATCACTGGCGGCGTGGTTTCTTCCCTCGGAAAAGGAATTGCGGCCGCGGCTCTCGGAGCGTTGCTGCAGGCCCGTGGTTATCGGGTGCGGCTTCGCAAACTCGACCCCTATCTGAACGTGGATCCGGGCACTATGAGCCCGACCCAGCACGGCGAAGTCTTCGTCACTGACGACGGCGCGGAAACCGACCTCGATCTCGGCCACTATGAACGTTTCACGGGACGTTCGGCGACCAAGACCGACAACATCACCACTGGCCGCATCTACAAGAACATCATCGACAAGGAACGCCGCGGCGACTATCTCGGCGCGACCGTTCAGGTCATTCCCCACGTCACCAACGAGATCAAGGATTTCGTCGTCGAGGGCAATGACGACTACGATTTCGTCATCTGCGAAATCGGCGGCACGGTCGGCGATATCGAGGCGATGCCCTTCATGGAAGCGATCCGCCAGCTCGGCAATGATCTGCCGCGCGGCACCGCTGTTTACGTCCACCTGACGCTGATGCCGTACATTCCTGCAGCGGGCGAACTGAAGACCAAACCGACGCAGCATTCGGTCAAGGAACTGCAGGCGCTCGGCATCCATCCCGACATCCTTCTGGTGCGCGCCGACCGGGAAATCCCGGAAGCCGAACGCCGCAAGCTGTCGCTGTTCTGCAACGTGCGTCCGTCCGCCGTCATCCAGGCGCTCGACGTTGCCAATATCTACGACGTGCCGATGGCCTATCACAAGGAAGGCCTCGACGACGAAGTGCTCGCCGCCTTCGGCATCGAGCCGGCTCCGAAGCCGCGTCTCGACCAGTGGGAAGAGGTCTGCAACCGTATCCGCACGCCGGAAGGCGAGGTCACGATTGCGATCGTCGGCAAGTATACCGGTCTCAAGGATGCCTATAAGTCGCTGATCGAAGCGCTGCATCACGGAGGGATCGCCAACCGCGTCAAGGTCAAGCTCGAGTGGATCGAGTCCGAAGTCTTCGAAAAGGAAGATCCAGCTCCGTATCTGGAGAAGGTCCACGGTATTCTGGTACCGGGCGGCTTCGGCGAGCGTGGTTCGGAAGGCAAGATCCATGCGGCACGTTTTGCCCGCGAGCGCAAGGTGCCTTATTTCGGCATCTGCTTCGGCATGCAGATGGCCGTTATCGAAGCTGCCCGCAATCTCGCCGATGTTCCAAACGCCTCATCGACCGAATTCGGCCCGACGCCGGAGCCGGTCGTCGGCCTGATGACCGAATGGGTGAAGGGCAACGAGTTGCAGAAGCGCACGGCCGCCGGCGATCTCGGCGGCACGATGCGTCTCGGCGCCTACAAGGCAGCGCTGAAGAAGGGTACGAAGATTTCGGATATCTACGGCTCGACCGACATTTCCGAGCGTCATCGCCACCGCTACGAAGTCAATATCGACTACAAGGATCGGCTGGAGAATTGCGGCCTGGTCTTCTCGGGCATGTCGCCGGACGGCGTGTTGCCGGAGACGATCGAATACCCTGATCATCCTTGGTTCATCGGCGTTCAGTACCACCCGGAACTGAAGTCCCGCCCGCTTGACCCGCATCCGCTTTTTGCAAGCTTCATCGAAGCGGCAACCGAGCAGAGCCGATTGGTCTAAAACTCCGCCGCTCCCTCCAAGACGAGGGAGCGGCTTTTTCTTGATGTCACGCCGCTTCCGGCAGAGGTCCGACATAGACCGAGCGCGGGCGGATGAGACGGCCTTCCAGCGCCTGTTCGCGAGCATGGGCGATCCAGCCGACGGTGCGGCCGATGGCGAAGACGCCAGTGAAGGCTTCGCGGGGGAAGCCGAGGCTTTCCAAAAGCAGCGCGGTATAGAATTCCACATTCACATCCAGCGACCGGCCCGGCTTGCGTTCCCTAAGGATCGCGAGGGCTGCCTGTTCCACTGCTTCAGCAAGCGCAATTCTGCTGTTATTGACCTGGCCGCTGGCAACGAGCGGCTTCAACGCATTTTTCAGGGCATCGGCACGCGGATCGCGCACCCGGTAGACACGGTGGCCAAAGCCCATCAGCCGCTCACCGCGATCGAGTGCGGAGCGAAGCCAAGGGCCGGCACTGGCCTCGTTTCCGATCCCATCGAGCATATCGAGCACCGGTCCGGGCGCGCCGCCATGCAGTGGTCCCTTCAGCGCGCTGATCGCCGCCAGCACCGAGGAGGTAAGGCCCGCGCGGGTTGAGGCGATGACACGCGACGCGAAAGTCGAGGCGTTCAAGCCATGATCCGAGATCGTCACGAGATAGGTGTCGAGGGCTGCGGTTTTCTCGGCGCTCGGCACCGTGCCCGAGAGCATGCGCAGGGTATCGGCTGATTGCGATAGACCCGCATCGGGCTTTACCGGCTTTTCGCCTCGCTGCAGACTCAGAACCGCCGGTAGGAAGACGGCGGGTGCGGCAAGCAGACGAAGTGCGGTATCTATATCCTCGCCATCAGGTAGGCGGGCAACAAGAGCACGCATAGCATCGACCGGTGGCAGCGCCAGTAGGCGAGTATCGACAGTTTCGACTTCGGCGAAAACTTTCGTTCGCGCCTGGCCGAGCCGGCGGCGCAATTCGCTCGCGTCGAGGTGCGGCTCGATCAGGCCGTCCAGCAGCAGGGCGGCCACATCCTCATAGGTGCTGCTTCCTGCCAGATGATCCAGCGATACGCCGCGGATGATCAGCCGGCCGGCTTCGCCGTCGACATCCGAGAGCTGGGTTTCAGCAGCGATGACATTTTCCAAACCATCTTTCATAGGTCTTTCTCCTTTACCGGATGAAAGATCGGATCTACTTTAGTTGACGTCAATCTTGATGCAATTGATCAATGTGAGGCTGACATGAGCTGGCTGACAGCGGAGGAAGCGCTAGCCGAACTCGGCACCAAGCCGCAGACGCTTTATGCCAATGTCAGCCGTGGGCGGATCCGCGCCAAGGCCGACCCCACCGATCCACGCCGCAGCCTCTATCAGGAAAGCGATGTCAAGCGGCTTGCCGAGCGCCACGCCGGCAGGCGCAAGAGCGAGACGGTCGCCGCCGAAGCGATCCGCTGGGGCGATCCGGTACTGACATCGTCAATCTCGACCATCGCCGCAGGACGATTGCTCTATCGGGGGCAGGATGCGGCGGAGCTTTCAGCCCATGCGACGTTGGAGGAGGCGGCGCTGCTACTGTGGAATGCGGAGAGTTTCGCTTGCGTACCGGCCTCTGCCTCCGGGCCGGCATCGCCTTCCATTCAAGCCGCGCTGCTGGCGCTGGCGGGGCGGGTGAGCGCCGATCTACCGTCTCTCGGACGTGCACGCCCGGCCTTGCAGATGGAAGCATGCAGCGTGCTTTCAACCGTCGCCGATGCGCTAACGCCGGGATCGGCGGATCATCCCCTGCATCGCCGTCTCGCCGCATGCTGGCGCAGGCCGGAAGCTGCCGATTGCCTGCGGCGGGCGCTTGTCATGCTTGCCGATCACGAGCTCAACGCCTCCACCTTCGCCGTCCGCGTCACGGTTTCGACGGGGGCAGCACTTTCTGCCGCCGTGCTCTCGGGCCTGGCGACTCTGACCGGGCCGCTGCATGGTTCGGCGTGGCGAAGCGTCGATGCTCTTGCCGAGGCCGCATCCACCGCCGGCGCGGAGCAGGCGATCCGCCGGCTTCTGCTGCGGGGCAGCATGCCGACGGCGTTCGGGCATCAGCTTTACCCCGACGGCGATATACGGGCGAGCGTGCTGCTCTCCTCTTTCGACGTGCCGCCGGTCTTTCGCGATGTGCAGCGGGCCGGCGAAGAGATGGTGGGCGAGAAGGTCAATGTCGATTTCGCGCTTGCCGCCATGACGGCAGCCTTCGATCTGCCGCAGGAGGCACCGATCATCATATTCGCGCTGGCTCGGACGGCGGGGTGGCTGGCGCATGCAATGGAGCAGATCGAAAGCGGCCATCTGATCCGCCCGCGTGCCCGCTATGTAGGGCCTTCGCCGGGCGAACGCTGAGTGTTTCCGAATGGCTTGCGCAGGTTCACGTTTTTGCATAGGGAAACCGACGAATTCAGCTAGTATGGGCGGACCCGCGCAATCGAAGACGCGCCGGCGGCTCACGAGGGGCGGATCATGAAAGCCATGTCAGCAATCTCCCGCAGCCTGTTTTCCGCTATGCTGATCATCGGCCTCCTGCCTGATGGTGCAGCTTATGCCCAGTCTGCCGGCTGCGCGATTTCGCGTGCGGCAAACGGCAACCAGATTTTCCGTTGTCCGGGCGGCGTCAACATCACCACCGAACGTGGAGCATCCTTCAGACTTACCGACCGCAATCGCGACGGCAGCCCGGATTCGCTGTCGCTGCGCAGCAAGGCCGCCCTTGTCGACGTGGACAGCAGCCAGCACCGCGGCGGTTTCCAGGTCGTGACGCCACAGGCGATCGCGGCCGTCCGCGGTACGCAATGGGCCGTCGATGTCAAAGGCGGCACGACCTCCGTGCTGGTCACACGCGGCCGCGTCGGTGTGCGCCGTCCAGCCGGGCCGGCGGTCACACTTGGACCGGGCGAGGGTGTGGATGTCACGCGCGGAACCGCTGCGCTCACCGTTCGCACGTGGCCGGCGCCGCGCGTCGCTGCCCTTCTTTCACGCCTCGGTCAATAAGTCGTCTCATGAACCATCGCCTCCAGACCGTGATCGCGCTGCTGCTCGCCGGTCTGTGGGGCGCGGTACTCGGCTATTTTCATCTGCAGTCGGACTCCAGCCTCATGGAGCGGATGGAGGCCACGCTTGCCGATCTGCGCAGCACGATCGTCGGCGTCCGGCCTCCGCCCGGTCTCGTTTCCATTATCGCGATCGATGACCGTACCGCCGCAGCACATGGCTATCCGCTCAAGCGGGAGATGCTTGCGCAGCTCGTCACGTCCATCGGAGCGTTGAACCCGAGAGCACTGGCGCTCGATATCCTGCTTGTCGATCCCGGTACGGAGGAGGGCGATGCCGCACTTGAAACGGCGCTCAAAGCGACGCCCAGTATCATCGCCGGTGCTGCAACCTTTCCGCAAAGTCTCCAGGCGGTGACGGAAGATGCAGAGGATCCGCTGGCGGCGGTTCCCGAAGCACAGCAGCTTCTGCTGCCGCAGCCACGCTTCGCAGAGGCTGCAACACTCGGCATCGTCAATGTGGCGACGGACCAGAGTGGCGTGCCGCGATTCATTCCGCTGTTTTCTCGCGCCGCCGACCGTCTGGATGCGGCCTTTCCACTCCGGGTCGCCTCGATTGCGCTCAGTGCGGAACCATTGATCGAAAAGGATGGTATCCGGCTCGGCGCCCAGCGCATTCCAACGGATACGGGCCAGCGCCTGCCGCTGACTTTCTATGGTCCTGCAGGCAGTATCCGCACCTTCAGCGCTGCCGATGCGCTCGATGGCAAGCTGCCGGCGGATGCCATCACCGACAAGGTGGTGGTAATCGGCGCGACGGTCACCGGCGGCGGCGATGTCTTTCCCACACCGTTCGATCCCATCCTGCCGGGTGTCGAAGTGATGTCGACGGCGATCACGCATCTGATCGCGGGCGACGGCATGGTGCGCGACAGCAGGACACGGCAGGCGGATGCCGGCATTGCGATAGCCTTGCCTGTTCTTCTCGTCGCACTGGTCGCATGGCGCCGCAGTGCCCTCGGCTTCGTCATCATCAGCCTAGCGGTCATTGTCTGGGCGATGCTCAACCTTGCAGCCTTTGCGAACGGCTACTGGCTGAGTGCTGCATTGCCGATTGCGGCCGCCCTCCCACCCGCAGTTATTTTCGGTGCCGCAGAACTCTGGCGCGACCGCGGCCGTGCGCGGCACTTCGCCGATCAGTCCGAGCGGCTGCAACGCATCGAAGCGCCGGGCCTGGGCGAGTGGTTGGCGCGCGACCCGGCGTTCCTGGCCGAGCCGGTGCGGCAGAATGCTTCCGTCGTCTTCATCGACCTTTCGGGTTTCACCGGCCTCAGCGAAGCCGTCGGACCGGCCGCAGTGCGGGAAATCCTCAGCAGCTTCTTCGAACTCATCGACGAGGAAGTGCGGCTGCTTGGCGGGGCGATCACCAGCTTCATGGGCGACGGCGCCATGATTCTCTTCGGGCTGCCGGAACCGGCAGCCGACGATGCGGCGCGGGCGGCGGCCTGCGCCGTGCGCCTTGCCGGTCGCACCCGCAGCTTCCTTGCAGGCCATCAGGAGCTTCGCCGCAGAAAGATGGGCTTCAAGGTCGGTGCCCATTGCGGCCCGATCGTCGCATCTCGTCTCGGCAGCGGCGACCGTCAGCAGATCACCGCAACGGGCGATACCGTCAATGTCGCCCAGCGGCTCATGGAAGTGGCCGCAAGCCGTGGGGCAGAGCTTGCACTCAGCGCCAGCCTGCTCGACGCCGCTGGTCCGGATGCCGTTCCGTCTCAGGCGGGGCAGTTGACCGGACCGTTCGAGACGAAGCTGCGCGGGCGCTCCGGCAGTATCGCCATCTACACATGGCGTGGCGAGACACTTTGACATTCGCAGCCGGAGCGAGTAGGAACGGCCCAACTCTTCGGCCGGACGATTCCGGCTACGGCGCGTTACGCGCCTGACAGCTCCGAAAGATCGAACACATGACTGACTATAACGGCGTCTCTCCGGCGATCGCCAAGGCGTTGCAGAAGCGCGGCTATACCGAGCTCACCCCCGTCCAGAAGGCGATGCTCGATCCGGCGCTCGCCGCATCGGACGCGCTCGTTTCCGCGCAGACCGGCTCGGGCAAGACCGTGGCCTTCGGGCTGGCGCTTGCGCCGACGCTTCTTGAAGGCTCCGAGCGCTTCGCGCCGGCAGCCGCACCCCTTGCCCTCGTGATTGCGCCGACGCGCGAACTGGCATTGCAGGTCAAGCGTGAGCTGGAATGGCTTTACGAAATGACAGGCGCCGTGATCGCGAGCTGTGTCGGCGGCATGGATATCCGCAGCGAGCGCCGTGCGTTGGAGCGTGGCGCACATATCGTCGTCGGCACACCGGGACGTCTCTGCGACCACATCCGCCGCAACGCTCTGGATATGAGCGAACTCAAGGCGGCGGTGCTGGATGAGGCGGACGAGATGCTCGATCTAGGCTTCCGCGAAGATCTGGAATTCATCCTTGAATCGGCACCGGACGAGCGCCGCACGCTGATGTTCTCCGCGACCGTGCCCGCTGCCATCGCCAAGCTCGCGAAGAGCTATCAGCGCGACGCAGTGCGCATCAGCACGCAGGCGGAAGAAAAGCAGCATATCGATATCGAATATCGCGCGCTCGTCGTTTCGCCTGCTGACCGCGAAAACGCTATCATCAACGTGCTGCGGTACTACGAGGCGCGCAATGCGATCGTCTTCTGTTCGACGCGTGCGGCCGTCAATCACCTGACGGCCCGGTTTCACAACCGCAATTTCAATGTCGTGGCGCTCTCGGGCGAACTGACGCAGAACGAGCGCAGCCATGCGCTGCAGGCGATGCGCGACGGACGCGCACGCGTCTGCATCGCGACCGACGTCGCAGCCCGCGGCATCGACTTGCCGGGCCTCGACCTCGTCGTGCATGCCGATCTGCCGACCAACCCGGAAACGCTTCTTCACCGCAGCGGCCGTACGGGCCGCGCGGGACGCAAGGGCGTCAGCGCGCTCATCGTGCCGCTCAACGTGCGCCGCAAGGCCGAACGGTTGCTCGACAATGCCGGTATCGCCGCCACCTGGGCACGGCCGCCCTCCGTCGAGGAAGTAACGGAGCGTGACGACGAGCGGCTGCTCGCCGATCCGATCTTCGCCGACAAGCCGCAGGACGAAGAGCAGGGACTGGTGCAGAAACTCATCGAAAGCCATGGCGCCGAGGCACTTGCCGCCGCTTTCGTGCGTCTCTATCGCGCCAACCAGTCGGCACCGGAAGACCTGATCGAGGTTTCGGTACAGGACGACCGCGCCCGCAAGCGCCGCGACAATGGCGAGGTGCGCGAATTCGCGCCGGCGCAGAAGGGACCGCGTGACGATTTCGGCCCAAGCGTCTGGTTCTCCGTCTCCGTCGGCCGCAAGCAGAATGCCGAGCCGCGCTGGCTGATCCCGATGCTCTGCCGCAACGGCAATCTCACCAAGCGCGAGATCGGCGCGATCAAGATGCAGCCGGACGAGACCTTCGTGGAAATCGCCGCCGACAGCGCCGACAGTTTCCTCGGCACCCTCGGCCCGAACAAGACGATGGAGCGCGGCATTCGCGTCGTCAGGCTGAACGGCACGCCCGACTTCAGCAAGCCGGCCAAGCCCGCCTATGCGAAGAAGTCTTTCGAAGAGCGTGGCGACGATCGGTTCCGTGGCGACAAGCCGAAGGGCAAGTTCGGCAAGGACAGACCCGCCGGTACGGAACGTCAGGACGACAAGCTCTGGACGAAGAAACCGGGTAAGCCGAAATTCGAAGGCGGCAAGAACAAGTTCGAAGGCGGCAGGGGCAAGTTCGCCAAGAAGAAAGACCGCTGAGGCGGTCGCCGACCGCACCGGTAAGTCGATGCGGCCGGTAGGCAGCGAAAGTCTCAGCTATGTTCGCTGGAACCGGCTGCTGCGAGGATGAGATTGGCGACGGCGTGCGGCTGGGAAATCAGCGAAACGTGGCTGGCGTCGAGTTCGATCGTCGTCGCGTTCATGCGCTTTGCCATGAAGCGTTCGAGATCGGGATTGATGGTGCGGTCATTCTTCGAAACCGCGTACCAGGATGGCTTGGAGCGCCAGGCAGCGACCGTTGTCTTGGCAGTGAACAGCGTATCGGAAATGCGGCCCTGCACGGCATAGAGCGCCTTGGCGCGGGCAACCGGCAGATCGCCGGCGAAGTCTCTGACGAAAGCTTCTTCACTCAACTGGGCGTAACCGCCGCTGTGAACGAGCCCCGCACTGGCAGGCGGCGTCGGATACTGCTTGGCGAGAGCCGTATAATCCTCGCCGGCGTCAGGCGCGCGGGCAGCGATATAGACGAGTGCCGTCACCTTCGGGTCGACACCGGCTTCGGTGACGAGCATGCCGGAATAGGAGTGGCCGACAAGCACGGTCGGGCCATCCATCAGCGCCAGGATACGCTTGGTGGCTTCGACATCGTCAGCAAAGGAAGTGAGGGGGTTCTGCACGGCCATCACATTCAGGTCGGCGGCCTGGAGATGAGGGATGACATCCAGCCAGCAGGATGCATCGGCATAGGCGCCATGGACGAGAACGACGTTCTTTGCCTTGGCGATGGTGGCAGCCCGGCCGGCGGCCGGGAACATGCTGAGTGCGGCCCCTGCAACGAGAGCGGCCGAGAATGAACGTCTGGTGATCGGTTGCATAACGAGTCCTCCGGCTTGTGGGAAATCTGGGGCGATACCCTCAAGGGATCGCTGCAGAAACGTTACGCCGAGACGCAGAGCTCCATAACTATACAAAGGTCCAGCGAGGTATTATGCCCTGCCTCAAGGCCAGGTGGCCTGTCGCAACGAGGACAATCGATACCAGATGAGACCGGCTTCCCCAGATGATCGTCCTGAGCTGACGGCCTTCATCGAAGCTAACCTGCCGCTTGCGGGCGTGCCTTCGATACCTGACGTAAGGCTGCATATGGCGACACCGAGGAGCGGCCTCTATCGCCTTGCAATGGCTGACGATTCCGATATGGCGCCGCCTTATTGGGCCTACCCTTGGGCGGGTGGGGCGGTGCTCGCACGCTATCTTTTCGACCATCCCGAAGAGATGGCGGGCAAACATGTCGTCGATCTCGGCACCGGCTCCGGCCTTGTTGCCATCGTGGCCATGAAATGCGGTGCCGCCCATGTGCTGGCAATCGATATCGATGCAAAGGCGATCGCTGCGGCGCGGCTGAATGCCGAGGCGAACGATGTCGAGATCGAGACGCGGCTCGGCGACATTATCAGCGACGCACCACCTTACGCCGACATGATTCTGGCCGGTGATGTCTTCTATGACGAGGTCCTGGCGGAGCGTATGCTGCCTTTCCTTGAACGTTGCAGCGCTGCCGGCATCGACGTGCTCATCGGCGATCCGGGGAGGGCGCCTCTGCCCGCAGGTTCTCTGGAAAAAATTGCAGAATATCCGGTGCCGGATTTCGGCGGGGGTGCGCAAGGTACGGCCGCCGATAGCGCGGTTTTCCGCTTGAGATAAGCGCGATTGCGTGGCTCGCGCTCGGGCATCGGCGGCGATCCAGGCCTTGCGGCGGCGACCGTCATTCTCGGAGCGAGCGTGCTGGCGCAGCTCTGCTTCTGGATTGCCGTCGCTTCCGGAAGTGTCACGCGAGAAGATCTGGCCGCAGAAGCATGACCGGGCAGGTGGCCCCTGCCGGCAGTTCCGGCGCATGCGGCGGGCGGATGATGAGACAATCCGAACGGGCAAAGGTTTTCATCATCGATGAATCCTGCTTGTCGAAGGGTTCGACCAGCCAATTGCCGGCAGCGGATTTCGAAAGCCTGGCGCGGACATAGTCCTGCCGTTGGTCATTGGCACGCAGGGTAACCGCTGCTTCCACCGTTGCCTCGCGCTGCACCGGCGGCAGGGAGGCGAGCTTGCGGATCAACGGCTCAAGGAAGAGCAGCGAGCAGACGAGGCTCGATACCGGATTGCCGGGCAGGCCGAGCACGTGGGTCTCGCCGAAACTGCCGACCATCAGCGGCTTGCCGGGGCGCATGGCGATGCGCCAGAAATCGAGCTGCATGCCGGCCTCGATCAACGTGGCCTGCACCAGATCGTGGTCGCCGACCGAAGCTCCGCCGAGCGTGACGATGACGTCGACCTTCGCGCCCCGCGCCCTGTCGATCGCCGCGGTAATTTCAGCCTTGTCATCGGGCACGATGCCGAGATCGAGCACGTCGGCGCCGGCCCTGCGGGCAAGGGCTGCAACACCGAACGTGTTGGACGCAATGATCTGCGAAGGGCCGGGCGCGCTTCCCGGCGGCAGAAGCTCGTCGCCGGTTGCGAGGATTGCGATCAGCGGGCGGCGCAGCACCTCGACAGTTGGCCGGTTCATGCCGGCAGCAACCGTCAGCCGCGAGAAATCGAGCACGGTGCCGGCGGGAAGCACGGCTTCGCCTTCGGCAAAATCCTGGCCGCGGGGGCGCACATGCTGGCCCTGCCGTACGGGGAAATTGGTTCTGATGCCGCCCTCGATCTTCTCCGCATCCTCCTGCAGCAGCACGCTGTCGGCGCCAGATGGGAGGGGCGCACCGGTGAAGATCCTGATAGCCTCTCCCTGACCGACGCTTCCCTCGAAGCCGTGGCCGGCGGAGGACATGCCGATGACTTTCAGCACGGCGCCTGGCTCCGGCGCATCTTCGCGGCGCAGTGCATAGCCATCCATGGCGGATGCGTTGAAGGGCGGCTGTGTCAGGTCAGCTGTCAGATCAATGGCCAGGACGCGGCCTTCGGCCTCGGCGAGCGGCAACGTTTCGCACGCCGTAACGGGCTTGGCGCCGGAGAGTAGGCGGCTCTGGGCCTCGGCGACGGGTAGAAGGTTCATCTTGCCTCCGGATGGCGAAAATCGCCGGATTTGCCGCCGGATTTTTCGAGCAGCCTGACGCCTCCGATTTCCATTGCCTTGTCGGCCGCCTTGGCCATGTCGTAGATCGTGAGACAAGCGACCGAGACGGCGGTCAGCGCTTCCATCTCCACACCGGTCCTGCCGGTGAGTTTGGCGGTTGCGGTGACGCGCAGGCCGGGCAGGGCGGTATCTTCCTCTATCTCGACTGTAACCTTCGTCAGCATCAGCGGATGGCAGAGCGGGATGAGATCGGCGGTGCGTTTGGCGGCCATGATGCCGGCAAGGCGGGCGGTGCCGATGACGTCACCCTTCTTGGCATTGCCTTCGCGAATGAGCGCAAGCGTTTCCGGCGCCATCTTCACATGGCCCTCGGCAGTGGCGATGCGCACGGTCTCGGCCTTGTCGGAGACATCGACCATATGCGCCTCGCCGGAGGCGCCGATATGCGTGAGGCCGAGCTTTTCGCCGCTCATATCATTCAGCCGCGATGGCGGCTTCACCAAACAGCAGGGCGCGGGTGGCTGCCGTCACGTCCTCCTTGCGCATCAGGCTTTCGCCGACGAGGAAGGTATTGATGTCAACGGCCTGCAGGCGCTTGCAATCCTTATTGGTGAAGATGCCGCTTTCGCCGACCAGAAGCCGGTCATCAGGAACCATTGATGCCAGCGTCTCGCTGACCGTGAGACTGACTTCGAACGTGCGGAGATTGCGGTTGTTGATACCGACGAGCGGCGAAGACAGCTTCAAAGCGCGTTCCATTTCGGGCGCGTCGTGAACTTCGACCAGCACATCCATGCCGAGCAAGAAGGCCTCATCCTGCAGGCGCTCTGCATCGTCGTCCGTCAGCGACGCCATGATGAGCAGAATGCAATCAGCACCCCAGGCGCGGGCCTCATGCACCTGATAGGTCTCGAACATGAAATCCTTGCGCAGCGCGGGCAGGGCGCAGGCGGCACGCGCTGCCGTCAGGAATTCCGGTGCGCCCTGAAAACTCGGCGTATCCGTCAGCACCGACAGGCAGGCAGCGCCACCGGCTTCGTAAGCCTTTGCCAGCACCGGCGGATCGAAGTCCGGACGGATAAGGCCCTTGGACGGGCTAGCCTTCTTGATCTCGGCAATCAGGCCGATCTGGCCGGCATCGCGCTTGGCGACAAGCGCCTTGTGGAAACCACGCGGCGCGGACTGCCCGGCCTGCATAGCCTTCAGATCAGCAAGCGAGGTTTTCGCCTTGGCGGCAGAGATTTCCTCGCGCTTGTAGGCTTCGATCTTCTTCAGGATATCAGTCATGAGACGATCCTAGTCGATATCGTTGGAAACGGCGATCAGTTTGTCGAGCGCAGATGCCGTTGCGCCGCTATCGAGCGATTCCGTTGCGAGCTTCATACCGTCACGGATCGTCTCTGCCTTACCCGCGATGACGAGCGAGGCGGCGGCATTGGCGAGCGCGATATCGCGGTAAGCGTTCTTGGTGCCGCCGAGCACCTCGCGCAGCGCTGCGGCATTGACGGTGCCGTCGCCGCCCTTGATATCGGCGAGCACGCAGGGCGCCACACCGAAATCGGCCGGCGACAGCTCGAAAGTACGGATCTGGCCATTCTCAAGCGCGGCAACGCTGGTCTTGCCGGTGGTGGTGATTTCATCGAGGCCGTCGCCATGGACGACCCACACACTTTCGGAGCCAAGATCGCGCATGACCTCGGCAAGCGGCACGACCCATTGCGGGGCGAAGACGCCGAGAAGCTGACGCTTGACGCCAGCCGGATTGGAGAGGGGACCAAGCAGGTTGAAGATCGTGCGCGTGCCGAGTTCGACGCGCGTCGGGCCGACGTGTCGCATGGCGGAATGATGCTGCTGCGCGAACATGAAGCCGACACCGGCTTCGGCGATGCAGCGGGAGATCATCTCCGGGGTGACCTCGAGATTGACGCCAAGCGCCGCAAGACTGTCGGCGGCACCAGATTTCGAGCTCAACGCCCTATTACCATGCTTGGCGACCGGAACGCCGGCGCCGGCGACGATGAGCGCCGCCAGCGTCGAGATGTTGTAGGTACCGCTGGCATCGCCGCCGGTGCCGACGATATCGATCGCGTCGGCGGGTGCTTTCACCCGCAGCATCTTGGAGCGCATCGTGGTGACGGCGCCGACGATCTCGTCGACCGTCTCGCCGCGGACGCGGAGCGCCATCAGGAAGCCGCCGATCTGCGAAGGCGTTGCCTGACCGGACATCAGGATATCGAAGGCCTGACGGGCCTCGTCACGGGTCAGGGGCTCGCGGCTTGCTGCCTTGGCCAGAAGCGGCTTCAGATCGGTCATGCGTCGCTTCTCCCTAGCGGACGGTTGCCTGTTCGGCGAGGGGCCGGTTGACCTCTGTACCATACTGGCTCTGCAACAGGTTGACCATCTGATCGAGAATGTCGTCACCAGCCTGATTTGCGATGGTGGCGATCTGCTGGTCGCGGTTGTTCAAAGCATCGGTCGTCGGCTCTTCGTTGACGTCAGTCACCTTCAGCAGGATCTGCGTGCTCGGATCGGCGCCGACAGCCGTTGCGACAGTATCTACAGGACCGGAGAAGGCGGCGTTGATGCCGGCGCGGCCGAGAACCGGATCGTCGGTCGAGCGGGTAAAGCCGCTCTTGCTTTCGACGGCGATACCAAGTGGGGTGGCGATATCGGCAAGTGCAGTGCCCTTCTGCGCCTCGGCCTTCAGTTCGCCGGCCTTTTTGGCAAGTTCGGCCTTCTGCTGCTCGGCGGTCCAGTCCTGAACGGCCTTGTCACGCACTTCGGCAAGCGGGCGGTCACGTTCCGGCATGACGTCGCGCACGTCGAACCAGACATAGCCGTCATTGCCGACGGAAATGGCGACCGCATCGGCGCCGACATCGGTCTTGAAGGCTTCCGGCAGAAGCTGCTGCTGGGCCGGAATATCCTTGACCGGATTGCCGTCCTTGTCTGCACCCGTCATATCGATAGCGTCAATGACGACAGCCTTCAGCTTGAGCTGGTTGGCGATCTCTTCGAGAGACGTACCGCCTGCGCGCATATCCTCGATGCGGTCGTGAACGTTGATGACCTCCTGCGAGGCGTTGGCAACCGAAAGCTGTTTGCGGAGCTCTTCCTTGACCTCATCGAAGCTCTTGGTGGTCTCCGGCTTGATATTGGTCACACGCAGGATGACAGGACCAAAGGTGCCGTCGACGACAGGTGTGGTGCCGCCATCGGTCTTCACCGCGAAAGCGGCTTCGGCCACGGCCTGGTCCGGAACCTTGTCCTTGGCGAATTCGCCCAGCAGCACATCGCTTGCAGTCTTGCCCTGGTCGGTGACAAGCTGATCGAAGCTCGTGCCGCTCTTCAGCGCGGTTTCAGCCGCATTGGCGAGATCCTTGCTGGCGAAGGTGAGCTGCTCCAGCGTGCGGCTTTCCGGCGTCGTGTAGGCAGCCTTGGCCTTGTCGAAGGCTTCCTTGATCTGATCGTCGGTGACCGTGTTGGGATCGGCGATATCATCAGGCTGAAGCTTCAGATAGGCGATCTTGCGATATTCCGGCGCGCGATAGCGCTGCTTGACGTCTTCGAACCACTTGGCGAGCACGTCATCGGCCGGCGCCTTGATCGGTTCGATATTGGCGTTGGTGAGCAGCAGGTAATCGACGCTGCGGCTCTCGTTGCCGTAGAGTTTCAGCGCGTTGACGAGAGTCGCAGGCGCCTGGAAGCCGTTGGAGACGGCTTCGATGATCTGGCTGCGGATAGCCTGCTTGCTGCGATCCTTGATATAGTCGTCTTCCCGGATGCCGGCATTGCGCAGACGAGAGGTGAAAAGCGAGCGGTCGAACTGGCCGTTGAGCGCCTTGAAAGCCGGATCGTCACCGATCAGCTGGGCAAGGCGGTCTTCGGAAAGGCCGAGGCCCATGTCATCGGCAAGCTGGTCCAGCGAGGCACCTGCCACGAGCTGGGCAAGCACCTGCTCTTCAACGCCGAAAGCACGGGCCTGCTCCGGCGTCAGGCGCACACCGTATTGCTGCCCGAGTTGGGCAACCTGGCGCTGGTAGGCGAGGCGGAATTCATTGACGTCCACATGCTGGTCGCCGACGGTGACCACCGTCGTGCTGTTGCCGCCGCTTATCAGTTCACGCGACACGCCCCAGATGCCGAAGGACGCGACGAGCAGGAGCAGGAGCAGCTTGGCAACCCAGGTCTGAGCAGCTCTTCTCAGAAGATGGAACATGGAAACGCAAACCTCGCATTATCATTGGCCCAGAAGGGCAGACATTCGTCGTTCCATAAAACAAAGCTGCGAGGAAATGAAGGCTTGTCGCACGAAAAGCTTGCGGCGCTTGCACCCGCTTTCGCCAACCCGCGGCGAGCGACAAAAGATGTACCGCTGCGGAACCTTTCCAGTCTTCATTTCGTTGAAGCCGCATTCCATCAAACAGGAGCAGACCATGGCCGAACTGAAAACCGCTTCCGCCGAATCCACCGCTGCGCGCGTCAAGGCCGAAGTTGCCGCCGACGATCTGTCCGCGCAGGTTGCTGCGTTACGCGAGGATCTGGCCCGCCTTTCGGAGAGCGTGATCGCATTGGGGCAGGGCGCAAAGACCGCGGTGGCCGACGAAGCCTCCGTCATGACCGAACGTGTCCGCGACAAGGTGCGTGAAGAGCCGCTGACCGCAATCGCCATTACGGCAGGCGTCGCCTATCTCTTCGGTCTCCTCAGCCGTCGATAGACGAAAAAAAGCCGGACGCCTGACGTCCGGCCTTCAGTCTTTTCCGTGTCAGGTCAGCGGCGGATGACGCGTCCGATCGCAATCAGAATGCATGCGCCGACAAAGCCCGTGATCAGATATCCGAGCCAGCCGCCGAGTGGCTGGATGTGAAGGATACCGAGAATCCAGTTGGCGACGATCGCGCCTATGATACCGAGCAATATGTTCATGAACACGCCCATATTGCTGTTCATGAACTTCTCCGCCAGCCATCCGGCGAAGCCGCCGATAATGATAGCTGCAATCCAACCTACACTTTCGTTTTCCATGGCAATCTCCCCTCCTAGGCAAAACGTGAGATAAAACGCGCACAATCGAAAAAAGTTCCGCCGTGGCAGCGGCTTAGCGCTGTCAGGGACGAAGCAATGTCACCGGCGTGGAAAATGCGTGAGCCGCGATCTGAAACATCGGTCCGGAAAAGGCCAGCGCGACGAAACCTGCCGGCATCAGCAAACTCTTCGTGAACATCAAATCCTCCCTTGATCGGAAGCAAGCACAGTTCATCGCCTCAACTGCACAAGTCGCCTATTAATAAGCAGTTCAGCGTGAAATTTAAGTAAAATTGTCGCGACGCAACATGCACTACAACTAATATTAGCTCATTTGGAACCAGGCTCGCGATGGAGACTTCTATCGCAAAGTCGGGTACGATAAGATTTGCATGAATTCCGAAACAGTAGAAGCGAGGCCGCTGGCAGGCATTGCGCTCGCTTGCCTGGGAGTGCCATGGTGAGCTCGGCCGAAGGAAGCGCGCGGCCTACTGAGACAACTATACCGGATGGCTGAGTGGCTGCCGATCAGGCGGGTTCTGCAAAGCGCTTTGTCTCACCGGCAAGTCGCGCCACCTTCTGCCCGATGGCCAGCGAGGCGGTCAGGCCGGGACTTTCAATTCCATAGAGCGCTATATAGGCGGGGTGACCGGTTTTCTCCGGCCCCTGGATCACGAAGTCACCGCCACCCGCAGCCGGGCCGGCGATTTTCGGACGGATGCCCGAATAGGCGGGCTGCAGCGCACCGTCCACCAGATCGGGCCAATAGCGGCGGATTGCGGAATAGAATTTATCCGCGCGGCGCGGATCCACATCATAGTCGATTGCCTCGACCCACTCGACGTCCGGACCGAAGCGGGCCTGGCCCGCGAGATCGAGCGTCAGGTGCACACCGAGACCGCCGGGTTCGGGAACCGGATAAATCAGCTGCTTTGCGGGCGCGCGGCCTGTCAGCGCGAAATAGCATCCCTTGGCGTAATGACGTGGCGGGATGGTGCTTGCGTCCAGGCCCAGCAACCTTTCAGAAAGCGTCCAGGCATTCAGACCAGCCGCATTCACCACGAGGCGCGCTTCAATTCTGACCGGATCGCGACCGCCGACCGACAAGCGAATTTTATCCGCAGCCAATTCGCCTTCGATGACGGGCGAATTGCAGACGATGGCTCCGCCATTGGACTCTATATCCGTGATGTATGCCTGCATCAGGCTGTGACTATCGATGATGCCGGTCGATGGCGAGACAAGCGCCGCAAAGCCTCTGATCCGGGGTTCCCTGCGGAAGAGTTCCGCTGCATCGATCAGATAGCAGTCCTCCACTCCATTTGCATGAGCCTGGCTGGACAGCTTTTCGAGGTAGCCTAGCTCCTCCTCGCTCGAGGCGACGACGAGTTTGCCACAAGCCTTATGCGGGACGTTTCGCTCCCGGCAATAGTCGTAGAGCTTGTGTTTTCCGGCGACGCACAGCTCTGCCTTCAAACTGCCGGTGGCATAGTAGAGCCCGGCATGGATGACCTCGCTGTTGCGGGCCGACGTGACGCTGCCGGTCATTGGCTCCGCTTCGAGAAGAACCACCTCCCGGCCAGACATGGCAAGTTGGCGCGCCACCGCAAGCCCCACGACGCCTCCACCGACGACGACGCAGTCGAGGTCCAGTATCTCTACCATGCAACTCCCCTCTCATCGTCCGACTGCGGTGAGGCGGCCTCTCCGATCGAATTTTGGCCTCTCAGACCGCAGTCCGGCGCCTGTTATCGCTGGTAAAAGCTATCCCAAAAATGGGAATATGACGAAACAGGATTCGAGGACCAGCACGTCATGCATTGTCATGAGAGCCAATACTCTTTGGATGTAGGGCTACCAGATTGGCGATGGTTGATCGACGTGGTGCTCGTGCCGGGAGCGAAGGAGCGGTTCGACATCAAGGCGGAAGGGAATCAAATGAGGGCTCCCACTCAATACTCGGCGAGCCCCCGCATCGGGTTCGGTCATAGTAATCCTACTACCGCCGCATACCCACTTTCGTGGCGTAGCTGCCGATTCGCAATTCATCCAAAAGGGCTAGGCGCGAAGTGGACCCTGAACCGAGGTAAAGCAATTGGAATGTCGGGATTAAATCATTTTTGCAGACACAAAAGGCCACAGAAAGCTCGCCTGGATGGCAACCATTTCGTCCTTGTGCATCACCGTATATCAAGGCCCGAGACTAAGAATAACATCAAGTGAAAACGGTAACTTATAATGACAATGGCGGGCCATGCCCGGATGAACATGAGAATTATGTCTGCGGCATACCCCTCTAAATCCCTCCAAAATGCTCGCTCTGGGATGGGGCCTGAGCAGACATGTTCATATTTTGCCATACGCGATATCTATCTGGCGAGCGCTCCTGATCTACGGTTGGCATCGCGAATGGGATGGCCGCATCAGGGCCTGTCACCGAAGCCTAAGACGGTCGGCCCAAGATGCTATGGCTTCCGCAATCGCCTGGGGCTGATCTTCCGGGCAGACATGAGCGGCCGGTCCGCAGGACTTTATCTCGAGAGACGACATGTTCTCCCGTGCCCAACCGATCATTTTCGGCCCGATCATAAGGGTCTCCTCTGAACCTTCGAAAGTCAGCAGCAATTTCGGGATATCCGGCGACAAGCTGAGCCAGGCATTATAGTCTTCGATGCGCTTGACCGTATCGGCGGGCTGACCCTCGATCGGCATTTCTCTCGGCCAGGCAAGCAGTGGACGCCTGCTCTCGCGAGTCGGATAGGGTTGCCGGTAGATGTCGTGTTCTTCCTGGCTCAGGCCCGATTGCACGGTGACCTTGAGCGCCTGCTCAATGAAGAAATTCTCGTCGAGGATTTTGGCTTCGCCGCTTCCGGGTGCGCGCAAGGTCTCATATCTTGTGCGCTGCCCTCCCGGAAAATCATCCCACGTCATTGGCCGCAGGATTGTTTCCATGACAACGAGGCCACGGACGCGGCCGGGATGACGTGCGGCCCAATCCATGGCGAGCCCGCCGCCCCAATCGTGGCCGATCAGCACGACTTGATCGAGGGCCAGCTCGTCGAACCAGGCATCGAGATATCGCGCATGGTCCGCAAAGCGGTAGGCGATGTCGGGTTTGCCGGATTGGCCCATGCCGATGAGATCGGGAGCAAGGCTGCGAGCGGGCGATCCGATGTTCGCAATGACATTCCGCCAGACATGCGACGAGGTGGGATTGCCGTGGAGGAACACGAAGGGGGTTCCGGTCCCGGATTCGCGGTGGAATATCGTAGATTCGAGAATCGGCAGTGAAGGCATGGCTTTATCCCTTGCGGCGAATTTAGTAAGGTGCCTGTCTATATAATCAAGATAGACAGGAACCTGTCAATATGTCGGAAAATTCCATCCCTCAGTCCTTGGGTGTTTTGCTACGGATCGCGCACCAGCATTTTTCGTCGGCGGTAGACGAGGCGCTGGATCAATCCGGCTTTGGCGACATCCGGCCGCATCACGCAAATGTCTTCAGCTTCGTGCCGCCCGAAGGGATTCAGGTATCCGAACTCACAGTAAAGGCAGGCGTGCGCAAACAATCCATGGCGCAAGCTGTGGAAGAGCTGGAAAAGCTTGGTTACGTCGAGCGGCGGCCGCATCCGAGCGACAAGCGCGCGCGGCTGGTTTTCCTCACTGAACGCGGGAACAAAATACGTCCGCTCGCCATGGCGACTGGCAAGCGCGTCGAGGAAGTTTGGGCACAACTTCTCGGCGAGGGCGCTCTTGAGGAATTACGCACGGCTCTCCAGAAACTGCTCGGCAAATTGCAGTATAAAGGCGATGGCCCGCAGGCGTGACGACATTCCACCGATATCTGCTTGAGTCGGTTCACAGAAGAGACGGAGATCATGCCGGATGCGTAAGGCCGAAGATATATCAGCTTTTGCCAAGCCCCTGGCGGCGACCAGGCGGCTAGAGTCGGTGACCGGGCAGCTACATCGCAGGATATCGCGCCGTGGCGGACACGACGGAGATGGCGGAAGAGGTGGGATTCGAACCCACGGTACGGTTTCCCGCACGCCGGTTTTCAAGACCGGTTCCTTAAACCACTCGGACACTCTTCCATCCAACTGATCTGGCTGGTCTTTGCCGGAAAGAAATCGTTCTTGACGAAGACTGCTTCCGTCGACAACCAAATCGCGGTTTGGCAGGCTTTATAGCGGTTCGAACTTCAGCGTCAACTTACTCTGGCATATCGAGCAGCAATCAGGAAGAAATGCCCCATTGCGGGGCGGGTGACAGCTCCACCCGGAACGGTTCTGTCACGAAGCGAAACCATCCGATGCGGGGGGTAAATGCCACTATTCCATTCCCGCACAGGTTAAATTCAACCAAACATTAACCATAACTATTAGAATTTGGCCTATCGTCACGAAATCGTTCGCAAATTCGCCACGATATCCACAAGATTAAAGTCTCGTTAGGCAGGCGGGGAATAAGGCAGCTCCAACTCATTCACGAGTGAGTTCCTTAACCATAAAACGGTCTTGAGTGGCGTGGGGCATATGAAACTAAATTACGGGGCGGCGTCTTTCGCAGCGACGGCACGGTGGCTGGCAATATCGGCCATGTGCGCAACAGTGGCGGCCTGCGGCACGACACAGGCGGTTCCCAAGAAAAAATCCCACGGCAAGGAATATTTCTCCGAAAGCGAATATGGCGTCAAAGCCAGCCCGCGCGTTGCCAACGGCAGCAATATCCCGAAGGGCGGCGGCCGCTATATGGTGGGCAACCCCTATGTGGTGAAGGGCAAGATGTACTACCCCAAGGAGGATTACTCCTATAACAAGGTGGGTATCGCTTCCTGGTATGGGTCTGCTTTCCACGGACGCCTGACGGCGAATGGCGAAGTCTACGACCAGATGCATCTTTCCGCCGCGCATCCGACCTTTCCGCTGCCGAGCTACGCACGTGTGACCAATACGGAAAACGGTTCGTCTGTGATCGTGCGCGTCAACGACCGCGGCCCGTACCATGAAGGCCGCATCATCGACCTTTCCAACAAGACGGCGTCCATGCTCGACCTGCAGCACAGCGGCACAGGCAATGTTCGCGTGCAGTATGTCGGGAGAGCGCCGCTCGACGGCCACGATATGCCATATCTAATGGCATCCTATGTTCCGAAGGGTAGCCGTATTCCGGGCGTCTATCCGGGCGGGGGCCAGATCGCGACAGGCGTGATGGTTGCCTCCAACAGCAAGAAGATCACCGGCGACCAGTTGCAGAGCCTTGGCGACTATTCCAGTCCTTCGCCTGCCAGCGTACCGGTACCATTCTCCTCGACAGCCTATGCAGGCTCCACGCCGAGCGCCAAATATCCGGGCGCCAAGTATCCGGGCTCTACACAGAGCGCCAAGTATAATGCAGCTCCGGCTCCGCAACTGGCCCCCGTGCCGATGCAGGCGCCGGCAGGCGGTCATTTCCTGACGCCGCCAGCCTTCGCCAATGGCGGACAGGCGATGCAGCAGATGGTGGTTCTGCCGGATATCGGTCCCATTCCCTATGAGCGCCCGAATGGCTGGTCAAAGGGCACGTCGCTTGCCATGAACTATCAGGAGGCAGTCGTCGTGAACGTTCCGCTCGCCTTCGACGCCGTGATGGTGCGCAATGACGGGCTGACGCAGGAATCGATCCTCGCGTCCTTCAAGCGACAGAATGGCGGCGCTGCAAAGGCGCGATAAAAACGCACAAGAAAGTGTAATTGCATCGGCTTCCGGCTCGCTTTACCCTCCTGAAACAACCCGCACGATCAATGGGATTAGCGATGTTGAAGCCGCTGCTTCGCCTCCTTGCATGCCTGCTTTTGCCTGCGTCCGCAGCCGTTGCCGCAGAAGGCACCGAGGCCGGATTCGTCACCAAGGCCGCTCAGGCCTATATGATCGAAGCTTCGACCGGAACGGTGCTTCTCGCCAAGAACGAGAACCAGGTCTTCGCGCCCGCTTCGCTTGCCAAGCTGATGACGATGGACCTCGTTTTCAGTGCCGTCAGCAAGGGTCAGATTTCGCTCGATACCGAATACCCCGTCTCCGAATATGCCTGGCGCACGGGCGGCGCGCCTTCGCGGGCGGCCACGATGTTTGCGGCGCTGAAATCGAAGGTCCGTGTCGAAGATCTGATCAAGGGCGTTGCGATCCAGGGCGCCAATGACGGCTGCATTATCCTCGCCGAGGGCATGGCCGGCAGCGAGGACCAGTTTGCGGCATCGATGACCCGGCGCGCCCGCGATCTCGGCATGGAAAAAGCCATCTTCGGCAATTCCACCGGGATTCCCGACGGCAAGAGCAAGGTGACAGCCAGGGAATTGGTGACGCTCGCCGTCGACCTGCAGGCTTCCTATCCCAATCTCTATCCCTATTTCGCCCAGCCGGATTTCGAGTGGAACAAGATCTTCCAGCGTAACCGCAATCCGCTGCTCGGCATGGATCTCGGCGCTGACGGGCTGGCGACGGGCTTTACGGAAGGCGAGGGCTATTCGATCGTCGCCTCGGTGCAGCGCGACGGACGGCGGCTCTTCGTGGCACTTGCGGGCATCGCCTCCGACAAGGAGCGCACGGAAGAAGCCAAGCGGGTGCTGGAATGGGGGCTGACGGCCTTCGAGAGCCACCAGGTCTTTGCCGACAAGGAAGTGATCGGTGCTGCAAGCGTCTATGGCGGCACGGCGCGCACGGTCGATCTCGTCGCCAAGGCCCCGGTCAGCGTCTATGTTCCTATCAACAATCCGGACCGGCTTGCGGCCCGCATCGTCTATCGCTGGCCGTTGATGGCGCCTGTGAAGGCCGATACGGAGGTCGGCACGCTTCGCATCGTTTCCGGCAACAGGATGCTGCGTGAGGTGCCGCTCTATACGGTGCAATCCGTCGAGGTGGGATCACTCAGCAGCCGGGCGATAGACGCGCTCCTCGAGCTTGGCGAATCGCTGTTCTTCTCCTGGCTCTGGGACACCTCCGAGCAGAGCTGAAACCCGTGTTGCGGGCGAATTCTCCCGCAATTTGCCGGGAAAGGTGAATATGTCGCCGCGGCAAAAGGTTTCGTTCCGCACTATCTTCGGATAGATAGAGGAAGAGCGCGGCGCTCAGAATGCGGGAAAGTGTCATTGTCGTCCGGTACGGGATTGTTCGTTACGTTTGAAGGCGGAGAGGGCGCTGGGAAGTCCACGCAGATCCGCCGCCTTGCCGAAGCCCTGAAGGCCGAAGGCCATGACGTGTTGCTGACCCGGGAACCCGGCGGCTCACCGGGAGCCGAAGCGGTGCGCCACGTGCTGCTTTCAGGCGCTGCGGAAGCCTTCGGCACCCGTATGGAGGCGATCCTCTTTGCTGCGGCCCGTAACGACCACGTGGAAGAGGTCATCCGGCCGGCGCTTTACAAGGGCAAGATCGTGCTTTGCGACCGCTTCATGGATTCCTCACGCGTCTATCAGGGTGTCACCGGCAATCTGGAGGCGGAATTCATCGAGACGCTGCAGCGCATCGCCATCAACGGTGTCATGCCCGACTGTACGCTGATCCTCGATATTCCCGCCAAGCTGGGGCTTGAGCGCGTTATCAAGCGAAACGCCGGTGGTCCTGACCGTTTCGAGAAGGAAACGCTCGAAACGCATGAGAAGCGACGCGAAGCCTATCTCGATATCGCCGCGCGCGAGCCGGAGCGCTGCCATGTCGTCAACGCCACGCTGCCCGAGGAGGCAATCGCTTCCGAGATCCTCACAATCGTCAGACAGCTGCTGAGACCTGCCGCCGAAGGGCAACGGATGCCGGAAGCCGCGCATCATGAGTGACGACAGGCCCGGACTTCTTGACGGCGCCATATGGCCGGCCGAGAACACGAAGCTCTTCGGCCATGAAGAGGCCGAGGATTTCCTGGCGCAGTTCTATCGCTCCGGCAAGGGACATCATGCGATCCTGATCGAAGGACCCGAGGGCATCGGCAAGGCGACGCTCGCCTTCCGCTTCGCCAACCATGTGCTGTCGCATCCCGATCCGGCGAGCGCGCCGCTGCGGATTGGCGATCCGGATCTCAACTCAGCGGTCAGCCGGCAGATTACCGCGGGCGCGTCGCACAATCTCCTGCATCTGTCGCGGCCGGTCGATGAGAAGACCGGGAAGGTGAAATCGGCGATCACCGTCGACGAGGTGCGCCGGGCCGGCAAGTTCTTCTCGCAGACCTCGGGCACCGGCAACTGGCGTATCGTCATCATCGACCCCGCCGACGATATGAACCGGAACGCTGCAAACGCCATCCTGAAGATCCTCGAAGAGCCGCCGAAGCGGGCGATGTTCCTTGTTCTGTCGCATGCGCCGGGAAAGCTGCTGCCGACGATCCGCTCGCGCTGCCTGCCGCTGAAGCTTGCGCCGCTCGACGATGAAGCGCTGATTTCCGCACTTGCCCATCTCGGTATTCAGGGGGAGGGGCAGGCTCTGCTCTCTGCTGCAAAGGGCAGCGTGGGCGAGGCGCTAAAATTGCTGAACTATGGCGGCGGGGATATTATCGAAGCCTATAACGCGGTTCTGTTCTCCGAAGGGCCTGCGGCGCGCAAGGCCATGCACCGGCTTGCGGATGCGCTTTCGGGCAAGGAAAGCGACACTATCTTCGATTTCTTCGTGAGCCATGTGGGTGATGATGTGATGAACCGCGCGCGCATTGCGGCAGGCGAGGGACGAATTGCAGCGGCCGAACGCCTGGCTCGGCTCTATTCCGACATCACCGAGAAGCTGACCGTGTCCGACGCCTATAATCTCGATCGCAAGCAGACGATCATGGAAGTTCTTTCCGACATCAAGCAGCCCCGCCCGTAGAGCGTCCTGTGTCCATTCGGACGCACCAAGCACGTTCAACCTCTTTATTTTTATGCAATTCCGGACCCCAAACCGCTGCAAACTCTTGTTGGAATTGCCCTGGTCAGCCGGCCAGCAACTTCCAGGCGACGATCGCAAGCGTGACGGCCAGCACGATACGGATGGTCCGCTCGTGCAGTTTCGGCGCAAGAAGGCTGCCGGCGATGATGCCGGGAATGGAGCCTGCAAGCAGGGCAAGCAGCATCGCCCAGTCGATCTCTCCGATGATCCAGTATCCCATGCCACCGATCAGCGTCAGAGGCACCGCATGGACGATGTCGGAGCCGACGATCTCACGCACATCGAGCCGCGGATAGAGGATGAGCAGGATCGTGACGCCGAGGGCGCCGGCGCCGACGGAGGTCAGGGTGACGAGCACGCCGAGCACAAAACCCAGAACAATGGTAAAGACTGCGACTGTTGCCGGCTTGGGAGGCATGCGATCGCCGATGGCGCGGCGGGCGAATCCGAGAATCTGGCTGCGGAATACGAGCATGATCGCGGTCATGACCAGAAGCCAGCCAAGTGCCGTGGTGATGGTGCTGGTCACGCCGATGCTCTTGCGATCGACACCGGCCATCAGCCAGAGCATCAGAAGCGCGGCCGGAACGCTGCCGGCTGCAAGACTGCCGACGATCTTCCAGTTGACGCGCCCATGCATGCCGTGGACGGCAGTGCCGGCCGTCTTGGTAATGGCAGCATAGAGAAGATCGGTTCCGACGGCCGTCGCCGGATGGACGCCGAAGAGGAGCACGAGCAGGGGCGTCATCAGCGATCCGCCGCCGACGCCGGTGATGCCGACCAGCGCTCCCACTACGAGACCGGACAGAGAATAGAGAGGCTCGAACGTCAAATGCGCGCCTCTGAGGGCGCGCGGCCATGACTATTCCGATCGATGAAAAATGGCACTTTGCTTCCGTCCCGCCCTCTTGTGGGAGAAGGGGTAGATTGCGCCAGAACGCGAGTCAAGCTCGCCACCGCGCGTCTTTGAAATCGTAGGCGGCTGCGAAACTTGATGTTTCGCTTGTGCGAGACATGCGCTAATAGCGGCTGACGATTTTTATAGAGTAAGCCGGAATTGGCCGCCATGACAGACAAGACCCCCTTCTACATCACGACCGCGATCTCCTACCCCAACGGCAAGCCGCATATCGGCCATGCCTATGAACTGATCGCGACCGATGCCATGGCGCGCTACCAGCGCCTCGACGGCAAGGATGTCTTCTTTCTGACGGGGACGGACGAACACGGCCAGAAGATGCAGCAGACGGCGCGCGCCGAAGGCATCACGGCGCAGGCGCTTGCCGACCGCAATTCCGGTGAATTCCAGGCGATGGCGAAGCTGCTGAACGCTTCGAACGACGACTTCATCCGCACCACGCAGGAGCGTCACCATGAGACCTCGCGGAACATCTGGAACCTGATGGCCGAGAATGGCGACGTCTACAAGGATTCCTATGCCGGATGGTACTCCGTGCGCGACGAAGCCTATTACCAGGAAAACGAAACCGAGCTGCGCGCCGACGGCGTGCGCTACGGGCCGCAGGGCACGCCGGTCGAATGGGTGGAAGAGGCAAGCTACTTCTTCAAGCTCTCCGAATACCAAGACCGGCTGCTGAAGCACTATGAGGAGAACCCCGATTTCATCGGCCCGGCCGAGCGCCGCAACGAGGTGATCTCCTTCGTCAAATCCGGCCTCAAGGACCTGTCGATTTCGCGTACGACCTTCGACTGGGGCATCAAGGTGCCGAACGACCCCTCGCATGTCATGTATGTCTGGGTCGACGCGCTGACGAACTACATCACCGCGACCGGCTATATCGAAGACCGCAACGGACCGCGGGCGAAATACTGGCCGGCCGATGTGCATATCATCGGCAAGGACATCATTCGCTTCCATGCCGTCTACTGGCCGGCCTTCCTGATGTCGGCGAAGCTGCCGCTGCCGAAGCGCGTCTTTGCCCATGGCTTCCTGCTCAACAAGGGCGAGAAGATGTCGAAGTCGCTCGGCAATGTCGTCGATCCCGTCAATCTGGTGAACCATTTCGGCCTGGATCAGGTGCGCTACTTCTTCCTGCGCGAAGTCTCCTTTGGCCAGGACGGCAGCTACAGCGAAGAGGCGATCGGCACGCGCATCAATTCCGACCTCGCCAACGGCATAGGCAACCTTGCCAGCCGCTCACTGTCGATGATCGTCAAGAACTGCGACGGCAAGATCCCGGAATGCGGACCGCTGACGGATGAGGACAAGGCGATGCTGGCGCAGGCCGACGCGTTGCATGCCTCGACGCGCGAGGACATGGGCAAGCAGCTCATCCACCGCGCACTAGCATCGATCATTGCCGTCGTCTCCGAAACCGACCGCTATTTCGCCGGCCAGGAGCCCTGGGCGCTGAAGAAGACCGATCCGGCGCGCATGGGCACCGTGCTCTATGTAACGGCCGAAGTCGTGCGCCAGATCGCCATTCTGCTGCAGCCTTTCGTGCCGGAATCGGCTGGCAAGCTGCTCGATCTCGTCGTTGCGCCTGCTGACAGCAGAGACTTCGCAGCGCTCGGCGAAGCCGGCCGTCTGGTGCCGGGAACGCCGCTGGAAACACCGAAGCCGGTCTTCCCGCGCTACGTGGCTCCGGAGGCTTAAAGCTGTGTTGATCGATACGCATTGCCATCTGGACTTTGCCGATTTCGAAGCGGAGCGCGACGAGATCGTGGCACGCGCCCATGCGGTCGGCGTTGCGCAGATGGTGACGATCTGCACCCGCGTGCGCAAGCTCGACGGGCTGCTCGCTATCACCGAGACATATCCTTCCGTCTTCTGCTCGGTCGGCACGCATCCCAACAATGCGGGTGACGAGCTGGATATCCAGACGGAAGACTTGGTTCGCCTTGCCAATGCCCATCAGAAGGTCGTGGCGATCGGTGAGGCGGGTCTCGACTATTTCTACGACACGCAGAAGCCTGAGGACCAGCGGACCGGCTTTCGGCGCCATATTGCAGCCGCTCGGGAGACGCAGCTTCCGCTCGTCATCCACAGCCGCAGCGCCGATGCCGACATGGCTGCGATCCTGACCGAGGAAACGGGGAAGGGGGCCTTTCCCTTCATTCTGCATTGCTTCTCGGCCGGTCCCGAGCTTGCAAAGACCGGTGTGGAACTCGGTGGCTATATTTCCTTTTCGGGCATCCTGACCTTCCCGAAATCGGAAGAGCTGCGCGAAATCGCCAAGACCATTCCGCATGAGCGGCTGCTCGTCGAAACCGATGCGCCCTATCTGGCGCCGAAGCGCTGGCGCGGCAAGCGCAACGAGCCGTCCTACGTGGTGAATACGGCCGAAGTATTGGCCGATACGATCGGCCTTCCTTACGAGGATATGGCTCGGATCACCACAGATAACGCTTTCCGGCTGTTTTCGAAGATGCCGAGGATCTAGCGGCGTGTCACGGCGGCAGCGGTTCACCATTCTCGGCTGTTCGTCGTCGCCCGGCGTGCCGCGCATCACCGGTGACTGGGGCGCTTGCAATCCAGCCAATCCGAAGAACCGCCGGACGCGCGCATCCTTCATGATCCAGCAGTTCGCCGCTGATGGTGCTGAGACGGCGGTCGTGGTCGATACCGGCCCGGATTTCCGCGAACAGATGATCAGGGCAGGGGTCGGCCATATAGATGCGGTCCTCTACACCCATCCGCATGCCGACCATATTCACGGCATCGACGATCTGCGCGGTTATTTCCACAACACCCGCCGG
The DNA here is from genome assembly GCF_014193555.1 of Rhizobium sp. BK275. Taxonomy (NCBI): domain Bacteria; kingdom Pseudomonadati; phylum Pseudomonadota; class Alphaproteobacteria; order Hyphomicrobiales; family Rhizobiaceae; genus Rhizobium; species Rhizobium sp. BK275. The sequence goes on from NZ_JACHZL010000007.1 coordinate 464,374, forward strand.
CGCGTGCCGATCTTTGCCGAGCCGTTCACCATGGACAGACTGCGGGAGGCCTTCGGCTATTGCCTGGAGACGCCGCCGGGCAGCAACTATCCGCCGATTGCACTGCCGATCGTGATCGAGGATCTGGAAAAGCCCGTCGAAATCCACGGGCGGGGCGGGACGATCGCTTGCATGCCGCTTCTGCAACAGCACGGCGAGATCCATTCGCTTGGCTTCCGTATCGGGGATGTGGCCTATTGCAGCGATGTCAGCGATTTCCCGCCACAGACGGTGGAGAAGCTACAGAACCTCGACATATTGATCATCGATGCTCTGCAATATGTCTACCATCCGAGCCATCTTTCGCTGGAACAGTCGCTGGACTGGATCGAGCGGCTGAAGCCCAGGCGGGCGATCCTGACGCACATGCACACGCCGCTCGACTACGACGTGGTCATGGCGCAAACGCCGGACCATGTGGTGCCGGCGTTCGATCAGATGAGCTTCGAAGTCGAGGTTTAGCTGCCGATATAAGGCGCAATCTCGACGTATCCACGATGGATCATGTCCAGCGAGACATAGAGGATGATCAGCAGGCCGACATAGGCGATCCAGCGATGTTTGTTGAGCAGCCGGGCGATAAAGTTCGCGGCGATGCCCATCAGCGCAATGGAAAGACCGAGGCCTAGCACCAGCACGCTCGGATGTTCGCGGGCGGCGCCGGCAACGGCAAGCACGTTATCGAGCGACATGGAAACGTCCGCGATGACGATCTGTGTCGCAGCCTGGAAGAAGGTCTTCCTCGGCGCTGGTGCGCTGGCTTCGGCCGAATGGTCTTCGCGGTGGCCGGCACGCAGCTCGCGCCACATCTTCCAGCAGACCCAGAGCAACAGCAAGCCGCCGGCAAGCAGAAGGCCGACAATCGCCAGAAGATAGACTGCGACAGAAGCGAACAGGATGCGGAGCACCGTTGCCGCCACAATGCCGACAAGGATCGCCTTGCGGCGCTGCGCGGCTTCCAGGCCGGCAGCAGCAAGGCCGATGACGACGGCATTGTCGCCGGCGAGAACAAGGTCGATAGCAATGACCTGCAGCAGAGCCGTCAAACCGGCCGCTGTGAAAATATCCATGTTGAATTACCCCCGGGAATACGCTTCGAGCGTGCTAGCGTCTTGAGGGTTTTCCGTCAACCTGCGAACGGGTGCGTTGATGGCCATCCACGGTCATTACGCGTAATCCGGCTGATGGCCATCGATGCGGTGTCCCGTATCAGCGGATCGATGTAGATTATCGAACGATTCGTTTCTTCGATCTGCAGGCCCATGGAAACTTCGCTTTATCTGCCCGTCAAAGGCTTCCTCGAAAAGGCTGGTTACGTCGTCAAGGGCGAAGTCGGCGGCTGCGATCTGGTCGGCTTGAGCGATGATGATCCGCCTGTGGTCGTGGTCTGCGAACTGAAGATGAGCTTCAATCTCGAATTGATCCTGCAGGCCGTTGACCGTGCGGCCGTCTCGGACGAGGTCTGGATCGCGGCCCGAATTTCAGCCAAGGGCAAAGGCCGCGAGGCCGACAAGCGCTATCGCGATCTCTGCCGCAGGCTCGGCATCGGCATGCTCGGCATTTCCGACGCCGGCGACGTCAGCATCATCGTCGGTTCCGTATCGCCAATGCCGCGGACCAATCCGAAGCGACGTTCGAGGCTTATGCGCGAGCACCAGAAACGGCGCGGCGATCCGGCGCTCGGCGGCAGCACGCGTGCGCCAGTCATGACCGCGTATCGCCAGCAGGCGCTCGGCTGTGCGGCAGCGCTGACGTCAGGACCGTTGCGCATGCGCGATATCAGGGCCGGCGTGCCGGAGGCAGGCAAGATCCTGCAGTCCAATGTCTACGGCTGGTTCGAGCGGCTCGACAGAGGCGTCTATGGCTTGACGGATGCTGGACGGGAAGCGCTGCTGCGATGGCCGCAGCCGGAGATGCAGGCGGCTGAATAGTGGTTTGGGTACGTCTTTTAGTTCCATAATCTATCTTATGCGATCTTTGTATGTAGCCGGGTACATTCTATTTCCAAGCGCGACATGCCAGAAAAACAATGGCTTCCCTTTGGAGATTTTGGAATGTCTCGATGCTATTTGCAATTGACCCTCG